>JAPZRK010000132.1 GCA_027531445.1 Leptospira sp.
AGAAGTTGCCTTAGGGAACGCACCCTACAAGATTGCGATCTCACTGAGAGATAAGTTCCGATGTTACCAAAACTCTTAAGGACATTTAAAGAAAAGGTCATCCTTGATGGCGATGAAGTAAGCTCCATTTTGTTTAAACAAGGGAACTATATTAGCCTGTTCTAAAGTCTTTTTCGCTGTATTTAAATCTAATTGAAAGTCTTGATTGTCTTACGGTGCAACAACCATTAGATAAGCAGGCGGATGCGAATTTGAGATACAAATTTTAGAACTTAACTTGACGTTTCTTGCTGTTTCTTTATCTGATTCTACTATATTTTTTGTAAAACTCGATCCAGTGACTACATAATATTTTATTTCTGGTGATAGTGAAGTATTGGTAGACATTATTAATGTTTGAATTACAGCTTGAAATTGTTGACTACCAAGTAAATTATTTATAAATTTTGGTTGTGTAATTAAATTGTTTGTAAATTCTTGTTTGCTCGTTATAATTTCAGCAATTTTCTGAGTTATTTCTCCAACTTTTTTGGAATCTTTATTGATAGAATCTACCACTTTAGGAACAATGTCTTCATCGATCATCTTCTTCATTGCCCGATTGTCATTTACTTTCAGGTAACTCGCCAATTCAAAAATGAAACCCATCAACCTCAAGAGTTGACAAAGAAAGGCTCATCAGGTACTGTCTGATCATTAACAAAAACAAATCAGACCCAAAAACGAAGCCCCCAACATCTTAACATAGAACAAAGAAACTTGCTCTACCAACTTAGTCAGGAGGGAAATTTATCTCAACGGCAAATGGCCGTCTGGCTCGGATGTCATCAAAGCACAATATCACGAGAATTAAGAAGGAATCAAACTTCTCTAGGATGCTATCTACCTGACACAGCACAAGCTGAAGGCGAGACGCGCACCAAAAATGCCAAACAACCCTTTAAAAATGTCAGCGAGTCAGCCTTAGAGTTGGTGAAAAAAGGATTGAAAGATTATCATAGTCCCGAACAAATAGCAGGTCGTCTGAAAAAAGCTGGTCAAGAATAACTCAGTCACGAAACCATCTATCAAATGATCTATCAAAACTACCCTTGACTGTGGAAAATATCAAGAATACCTACGCAGCTGGACGAGGAAAAAGAAAGAGTCGAGGTGGGGAAAAAGTAAGCGTGGAGGGATTCAAAGGCGTGTAGATATCTGCGAGCGACCAGCAATTGCTGACAAGAAAACCGAAATCGGTCATTGGGAAAGTGATACAATGATTGGAGTCAATCATCTAGGAGTTATCGTTACTCATGTGGAGAAAGCCTCGAAATTTTTAGTAGCAGGATTAGCCAAAAACAAAACTGCATCGGAAATCAATAGAGTCACAGAAAAACTTTTTCAAGAGATTCACCCTGACAAAAGAAAAACCTTTACTTGTGACAACGGCAAAGAATTTTGTGGACATCAAGAGTTGAGTCAGAAACTAGGAGCAGATTTT
>JAPZRK010000112.1 GCA_027531445.1 Leptospira sp.
TCGTCTCTACTGTGGTCAACATTGACTGTAAATTGATTAATTGACTGTAAATCTGCTAAATCTTCTTTGGTATCGGGTATCTCATATTTATTAAAAATTAATGCACCCATTAATGAATAAAAATTATACGATTGGATTTTACAATTTTCAAAAACCTCTATGAAGTTGTCTTTGATGTAATTAAATGAACTAGTAATGACGTCTCTTAACTCTGCTTCTCTATCGAAATTGATGTCATGGATTTTATAGATATCATCAAGTTTTTTAGGACTCCTGTTTTGAATTCCATCAATTTTAATTTGACAACATTCGGTTAATAAATCTGCATCACTCATCCGTGAGATGTCTCTAATAGAAAGTGTCTCATATTTTTCAAAGAAAGGTGTTACATGCTCTGTCAAGTCGCTGATGAACCATTTAAATTTACCTTGAAAGGTTGCATGTCTCTTTTCAGATGTATTTAAAGGAAGCGTATATGAATTTATTCGTCTAAAGATTTCCAAAATTTCCTCTGTAGTTGCTGTAACAATATTGTCTATGGAAACCTCATATGCTAAAAAAGATTCAGGTATGCCTTCAGGCAAATCGTCATATTTCATTCCAGCAAATTTTTTGCTTACCGAAGTCAACTTGAATTTATTATCAATGAAGTCTTTAATTGTTGTCAATCGTTGTTGACCATCGATAATTTCTCTTTTTGATTTTTTTGTTTTCAAGTCAACAACTTGTCGAATAACAATTTTTGGAAATGGAAAGTCGTTCAAAACAGTGTCAATGAAATATGACCTTGCATTATCAGGCCAAAGTCCTGTCCCTCTTTGATAACTTCTATTGATAGTAAGCTCCCCTGATTTCATCAAGTTGTATAAGTCGGAAATTGGAAGTGTGTTTCTAATTATTTTCATGACAGTATTCTTTCATTGTTAATGTTGTTAATGTCGGTTTAGCCTTGCCGGAAATGTTTTCTGGCTTTACATTCGGGCGGGTTTCGGAGCACAAAGTTTCATTTTTTACTAAAGTTCATTGGAGGCACAAAGCTTCAAGTTTACACATTAGCCTGCCTGACGCAAAACCCGTGCTACCAGCAGACGT
>JAPZRK010000113.1 GCA_027531445.1 Leptospira sp.
GATCTGATTCCATCCGTGATTACATCGCCTTCCCTAAAAACAATTCCGGAAGAGATGTGATGATCGACTCACCAAGCACCATCGCCGATGAACAGCTTGAAGAGCTTTCGATCAGGGTTGCATTGAAAAAATAAGAGTTGAAGGCTGTCAAAACTGACAGCCTTTTTTATTTTTTGCTAATCAGATAAGATCTGATCCCCATTATAATTAGGAGCTGTGCGGTGGCGTAAGTTCCCATGATTAGTACACCGGATTCTGGAAAAGCCTTGTAGAATTTGCTCAAGGCAATTATGCCGTCGGAAACGAGAAATAACAAAGCGCCAATAAATACCTGCCAAAATGAAGAGGAGTTACATTTTTTGAATCTGTCTCTGGCGGTAGTAACCATACTCACGATCACGATGATGTAGGTGATTACCGGGATTTTCATGTTCCCAAGGTTGGGATTGATTAAATAAAAAGTGAAAGCTGCAATCAGATAGATTGGAAGATTGAAAAAGAAAGTTTTCACAAAATCTACTTGATGGATTCTGGTCTCTGATTTTTGAGCAAGCTTAAATCCGATGATGTAACAGATGTGAGCCATCAAGAATGAGCCAAGACCGTACACAAACAAGTGAGACCACATCAATAGAATATCACCTATCCAAGAAAAAACCAGAGCTGAAAGGATGGATTTTGTCAGTAAAGTAGATGCGATTGGTTTTGTAATCTGGTAGAAGTACAAAATCAACCCAATTAAAATGAGTGGTTTAGAAAAAAATCTCATTGAAGAATTGCCTTCAAGAAGAAAGGTGAGGTCGGCAATTGTAGCCAACAAAAACAAGTAAAGCCAGACAATATGTTTATCTCTCAATGGAATAATGTTTTGTATTTATGGTAATGTATAAAATAAAAATTCGAATTGATAAACAATTTACTGCTAATTGGGTTGAGTTTTAGAATTAGGCATTTCTGCGATTTATGCGAGATATTTCGAATTTTTATTCTGAAAACTACCAAAATATCAGAATATAGGTTCAAAAATCTAGGGTGAAACGAGCAAAAGCCAAAAAAAATGTTTCAGGCAGGGTGTTAAGCTTTCGTTAAAAATTGTGAAATTTGCGGTGCAAAATTTAACGTAAACTATTCTGACCTAGAGGCAGTCAACTTTACCTTTGCGGAGATTTACAATCAAAACCAACTTTAACAAAACTTAAATTTATGAGGCAAAATTTACTGAAGAATTTGCTGGCCTTCATGATGCTCGTGATGAGTACAGGGTTAGCATTATCACAGGGGGTTACTACGTCCGGTATTTCCGGGGTGGTGACTGAAGCTAACGGTCAGCCACTTCCTGGTGCGAATGTGGTTGCAACTCACCTTCCGTCAGGTACCAGATATGGTGCTGTGTCAAACTTGGAAGGTAAGTATTCTATCCCGGGTATGCGTGTAGGTGGTCCATACAGACTCTCCGTATCCTTTATTGGATTTTCTACCCAGGAAGTCGACGGATTAGTTCTTTCCCTTGGCGTGTTTTCCAACGTAAATGTAACCTTGAAAGAAGATGGCCAGGAGCTTTCTGAAGTGTTGGTTACTGCAAGCCCGAACAGCTTGTTTTCTAACGAAAGAACAGGAGCAAACACCTCGA
Source organism: Leptospira sp. (assembly GCA_027531445.1). Lineage (GTDB taxonomy): Bacteria > Spirochaetota > Leptospiria > Leptospirales > Leptospiraceae > Leptospira_A. The sequence goes on from JAPZRK010000113.1 coordinate 1,631, forward strand.
TTGACAACAGAGCACTGAACAAACTTCCAACTATCT
>JAPZRK010000064.1 GCA_027531445.1 Leptospira sp.
CCTGTCAACTTAAATGGGTATTGGGATTTGAGGTCGTGGCTAAGCTATGGATTGCCTCTGGACTTCATAAAATCCAAACTTAACCTGAATATGGGAGGTGGTGTCACCCGCAGACCAGGACAAGTCAACGACCAAATCGGATTCAATAATTCTCAAAGACTAAGCGGTGGATTTTCCATCAGCAGTAGTATCAGCGATCAGATCGACTTCAACATCTGGTCAAGATCATCCTTCAACAATGTAGAAAACACGCTCAATCCCAATCTAAACAATCAGTTCTTTCAACAGCGGTTTCGGGTAAATTTCAACTGGATCATCTGGGAAGGCATTGTGTACCGACTAGACCTCAACCACCATATCAATACAGGTCTCAATGCAGGTTTTAACAACAATTTTTCCTTAATTAACATGAGTTTGGGAAAGAAAATCTTCAAAAACCAACGCGGTGAAATCAGCCTAATGGCTTATGATATTTTGGGACAAAATGCCAACGTAAACAGAAATATCAATGAGACCTTCATTGAGGATATCCAGACCAATGTCCTTCAACGGTATTTTATGGTTTCCTTTACATACAATCTGAGAAGATTCAGCAAAGGAATGGATGAAGAAAAATACAATGAGCTTTATAAGGAAGACAGAGATGATTAGTCAACTTTAACATAGCAGATTGTCCTAGTTCATTGAAGCAGATTAATCGGGGAAATAAATTTGAAAAACATGTCAGAGAATAACTTGAAAGGCTTGTTTAATGCATTCTCAAATTATGTTTCCTTAGCACAAAAAGCAAAAGGTGATTCAAGCACCATTGAAGCCAAAAAAAATGTCAACATTGAAAAATTTCTGACAGGATTTTACTCGTTTGACATCTTTTGCTACGCGATTATTGATGTCACAGACCTCAAAATACTAAAATTTGGAGGAGCTACTCAACAGTTGACAGGATATGATCCGGATTACTTTGAAGGAAAAAGCTATTACAAATTCCTAAAGTTGCATTCCGTAAAGGATTTATTAAAATCACTAGTAGGTGGTTCTAAATACTTCAACTATTTGTATTCCCAAAAAAAAGAAAAAAGACCCTTTATTAAATCAAATCGAACCATTGATTTATATAAAAAAAATGGGGATAAAATCCATGTGATGGTTCAAAATATCCCAATACTTTTTAATTCAAAAATGGAAGTTATTCTATTTTTAATTATTTGTACAGATATCAGTTCATTGAATCCAAAAGCGGATTTTACACACTATATAATTGACACAAGTGATCCTTTAGAAGTAAAGAAAATCAATTTATCCAGCCAGAAAGAACAAGAAATTGAATCAATAACTCCATCTATGGCAGAAAAAAAAGTTCTCATTCATTTATCTGAGGGATTATCCAGTAAACAAATCGCCGATAAATTATTTTTGAGCGAGCATACAATAAAAAATCATAGAAAAAATATGCTTAAAAAATACAATTGCTCCAGTTCTTCGGCATTGATTAGAAAAGCACTTCTTAATGGGTGGATCTAAAAAAAGGGAAGCAAGCCTTCAAGAAAAATCCCCTCCAACTGAAGTTAAAAATTGCATGATGTATTTTTTTATTTGGTATACCTAAAAATCGAACATCTTACCTAGACATCCATTATTTTCACCAAATTA
>JAPZRK010000029.1 GCA_027531445.1 Leptospira sp.
CTAATTTTTTTCTCTTACCTCTTGATCTTTTTTGATTCCTTCCGTATAATAGTCTGAGGTAGGAACCTACAAATGAAAAAACTGATTCTATTTTTAACGATTCCCCTTCTCTTATTCGCTTGTTCGAATAAAAAGAAAGGACTTCTCTTATTCCCAGGTCTATTAGGCGGTGGAGATACATCATCCAACACTCCTGCCGCAGCCTCAGCTGCTGCTTCTGACGAATTTTCTGTTGTAAGTTTGGATGCGACGACTGGAACCACAACTACGGATGCTGTTGCGACTCCTCCAGCTGTAACAACAGTGACAGCTAGCACGACGACAACAGTTGTAAATCAAACTACTGCGAATGGTGGCTTCAACTTCGAAACCAACGTAACAGTTCCTGTAACGGTCAATCTTAGCAATGCACAAGGTCCACTTGCCAACGCGCCTGTTACCATTTCCGAATCTCAATCTGATGGAAATACAAACATCCTAGGACAAGGCACCACCAACTCACAAGGAACTGCGACAATTCCGATCTCAGTTCCACCGTCTGTTACTGAAGTCAATATCAGCGTGATTGGTGTAAACCCAACAAATGGTGAAGTGGAAGAACTTACAGGTACGGCACCCGTTCAACTAACGAACGGCGGAGCTGGATCGACTCCGTCTTCTGGAACTGTCATTGTTGCACCTGTCGTTACTCTCACAACTGACAACTTTCAACCAACGAACGGTTGTGTGGAATCGATCGACACTGATTGTGATGGCGTTGCGAATCTTTATGACGAGTTTCCAACAGACAACACATTGTCGGCAACTGCAAGATCTGGACGTTATACGATTGCATTCGAAGATTTATTTCCAAGTGCAGGTGATGCGGATCTAAACGACCATACTACTGTTTTTAGCACAGAAATGGACAAAACTCCAGACAACAAAGTAAAAGTAATCCGCGGGATCTTTACACACGTTGGAAAGGGAGCAGGATACAATCATGAGTTGAGACTCAAATTGGATGTCCCAGTAGGCGCGAAATTTGAGATTTCTTATGTTGATGGATCCGGCAATCCGTGGAATGGATGTGCTTCTGCTGCTAAGTATGTTGCGAACACATCTGGAGACTGTACTGGTGGAAATCTCTCCGCCAATGCGCTTAAAACAGGACTCTTGATCCTCCCAAGCTCTGACAGAACCCTTTTTGGCAAACAGAACTCACCTGCCCCAGGTGCGGCATTTACTGCCAATAACTTTGTTCGTGGAGTGACTGCAAACGTAACGATCACTTTTGTTGAACCTGTCAATCTCAACACGACAGCAAACACTGTAGGTGGACATTTGAACTGGTTCCTTGCATTCAACCAAAAGACAAACGGCGTGTTTAGACAAATTTACCGTCCAGGTTATGCGTTTGATGGAAGTGGAAAAGACATCTACATTGACTCCAAAGGTTTCCCTTGGGCGATCATCGTTCCAGGTGTATTTAACCATCCCACTGCAGGTTCAGACATCAGAAAGGCATCTTCAACTGGATATGCTTACTTCAATACTTGGGCTGAATCAAAAGGTGTGGAACACAAAGATTGGTACACTCAAATTACGAACCCAACTTATATTGTTCGTGTGAAGGATTTTTACACTGAAAATGGATTTTCTGCTTACCTGATCAAAGCCGTTCGTAAGAACATTTTTGAGGTATCGGCGGGACTTATCCTCGTTGGTGCGGCAATGGGTATTTTCTTAAAAAAGCGCATCGTTCACAAAACAGCGTAGTCTTAATCGAAACCTATCGAAAGAAACCCTTCCCTTAATCCGGGGAGGGTTTTTTTTTGTCTCATGGCGACTTTTCGATTCGCTGACCCAACTTATTTTCAAGACGGCCAATGGGATGAAGATCTAGCCTTGGGAAAAGAACCTGTTCTGGTCGATCCAAAATGGGAAAAAACAATTCTAGATCAGCTTTTATCTGGAGCCCAACTACCGAATGAGGCTGGCAAGAATGGCAGTGATTCATTTTGGATTGCTACGTCAGGGAGCACGGGTCTTCCTAAATTAATACAGAAGAACAGATCTCACATTGAAGATGAGGTAAATTATTGGCTGTCATCTTCTGATATACACTTCGGATGGGACTGGAAAAGTTCACGATTCCATGTGACAGTGCCCCTATGCCATCTCTATGGGCTGATCTGGGGTCTATTTCTACCTAGAGCCATGGGAAGATCCATAATTCACTCAAACCCTTTACAAATCAAAAATGAAGACCTAAACGAAAATGATATTCTCATCACTGTTCCTTATACTTTAAAAAGGATGTATGAAAGTGGAATGAATTTGCCCAAACGGATCATCACATCTGGATCAAAATTTCCCGTTCCTCTGGCACAAAGGCTACGTGCTGATGGAATCGTTGATATACGTGAAATTTATGGTGCAACGGAAACCGGAGCAATGGGGATCAGAAATCCAATGTGGAAGGCTAGGTATACTTTACTCTCGGTAGTGGAACCAAAAATTGAAACAAATTCTGAAATTGATGTGTTACTCGTAAAAAGTAAATTCGTATCCAAGCTAAGTCTTGAGCTACGATCAAAAGAGACATCACAAGAGTTTGTTCCAACCTCTATCACCGACTCCGATGGTTATTTTTTTACAAATGACGCGGGAGATCTATCTTCTGAGGGCTGGAATTATATCGGGAGAATAGATCGTATAACAAAAATAAAAGGCAAAAGAGTCTCACTTGATTTTATTGAATCTTCCATTTCCTCGATCCCGAATGTGAAGGAAGTTGCCGTCATTTCTTTAGAATCAAAAGATCAGGAAGCAGAATTGGCATGTTTGATTGTAACATCAAAGAGTAAGGAAGAAATTCAAAAGCAACTCGTTGATACCTTACCTGCAAGTCATATCCCTAAAAAAATTGAAATCACAGAGATAATCAATAAATTACAAAATGGAAAAACAGATTATCTTTCCATTTCAAAGTATTTTCAATTGAAATCTTTAAATCAAATCGAACTTTAACTAAAATTTAAGTTCCCCTTCTCTCGAAAAAAAGTTTCTGTTAATTTTCAAAACTGTGTTTCGATTCACTCTACAAACAACATACTCTGAGCCGGCAGGCATCATCCCTTTCCACACATAATCTCCATTTTGTGATTTTTCGATTACCGATTCAAGTAAGGTTACTCTATCTTTATTTTTCCAAATCAGTTCCAATAAGATGTCCTTAGCTTCAGAGCGAATGATAAGCTGACCTTTTCTAAAGTTCGTTTCTTTGGCCAATCGCCACTCAAATTGATTGCCATGAAATTCATGGTCGCCTACCAAATCAGTCGCAAATACGGCAGCTTGGATTTGATACGACCCCAATTTTTCCCTTCTAAAATCAGCACCAAATCCCATTGCCGGGAAATCTTGTGTGTATAGAAGAATATAATGCAAAGGGATTCCAATAGCTAGAATCAATACCATATAACGAAACCAGTTTTTTAGACGCAATAGCCTGATTTTGCCGCTCATATCTGCTATAGGATAGAACAAAAGGAACATAGCAATAAAAGCACCATCGCTGTGTTGAACTTGCAGTCCAAATAGAAATGGAACCATGAGTAATAAAAATCCTAAATGAGTAAAACGTTCCCAAACAAATAAAATCACCATCATTAAAGTAAATAGTGTCCCAAATATTCCAAAATCGTGAAACAAAGCTAAAATAAAGTTTGGAGGTACATCAATAACGATATTTCCAAAATGATCACCAATCTGAGATGGGTCACGTAATAGAATTGGCAAAGATCCGATCCCATTTCCAAACCAGAAAGCCTTACCAATATTTTCTATAGAAATTTGGATCAACTCAAATCGAGTTTTATCGAGCTCCTTAAAAGCGGAGATATCCTTTGAAAGAAACAAAGCAGATTGGAAATTGAGGAATCGATTCCCTAAATCTTGTAATACGGCAACGGAGTCAATTTTACTAAATGCCCACATAACAAATGTCAATATAAATGGTAAAAGAAAAAATATTCCAACTCTAACGATCCACAAAATTTTTGTTTTGATTATAAACTTTTTAGTCAATACCCATATAAGCAAAACGAAACCGTTGACCAACCAAATAACCCAAAAAGCTTTTGCTTGGTGCATACCAAGCGACGAAACGATAAAAAAAAGTAAAAAAATCAAAAACAATCCAATTCTTTCTTTCGT
>JAPZRK010000106.1 GCA_027531445.1 Leptospira sp.
AGAGGGTGACCATTGATAGCCGCGATGACTTCTTCCGGAAGTGCAAATTTTCTAGCAATTTCGGTAGAGAGAGAAGTTGCGGTTGTTAGCGGAAGACCAATTAACGTTTGCTTGTAGACACTGTCTTTGGAAGTAGAAATATCGGCACACAAACCAGCTAAAAATGAATACCGATTCACCATTTTGATGGAGTATTTTTTCTGAATGACAGATCCTAATGTCAAAAGACCAAAATCAGCCAAGTAATTGAAAAATTCTTTTTCATTGAGAAGGATTCTAAAAAAGGAAAGCGCAATGGATTTTGTATAAAATGAATTTTGAATGATGCCCTTTAGACTTGCCATCTTTTCTGCATTTTGTTCATACAAATGTTTGATAAAATGATTGGACTTATCTTCTATTCGAGCAAGCACAGCCTTTGCCAGAACTAGTTTGAGCATTTTCATTAGGTCACGAGACATAGCGAGCTTGAAAGACGGAATGAACTTGCCATCCATATCTTCCAGTTTTTTGATCATATTCTGTTTGATCGCGACCTTCTCTTTTATGAGTACATTTCCGCTTTTATCGACAATTGGTTCACTCAGTGCGACTGAACCTAACAAATCGTATTCTAAAACGAAAGTGCGGAACTCGGGGAAGTCTTGGAATTCTAAACCAGTGCTTGTAATTTTCATGAAACCTTGCTTTAATGGAAGTTTCTGAAGAACTATGTGAGATCGCAAGATTTTTGCTTTCTATTCTCGTCTAAATGTGGTAGTTTTTGTTGGTTTTTGGAGGTTCAATTGGTTTCTTCTATACCGAAAGATCAAAATTCGATTGCAGAGTTAAAAGAGTTTTACAGGCAGATGATTCTCATCCGCAAATTTGAGGAAGCCGCCGCTAAGGCTTATAGCGTTGGCAAAATCGGCGGTTTTTTGCATTTATACATCGGCCAGGAAGCCGTCGGAGTGGGTGCAATCGCCTCCTTGACACCGATCGACTACATTGTTTCCACATATAGGGACCATGGACATGCCATTGCCCGCGGTCTCAACGTCAATGCTCTCATGGCAGAGCTCTTTGGAAAGGCCACAGGGATTTCCAAAGGAAATGGTGGCTCAATGCACTTCTTTGATAAAAACGCACACTTTATGGGCGGTCATGGAATCGTTGGTGGACATATCTCACTTGCGGCTGGAATTGCCTTCGCCTCCAAATACAAAAAGGACAATTCAGTAACGATTTGTTTTTTCGGTGAAGGGGCGGCAAACATTGGTTCCTTTCATGAGGGGCTCAATTTAGCTGCAATTTGGAAGTTGCCTGTCGTTTTCATTTGTGAAAACAATCATTATGCGATGGGAACACCGGAATATAGAGCGCTTGCCGTAAAGGATGTTTCCATTCGAGCTACTGCCTATGATATTGCTCGGGATCATATTGAAGGTGATGAAGTAAGAAAAGTTAGGGATCACGTAAAAGTTGCGGTCGAGCGAGCAAGGCGCGGTGAAGGCCCCACTCTCATCGAAGTATCCACCTACCGCTTTCGAGGACATTCGATGTCTGACCCAGCAAAGTATCGCACAAAAGAAGAACTAGAGAGTTACAAAAAAAAGGATCCCATGTATAGGGCACGCCACGAGCTAACACAAGCCGGTATCTCCGAACAGGAGCTAGATGATCTAGACCTAAAAATTCAAAAACAAGTCGATGATGCGTATGAATTTGCAGATACATCTCCTGAACCACCACTCGCACAACTCTTCCAGCACGTTTATGCGGAGGACAAATAGATGGCAATACTTACATATAGAGAAGCATTGAATCGAGCGATGGTAGAAGAGATGGAAAAAGACCCTCTCATCTACCTTATGGGTGAAGAAGTTGGACACTACCAAGGTGCCTATAAAGTTTCACAAGGTATGCTGGATAAGTTTGGTGAAGGTAGAGTGATCGACACTCCCATCTCTGAAAATGGATTTGCGGGTGTGGGTGTAGGTTCGGCTATGACGGGTCTCAGACCCATCATTGAATTTATGACTTGGAATTTTTCTTTGGTCGCTATTGATCAAATCATCAATTCTGCCGCCAAACTCAATTATATGAGTGGTGGCCAATTCCCTATGCCTATCGTATTTCGAGGTGCAGGTGGTGTGGGGGGAAGATTGGGCGCACAACATTCACAAGCATTTGAATCTTGGTATGCACATGTGCCCGGAATGAAAGTGGTTTGTCCCGCTACTCCAAAAGATGCGTGTGGACTGTTGAAAGCCTCCATTCGAGACAACAACCCTACTATTTTTATTGAATCAGAAGTGTTGTACGGTGTCAAAGGTGAAGTCCCGGACGAAGAATATACCATCCCATTGGGTAAAGGTGAAATCAAACGAAAAGGCACGGACATTTCTATCATCACTTGGTCACGAGCACTTATCTTTGCAGAAGAAGCGGCAAAGGTTTTAGAACAAGAAGGCATTTCGGTTGAGATCGTTGACCTTAGATCTTTACGACCCTTGGACGAAACGATCATCTATGAATCCGTTAAAAAAACCAACAAAGCGATCGTAATCGAAGAAGGATGGCCTGTTGCAGGATTTGGAGCCCAGATTGCATACCTAATACAAAAGAACGCTTTCGATTATTTAGATCACCCGGTTGAAAGAGTCACTCAAAGGGATGTTCCAATGTCCTATGCGGCAAATTTGGAAAGAGAAACACTTCCCAACGTGGACCGAGTGTGCGCGGCAATCCGCGAGATGTTGAAGTAGGATACAAGTATATGGCAAAATTGATCGAAATGACCCAGCTCTCTCCCACAATGACGGAGGGAACCATCGTAAAATGGATTAAAAAAGAAGGAGATTCCGTTTCACCTGGCGAGGTGTTAGCCGAAGTCGAAACCGACAAGGCTGTTATGGAAATGGAAGCCTACGAATCGGGAGTCCTTCTTAAAATTATTGAACCGGAAGGTTCCAAGTTAAAAGTGGGGCAAGCCCTCGGGATCATCGGAAAGCCTGGTGAAGATGTAGGAGCCCTTGTCTCTTCTGCCAAATCAAAAGCTCCTGCTGTTGAGACAAAACAAGAACCAGCAGTAGTGACAGCACCAGCGCCGGTTTCCATCAAGCCACAAGAACCAGTCGTAGTCGCAAAACAAACAACACCAGAACCAGTAACTCCGGATTCGAGAGGAAGCCTGCGTGTGCTTGCATCACCCCTGGCAAAATCCATTGCGTTGGAACATGGTATCGACCTGCATAAAATCATTGGTACGGGTCCTGAGGGACGAATTTCGAAAAAAGATGTGCTTGATGCGATTGGAAACAAAAACGGAACAGGGATAAAATCTTCGTTTGCGGTAGATGTGAAACCAGACGAAGTGATCACATTGAACGGAATGCGAAAGACCATCGCAAAACGTCTTAAAGACTCCAAATTAAACCTGCCTCACTTTTATTTGAATGCGGATGTGAATGCGCGCAAATTAGAATTGTTTCGAGCAGAGTTAAACGATTTCCGCGATAAAAATCTTCCAGATTCTGCGCCAAAAATCAGTGTCAATGACATCATCATTCGAGCCGTTGCATCAGCTCTTCGACTCCATCCCAAAGTAAACGCGAGTTGGGTGGACGACACAATCATCCAATACGGAAGAATCGATGTTGGAATCGCTGTATCGTTGGATGGTGGACTGTTAACGCCTGTAATTCGAAATACGGATAAAAAAAGTATCTTCGATATCTCTGGCGAGGTGAAGGAACTGGCAAAAAAAGCAAGAGATCGCAAACTTAAACCTGAAGAATTCACCAATGGAACTTTTACAATTTCCAATTTGGGGATGTATGGAATCAGTCGGTTTACCGCTATCATCAACGAGCCGGAAAGTGCGATTCTTGCGGTTGGAGCGATAGAGGACAAACCAGTTGTGGAAAATGGTCAGGTGGTTGCTGGTCGTGTAGCATCCTTGACACTTTCCTGTGACCATCGGGTGATAGATGGTGCAGTGGGTGCTGAATTTCTAAAAACTTTAAAATCGTTACTAGAACATCCGACTCTGTTGAGCGGGATTTAAAAGGATCTATTGAAGTTCCCCTTATCTCAGGTAACCAAATTACAAGTTACCTGGGAAAGGGAGTTTGTTCAAACGAGGATTAAGCGGCGAAAAAATCAGCTTTGCTGATATCTGCGATTGGGATTCTTACAACGCCATCTGCGAGGTTTCCGATGACGATGTCATTTTCCATTTGGCGGTTTTTGTCTAATTCGATGACTTTGCCATCTTTGAGGTGGAGCACGATGTCGATGCCTCTGTATTGGATGTATCTTTCTAGTGTATTTCTGAATTTGTGTGCTTTGTCCATCTGGTGATTTCCCTTTTGATTCTTTAAACTTACAAAGGGTATCGTACGGACTTAACGAAACCTTGAGAAAATTTTGTCTCATTAGTGAAGTTTTTTTTGACATAACGATTCGATTCTAGGAATTATGTCTCATGCAGAAATTCAACCAAGTCTCCACACCCACTGGTGTGCGCAAATCAGCCCTCCTACTCCTTTCTTTGGGTGGAGACCAGGCCGCTGAGATTTTAAAACATCTCGATGATGCAAATCTGGAAGCAGTGATTCTTGAAATGTCCAAAATCCGAGCCATTTCGAAAGAAGAACGTTCACAGGTCCTTTCTGAATTTCATGCGACGATTACCGAGTTAAAAGATGGAGCTCAAGGTGGACTTGATGCCGCCAAAAACTTATTAGAGAAGTCCGTCGGAACCGAACGTGCAGGAATCATACTCAAGAAAATCAATAAAGAAGAGACTAAAAATGACTTCGAATTTTTAAATCAAGTAGAACCTAGCATTTTACAGGCGATACTTGCTTCAGAATCTCCCCAAATCATTGCAGTTACGTTGTCAAATCTAGATCCGAAAAAAGCTGCAGATGTTCTAAAACTTTTCCCTAAAGCCGATCAAGCCAAAATTGCAATGCGTCTAGCAACAACCTCCAAAACGCATCCTGACGTGATTCAAAACATAGCAAGGATATTAAAAAAACGTTATGAGGAGAGAGATAAGCGCGAGTTTTCGGAGGCAGGTGGAGCACATGTTCTTGCCAACATTCTAAACTTTATGGAAAAAGGCATCGAAGAATCCATATTACAGGAATTAGATGAAGCCTCACCAGATGTCGCAAGTCAAGTGCGAGAACAACTATATACTTTTGAAGATATCATGCATTTGGATGCAAAAGAAATGAGAGTTCTTATCAACAGACTTGCCGATGACACAACGATCTCTCTCGCGATTCGAGGTGCTGGAGATGACATTCGAAGTAAATTTTTAAAGAATATGTCAACAAACAGAGCCAATGACATTTTAGATGCATTGGATCTAAAACCTCGTGTCACCTTACGTGAAATCAACGAAGCAAGAAACAAAGTGATTCAGGTAGCAAGAGAGCTTGAAGATGAGAAACTGATACTGTTTAAGAAAGATAAGGAAGAATATGTGGAATGATGAGGCGAATCATGGCGGAGTTGACGGGACTCGAACCCGCGACATCCTGCGTGACAGGCAGGCACTCTAACCAGCTGAGCTACAACTCCGTGATCCGTATGTCAGAATAATCAAGGGGTCACCCTAGTCAAATTAAAAATCAATTGTTTTCTTGCTATTCAGGGCATTTTTAAAAAACTGGAAACCCATAGATCATGCCACTTCAAGGAAAAAACGCTAAAGATTTATTTGCAGATCGCATTTTTACCCTTTCCAACTTTATCTCTGTTTCTCGAGTTTTTATGCTCCCGCCCTTTTTTTATACCACAAGCGAATACGCAAAGGATCCAACAAATCTCACACACTTCTATACCTCGATTATTTTGTGTTTGGCGGCCGTTCTTACGGATTTTTTAGATGGCTTGTTTGCTCGTATTTTGAACCAACAAACTAACTTAGGACGATATTTGGATCCAGTCTGCGACAAATTTGTCACCATTGGGGGATTAGGTGTCGTAAGTTATCATTTTGGATTCCCTGTTTGGATTCTGACCATTTATATTATTCGAGAAATTTTGGGCGTTTGGCTTGGGGGATTTTTATACCTAAAACGGGGACTCCAAGGTAGGCCGAATTGGTGGGGGAAGTTTGGTGTAGGACTTGTTGCCTGTTCTGTTCTTTGGTATATGCTCTTGCCACATCTACTTACATTAAAAGTTTCTCTTTCGCCTTGGATGTTGAAGCCGGAAATCTCTGCCTATTTTTTGATTGTAACTGTGCTGATTGGTATGGTAGTTTATATCGTTCATTACTGGAATATCGTTTTCTTTCCCGAAAAAACGGTCATTGATCCAGAAAATAAAAAACAGGCAAAGATTTTTAAGCAATTATAATCAATTATAACAGTAGGTATATGATGTTATTTTCAAATTATTTTAAAACTAAATTTGTAAAACCTGTTTTCTTTTTATTTTTGTTTGCCTTGGTTTTCTTTTTTCATTGCAAAATCTCAAATCTATCAGAAGCCCAATCTGCAGTGAAAGATCGTTTCTTAGATAAAGCCGCTGACAACGATCAAGTAAGGAGTGCCACACTTCTTGTTCATTCCGACAAACTAAACATTCATTGGAAAGAAAGTCATGGTTCCGTTTTATCCAATGGACAGGCGATTCCAACTCATCCAGACCAACCGTTTCATACAGCGAGTGTAGGTAAGTTATTCACGGCTGTGCTGATCATGCAAATGGTGGAAAAAGGGAGTATTAATCTTTCCTCAAAGGCGATCGATCACCTTCCCAAAGGAACATTAAACGGTCTGTATGTGATTGATGGCAAAGACTACCAAGATCAAGTTCTTATCGAACACCTACTATCGCATACATCGGGTGTGGCAGATTATTTTGAATCAACTGACAAAGAACATCCAGAAGCAAAAGCTGTGATTCACGAAATTACGGCAAATCCTGATAAATTCTGGACTACCGATGACCTTTTGGATTTTACACGGAAGTTTCAAAAGCCAATTGGTTTGCCAGGTAAACAGTTCTTATATTCAGACACAGGTTATGTAATCCTAGGAAAAATCATTGAACACACAACCAAACAATCATTCGAAACTGTCCTGAAAGAAAGATTTTTTAAACCTCTAAGTATGAATCATACTTATATGCACCTCCGTTCGAGTCCCATTCAAAAAACCAACTTGGCACTATCTCCCATTCTCCTAGAAGGTAGGGATGTAACAAATTTTCGCAGTGTAAGTGCCGATTGGGCCGGTGGTGGACTAATTTCCACTACAGAAGATCTTCTCAAATTCCACAAAGCCTTAATCGCAAACTCATTGATCTCAAAAAAGTCTTTAGACTCAATGTCCGGAACAAATAAATTCATGGATGGAATTTATTATGGTCTAGGACTAATGACCGTTAGATTTGGCGATATGTTATTTTTGATGAAAGGGACACCTGATTTGATGGGACATTCTGGTATACTAGGAACCCATTTGTTCTATACACCTGAATACGATACCTTCATTATTGCTAATTTCGGAAGCTCACAGGCGGTTGGCGATAGTTTCGAAATGTTGTTTCGTATCATGTCCATATTGAAAGATGTAAACTCAGTTTCTACAAAGAAGTAAGAAAGATCACCATTTTTTAAGTGATAAAGGATATCAAATTTTTATCAATCTGCACTTCCTTATACTGAAAGTTGTCTCTAATCCACTCTAACGCTTTTGTATGATAAAAAAATACATGTGTAGGATCGTCCTTATAATACCATTTTTCAAAATCGATAGATTCGTCAAAAATTGACGTCATACAATACAGCGCACCGCCTTCCTTAAGAAGCTTCCTTAACTTTGTGAACTCTTCCAAGGGATTTCGAAAATGTTCGATCACTTCAGAGCAGACTATATAATCATAGGTTTCCTCTAGAACATGATGATCATTCCAAAAGTATAAATCAAATTGCTTGATGCTAAAATCTTTATCTGATAGCAATTTGGAAACTATGGGACCCTTACCTGCCCCAAAATCCAGTCCTTTGTGAGTGAGAGAAAATCGTTTGGTCACAAGTTCAACCAGTGGTAAAACAAAGTTTTGGTAATCAGGATTTTCGACATCATGATTGTGCTTAAGATATCGATCCTCTTCTTCCTTTGGGGTAAGGAAATGATCTGGATGGAGAAAAACGGAATAACAATTGCTACATGTGAGATAGCGTTTCTTACGAAATATGCGAAAAAGTTGGGAATTTTCTGAACAAAGGGGACAAGAATCGGCTTCTACTGCCAAATTTTGTGATCCTTTTTTGTTCATCGGAATTACTTTTGAATGCTTGGAGAAAATTTATATCAAATTAATTCTTGAAGGGATGCTTCCACCTATTCAAATGATTTTATGAAGGCTTTCTTGGATTTGAGGTAAAGCGTGTCAGACAATAACGAAGAAAAAATCATCAACCCAATTATCGTACAGGATGTGGAATGCCCCGTTTGTAAATACGCCGAGGTAAAGAATTACGCACTCAAAGCAAAAACTTTGCCAGTTCGCCACAACATATTTGAAGTACCTATCTATGACCCAAATCCAAAATATAGTCATGTAGATTTCAACGAACTTCAATTTACCGTATGTCCGATCTGTTATTTCAATGGTGCAAATCGGAGCGATTTTAATTATTATGGTTCGTCCGGTGAAAAAATGTCAACTACGGATAAAAAAGTAAGGCATTATTGGGATGCAAACTCACGCACGATCAAAGCTCAATTCAATGTAAATAATGTAACGGACGAACAGTTCCATCATCCACGCACCCAAGAAGCCATCATTCTAAGCGTCAATCTTGCAATTTACAAAGCAACTGTAGAAATACATGCAAAGATTCCATATGCCATTATCAAAAGAGCCCATAGGTACATTCGATTGTATTGCCTCAAACAAAAATTCAATTTGCCTGTAGACGATGAACTTTTAAAAAAAGCGGTCGTTGACCTTGAAGAAGTATTTCGTTTGTCCGATTTTCCAGATAAGGTTTATGAATTTGAAGTATGTTATCTGATAGTAGTCTGTTGTATCAAATTAGAGGATGAAACAAAGGCTGGCGAATACATAAAGGTTTTGGATATGACCAAGGCAGAGATGACAGCTGAGTCAAAAACCAACCCCAAGGTTCCTTTGCAAGAAGTAACCAAATGGTCAAATAAAGCAAAAGAACTTTGGCAAAACCGACAAGATCCTAGCATCTGGAACTTAGAAAAATGATTGGAAGCCTTCGCGGTATTCTCCTTCGATTGGATTTGGATAGTATTCTGATCGAAGTTAGTGGTGTTGGATACGAAGTATTGATCCCCTTTCCTCTGCATATGCAGTTACGCGAATCCGTAGGCAAAGAAACCTTTGTATTTATTTTTCATTCGATTACAGATCGGAATCAAAAATTATTCGGATTTGCGACAAATAAAGATCGAGAGCTTTTTAAATTGATTAAATCATTGAATGGAATCGGAGAATTAACAGCACTTAAAATCTTATCATTTTTTCAAGCAGATGACTTATACCAAATTGCACAAGCAGATGATCGCAAAACACTTGAAAAGATCCCAAAAGTCAAAGGGAAAACTTCCGAAAAGATCCTTTTCGAAATCAAACAAAACTTAAAAAAACTAGAATCATTTCTTAGAGAAGATTCAAAAGCAATGGTCTCAACAAATGTTCAAAATGATTTGGCAATCCTTGCTCTCATACAATTAGGCTATGATGAAAAAACGGCTAACAGAGAAGTGGAATTGATTAGAAAAGAAATACCGAATTTGGAAGCAGGTGAGATAGTGAAAAGAGTAATTACGAAATAAGATATTATAACATACGCAACAACATCCACTCACCTTCTATTTTTGCAAAAACGGGATTGATCAAGTAACGCATATTGATCGGATTTTCCTTAAATTTAATCTGAACTTCTGTTTCTTTTGATGAATCAAAAAAATAATCGATAACCAAACCGTTTGAACTGCGGAGAGCCATTTGGATCGTCAGATTTCCCTGATTCCCCTTTTTTTTATCAAGAAGACTCTGATTAAAAAAATATGTTTGAAAATAGCCTTCTGGATTTTTTAAATCCTTCAAAACTTCTTCCTTTGTCCAATGTCCCTTTGCATCTATAAATAAACCCAATTCTCCAAATACAAGTTCTGGCAAATGATTTAAATTTCCTGTGCAGATATCATCGATCAAAAGTTTTAATTTTTTTAACACTTGATCTATATCTTCTTTTTTTCCATGATTCCCATAAATTTTCCCCATCTCCAAAGGAATCGGACATTCAGTCTGCATCAAAGTCGGAAGTGATTTGGCCTCAGAACGAGATGAAGTGACTGCATTAGATTGACTGGTGCATGACTCAAAAAATAACAGAGAGAATATGACAGTTAAACTGCGAAGGAAAATGTAGAATTTGATGTAGTTTCGATTCATCATTGGATTACATCGTTTTATCAAGTAAATCTTCTAATCGATCTGCGTTGATTAATTCAAAACTACCTTCGTTTTGAGATAAGATTTTTCGACCTGCTTCTGTAAGGTCAAAATTACCGATGATATATCCCCGAATTGCATTATTTTCTTCCATTTGCTGAAGCATTTCACGCAAAAAAATGTCTGATACTTTGGCATCTTTCCATTTTCTTACCCTAAATATGGCTTTATTGTCTACATTTTCTTTCGAGGAACAAAGATAGTTGACCCCATCACCATCTATATTCGTTAACTCTTTTGTTACACGATACCCTAATTTTAGAATCATACGTGTTGACTGGTTTTTAAATTGAGTTCCTGCCATCGAAATGAACTTTTCAAATTTATCTATACCAACTAAGTCAAGTTTTTTGGCAGTTTTATTACCAGACTCATCTACAAGCCCTTTGATGTTAAAAGGCTTCGAAGAGCGCATACCACTCAATTCAAAATAGCGAGAATTCGGGAATAAACTGACGGACAAAAGATTCAACTCTTTCGTAAGATCATAATCTACCGAAAGCGATTCCAGGTTTCCTAGTCCCCTTTCCAGTTTGTATTTCAGATTTGCAAGACCGATCACTTCTGGATCGTCAAGACGTTCGGCCTCAGCCTCAATCAAATGTTCTGAAGCATCCTCATAACGTGCCATATAGATACAAACCATTGAAAAGTGAATATCACTCTCGATTTGTTCACTTGCCCACCCATTTAATTTTGACATCTCCATACACAATCTAGCATATTTAAATGCATCAGGGAAATTTTGCATGAGTATCGATTCTGTCATTAAAAACTGGAAGATCGTATACCTCACGTATTCGTCTTCTACTTGGTCTGCAATCGATGAAGCAATTTTGACTGCATCCTTATGTTTGTTTTCTCTTGATAAGGAAATTGCATATAAGAACCCACAAACAGCACTTTTTTCTAATTTAAAAGCCTTTTCGAAGTATTCCCTCTCTTTGCCACCGCCGGTTACTCCAGAGATCACGCCGCGCGCGATCAGATAAAGAGATGTATTCATTCTTTCTTCAGGCAACCTGGAAAAGAAAGTATCAGCAATTTTAAATTCTTTTTGACCCAAAGCCATAAAGCCTAATCGCATACAGGCGATTGGATTGGATCTATCTACATGCAATGTATCAAGGTAATGAAAAAATGCCTCTTCAAAATAATCTCGACTATAATAGATATCTGCAATACGGTTAGAGACAGTCAATGGGTCGATGTCTTTCGTATAACGGGAATTTTTTTTGATGATTTCGAGATGTTTTGCTTCATTCATTGGATCATTTTCCATTGAATAAATTTTACTCATCACATAATGTCCGTATGGATTTTGGTGGTCTTCTTCAAGTTTATCCCGAACAATCGCACGGGCATCCACATAATTACCCATCGCGGCAAGACTCAGTGCTTTGGCATAACCGTCCCTTTTTTGAGAAATGATGAAAGTGATGAGGAATCCTAAAACAATGAAACCTGCACCAACTGCGATGAAAAATATCAATTTCGCCTACTTCCTTAGCAACCAATAATCGTTTGTAAAAATGAGGAACGACGCGATGATGACCTTACGGTGACGCCACTTTCTTATTTCTCTTTTGCTTGGAGGATACTCGTCAGAGATCGCCTGTACACCATGACATATGGCGTGGCTGGGATCATTCTTTCTACCTTTTTCTTTTGGGCAATTCGAATTCATATCCATCTTTACGGCGGTATCTCTCTTTCTAGTATCGTTTCCTTTGACCAAACTCCCCAGATTCTTTTTTATCTCGCCATCCTTGCTCAAATGAGTCTCGCCCTCTTCCATAGCATCCACCGATTGGGCGATATTGGAGTGATGATGGCAGTTGGCGGAAATCGCCTCGGTTGCATTTGGCTCCATAGCCTTGTACTGTTAATTTTGATGTTTCCTGTTGCCATTTTTGGTTTTTTTCTAGGTCATCTTTTCTTTCTTCCAAGTGTTTGGGACTTTGCAAAGGAAGTTCAAACCTTCTTTCTTGGCCTTTCCTTTATCATTCTTACGTGTTTTGTCGTTTCTTTCCCTACGATTGGACTGACTACGTTTATTGATCCATACCGAGCCATCCGGAGACAGAGATAATGTTACTTCGGGTTCACAATCTGAGAAAGGTTTATGGCAAAGAAGTCGCTGTTGATTCCATCTCCTTTGATGTCAATCAGGGAGACTATGTTGCGATCATTGGACCATCAGGATCCGGAAAAACGACCCTCCTTTCACTGATGACTGGTATGTTATCTGCGACAGATGGAGATATTCTTTATGACAACCAACGTTTGAGCCAAATTTCAAAAGGTCAGTTGTTTGAAATCAGAGCTAGAGAATTGGGACTTGTTTTTCAATTTTCAGAACTTGTGGGTAATCTGAGTGTACGAGAAAATATTTTACTGCCAGGTATCTTTACGCGAAAGTTTTCAAATGCGGAATACCAACGAAAATGCGATTACCTGATTGAACATTTAAAACTGGAATCCATCCAACACATGTTACCTCGTCAGCTTTCTGGTGGTCAAATTCAAAAAACTGCCATTGCCCGTTCTCTCATCAATGATCCATCAATTCTGTTTGCCGATGAACCTTCTGGTGACCTCGATCCTGAAAATAGCCTTTTGGTCCAAATGTTGTTAAACGAATACAACAAAAAGAATCTATCGATCATCCTTGTAACGCATGATATGAAACTTGCATTCGATGCCCAAACCATTTATAGTATGAAGTCGGGCAAATTTGATCAGGTGATCAAAGGGAAATGAGCCAACTCGCTATAGGCGTCGACATCGGTGGTGGCTCGATCAAGGCTGGACTCTATAATCGTAAGGGAGCTGAATTGATCCACCAGGTGGTAGCGACACCGGTTCACTTAACGAATGATACATTTTTAGAAGCAGTATTCCAATCAATCGAACCCCTTCTCCATCATCCAGGCATCTTAGGCATAGGCATCGGATCTCCAGGCCCCTTAGACAACGAACGTGGCATCTTAATCGAGAGTGCGAATATGCCTTCCTTAAAGCACGTGCCGATCAAAGAGTATTGCAATCAAAAGTTCAACTTGCCGATTTTTTACGAAAATGACGCAAACTGTGCCGCACTTGGAGAAGCAGTGTTTGGTGAATACAAACACCTGTCATCACTATTAATCCTCACTTTAGGTACGGGAATCGGTGGAGGTTTCGTTGATCGAGGTGTTTTATTCTCGGGTTACCAAGGCAATGGGATTGAGATTGGTCACATGACGGCAGTTATCAATGGGGCTGTTTGTGGATGCGGACAAAGAGGATGCCTCGAGACGTATTTTTCAACGAAAGGACTCATTGCTCGTTATTTGGAAAAAACCAATCAGACTTTACTTGATGCAAAAGAGTTCTTTGATCAGGTTGAATCTAAAAACCCGATTGCCTTAGAGATTCTAAACTTTGGAATACTCGCAATGGCAGAAACGGTACGAAGTGCGATCCATTTGCTGAATCCGGAAGGTGTCATTTTTGTCGGTGGAATCACGTCGGCCTGGCATTTATTTGGAGATCGATTGCAACAAATGATTCGTGAGAGAATATTTACAGTTTTAAATGATAGATTGATCATCGCAAAGGGCGGAAATCTCGCTGGAAGTTTGGGTGCTGCCAGTTTGGTATTCCAAGGACAATTGAATGACAGATAGTAATTGTATATTTTGTAAAATTAGTAGCGGGCAAATCCCCTCAAAGGTTGCCTTCGAAAACGATGAAATTTTTGCATTTCACGACATAGCTCCCGTTGCGCCTGTTCATGTATTGATTATTCCCAAAAAGCACATTGTTGGCCTGAATGATCTTGGTGCCGAGGATGTTACACTTCTCGGAAATATCATGCGCGTTGCCCAATCATTAGCCAAGGATTTAGGTATCGACAAAACAGGATACCGAGTTGTGAATAACTGTGGCAGTGATGGGGGTCAAACAGTTCATCATCTCCACTTTCATTTGCTAGGTGGGAGAAGTATGACCTGGCCACCAGGTTAAAAAAAGGAATAAAATATGAAAAAATGGATCTTAGGTGCAACAATTTCTTTTATAGCCATTTACTTTTTACTTCAAAATTTCAACTTAAATGAATTTGAAAAGCTGCAAGGCAAAATCGAGTGGAAATTTCTATTTCTTGTGATTCTTTCCAACCTATCTGCCTTTGTTCCTTTTGCATTCCGATGGTATTATCTTTTAGATAAAAATCTCACGTTCAAAAGTGCATACAACTCTTCCGTCATTGGTGTAGGGCTCAATATGGTATTGCCTGCTCGTGGTGGGGATTTGGTCCGACTTCTGATCAATAAAAAAGATTCAGGTCTTGCCATTCCAAACCTGGTTTCCAAATTATTTTTGGAAAAAGTGATGGATCTAGCAACGATAGTTTTAGCGGGTTCTGCAGCTCTTTTTGTAATGGGTTTAGGGGATAATAAAAATCTTAACCTGGTTTACATTTCCGGTTTCGTGCTCATTTCTATGTTTGGTGGACTGATTGCACTTCGAGTGTTTTTAGATCCAATTCGTAAATTTTTACATTATCTATTTCAACTCATCAAAAAAGAAGGGATCTATCAGCATAAAATTGATCCACATTTGGTAGAATTTAGTGAGTTTTTAAAAGGTAAAAGATTGTTACGTCCCGTACTTTTTTCACTTCCCACTTGGCTTTTTGGTTATGCGTTAACTTATTGGTTAGTGGGTCAAATGATCGGTATGTCTTTTACCTATGTAGAGATTCTATTTTTGATGTTTGTTGGTGCGATGGGAGTTGCGATACCGTCTGCTCCCTCAGGTATCGGAGTCTTTCATGCGTCTGTAATCTATGGGTTTATACTTATGGGAAAGGATAGTAGCGACGGATTTATTTTTGCATCCGTTTTCCATCTCACACAGTTTGTCGTTCTTTCTATGTCTGCAGTCGTCTTCTACTTGGGCTGGACGGCATTTTCAAAAGAAAAGACAACTGTGTAAGTATCAAATCATCCTAGAGCGGCGATCACATCTGCTGGAGCTTGCACCAGTTCAACGAGAACTCCTTCACTAGACAAAGGGAATTCCTCGTTTCCTTTCGGATGGATAAAACAAACATCGTAACCTGCGGCACCTTTTCTGATTCCACCTGGTGTAAAACGTACACCTTGTGCGGTAAGCCACTCTACAGCCTTAGCTAAATCATCAATCCAGAGTCCAATATGATTGAGCTTGGGATCGTGTACTTTGGGGCTTTTGGAAGCATCAACTGGTTCCATTAAGTCAATTTCTACCTTGTATGGACCTTTTCCCATCGATAGAATGTCTTCATCTACATTTTCTTTTTCACTGCGGTAATCTGATACTTTTGTGAGACCCATGATCTCAACCCAAAACTTTGCTAACTTTTGTTTTGATTCCCCACCGATTGCAACTTGTTGGATACCTAAAACTTTGAATGGACGTGACATAGAATCGCCTCCCCTATCTTCTTCCTGCAAAATTCCCTTAGAGATTCTTACAGAATATTATATTTTTTTCTACGTTAAAAAACTTTCGATTCTTAGCTACTGTAAATTCTTTCTCATCTCTTGGGCGATCAACATTTCATTTTGTGATTGGCTCTTTTCTAAATTGTCAATCACTAACATCTGTCTTTCAATGGAATGATTTTGGCTCAATTTTTTTTTAGCTTCTACTTCCAAAATCTCGATTTCAAAATTAATGATGCCTTTTTCTAAACCAGACAAATATTGCGAATCAACATCATTTAACACATATTTGCTATCATCAGTTTCATATGTATCAACAAGTTGCTGAAGGTTCGAACGAATCTTTTGAGGGTCTGAAACAATACGTAAAATTCCTGAAATATGAACCGAAATATAATTCCATGTGGGAACGGCACGATTGGATTCATACCAACTTGGTGAAATGTAACAATGAGGACCTAAAAAGACGCAAAGAACTTTTGGCTTGTCTAAAAACAAACGACCTTGCGGATTTGCCTTAGAAAGATGACCGATTAGATATTTTTTATCCTCACTCAAAAGCAAAGGAACATGGGTCGCAGAGTGTGAAGAATCTTTAGACGTAAACATTGTCGCAAATGCGTTGTTTTGAAGAAAAGATTCAATCTCTTTGGCATCCTCAAATTTAAAATCAGCAGGTGTATACATAACTTTTTAAGTTTTGACAGTTAGGTGAATTGTAAAGAGAATTTTCCATCTATCCGAAGAGGTTTAAAAATCAATTGATTGCGAAAAGACAAATGAAAAAATGTGAGCATGAGCTTAAATGAAAGTACGATATTGGTGATCGGTGGGACAGGTGGAATTGGTCGAGGAATACTAAATGAACTAAAAAGTTTAGGAGCCAGGATTCACTTCACCTACCGAAACGAAGAGAAAGCACTATCACTGAAAGAATCGTTAGGTGCCGAATCCATCCACTACTTAGATTTCGAAAAAGAACCTTTAGAAAGTCTCCAAACAGTCATATCAAAAATCGGCATACCCGATTATGTTTTTATTGCCGCCGGTTCTGCATATTACGGCTCTTTTGAATTAATGGATTCAAAAGATATCGATCATGTCATAGAAGTTGATCTTAAGGTACCGATTCTAATCACAAATTTTTTCA
>JAPZRK010000045.1 GCA_027531445.1 Leptospira sp.
CGAAGAATAGTTTTTTGCTCAAACGGTTAGGGCTCTTCCATTTCCCTTTGCAAAAATATGGAGAAGCATTGGACATTTTTAATGATTCTATCAAACAGAATCCGAAAGATAAGATTACTGCCATCTATAAAGGCATCGCCTACTTTGGACTTGGTGAACGTGAGAAAGGGGAAGACCAATTGATTGCCAACCAATCAACGATCGACAAACATCATAAATCTCTAAAACAGGATATCAAAGATTACATTACTGACCCTACACTAAAGGCAGAATTGATCGTCAGAATTGAACCGACAAAAAAAGAACCAGCGAAAAGGCCAGAGGCTCCGATTTCGATCCGGAAGCTCAAGAAGAAGGGAGGTCAAACATGATTAATCTTAAAATCAACACTGTCAATTCGCACAAAGTGTATCTTTGCACCTTCTAGCTCTTCGAAAAACAAGTAAGAGTTAGGAATTAATCTAAATCCAAGTTTATAAAAATATCGAGTGGTTCTAATCATATAGCTTGATTGGATGCTTCCCGCCCATCCGTGAAGTAAAAAGAAAACACCTTTTTCAGTGAGCATCAGAGTTTTAAGAGCCTATGCGCATGTTTGGTGCTAGGTTCCATTGGATCACATATCATATATGCATTTGCATAGGCTTGTTTGTTGTAATAAATATCTAGGGAAAAGGCATCCGTTACTTTCGGGGATTTAAATTGTTTTTCTGTCGTCTCAATGACTTGCGTAAACTCCGAACCTTCAGATAGAAGTCCATATGACGAACGACCTGCAAGGAAGACTGGTTTGCCAGATGTGAAGGAAATAAATTCGAGTAAACTTCGAATCCAGAGATAAAATAGCAGTTTTTCTTTTTTACTCCAATGGTAGAGGACAGAATAAAGTGGGTTGATCGCAAAGGCGGCAAAAAAGTCGCTTATGCCTAGAGATTTGACGCCTAGTTGGGAGTAAGTGAGCAAGAACATTCCTACAATCTTTCCATCCGTTTCGTCAGCAATTCGAAAATTATATAGATTGGGTCTAAGTATCTCTTTAGGCATAAGGGATAAACAAATGCCGCCCATATCTCCGTAATACGCATCGACAAACGACTTCGACGTATAGATTCTATAATTTCTCATTTTTGGCTCTTCTGTCTGTTTGATCAAAAAGTCGAGCCACTTGGCCTTTTCGGCTTGCATCTTTCCAACTCGAAATAGTTTGTTCATCGCGGCATCCAAGGCATTTATATTGATCGCCTGCTTTTTCAAAGAAGAGTAGGGGGATATGTGTTCGACGAAGATAGCATCCTTCAAATCAAAAATGGCCAGAATTTTTTCGTTTCTTAATAGTTCATCGGTGATTCTCTTAGCGAAGGAAACTAACACATCGATCTGATAGGATTGGAGGTTATCGACTACGATGTCCTGCAATATCGATTCCATTTCTGAAGCAAGTGTATTGTCTTTCGCGAGGAATTGAAGGACCAAATTTACTGCAAGTTGAAAGACTGTATCTTCTCCATCTGCATACTTGGAAGCATAAAAAATGATAAAGATAAGTTGTTTGGCTTTATCCCACAAAACAAAATCGTCCCGCAATTTATAAAGCCGCTTGATCTGCACTTCGATATGTTTGATAGCATTCTGAATTTTCAACTTTTGATTTTCTTCATTGATGTCAATTAATTGGTTTCGTTTCTCACTCAATGAATTTTGCAATTGGATGAGTTCGCGTCCAATGATGGGCAGAAGGTCGTTCGTCACTTTTTTCGTAGTATCGCCAAGGGCCTTTATACAACTTTCAAATAAAGCTAAGTTGATTTTCTTTCTAATTTCTACTTCATCTTTTGGCTTTTTATTTTCCTTTTCTGTATCTTCCCATTCAAAGCTGATCTCGTAAGGAAGGGAAGGTAGGTGTGAGGCTTCGGAAAAATTTCTGAATAAGCCTTGCAATGAATCAGATTTGAATCGCGAAAAAGTTCCACCAAGCCCGCGCAATGTGGTCAGGAGCAACACTTTTTGAAATTCTGGGTGGATGGAATCGATGGACTTTGCATCGGCAGCTGTCCACTCCCTATCTTGGCCTTTGATAATATCCATAAAATAATCTTCGATAATTTCTTTTTTATTTGGATTCTGATCATAGTATGCTTTCAAGAATCCAGAAATGGATAATTGTTCTTTTTTGTTTTGCAAATACTCATCAAGCTTTAAGTCTTTGGCGATCTGTTTTAAAATGATGCCCGTGTTGGCTCCTCGGATCCTATCGGTATAATCGCCAACTGTGAAAGGACCGGGCAAAAGGCCATTTTCCATCCATAAAGGACGATGGAAATCTGGGTGTATGCCCGCGTTAGCTTGTGTCGCATCTATAAATTGCTTTCGCTCATCCGCGTTTAGTTGAATTAATCTCTCTACATGCCAACGGTAAGTATAGAGTCCACCTGAATCTGGTATCAGTTCAATTAACCGACCTAAATCGATGGTGAAGGAATTGCTTCCCTTCCTTAGGATTTTCTTAGCGAGTAGCTCGCAAAGATAGATGCCTGCCCTTGTGGGTAGAATCTTAGCCATGATCCGGGTATAGCCAAGTGCCTCCGAGTAGACTTCATAAATCGAATAGCCTAACCTAATTCTCTCGTTATAGCTGTAATGAAAGGAAACAGGGTAGAGAGCATAGTTGGGCAATTTCTTCCAACTGTATATCTCGTCAGGATAGTTTTCAAAAAAGGCATTTTCTAATGTAGGAAGTTCACTCAAGAGAGCGAGTATTTGACGAGCGTCTAGTTTTGAGGAAAGATTTGAAAGTATAGGCAGAACATTGCTTTTAATAAAGTAAAGAGCTAGGTAATTATTAAATTGGATATTTTTCCAATGCGTAGCGTAATCAATTTGAAACTGAGCATTCACGATTTGATTTAGTTCTAGTTTTGCAATTGGTCCACCGACATACTTTGCCAAAACAATATCTCGTGCTAGTGTTAGTTGGCCATTCTCTAGAATTTCAGATTGGAATTGAGGTGCGCTGAGTACATCGGTCAATATGTTCTTTATGATACGAAAGGCAGGGAAATGAGATTTTTCCCAGTTTCGCCAATTCATATCTCCTCGGAGTCTAGGTAGGATTATGAATTTTAGGAAAGCAGCCGGAGAAAGTTTTGCTTCGGCAATTTGGATCAACAATTCGATGATGGGTATAAGGATCTTGCGATCCCCTGAAAATTTCCGTAATGTCGCCTCAAGGGCACCGATCCCCTTTCCGGGATTGAGCCAAGTGCTGTTGCCATTTTCACAGAACAATAGAAACAAAGGTTTGATGCCGATGCGGTCCTTTCTTCCCTCATCTAGTTCGGTTAAAGCACGAAAGAGTAGTATTTGTTTTCGGCTGATTCCACGTTCTTCGGCAGTCTCGACTTGCGAGCGAAACCTTTTGAATTCAGTATATTCTTTATCCTGGGCGGCTTGATTCTCTGGAATATTTTGGGCAACAATTCCATCTAAAAATTCTGTATCATCCTCTTCTTCATCTTCCAGTGTTTCCAAGTTAGATGTTTTTGATTCCATGAGTGAAGCCATATTGATTTACCTATCTTGATTGAGCTTTCACAAAATTATACTCCATCAAATTTAAGAATTCGGAAAGGATTCTTCCGAATGGAAATATTAATTATGATAGAATCTGAACTATGAACATTATAAAAATTGGAATCACTGGATCACGCAAAGGATTGTCCGAGAAACAAAAAGCTGCGTTCATAAAATCACTCGCTGAATACTCGAACGTAGAAATACACCACGGTGATTGCCTTGGCGTTGATGACGGAATTCATACTTTACTTTTCGAAGAAAAATGGGAAAACCCAAAGGAGATCCAAATTTTTATTCACCCTCCTAATGATTCAAAACAACGATCCTTTTCCGCGAAAAAATACGAGGGAAAAGATATATTAATCCATAGTTATGCGACCATGGATTACCTCGCTCGAAATCAAAAAATAGTGGAATCTTGTGATGAACTTTGGGCTTTCCCTGAGGGACCGGAGAAAGTGCGTTCTGGAACGTGGGCCACCATTCGGTTTGCAAAAAAAATAAAAAAACCTCTAAGAATTTTTTTGAAAGAAGGGGGTGTCGAGAAATGAGCGACTATGCTTGCTTCCTCTTTTCCCTTGACAAAACTTCCCCGGTGATATACTGGCGCTAAGCGAGGCTATCAAATTTTGAAAACATTAAAAAATCAACCCAATCAAGAATCCTGGATTGCCATCGGTGACATTCACGCCTCCAAAGGTCCGTTAATTGAGGTACTTAATAAGTGTAAAACGTATGACTCTCATTCACTCGTTTTTCTTGGAGATTATGTAGACTATGGACAAGAACTTGAAGATACAATACAGATACTTAAGATCATGAAACGTAAATCCATTTTTCTACTTGGCAATCATGATGAAGAATTATTGTCGGTTTGGAGAAAATTCAAACAGGATTCAGAAAAAAAAGAAAAGATACTCGCTTACTATAAAATAACAGAAGATAGCATTTGTTGGATGGAAAACAATCTGAGGCTCTCTTTTGAAACTGAATCTGCCTTTTTTAGCCATGCGGGTCTAAATGATTTGAAATCGATTCAAGAACAAACGAAGGAAGATCTCATCATGTCTGGTTTTCGAGAAGAACTTGATCACGTTACACCTAAACTCGTCGTACAGGGGCATCTAGTAAGGAAACGAGTAGAGAATTTTGGCAATCACTGGTTTGTGGATACGGGCTGCGGATGGGGTGGTCGTTTATCGGCTCTTGTTTATCCAGAGATGAAAGTTTTGCAATCAGGTCGTTGAATGTTGGTTTTAGCAATTGCAGACTTCTATCTCACTCCAAAATGGTCTTTAAATTCCTCCATATCAATCATAGGAAAATCTTCTATTTCAGTCCATCGTTTCATGGAGATATACATTGCGAAGGCGAAGACAGATAGTGTGTCTCCTTTTAATTCTTCTTCCACCATTGAGAATCCGAATTCTAGAAATTGAGGAGTAGAAAGCTGACCGACATCGAACTGATCATGATCATATTCGGGATAAAATTCCCTCATGTGTGAATCTAGGAAGGTCATATTGTCCTGTCTTTCTTCCTCATTCCAAAGTTCTGGAGATTCATTTAACAGTTCCCAGGCAAAGGCATGTATAACTGACCGGTATCCTAAACTAACACCACAGTAGCGGCAATATTCTTTAATTAAAAGTCCGAGGGAAGTTTTGTGATCTACCAGGGCCCCCTTGTTCACTTGAACGAGGAAATGATTTAAGAATGAGAGATACAATTTCTTTCTGAATGCAAATTTGAAGACTGGCATTGCTAAAATTTCCTTTTTTGTGATTCTGTTCATTTTGATTCCTTTGTATTACAAGAGTTACCATTCCCAGTATACGGGATTTTGAACAAATATTCGGAATAACTTTTTCCGAATCGCAAAAGAATAATTTGTATAGTTCGAAGTATCAATGAGTTTTGTATGGAATCCCTCGGTCAAAGATAAGCTTTAAAAGGATTCCTCTTCACTCACTAGGGGTGTGAGACCGAGTTTCATTGCAACCCGATTCGTATTCTTATCGTAGGAAAATATCCCAATTTCTTGATCTATATGGTAACTATAATAAAGCTCAGTCGCTAAATGAATTGAGTCAAGTGTTTTGGCATAGGATAAGTTTTCGTTCGTCTTAAGAATATCAGTAATAGATCGGTTAAATGACCTGATGTTGATTTCTTCCAATAGTCCTTCTAGGATCTTTATCTTTTGAAGATACCATTCATCTTTTTTTGGCGAATTCATCAACCTCCGGTATTTTTGTAGATTATTGAAGCATTCTGGCTCTGTTATGTTGGATGAGTATTTGTTTTGATATTTCTTCCAAATTGCTATCGTCTGTTTCCTGTTATCCTCCTCAAATATAATGGAAAGGAAAGCACTTGTATTAATATAGATATTCAAGATTGGTAATCAGTCTTCTCTACTTTCGAGGTAAAGTGTTTTCCAATTTATAGTTTCTTGTTTTGTTACTTTCTTTTTACTGAGGAGTTTATCAATTTCGGATTTTTTCCGTTTTGCTGGAACCAAGTAACCTAAATTTATCTCCTCTTTTAGAAACGTATCAGAAGCCGAGATTTTCTTTTGTTTGAGGGAAGGAGGTAAGCTAATTTGGGCAATTTCTTTATTTCTATCCGTAATGATCACGATTTTTCCTCCTCTCACAATATCTAAATATTTACTTAACTGATCCTTCAAAATTCTGATGCCAACGGTTTCCATGTGGCTACATGTCAAACATGATTTCAATGATAATTGTTCAATTTTTCGGAATAACTTTTTCCGAATCGTAAGAATTTTTGATATATACTTTCCCTCATAACAAGGACGGTATTATGAAAAACAAAAACCATGTCATCATGCATTATTTACCAAACCTATTTACCTACTTTCGTGAAGAACAATCCATCAAGATTCCGGTTGGGTTTTCCCGTTCACCAAACAAACCGAAATTGCTATTGGATTGGTTAAAGAATCACAATCTACATTATGTAAAGTTACGCAAGGATTGGAACCCCTTTCAAAAGGAGGATTTTTTGATTGCCCATACCGAAGAATACGTTGACTCTTTTTTTGAAGGAGGTCGACTTGCGGATTCTAACGGACTGTCTTGGAATCCTGAGTTTGCAAGAAGTGTACAATATACGAACGCCTCGTTATATGAGGCGATAAAGAATTCACTCGACCACCCCGGAGAAATATCTTTTTCACCTACGTCTGGCTTCCATCATGCAACACCTGAAAGGGGACACGGTTTTTGTTCATTTTCTGGACAAGTCATTGCATCTGTTAAACACTACCGGGAGAGAGGCGTCTGTGGCGCGTACATTGATCTCGACGAACATTTTGGAAATTCCATTGAGGATAGTCGGGAATTTTGTCCTGATCTGAATTTGGCAGTTCCGAAAGGAGCCAATGTCAATCCTAGTGGCCGAAACCAAAAATACATTAAATCTTTGGAAGAAAAATTACAAAGTTTAAATCTACATATCTTGGAAAACCGAATTCACTATATCGTAGTCTGTTCTGGTGCAGATTCTTTGGAAGATGATGACCTCGGGAGTTCTCTCGCATTAAAAGAATGGCTCGCGTGTAAGCGGATTGTTTACGAATGGATATTAGACCTCTCAAAGCAATTAGGGCGCCATATACCTGTTACGATCACATTGTTTGGTGGCTATAGGCAAGATCATTTCGAATCAGTTTTGGATGCCCATACCCAAGATTTGCTTATCTGTCTTGAGGTATTGAGCGGAGTAAAAACAGACTATGATTCTGTCTATCGTCCGAGAAATTTGCCTTAACCAATATGACAAACAAGCGATGGTCTTGCTTTGGGAATACTGGAATGAAGTGGTAGGGGAGCGGTGAGAACTAATAAATACCTTACGCGAATCCAAACCAATCTTAATGGCAAACTACGGCCTAAAAAGCATCGGTATTTTCGGATCGTTCTCGAGGAATGAGAATAATTTAGAAAGCGATGTAGATTTGCTCGTCGACATTTCGGAAGCAAAATTTGACTACTTGGCAGGGATGCAAAATTACCTAGAAATGAAACTGGTTCGGTCTGTTGATCTTGTAAGATTAAGACCAAACCTTCGTAAATCCTTCATCGACAAAATACAAAGAGAAATCATAAATGTCTAAAGAACTAAGCGAAATATTTGAAATCCTTAACCATGATCTTGCTTCCATGGATTTATCCTTTTTAGGTATATTTGGATCACGTGCCCGTGGTGACAATACTGAACAAAGCGATTATGATATTCTATTTGAAGATACTGAAGCATTCAGGAAAAAATTCCGTGGTTTTAACCGTGCTTATCGACTTGAAGTCGTTAAACTAGAATTGGAAAAAAAGTTAGGTAAACATGTTGATTTAGTGAACAAGAGAACTCTTGGAACGATTGGATCAAAATACATTCTTAAGGATTTGGTGAATACTTGAAACTGATCTTCCTGATTTAAAAGTGAAAATTGATTCTATCTTAAAATAACCTCTCCCTCTGCGATTCGGAAGATTTCATTCCGAAACCTTTATCCTACCCGTGTATACTTTTCCTATAAATCAATTGGAAACAAGGAGAGTATAACAAATGCGCCGAATCAAAAGACCATCGCTAGAGCTTACAAATTCAAAAGATCTACAGCAAACAGTGTATCATTTTTTACTGAAACATATCGGAGAGGTGGATCTCATTGACTATGATTTCAAAAGTCTATTCTCTTTGCTCGAGGAAGATGTATTAGATGGCCTTGTAAAAGAAATCTTTTTACCTTTTCATCAAGTTGAGGAAGAAGAAGGCTCACTCCCCGTGATTCAAAAAGAGAGAATTCATTCTCGTTTCGGAACGATTAAAATTCGTAAAACAAAACATCTACCAAGTTTTGAATCTGTGGCAAATGAAAATTATACTTTAAGTGAGCTTGACTCAGATGCCTCCGCATTTTGTCGTTTGGCGCCAAACGGATCTAGTATCATCGGGGCCTACCTCTTGGAAGCAATCTCCTTAAAGAACCAAAATTTCAGCTTAGAAAATACACACCTCTATCGAAAGATTGCAAATACGTTGCGTGAGCTTGGGCTAGCCGAGAAAAACATTCCCTTTCTCTTGTTTGCCTCTTGTTTGGTTCTCGTTCCTTCCTTAGATGATTTTATGGGAGGTATGACTAGAGATTTGTCGCATGTCTTCATACAAAAAATGACCGATCACAATATTTCAGATATCATTCGGATGGGAGCGACTAATTCTAATTATGTGAATTTTGGGATTCTGGAAGAAAATGGACGTCGCAGCGAATCAATCGCACTTTCCACTAGATTTCGTGAATTCATTCTAGATGATTCTGCAGAGTGTTTTGGATTGAATCTAGTGAAACAGGATAATGATGTCTGTCAGCCACTTTCTAGCTTTTTCCTGCCCGAAGGAGAAAAGAACAAAATACTCAATCTTCTAAAAAGCACAAAGCCAGTTAAAATACTGTTACACGGAACTCCGGGGACGGGTAAGACGGAATTTGCAAGAAGTGTGATACGGGAAGCAGGGCTTGGAATTCATAAAGTGGATTCTGAGGATCCCGACTATCAGAGCGAACGGAAGGCCGCCTTAGTGTTAGGAGATAAGGTAGCAGCTGACCCATCGCAGTGTCTCATTTTTGATGAGGCAGATGATCTACTCAATGAAGACAGACAAAGTTTCATCAAATCAATTTTTGGAGGAAATCAAGGCGTTGCTGAAAGGAAAATATGGATGAATGATTTTTTAGACGGATCAAAAGGTAGAGTCATATTCATTACCAATGAGTCGGATAATATCCATGAATCCGTCTTACGAAGATTTGATTATAATATAGAGTTTATGCCATCCGAATTTAAGCAACGAAGATATTATTGGAATCGAGTTCTTGAAATCGAAGGAAAATCCAGTGAATTTTGTGAATCTGAGATTGATGAGTTAGCCGAAAAATTTCCAGTTGGCGTCGGCGGGATTTCTACGGGAGTTCAGGCCGCAAAGAAAATTCTATCGGTTACTCCTGCATCTGATTTTAAGCCCATCTTACACGATGTAGTTTCCAAACACGTACAGTTGATCGGAGAAAAAATAAAGAAACCAACACTTTCCAAATCTCCCTATGATCGATCCATTTTGAATGTAGATGCGAGTCTGGAAGGCCTTGAACATTTGGTCGCCGAATATAAAGAGTCTCTCTATAGTGCTGAGTCCTTTGGAGGTGGATCCCTCTGTCTCTTGTTCTATGGCAAACCCGGTACAGGCAAGACAGAATACACCCGTTATTTGGCTAAGAAATATGAGATGGAGCTAATCCAAAAAAGGTCTTCCGACTTACAAAATCCATTTCTTGGTATGACCGAAAAGAATATCGCTCAGGCCTTTCAAGAAGCCGAACGAAAAAAAGCGATTTTCTTTTTGGATGAGGCGGATTCATTTTTTAGAAGTAGAGAACTTGCTTCTCGTTCTTGGGAAGGTTCTCAGACAAATGAATTCCTTACCTGGATGGAAAGTTTCCAAGGTATCTTTATCGCTTCGACGAATTTTCTCACCGACTTTGATCAGGCCGCCTTGCGCCGATTTGCTTGGAAAGGGGAGTTCAAACCACTGGACCGAGATGCAAAGATAAGAATTTTGAATGCTTATTTCCCTTTGGTTTTTCCTAAGTTCACTCATTTGGAACTAGAAAACATTAAGGATATTCCCGGGTTAACTCCGGGGGACTACAAAGCGGTTTTGAATCAGTTTCGTTTTCGCGATCCAAATCTGCTGACAACAATTGAGATTGAAATCGCCCTTCGAAAGGAAGCCTCCTTTAAGTCTGAAAATGCAAAGAAGATTGTCGGCTTCTAAACTCGCTGTTCCTCAGCTGGCTGTTTGGAGGCGACTTCAGACAGCCGTTTTTTGGAACTATTTCTTCTTCCCTTTTGGTTGTATCATCAAATATTGTTCTCATTTCGCACATTCTTTACGAGAAGGGCAGATGACTAAAAAAGAAAACAACCAACTCAGAATCGGAATCGAGGCATATGCCTTTGCCCGCGAATTTATCTATAAGAGTAGAGGAGAAAACCAGTATAAGGCGGGTGATATCTATCTTCTCTTAGATGAGCTGTATTCTGCAAAGATCGGGGTAGATCACGAAACGAAAGCTTTAAAGAATGAAACGCCGACATCTGCAGAAGAAAAATTACGCAAACGCTACCAATCCAATCTTGATCTAGTGAAAACGAGGTATGGGTTTGATTTTAACTTTCAAGAAAAATCTTTGGATGCCCAATTTGAAGGATATCCTAATCGCATCCATTCCATGTGCAAAGACTATCTATCTGAATTCTGTTTTTATTTCAGTGATGAAACACTCCGCGTCGCAATAAATAATTGGAATCCACCTGGTGATCTTCTCTATTTTCTAATTGTTCTACGTTATGCCATAGAATGTGATTTTAGGATTAAATTTAATTATCGGAAATTGATGTTTCCCTTATTGCCCACTACAAGAACGATTCTTCCAAAGCTCATCACCTTAAAGGACAATCATCTGGGCATCATCGGAGTCGATAGCCAGGACAAACAAACCAAATCCTTCCTTCTCAGTCGCATCAGCAACTTACAAACCAATTTTGTAAGAGCATTTCGAGAACGACCAGAAGATAATGCACGTTCTGCGCCATTTAACTACGCAGAATATTTAGCCCATAATCCATCTGCCAAGTATCACAAAGAAGTCAAAGAATACGAAATCTCTATCTCTTTGAATAATCTAGATCTCTTGAAACACTCTCATCTCAATACCATTCCCATTACGATTCTGCATCAAGATGACAAAGCGGCAAAAATCGTCCTTAAGACTCACGACGAATGGGCAGTCTTTGATATGTTGTTCAATTACGAAACATACGCCAAGTTAATTGGTCCAGCAGATGTTTTGCGTAAGTTTAACGATAAATTTGAAAGACTAAGGTTGCACTACAACTCGCAGACGGTGCCTCTAAAGAAATCAGCGCGAAAAAAAGGGAGAAGGTAGCGCAAACGAGCAGTGGCTTTCGGAAGTATTTCTTCCGAAAAAACAGAAATTTTGTGTATCAGAAACACCACATGCTCCCCGAACTTACTAATGATTGATAGAGAGTCTCATTCTTACACCAATGTCTAAACTGTTTTTCGTGTTCATGTTTTACGATTGAATCATTATAACTTCCAACATTATCCTGATCAATTGGATAGGAGTCATATTCAAAACAATCTTTACATCTAACGCTGCAATCACGCAGTTAAATTCTAACCGACAGATCAAGCAAACTTTGGAAATTAATTTTCTGAAGTCACGTATACATCAAGAATTCCTCTTGACGAAGGTGGCTAAGATGGCTAGATTAAAGCAAGAAGTAGGACAAAGACAACTGTACAAATCAAAATGCTGCGCGATAACCTATCTAAATACCTTCGCATGGTGAAGGCAGGGGAAGTTGTCCTTATCAAAGATAGGAATACGGTAATAGCTGAGCTAAAGCAACCGTCACCCGAGACCCAGAGTAAAACAGAATGGGAATTTACTAGAGAGAAATTGATTACGGATGGAACCTTGATTCCAGCAAAGATTACTAGCAAAATCAAATTACCTGAGATCAAAGGTCCGAAAATGTCTCGAAGAAAATTTCAGGAAATCCTAGACGAAGTGCGTGAGGATAGGTTTCTGTGATTTATTTAGACTCTAGTTTTGTTTTATCCTATCTCTTCAAAGAATCAGAGTATCAGTTTTCTAAAGAAATATTAGAGTCAGAGACCAGCCTTTGGAGTTCTGACCTGATGCGATTTGAATGTATCGTATCGTTTTGGAAAAAATCACCCAAGATAGATGCAGAAAGATTTAAAATCTTAGAATCGCTTTGGAATAAGATCAGCTTCGTGAAATTACAGGACTCGATACTGGAGATTCTGATTAAAAATCCAAAGATTTCTCAGTTGATGGCTTTAGATTCAATCCATATTGCCTCCATTATCTTCATTGATAAAGCGATAGGGAACCAAGTGATACAACTTGCATCCTTCGATGATCGAATGTTAAATGTCGCCAAATCCCTCAAAATCCCAGTTCTTACCAAGCAAACTCCTACGAAAAAGAAAAGATAACAACCATGCCCTCGCTCAATGATGCATACACTAACACAGACTATTTTGTTAAAGGGCTGAACAAACCTTTGAAGGTAAATGAAGCTTGCTCATTGCTCGATGCACTCCTGGAGCAATATCAAAAGAGCACTTACGCATACATAACAGCTTGGAATCCCAAAAGCCAAGAGATTCCAATGGAAGAAAATTTGGCACGAAATATTCACCTGTTATCCGAATTGGACAAATTGGCTGAGTTAAAGGTGATCCCGGGGGTGGGGCGATCTACCGATGGTTCTTGGGAGGAGGAAAGTTTCCTTATCCTTGGCATAACAAAAGAAAATGCTCATTCATTAGCGCTTCAATTCGAACAAACAGCCTATTTATGGGGAGAAAAAAGTGGTCGAGTGAATTTGGTATTTACCGAATAAGGGAAAACTTCTGGCAAATATTGTTGCAAAATTACTGGCATATTTTTATTCAAACATCAAATAATTTTTGAATATATTAGCTAAAGTAGGTAATTTGTAGGTGCAAGGATTATAGCAAGAAAAACGGCATTTGAATCAGATGAATTATGAACCAACTGGCCTTATGGAGCCGATGTTTCCTGAGGGAAGCCATAAGGAACTCGAAGACCTTGTTTTCGATTTGATACAAAAATCAAGTGCCTTAGCAAGTCAGATCCATCCAATTGTCCAAGCTTCCGTTGGCGATCTTGTTAGATCGATGAAGGAGAAGCACCTAATGCTTATCCACTTTCAGAAGAATATATTCTTTGGCTTCATCATGAATTTTGTAAAAAATTGCCCAATGATTTCTTATTTATTAAAAACCCTGAAGGTGAATTCTTTTTTCTGACTCCTGGTGATACCGAAAAACAAACGTTCATGTAGGAATTCAC
>JAPZRK010000118.1 GCA_027531445.1 Leptospira sp.
GAACGATTTGTGATCATGATGACACTCAACCGCGACTTTTTGCCATCTAGCTGGGCGATGTATACACCGACACTCTTCGATTATGCGATGTTAATCGGAACATTCGGTATTTTCTTCACCTTGTTCCTATTATGGTGTCGTATCATGCCGATGATCGCGATTGCTGAAGTTAAGACAGTAATGCCTGAAAAAGAAGGAGCACATCACTAATATGTATCTTCCTAAACTTGAACAATTTCATAAATTTAAAGAAACTGAAGAAGGTGTATTCGGAGTATTCGAAACACCTGAAGCCATCATTCATGCAGCTGAAAAGACCAAAGCAAAAAACTATGAAGGTTTCGACTGTATGTTGCCTTATCCAGTACACGGAATCGATGAAGCGATGGGAACTCCACGTTCCGGGCTTCCTTGGATTACGTTCTTTGCAGGTCTTTTTGGACTTTGCATTGGAACATCCTTTCAATATCTAACGCATGCATACGATTGGCCGATGAACATCGCTGGTAAATCCTTGAATGCTTGGTTTGCATATGTTCCAATCATATTTGAAATCACTGTATTTAGTGCAGGTATTTACACTGTAGCTACTTTGGCATACTTATGTGGAATCCCAAAACCGAATCGCAGGATCTTACATAAAGACTTTACTTCCCACAGATTTGGCCTTTGGATTCCAAAATCCGCGAAAGGTTATAACGAATCGGAAGTTGTGTCGTTTATCAAAGGTCTTGGTGGAGCTGAAGTGACTGTTGTCAAACCGGAGATCCAATCATGAAACACATTTCCCTTCGTTTCTTACTTGCATTGCCATTCTTAACTTTGGCAAATTGTGACTACAAAACTCCTGTTTGGGAATACTTTCCAAACATGTATGATTCTCCAGCTAGGGAAGCTCAAGAGGATGACGGATTTTCCGCCAACGGTGCTGCCAATCGTATCCCTCCAAAAGGTGCAATCCCAATGGGTTATGAGCCATATCCGTATACAAATGTGTTAACTCAAGACGCACTCCCAGGAGCTGACAAAGGTCTAAAGAACCCGATCGCAAAAGCGAGCTTAGGCGATTTGATGATCGGTGAAAAACGTTACCAAACATACTGCACACCTTGTCATGGTGTTCGTGGTGCGGGAAATGGAACAGTTGTAGGACCGTCTCCTCGTTTTGCACAAAGCCCACCAGCACTAGTAGGTGCTCTTGTGAACAGCAAAACATACACAGATGGTCAGATCTATCACATCATCACAATGGGACGAGGTGGAATGGGAAGTTATGCTTACCAAATCGAACCTCAGGATCGTTGGAAGATTGTTGCTTACATTCGTAAACTGCAAGAGTTCCAAGCAAAAAACGAAAAACTTAGCCAGGCTAATTAGGAAATACTATGAGCGCGACCAAAGCAGCAAAGTTAGATCTCACTCTCCTTCAATTCAAATTACCAGCAAGTTTGCGTAATCTACTCGTCGCCATGATTGGTGTAGGGGTGATGAGCTTGCTTGTTTCCTTTTTGGGTTTTGGGCATGAGTCTTCTCGTCATATGGACGAATCAGGACACTTTCACCATACCAATCTCGGATACCATGTTTTGCTTGTTGCAACCTACTTTGTAGTGGGACTTGCAATCACAGGTATTTTCTTTACAGCGATTCAGCACATTACTGGTTCTCAGTGGTCTGTTACAGTTCGCAGGATCTTTGAAACATACGGTTTATTTACACCGATTGCAGGATTGCTTTTAGTTGGTGTTTTGTTCGGAATGCATGATCTTTACGAATGGGCAGATGCAACAGTTCGAGAAAATGACCATCTGATACACCACAAAAGTGGATACCTAAATCCAGGTTTTTTTATAGGAAGAACGGTTTTCTTCATTGCTGTATGGACAGTCTTTGCATACATCTTTCACTCAAAATCAGTCTCTCAGGACACAGATAAGAATGTAAACACGACCAAAACACTTGCAAAGTTTGCCGGTGGGTTCATTTTGTTTTTTGCTCTTTCGTGGAGTTTCTCTTCCTTTGACCTCATCATGTCGCTATCACCGCATTGGTTCTCTACCATGTTTGGGGTGTATGCGTTTGCTGGTGCATTTCAAACCAGTTTAGCATCCTACCTTTTGGTAATTTATTTACTCAAGAAAAACGGATTCTATGGTGAAGTCGTGAATGAAAACCACATTCATGATATTTCGAAATTCCTACTTGGGATTACCACCTTCTGGGCATATGTTGGCTTTTCCCAATTTATGTTGATTTGGTATGCGAATATCCCGGAAGAAACTTTCTTCTACGAGATGAGAATGACTGGTGGATGGGGTTATACGACTCTCCTTCTTCCTTTCATCAAGTTTATCATCCCTTTCCTATTACTTTTGAATCGACCTAACAAAAGAGATCTCAATTTTCTTTGGAAAATTGCCGTATGGATTTTCTTTGTTCAATTTTTTGAACTCTTTTGGTTGGTATTCCCAGCAAGTTTCGAAAAGTTTTCTTTGATTCACTTTGCTCTAGCATTTGGTGGAACTCTTGGCACGCTTGGGCTCTTCGGACTCTTCGTTTTCAAAAAGTTAGAAAAACACAGCCTTGTGCCTGTGGGCGACCCAAGGTTAGATACTTGTCTACACCATCACCAATAGGATAATGAAGATGAAAAAATCACTCACTCTAACTATCATTGCGACGCTTGGATTCATCGGTTGTTCTAGAAATGCAGAAGTAACTTGGCATAAACTTTGTGATGCAAAGACAAACCAAGCCACATTGGACTTTTCAGTGCCACTCTATCCAGAACCAAGCACAAAGACTACACCTTCCGCCTTTGTTCCAGTAGGAACTGTTGTAAAGGTCTTTGAACATCGTAACCATAACGTTTGGAATCCTAAAGACTTTATCCGAGTGCAAACTGCTCAAGGAGAAGGTTATATGAGTCCTAAATGTCTTGTTGTTAATCAAGATCCAGAACTCAGTGTCTGGAGGTATTCCAAAAATTTGGTAAAGGAATACGTATACTTCTATAACCCTGAGGATAAAACTCACTATCCAAAAGGTTATGAGTATGGGAGCTTAAAGTCTTTACCAAAAGATAAGATACCACTTTCAGACTTAACAAAGGGAATCGAAGAAGGACCATATACGCACGCTACTTCTTTAAAACCGAATTAAGTTTTTAACAGAATCAATTTAAAAGACAGCTTCTGAAAGGAAACTGTCTCCCATCAAAAGACCTTCGGTTTAAACCTTAGGTCTTTTTCTTTTTGACAATCATCTCAATTTTGTTCTACTTCTTGTATGGGACAAAAACGCTCTATTGCAACTTCAGCTTCGGAAGAACGACTTGAAAAGTTATTGGATGAAAGAATACAAGCGACATCCAACAAAGAGATCATAGACGACCGAATCTGGGATTTGTTTGGCGAGACTTGGTGTGTTATGTTCACAGATCTCTCTGGTTTTTCTAGAGGCGTGGCTAAATTTGGGATTATTCATTTTTTACAAACCATCTATGAGTCGCAGAGGATCCTGATTCCAGTCGTAGATCAGTATGATGGAATTCTTCTGAAAGATGAAGGTGATAGTTTCCTTGTTCTATTTCGGAATCCTAACAAAGCGATCCAATGTGCCATTCAAATGCAAAAGACTGTGCATAAATATAACGCAGATAAACCAGATGAAGAAGATATTTTATTATGTGTTGGTCTCGGGTATGGAAGGATTTTGAAAATTGGTGATACAGATGTTTTTGGTGCAGAAGTGAATGCGGCTTCTAAGCTAGGTGAAGATACTGCAAAGGCATGGGAAATATTGGTAACTCATGCCGTAAAAGATCATGCTGAAAAAACTCCTGATATCGATTTTTTAGAAATTACCGATGTTCCACCTGGGAGTGATGCGGCTTACAAACTGATTTATTCTTTGGAAGACCCACGTTGGGTTGTTATGTAGCCAATTTAAAAATTAGTACAAAAATTCAAAGATGGATCTATATTCACCTATTTCTTTCACCAAAAGAATGAGTTTTTCATATAGTTTGTCTTCTCCAAGGGTGATTGAGTTTCCTACGAGTATCAGTCTTTTTTTTGCGCGAGTAAGGCCCACGTTCAAACGTTTATAATCTTTTAGAAATCCGATTGTCCCTTCATCATTTGTTCTAACAAAGGAGAGGATGATCGTATCTGCCTCTCTTCCTTGAAAGGAATCGATGGTTTGAATGATTGGCGAGGGAAGCAAAGGAAAGCTCGAATTCCATATTGATTGAATTTGTTCGATTTGTTTTCTGTAAGGTGATAAAATGGCGACATTACTTGTATTAGTTTCTGAGTCAAAAAGGCTCATGATCAAGTCAATTTCGGTTTGATTGAAACAGGACTCGTCATCTCCAGCATATGTTTCATCCGCATCTGTTCCTGCGGTATCAATCCAGACGATGGGACTCGAGAACTTGGAGGACAACGAGTCATGCGGATGATCAGTTTGAGCAGAAAATCCATCTTCCACCTTTTTTTTCGTAATGATTTTCCCATCATAAAAAGTCTGATTTGAAAATCGTATGATTTCTTCGGGCATTCGAAATTGTTCGGATAGAAAAAGAGTGCGATTTCCATCATCACGTTCAATACCTTTTTCCAAAAATGTAATCTTTAATAGTGAATCATCTGCGCTCAAAGTCGGAGGGAGTTGTTTTGGGTCTCCAACTGCGATCAACTTTTCTGCAAGTAAGGATGCTAAATAAAAACCTGGCTCCAAACCTTGGGTAGATTCATCGATAAATACATAATCAAATTTTATTTTCGATTTTAAAGTGTGCCAAGCAGGAACAAATGTAGATACAACTAGATCTGCTTCATCTAACAAACGATATCGAACAGTCGCGGCAAGAGTATCGATCGATTTTTGTAATTCTTTTGCATCTTGAAAAAGAAGTCTCCTTTCTTCACGCTCTTCTTTGCCGAAATTCCGTTTCCATGATTTCGCTTTTTTAATGATCTGTTTGTATTTTTTTTGCCATTCATTGATCTGTTTTTGCTCATTTGAAGCCTCTATCAATGTATCGATTGTAAATGATTGTGTCTCTGCGCTGATTTTTGCTGACATTCCCAAGCGAACCACTTTCAGTCCTTTTTTTGAAGCAGATTCTACCAAATAGTCGGAAGCAAAGTTAGTTGGCGCTAGCGCTAAGATTTTTTTGTTCTTTAACCTCAAATCTAAGATGGCATTGATGAGTAAGGTTGTTTTACCTGTCCCTGGAGGGCCAAAGATAAAGAGATAATCTTCAGTTTGTAGGATGCGATCTATATTCGATAGTTCTTTGTATGACTTGGGCACACTCGGTTTTTCATTTGGATTATAGCCCAAAGCCCAAGAGATCAAACTGCGGGCTCGTTTATTCTCCTTTAATAATAATTGTGCAATAACATCATCATACGTTGAGTAGGTTGATTCAGAATACCAAGGGCTTAGTGTATAACTATCAGCATCGGGAAAATCTACTTCACCTTTAAATTGTAATGTGATTGAGTTTTCACTGAACTTGAATACTTGTGTGACAAGTGAAAAATCGCCACTTTCCAATAAGACAGGTGCTCCGCGACGAAGATAGCTAACACCGATAAGAGAGTGACTAGCCAATAGAGTGATTCGCCAAGTCTCTCCCGTAACATAAGTTTCATCTTCAAGACGTAGTCCTTTGATCTTCTTTAAATCTTTCTTTTTTGCTGAAAGATACTGTTCTCTTTCTAAGATTTTTTCCGTTGCGAGTGCTGATTGTACTGCATAAATTTCTTCATCAAGGTTGTCAAAAGGAGGAAGTTTCATCTATTGATCTTCCCATTCAACATTCTCGAGAGTTGTAAAAAAACCATTTCGAAGGAGAGGCGCAAAATCGGTCATGTCATTTCCTTTTAAGTAGAGGGAGTCGTGAAAAGAGTAGGCTAGGATCAAATGTCGTGATGCCTCATCGATCAGACCTTGTCTGCATTCCGCGCGAGCAAGTAATATCAATGTTTCAGCATCTACCTCTCCGCGATATTGAATAAATGCTTCTAAACTACGAATTGCGTTTTCTGTATCGTCAACTTCCAGATAACAGTTTGCGAGTAGGTCATAGTGGAGGAAATCGGAGGAATTGCACAATGCCAATGATTTTTTTAAACATGCTAAACTTGAGTTAAAATCGCCTCGTTTAAAATACAGTGATCCGAGTTCGGCCCAAATATCTTTACGATCAATGCCCCTTCCTTTTGTAAGGACCTCTTGATCTAAGGCACTCTTTAAAATTTCTATAGATTCTCCGGCGCGTTCCATATCCTTCAATAGAGATGCAAGAACTAAGTAAAATTCCAAGTAGGCAGGAAATCGAATGATACCTTCTCTTAAGAGCTCTTTTGCTGATTTGTATTTTTTTAGTTTGATTAGATATTTTGAATGAACCAAAAAGGAGAGTGGTTCATTCGTGAAGGAAGATCTAATTTCCGAAAAAATAGCTTCTGTTTGAATTATGTTTCCAACTGAATGTTGGCACCAGGCCATTCTAGCTTTGATTTTTATAACTACGGTTGGTTGTTTCGATAGCTTTTCACAATTTGCAAAGAGATTAAATGCCTTCGTGAATTCTTTTTCCGATTCATAATGAAATGCGGCTCGAATTTGAGTTAAAAATTGGCTCATTTTTTCTCTAAGCCCTAAAGGTTTCTGAGAACCTGTCGATAGATTGATTAGGGATGTTAGAAT
Source organism: Leptospira sp. (assembly GCA_027531445.1). Lineage (GTDB taxonomy): Bacteria > Spirochaetota > Leptospiria > Leptospirales > Leptospiraceae > Leptospira_A. Next base: position 6,727 of record JAPZRK010000118.1, read on the forward strand.
CCCAAAGGAGAGTTAAAATGGTGACAATCGGATCAAACCTACAGTCAATCGTAAACTTACCGAAGGAAATTTTCCAGGCCAATTCTAATTTGAGTGAAAAATTGATGAAAATGGCCATCGAGGAAAAAGTGGGACAGCAAACGTCGAATGAGCGACTATTAGACGTTTATTGTTAGTACTTCCTATTTTCTTGTGCTTGGATTGAAGAGAGGACGTTTTTTCTCTTCAAAACCTTGAATCGCTCTACGGAAATCGTGGGTATCTAGCATACCTGCGTTCCAAACAGCCACATAATTTAAGGCATCATCTAACGATTTGTTGACTCCATAATTTAATACTTGTTTTACGCCTCGAATTACGATAGTAGGGTTTTCTGCAATTTCGTGTGCCGTTTTTAAACCTTCCTCCAATAATTCACTGTCAGACTTTGTGATTTTTGTAATCAAACCCATTCGGAATGCTTCTTGTGCATCGATGTCTTTTCCTGTAAGCGCCAACTCTCTTGTATTTCCTTGACCTATGATCGCAGGTAACCTTTGTAGTGAACCCATATCAGCTACAATCCCAACCTTTGCTTCCCGTAGTGAGAAACTTGCATCTTCAGTTGCATATCGTATATCGCAGGCAGAAATCAAATCCAAACCACCACCGATACAATGTTTTTGAATCAATGCGATGGAAGGTTTTTTTGAATCATAAACTGCATTGATTCCTTTTTGCATAAGTAATACGAGTTCATACAACTTTTCCCTGGAATCACCTAATTCACCTTGTACGACAGACTTAAATTCTGCAAAAAAGTTTGTGAGGTCAAGACCTGTCGAAAATGATTTTCCACGTGCCGCGATGATAAAAACATGAATAGAAGGGTCTGCATTGATCTCCTCGATTACAAATGGGAGGTCTCGCCAAAAGGACCAATCCATTGCATTTCGTTTTTCGGGACGATTCAGATAAAGGATAGCAACATTACGTTGGATTTCAACTTCGAAGAATGGATAATTTTTCATTTGGAGGTTGCCTCTTTTTGCCAAAGCTTCATTTTAAAAATCATATAGGCTCCTACTAACATTAGGCCAATCGAAATATACTGGGACTGAGAAAATCCATGCCAATAGTATCCGGTGAGAAAAGTTGGATTGCCACTGGCATCGGGAATGTTTACCATTTGAGGTGGGTCAATGAATGGTATTACCGCTTTATTGACTCGTAAGAACTCGATGAGTAGTCTCGCCAATCCATGGATAACAAAAAATTGAGCGGCTAAACTCCATTTTTTGAAATTTTGAAATCTTGCATAGTATTGGAAGTAAGCAAAGTAACCAAATGCCATAATCGATTCCATAACAGGAGTGTTCCAAACGGGAACACCAGAAGGATGAGCACCATGGAAATCGAAGACAAAAAATGGAATATTTGCATCAGTAGCAAACCCATAACAACCATCTCCACTTACGAAACATCCCAATCTACCGATCGCATAACCAATACTCATCGATGGAGCAATGGCATCCATATAACTTCCAGTATCTAACTTAAAATGGCGAAAATAAAGGGAAATGAAAAGTAGTCCAAAGAGAAGACCGCCAAAAAAAACCAAGCCCCCACCACTGAAAAGAGAGGACCATAGCCCATGATGACCTGGGAATCCATCCCAATGGGTTAAAGGATAGGTATACTTTCCATCATACCCAGGCACATCGATAAAAATCTGGTCCCAAATCTCAAAGATAAAGAATATCTTTGCTCCAACAAGAGTACCCAAAATACCCAAAAAGATAAGCCAGTCTGAGTGTAAAGGATCGAGTTTTCGTCTTTCAAGTTCGCGAGGGAGTAGGTAAGAGCCCACAAGAAAGGCTAACATCATAAGTAAACTAAATGTAGAAAGACCTTCCCATCCGAAGGGGTTTGGTATTGGAATCCGATCAAGCATAGGATGAGAGTAAAAGATGTCCTCCCTCTGGAAAGGAGAATTTCAATGGATTCAATCCTTACAATAGGAGTATTTAATCGAGATTGATATATTCTTCCGGATCAAGCGGTGAATCGAGACCAATTCTGACTTCATAATGCACATGGGCTCCTGTAGCTTTTCCCGTTTGACCAACGAGTGCGATTTTATCCCCACGTTTCACTCTGTCTCCTGGTGTGACGAGCACCTGAGAACAGTGTCCATACAAAGTAAAAAAACCATTTTCATGATTGATGCGTACAGAACGTCCGAGCCCTCCGGCAGCCGCATCCACATCAGCTATGACACCAGGACCCGTAGCGTAAATCGGTGTTCCTTCTCCCGCCGCGAAGTCAATGCCTGAATGGTATTCCCCAACAGGCAAAATGCCAAAAGGGTCACTTCTATATCCAAAAGTGGAGGTAACAACTCCAACACCTGGCTTCAATGGTCTACCCCTCGGCATGGAATAGAAGATACTCTCTCTCATGGAAAGATAATCAATTGCATTTTGAAAATTTGGAACCAGATTGCCTAATCTAACACCAAACTCAGAGTATGTGGTGACGACTTGTTTGTATAACATCAAGTTTGATTCCAACATTGCATCGTCTTTTTCAAATTCTTCTTTGAGAAGGTAGTCTTGAGTGATCATTTCTTTTTCAGGAATTTGATCCCAGGCAAGGAGGTTTAAAGATTCTGTGGCGGATTCCAAATCTTGAACGGATTCAGTAAGGTCGTTCGAGAGTAAGTCATAAAACAAAAACGATATGAGTTGTGTTTCCGTCCGTTTTTCCATGGAACGGTCCGGTTCGTAGAGAAAGGAAAAATAGAGAAGAAATGTAAGAGAAAGCCCCACAAGAATGGCAGAAAGTGTGGTTAGAAAGAACAGCATTCCCACTGAGATTTCGATCTGGAGGAGAGCCTTTTCGTCATTCGGTACGAGTACGAAACTGACTTTGCTTTTTCCTTGCTCTAAAAGGTGCAAATACCGTCGTTTCCAACGTAAAAGAGTGATCAGTAGCCTTTCGTAGGCGGTTGTTGCGTAAGTTTCTGCCAAGTGCGTCTAAATGCCAATTTTTACTTGCCCATGCTTTTTTTTGAGGGAAAGTGGACGAATCGCTTATGTTTAAATTTCTCACTTCTCTTTTCCGAAAGAAAGCCGACTCTGTCGATTCCTTTTTGATGTATCCCGAGGGAAAGAGATACTACAGAGAGAGTCACTCAATTCGCCGTACGAACATTGATGAAGATGCTATCAAAATCATCAACCGTTTGAACAAATTCCGCTACAAGGCCTACCTTGTCGGCGGTGGCGTGAGAGACCTCCTTATGGGTAAACGACCTAAAGATTTCGATATTGTCACAAGCGCCACTCCAAACCAGATCAAGAGAGTCTTCAATAATTGCCGAATCATTGGCAAAAGATTTAAAATTGTTCATATCATTTTTAAAGGTAAGATCATTGAAGTTTCTACCTTTCGCTCGCTACCCGAGCACAGGTTGGAGAAACACAAGGCTGACAACGATTACTTAATCAAAAGGGACAATTCCTTCGGGACCGCCAAAGAAGACGCCGCAAGACGTGACTTCACTATCAACTCCTTGTTCTATGATCCGAAAAACGATTCTATTTTAGATTACGTTGGTGGATTTGATGACATACAAAAAAAGATCGTCCGTGTGATCGGAGATCCTGACATTTCTTTTAAAGAAGATCCTGTTCGCATGCTAAGAGCTGTTAAATTTTCCGTCTTGCTTGGTCTTGACATCGAAAAGAAAACAAAACTTGCGATCAAAAAAAATCGTCTGGAGATTGAAAAATCTTCGTCTGCAAGGCTTCTTGAAGAATACAACAAAATGTTTCGCACATGGAAGACCTCACTCATCTTTCAAGGTTTAGCTGAAAATCACCTTTTTGAAGTGCTTTTTAAAGATGTTGTCGATCGTTTGAAAAAAAATGATCCCGAATGGAAAGAACATTTTTTTGAAACCCCACTTGGTAAACGTTTGGCGATCACTGATAAACTTCTCGCCGCAAGGGAAGAAATGACTCCAGCTATTTTTTATGCGCTTATCTTTTATGATTTGGTCAGCGATGTATTGCACTCAGAACAAGGCCATCTAGCACATAACATAAAAGAAGCGCTGATGCCTGCTTTTGAAAGAATGGGCATACCGAAACGAGAACAAGAAAATCTAATGAAGGTCTTTATCAGCCAGCCTAGATTTTTAGTTACCGACGACGAACGTGAAAGACAGAACACCTTCTTCAAAAAGAAGGATTACTTTTACGATGCGTTTATGGTTTCTAAGATCGTTTCTATTGCTGAAGAAAACGACATCGCGGTTCAATCTGCCTTTTTTTGGGAAATCTCGCTCAGACAAAGACCTAAAGCAGATTCGCACCAATTCGGACACCAACAAGCACGCAAAAAAGAAAAGAAGAGACCACCTAGAAAGAAACAGAGAGGTGGGAGACCCGGCCAGGATCGTAATGAAACGACTGAGGCCAGTGAAGACTCTTCCAACCTTGAATCAGAAGGTGGATCCGATCAAGTTTCAGAATCGGCACCACGAGAGGAGAGGAAGGAACGACCTCACAGAAGACCTCATGGGGGACACCGGGACCGAGATCAAAATCGAGGACCAAGGCCTCCGAGAGAACCCAGGGACTCCGAATCTCAAAACGAAGACTGATTTTCCGCTAAAATTTGGGCAGAAACCTCTAATGGTTTTTGCCCTTAATTCCTTTTACCCATCATTTTTTCCTCAAGACCCTCACGTTGGGGCACCCAACATCCTCCTATCCAGACTTCCACGAGTGATTCTAAGTATTTGAGCGAGTGAGGCAATTTCTGTATTTATTATAAAATTAGATTTATTCTAAATTATTTGTTGACTTTATTGTTTATAATGAGTCTATATTTAGAACTAATATAAATAAGGAAGGTCCATATGAAACGCAATCCGTTCATTCTTACAGTGATTTCGATGTTTTTTTTGAGTCCATTGGGCGCAACAGATCCAAAAGAAATGCCAATACAAAACAGGGAGATTTCTAATGTCTCCAATCAATTCTGGTGGCCAGAACGTTTGGATTTGACCCCGCTCCGCCAACACAGTGCCGAATCCAATCCAATGGGAAGGCAATATGATTATGCGAAAGAATTCAAAGAGTTGGATATTTCCAAAATCAAAGAAGAAATCAAAGTGCTTATGATGACCTCTCAAGACTGGTGGCCTTCTGATTACGGTCACTATGGTCCTTTCTTTATTCGTATGGCATGGCATAGTGCGGGCACCTATCGTATCTCAGACGGTCGCGGCGGTGCAGGAGGTGGACAGCAGAGATTTGAGCCTCTCAACAGTTGGCCTGATAATGCTAACTTGGATAAAGCACGTCGTCTACTTTGGCCGATCAAAAAGAAATATGGAAAAAAAATCTCGTGGGCAGATTTAATGGTGCTTACTGGTAACGTTGCATTGGAGTCAATGGGGTTCAAAACGTACGGTTTTGCTGGCGGAAGGACTGATGATTGGGAAGCTGACCTTGTGTATTGGGGTCCTGAGAAAAAATTTCTAGCCGACGAACGATATAAAGGTGATCGAAAATTGAAAAATCCTTTAGCGGCAGTTCAAATGGGATTAATTTATGTAAACCCGGAAGGACCAAATGGCAATCCTGACCCTCTGCTTGCGGCTAGAGATATAAGAGAAACTTTTGGAAGGATGGCTATGAATGATGAAGAGACAGTAGCTCTTATCGCAGGTGGGCATACCTTCGGCAAAGCTCATGGAAAAGCTGATCCTTCCAAACATGTAGGTAAGGAACCAGCCGCCGCTGGTTTAGAAGAGCAAGGGTTTGGTTGGAAGAATAATTATAAAAAAGGAAATGCCGAGGACACAATTACAAGTGGGCTCGAAGGTGCATGGACTGCAAATCCTACTAAATGGACCACGCAGTATCTAAACAATTTATTCGGATTTGAATGGGTTCAAACGAAAAGCCCTGCTGGTGCCATCCAGTGGATTCCAAAAGATGGAGCAGGAGCAAACTTAGTACCGGATGCACACGATAAAACGCTTCGACATGCGCCGATTATGTTTACAACGGATTTGGCTCTCAAATTTGATCCAAGTTACAAAGTTATAGCAAAAAGATTCCAAGAGAATCCGAAAGAGTTTGAATTGGCATTTGCTAAAGCTTGGTTCAAGCTTACACATCGAGATATGGGACCAGTCGCTCGTTACATATCTACTGACCTACCAAAAGAACCGTTGATTTGGCAAGATCCACTTCCTGTTTCAAATTCGAAGGTAATTGGCAAAAAAGAAATCGATTCGATCAAAGATCAGATTCGGAAATCTGGGTTAACTGTTTCAGAGCTTGTAAAAACTGCATGGGCATCCGCTGTCACATTCCGAAGCACGGACATGCGTGGCGGTGCGAACGGTGCAAGAATTCGATTTGCTCCACAAAAGAATTGGCCCGTCAATGATCCAAACGAACTTTCCAAGGTATTAAAAAAGTTGGAACAAATCAAGCTCGACGCAAATAAAAATGGTATCGAGG
>JAPZRK010000094.1 GCA_027531445.1 Leptospira sp.
TTCAATTCTGCCGAAACTAGGATTGTATGCGTTTCGCAAATATTTTGATAATTTGTCTATTGGCCCTAACTGAGATCTCTTATGCTTTCCCCGATCGAGATGCTCGTGGGGAGCATGTCGAAAACTTTACGGCACTTCAAACCAAAATTCGCGTTTCGCTCGGACAAAGAAATTATTTAGATGGGGAACGCATCCCTCTCCAATATTCGATTTTTAATTCCGGAAAGGAAGTTGTTCGATTGTTTCCGGCAGGAGATTTTAGATACAGCTTCCAAGTGATCATCAAAGATGAAGATGATCGCATTGTTGCTCCCACGGAAGATCCCGAATTTCACGATCCAATACTAAAACGAAGAACTACAGTAGTAAATCTAGTTGGAGATCAAAACAAAGAGATCATTTTGCATCGGAACGAAACCTTTTCTAAGACGATTTATCTCGACGAACATTATTCATTTTCGCCTGGGCATAAGTATTTTGTTACGGGCTATTTTTATCCAAATTTTACCGAAGACAAACAAAGTTTTTTAAGATCAGAAAATTCGGCAACATTCCTCTTTCAAAAATCTAAGAAGGAAAGAAATTTTACGCCTAACTCGCAATCTCTTTCTGATCATCACAAAATCACTCCAGAAGAAACAGTGTTTTTGTTTCTTGGAGCAGAAATGAAAAAGAATTGGGAATCTCACTTTAAGTGGATCGATTTCTCTGAATACATCCTAAACTATGATAAGTTCAGTGCTGTTTATGCAGAAAGTCCCATAACAGAAAGGGATGCCATCGTGGAAGAATTTAAGGACTACCTCACTACCACTCCATCTGGCACACTAAAATATTTCAAAGTGTTGTCTGTTGATTATGCAGGCAAAAATGACGCACGCGTACAAGTCTATATTGAACGAATGCTAGGACGTTTTAAAACTAGATATGAATATAGCTATTCCATGGTAAGAAATGAGAATGATCGTTATGGTTATTGGCAAATTAAGAATCTACTCGTAAAGGTAAAAAAATGACAGAAATTCTATCACAAGACGAAATTGATGCTCTGTTAAATGCCATTTCTTCTGGAGAAGTTTCGGAAGATGAATATTCTTCTGTTGGTGAACAGAAGAAGGTTAAGATTTACGATTTCAAAAGACCGGATAAATTTTCAAAAGACCAGATCCGTACATTACAAATGATGCATGAAACATTTGCTCGTCTTGCTACAACGGGACTATCTGCGCAGCTTCGAGCGCTTGTTGTTGTTCACGTAGCATCAGTAGATCAGCTTACCTATGAAGAATTCATTCGATCGATTCCTAACCCAACAACTCTTGCAGTTATCAATATGGACCCACTTCGTGGATCCGCTATTTTAGAGATTGATCCATCTATCTCCTTCACAATTATTGATCGTTTGTTTGGTGGTAAAGGTGAATCATCTAAAGTAAACCGAGAGCTTTCGGATATCGAACTTTCAGTAATGGAGGGGATCATCGTTCGTATTCTTGGGAATTTACGTGAATCATGGTCGACAGTAATCGATTTGAGACCTCGTCTTGGAAACATTGAAACAAATCCTCAGTTTGCTCAGGTTGTACCTCCCAATGACATGGTGGTATTGATCACTCTCGAAACAAAAGTAGGCGAAGTAGAAGGTATGACAAACCTTTGTATTCCATACATCACCATTGAACCAATTATCAATAAACTTTCAGCTCAATACTGGTACTCCTCAATTCGAAAAGGTGAAGTAGATGAAAACCGAGCAGTGATCCAAGAACGTTTGGATCAGGTAAAGATTCCTTTGATATCTGAAGTGGGGAGTGTTGACATCACTTTAAATGATCTGATGACATTACAAATGGGCGATGTGATCAAATTAGAAAACACACCGATCAAATCTGATCTTACCGTTAAAGTGGGAGATCGAGGAAAATTTAAGGCAACCCCAGGAAAAGTAGGGAATCGTTTGGCGATACAAATTGGTGATTCTATTGAAGACATACCAGACGAATTACTTGGCTCTACAAGATCGGAACAAGAATACTGATCTTTTGAAAGGTAAACTTTTCCATTATTGTTTACCGTTTCGTTTTTCAACTCTTTGGGTTTTATTCTCTTTTGGCTTAATATCTCTGTTCGCTTCTGGCATTAAGTCAGAGGGTAAATCAAAAGTTTCGTCTCCTTTAAAATCGAAAGAGAAAGTTTCTCAATCCATGAACATTTACAGAAAGGGAATGCGTACTAAGGTAATCGTCCTTTCCATTGATGGATTTTTGGGCTCTTACTTTGAAGATGAGCAGATCACAAAACTAATCCCCAATTTGAAGAAATTTGCAGAACAATCCGCTTTTTCCCATACAGTTGAGTCCGTCGACCCGACGGTTACGTATCCATCACACACTTCGATGGTGACGGGAAAGGATCCTGGAGTTCATGGTATCTTTAATAATACACTGCTTGATCCTTTTGAAACCAATGATGGTGGATGGATGTGGTATGCAGAAGACATTCGGGTCAAAACACTTTGGTCGATTGCATATGAAAAAAAATTGAAGGTTGGCAATGTATTTTGGCCGGTTACAGTTGGTGCGGACATAACTTACAATCTCCCTCAGTATTGGCGCAAAAAAATCCCTGAAGATGATAAACTTCTAAGGGCACTTTCAACAAATTCCTTACATCGAAATGCTGAAAAAGCTGTCGGCTCTCCATTGAATGACATAACAAAAGATAATGTTAAATTTGCAACTGCCGTTTGGATGTTTGAAACGTATGAACCAGACTTAATGTTTGTTTATACGACAGACTTGGATACTACTCATCACGGTTATGGAACTTTTTCCGAAAAGGCAAAAAACAAATTGATCGAGATAGACCATTTGTTTGGTGAATTTATCGCAAAAATTCGATTATACGAAAGAAATGATATAGCACTCATTTTGATTTCGGATCATGGGTTTGCGTCCGCAAATAAGATATGTGCCCCAAATCTCTATTTGCTTAAAAAAGGGTTGATTCATCCAGAAAAACAGCAATTTGAATTTATCTTTAAAAGTTCGGGGGGTAGTGCGATCCTACTTCCAGGTTCCTCCAAACCTACACCTCTTGAATTGAAACAGATCGGTCAAGACCTCATGATGGAATGTCCCGGCTCAATCTTTGAAACAAATTTGGAAAACTCCACGCTTGGCTCCCAACATCCGAATGCATTAGCATGGCTTAGAACGGAGGAAGGCTTGTACTTTTCGGGAACACGAAAAGGAGAAATTTTTACCACACCGAATCCTTCCATATTTGGTCATGGTTATGACAAACGATTAGCAAATATGAAAACCATTGGCGGAATCTACTTTAAAGGAATTCGAGATAAAGAGGCCTGGAAGATGACCTCTGTGAAAGATGTATTTCACAGAGCTTGCAATTTGTTGAGCTTGAACTGCCGATCAAATTTGAACTAAAAAAGCTCAAATTACTTTTTCCAGTGGATACATTCGCCTGGACATTCATCCATTTCTTTTTGAACAATCTTTTCTTCTTCATCCGGAATTAAAGCGTCATTAATGGATGAGCCATCAATGTGTGTTTGACTCAGATCATCTTCATCCATCATAAAATACTTTGGAAGATTATCTGCACATTGATTACAGGATGTACAATTGTCTTTGTCAACGTATGCTTTTTTCATGTAGATTCCTTTGTCATATCTGATTTGATTTTATAATACAGTATAATACCAACAAAAATGAGTGTAACTAAGTTGGCGAGAATGATCGGTAAATTGGAAAGACTAATACCATAAATGAGCCACATGGTAATGCCACAACCTTGTAAAATGTACATATTTCTTGAAATATCACGTGTTTGTCGAGTTAGTATAACGCGCAATACTTGAGGTAAATATGATATTGTTGTGAGTACCGCAGCTATGTATCCAATCAATATCTCCATCTACTTTGATTTGTACTCTCTGCGAACGATGGTTTTGACTCCACCACGAACGTTATAATCCCCAACAACTTTCAAATAGAGTGGGTCAACGGCTTTCACTAGGTCTTCCAATACTTTATTGACCACATTTTCGTGAAATATCCCTACATTTCGATAGGCTAAAAAATACTCTTTTAATGATTTCAGTTCAAAACAGCGAGATCTTGGAATGTATTCGATAAATATAGAACCGAAGTCAGGCAGTCCTGTTTTGGGACAGACTGCTGTAAACTCAGGGAATGTAAATTCGATTGTGTATTCTTTACCCGCGTAGATATTCTCAAACCATTCGATGCTAGGAGTCTTCCAATCCGGGATATGGTCTTGTTTGTCCTCATAGGAAGAGGCGGATTTTTTTTCCGACATTTGTTTACCTTAGTAAATGCAAAAATAATTTGGAACCATCCCATGAAAAGTGATAAAAAAATAGCCGTTATCGATTTCGGCGGCCAATACGCTCATTTGATTGCTTCCAGAGTCCGACGACTGGGTGCCTTTACTGAAATTCTTTCCAATGAAGAAAACATAGAAAAATACAGATCTTATGCTGGCTTAATTCTCTCTGGCGGACCTTCGAGTGTCTACGAGGTAGATGCTCCGACATTACCAGATGCTTTTTTTGAACTAAAGATTCCCATTTTAGGCATATGTTATGGGCATCAATTGTTAATGCAAAAGTTAGGTGGATCGGTTATCTCTTCCTCAAATAAGGAATATGGACCAGCGTTATTAGAGTTGTCCAGCCAGGAATCTTCGGGTCTTTCTTCCTCCGTTTCAAATCAATCTATGGTTTGGATGAGTCACGGTGACGAAGTTACGAAATTGCCAATCGGTTTCACCGTGAAAGGGAGTTCGCAAGATTGCCGTTATGCATTTGTCTCCGACGAAGGAAATAAAAAATATGGAATACAATTTCATCCAGAAGTAACTCATTCCATTGAGGGTGAAAAATTCTTATCAAACTTTATCGAAATTTGTGGCGTTTCCAATACTTGGACTCTTCAGTCGTTTCTCGATAGAGAAGTGGCTGTATTGCAACAAAAAGTACCAACTGGGAAAAATGTTTTTTTGCTAGTTTCGGGAGGAGTCGATTCTTCTGTTGCTTATCTCTTATTGGCAAAGGCATTGGGAAAAGATCGTGTGAAGGGTTTGTTAGTCGATACTGGTTTTATGAGAAAAAATGAAGTATCAGACCTCAAATCAAATTTGAACCAGATGGGCTTTGATTTAACGATATGGGATGCAAGTGATGAATTTTACAAAGCCTTGGATGGACAGTCAGATCCAGAAGTAAAACGTCAAATCGTAGGAGATCTATTCCTTAAAGTTCAAGGAAAGGCAGTCGATACGATGAAATTAGATACAAACAACTGGATACTAGGACAGGGTACCATTTATCCAGATACGATTGAATCTGGTGGAACAAAACATTCGCACAAAATTAAGACACACCACAACCGAGTTCCTGCCATTCAAAAACTAATCGAAGAGGGTAAGATTGTAGAACCCATCGCAGATCTTTACAAAGACGAAGTAAGAGAATTAGGTAAAATGTTAGGTTTGCCCAAAGTTTGGATTGAAAGGCATCCCTTTCCAGGTCCTGGTCTTGTAGTTAGAATGATCGCATCTAAAGAAAATAGAGATCGAGGGATTCTTCCATCCTTGAAGGAATTAATCGCAAAATCAAATCAGGAAGTTAGTGTAGGAATACTTCCCATACAATCAGTCGGTGTCCAAGGGGACCAAAGAAGTTACGCACATGCAGCAGTCATCGCTGATTCATCCCTTTCTTGGAAAGAATTGGATCAACTGTCCATCCAAATCACGAATTCAATCAAGGCATTGAACCGAGTTGTATTTACTCCCGGATTGAAAGTTATACCAGAAGAGTTCTGCTATACACAATTGAAAATGGATAAGGAACATGCCGACTTATTGCGTGAAGCAGACGCGATTGTCAACAGGATCATCTTTGAAGAAGGCATTCATACTTCCATTTGGCAAATGCCCGTTGTCTTAGTACCTGCTAGTTTAAAAGAGGGAACCTATGGGATTGTTTTGCGACCAGTTGAATCACAGGAAGCAATGACAGCTAACTTCTATGAAATGGAAAAATCAATTCTAAATCGGATTACATCTGAGTTAGTAAATCTAGAAGGTATCTCGGCAGTTTTTTATGATTTAACACACAAACCACCGGGAACCATTGAATGGGAATAAACTAAGGTAGAACGAGGAATAGAATTGCCATTGCACCCATCGCAAGTTCTGGGAATCTTCTGTCAAAAAAAGATTTTGGTGCTTCGTCTGCTTTCGCCGATTCCGTGTTATTTGCAGTGGCTACAACAGTATTATTTTCTGATTTAGGTTCCTCTTTTTTGGGACCGAATAGGCGTTTGAAAAAGCTTGGCTTTTCTTCTGGCTTCGGTTCCTCCCAAACTACCGGTGCACTTACAACTGTAATTTGAGAATTTTTCAAAGTTTGAGTTTTTCCATCTTTGGATTCGACGATTGTCTCTGTTTTGTTTGCCGCAGATGTTTTCACATTTTCCAAAACTTCTTTTGTCTTTTTGATTGTTACGGTATCAGCACTCAACTGGAGAGATAACGCTAAAAAAAGACACAGTACAATGGATAGGTATTGAATTCGTTTCATATTTGTAAGGAAAGCGAAAAGAGAAATGCTTCCAATGAAATTATCATCTGTATTATTACAATTTGGTTAAAATGTTCGAAACAAATCCATTTGACAGGGCAGTCTCTTATTTCAACCTATCCAAAGTCAGATAAGGCGTCGTAGCCAAGTGGTAAGGCATGGCTCTGCAAAAGCTTGACCGCCGGTTCAAATCCGGCCGACGCCTCCACACTGAAACAATTTGCCTGGATGGTGGAATTGGTAGACACACAGGACTTAAAATCCTGTGGGAGTAATCCCGTGCGGGTTCGATTCCCGCTCCAGGTACGAATCGAACGACTGCGAGACGAAAAAATGATAGCGACCCCGCGGAGGCTTGTTAGAAGCCGCAGGCGAGGTAGGCGTAAGCCTAGGGTGGAAGAGCGTGAGCATTTTTCCGAGGACACGAAGTCCGAGGTGTCGAGTAGACGGGCTGAAAGCGAAAGGCCAGGAAGGCCGAAGCTTGAAGCGATTCCCGCTCCAGGATGCATCTATTGACGATGCTTTTTTCTTGACGCACTCTTCATTCCTAGTTCTTTACTTGCTGGACGATTCAGTTCCAACTATGACGCATTTTCATTCACTTTGTTTTTCCTCATTGATCTTCTTATTTGGATGTTCTCATGGTTGGATATCCAAGCCGCTCCAATTTGATGAAATAAATGAGGTGAGCACTGTAAAATCGATCTATTTCGAAAAAACTTACGTCGCTCAACTTACTAATATAACACTAGAAAGCGCATATGTATTAGTCTCGGTGAATTTAGAGACAAGTATCAATTTATGCGGCAGTAAGATTGGGTATCCTGAAGTTGGGAAAAAAATAGGTTATAAAATGCTATTATTGCCCATACCGATTAAGGATTGTACTTTAAAAATTTTATTGCGAAGTGGGGAAAATATTCCCTCGTTGAACAAGGTATTTGTTGGCAGTTTGTCTGATTTATGGATCTTACAAATAAAAAGAGATGCCTTTTTGATTCTATTTGCACTTTTCTACCTGCTATTTGCGTTGATCTCCCTTTTTATTTTTTTCATTCGTTTCTCTGATGTTAGATTTTTTTCTTTAGCCATTTTGCTTTTTACCGCCAGTGCTTATTCGATTTCGATCGGGAATGGACTCATCGGACTTATGTTTAGCTTTATCCCGGATTCAATCTGGCCTCATATTTTATTTGGGAGTTTGTATCTTTTCCCGTGTACACTTTTATTCTTTTTAGCTATCCTAATAAAAAACAAATGGGCGATTCGATTTAAATATGGCGCCTTGGTTTTATTTCTTTTTTGGGTCATCGTAGAGATTTTTGTAAATTTCGAAATTGCACAATACAATACCTTTCTTATCGCTTTCCATTTGTTATGTGTCTTTGCGCTACTCGTCTATTTTCCGCCAGCCATACGTTATTTAATAGCACCAAAAAACGATCTTTCTTTTATTTTGATTGGACTCTCTTTCCTTTTGTTTTTCGGTTTTTTAGAAATGGGTATCTCATATATTACGAAGAGTCTAGAAATTCCGCTTCTGCCATTTGGCATATTTGTCTTTTTACTCTTACTTGGTTTTTGGGGTTTCAAAAGTTATCAAAATCTTGACCAAAAATTTGAACATGTAACAGAAATCAAACAGTATAGGCAAGTAAGATTAGATAAGAATTCGAAAAATCGTATTTCCTCTCTTAACGAGGATCAGATTATCGCAGACTTAGTCCGTTTAATGGAAATAGAAAAAGTATATTTAGATGAAAATTTAAACTTAAATATTTTAGCCAAACGATTGAGCATTCGGATCGATCAGCTTTCTTATCTAATAAACCAAAAGATAGGTAAACCTTTTTCTCATTTTCTAAATGAATACAGAATCAATGAAGCTTGCAATCTTTTAAAAAAGAAGGAGACCAATATCTTAAATGTTGCATTTTCAGTAGGGTTTCAATCCAAGTCCGCATTTAATTCTGCATTTAAAAAATATACTGGAAAAACACCTACTGAATATCGAAAGCAAATCATCAGATCATAGTAAACTTTGAATTTAAAATTCGCTAATTGCACCTTTCAAACTATTACAATCAGTCTTTGCACTTTCGAAATTAAAGGTTGGTTCATAATAGAATTTATTGCTTCTATTACCTAAAGATGAGTCGGTGTAAAGACAAACGCCAGCGATCTTTTTACTCGAATTTTCGCTTCTTTGGGAGCAACTCGCGCTTACAAAAGTTCCTAAAGAACTTGCTCCGCAAAAGCTTGCACTGCTCAGCGTCGAACCCGAAATTGCGAACCAATCATTACAAGTATTTGTGGAACTTCGATTACAGGAACCCGAAAGGGTATATCCTTCCTGTATAGGTATACCAGACTCAGCTGGAAAAGAAAATGTTAAAATGGGTGGAGCCGTAAGGGTAGAAGCAGGGGAACTCGAAACAGATGCTCCACAAGAAAATCCCGCGGAGTTGATTCCAGAAACATTCATCACAAGTTTGTCTGTGGAATCGAAAGTACGATTTAAGTAAACTGTCGAACTCGGAAAGATAACCTCATTGGCAGATGTTTTTGCATTCGTAAGTGAAGCTCCAACAGGTAATGTTCGACTGCCAGATAAACCCCCTCTACAAGTGAGCAATACTGCACCTGCCTTTAAACGCATCGTGTATTTACCAACTTGGGCTAGATTGATAGCAGTAGCAGCATTATCAAATCCACAGATCGAATATGTCGAACTATTTGCTGGAATTACAATGGTTTGTGTCTTATTTTCCGCAGTGATTGAGTAATCACATTTTGGAAGAGTCACAGCTAATAACAAGAGAAGATTTTCATCGTTCTTTTTTCCCTTTTCTTTACATGAGAAATGAAATAGCATAAGAAATATTGAGAGTATGAGTGTTTTCATTTGGCCTTCCTTTTTCCGTGCTATCATAATAACAAAACGTAAAGTAAAGGTCGTCCCAGTTCATGAATGAGGACTAAAAAAAAATCGAAAGGAAGTAAATCATCTCATGGAGAATTAAACTGATACAACTCTATCCTTTTAGATATTCTACCTAAATTTCTTTGGATAAACTACATTTTAAATGAGTATATACTTCAATTCGAATCAGTTTGTCTGGTTAGCTTAATCGCAATTTGCGTTCAGATGGATTGCGGGTAACATCTTTTTTTCTTTCTTTTTTTCATAGTAGTAACGAATTCCAAAGTCATAAAATTTGATTTCCTCATACCTTGGTAAGTCTGTAACTTTCATTTGTATTTCGTTTCTTCCTTTAAAAAGTGAACCGGAAGATATTCCGATAACGCTTTCAGAATGCACTTTGAAAAATCGATCCTGATCAAATGTATCACGAATTCTAATTTCCATTTCATATCGATTCGGATAACTGACATCTTCAGAGTTTTCTTCAGGGAGCAGAATATTTAGTAGGAGAGGTTCCATTCTTGCCTTCGGAGTTTGCCGAAAAGTTGAGAAATGAGTTAAACAACCTTCTAACTTGAAATAAAATTGTTCCACTTCTGATTCAATCTCAATAGGTTTCCCATTAATTGTTTTTTGTGCTTGGATGGAAAGTGTGTTATTTGCTTGTCGGGTACGATGGACAAAGAGATCCTTCGGATGAAGTCGAATCATATAAATCGTATAAATAATAGACACAGAAATTGGTACGATTAATACAAAAATGGCAGGAATGAGTTTCCGGACTGCTAATCGAGAAGTATCTAATTTCTTTAATTTTAATGAGACTATAGCAAGTAAAGGTAGGAGCACTTCATCATCTAAAAAATAACATTGAAACAACCCCCCTATAAAAATAGCATAAGCTCCGACCAATGACGGATTAAACTTTCTATCATTTAAGAGATGAAACAAAATAATCAGCCAGAAGAATAAAAAAATAATCCCCGCAACGACTCCACCAAGCACAAAAAAATGAAGAAAATCATGATGGGCATGCGATTTGGGAGTAATTGAAATTTCATAAAATAAATAGGGCATTTCGGAAAGAATCGGCTCATAAACGGATTCAAAAGTTTCTTTATAGTTTCCAGAACCTACACCGACGAATGGTTGTTTTGTTAGATTAGCTATGTTTGCTTTATGAATCCAAATTCTTTGATTTTCTAATGTTTGTTTGGCGAATAATTGCTGAATGCTTCTTTGGAAAAGCCAATTGTATTGAAATAAAAGGAAAAGTAATAAAGAAATTAGAGCAAATAACGAAACTATCATTATTGATTTTTTTCTTATTAACTTTGTTGCTTTTTTGAAGTCGATTGTGAGGCAAAATCCTAGAAATAAACCAATCCAAATAGAACGACTTTGGTTGAAGAACAGTAACAAAATCCCGAAACAAAAAAACAAAATCATCGGATAAACTGTATAAAGTTTAAAATTCAATTTGGAAAATCGGATTCGAAAAAAAGTCAGAATATCAAAAAATAAAATTGGTAGGAATAATGCAAGTAGACCACCGTAAGTTAGGTGGGTATTCTGGATTCCTATCGGCAGATAAATATTCCAGCGGATGATAGGGATTTCAGCAATCAGATGGGGGAGTCTCCTCCCTTCCAAGTAGGCAAATCCGTCCATGATATAAGTTGAAAGTCGATAGGGAAATAAGAACGATACCAAACCAAAAAGAATGAGTAAGATTGCTGAATATCTTAGTAAAGTTCGAATGCGTTTCCTCTGTTTATGAGAGAAGGACTGTGCAGGTAAAAGTATGAGTAGCATCCAAATATCACTAAATTCCGAATGCGTAATTTGATACCAAAGAGACATGGATGAATCGTTCTGCCTGTAGACTGCAACCAAAAGAATCCAAATATAGAGAGAGATTCCAGTGAGAAAAAGTAGAGGGAGGTCGCTGAATTTTCGAAATTGAAAAAGGAGGTAACAAAGTATGGACAGGATGGCAAAGCCCTGTGAGATTGTGACAGAAAACGTAAGGCTTATGAGAAACATCCCAAAAAATACAAAACTCAGGTCTCTCCAGTGGACTTTTGGAATCATAGCAACAATAGAATGTGATGGACAACTTTGTGTCTAGTCATCCTCTAAGAAAACTATCCGTTGCAATTATTACATTCAACGAAGAAAAGAACATTTTGGATTGTATTCGTTCTGTGGAATCAATCGCCGACGAGATTGTGGTGCTTGATTCATTTAGCACCGACCGAACGAAAGAAATTGTACTAAGTCAAAAAAAAATTAAATTTTTAGAAAATCCATTTTTTGGGCATGTAGAACAAAAAAATCTAGCTATATCTCATTGTTCGCATGATTGGATTCTCTCTCTC
>JAPZRK010000095.1 GCA_027531445.1 Leptospira sp.
ATCGAGCGATTAGTATCACTTGGCTGAATCCATTACTGAACTTACACCTGTGACCTATCAACCGGGTCGTCTGCCCGGACTCTTCAGGGAGATCTTATCTTCAGGTGGGCTTCCCACTTATATGCTTTCAGCGGTTATCCCTCTGGCGCGGCCACCGGTCGATCCCTAACGCGGGGAAAGCAGGACTAATTTCTCCCTATCCAATAATCTGGTTCTCGATGTTGATGTGCAACTGCGATGACGAGGATATGATCCGTCTCTATCGAATATAAAATCTTATATGGAAATTTATGTAAGACATACTTTCTTATTTCCCCAGTGTCTACTGACCACTCCATTGGATAATCCGAAATTCGTTTTATGGCTTTCCAAATTTCCTCACGAAATCGTAGACCAAGACCAGAATATTCCATTTCATAAAAAATAGTGGCATCTTCCAATTCTAGCTTGGCGAATTCGGAGAAAATTACTTTCAATATTTTTCCTTGAAGACTTCCTCCACGGGAATGCCCCTCAAGTTTCCCGATCTGTAGGCTTTTAAACGAAGCTCGGCCTCTTTAGTCCAAATATGATCAAGCGTGTGATCTGGTTTATCTAAGCTCTCAATGAGTCCTTCGAGGAGCATAAATCGGTCTTCTTGCTTGAGCTTTAATGCCTGTTCCAATATCTCTTTACTGCCCATTAAATTAACCTCCGACTTAGATGTAGTAAATTTTGATACTATTTCTAAACTGACACGATAGAAAAAAGTAAACTAACTCGCCAATTTCTTTAAATTTACTCTACTTCCCACTGATTTACCATCGAAAAAAACCGTCCAGCACTACTTTTCAAACCCTCCCTAGCGAGCTCGATTTCTCTCCTTGGAGGTTTCCAATTTTCATTTCTTCCAAAACAGGCAAGCGACCTTATACGCCTGCCCTTAACCGCGCATCTGATTATAAATCCCTTTGGACTAATCACTATGATTCATTTTTTACTAGTTATGCGATAAAACTCGAATCTCTGGATAAGAAATCTTCCTGGGCAGAGGCCATCAAATCTTCGTTTCATATAAAAGATCCACTCGCTTGGCCTGTTTGTAGAAACGGAATGGAGTCGAAGGTCATCTATTCCTTCCAAGCATCCAGCAAAGAGAAAGAGCTGAAAAAGAAATATAATTTGATCGATGGCTATTTTTACCAAAAACGATCCAGAGATCCAGCAGAAGGATTTCAGGTGAACAAGTAATCCAAAATCATCTGAACATTTTTTGTTATTGATATCATTTCAAAGGAGCAAACATTGTTTCCATCGGAAGCGAAGACATGGATGTCGAAGCGCCGCCATTCGAGCAGGAGTGCGAGACAGGCGGGAGATGGGAACAACTGTTTGCTTTATATTCGCCTTTCTGCCGACTCACTTCCTATAACTGGTATTGTGTCGCGCAGACGGAACAACCAGTCTTGCGAGTACTCGTACATCCTGTAATCGGGGGCTGGATCTTGGAAAAACCCCTACCTACTTCCTATGTGGTAAAAACGGTAAAAATGAGATAGTAAAGATAATTCTGGTAAGATTTCCGTTTCCAATAGGCAAAACATTCCACCTAATACGTGAACAATGAAATGATCTTCCGTTAAATAGCCTACTATTTTATGCAACCGCAACAAAGTAGTGAGATATATAAATGACCAGGCTGATTACTTGACCTTGGATGTTTTTTAAGCGGAAAGCCTGAAATAGAATTTCTGATCTTTATAACCTTGACGGGCAGTCTTCATCTGAATCTCTGGATTTATATGATTCTGAGTCGCAATATCATAATTGGATTGATCCTAATTCTATTTTTTTTCCGATTGCTTTCCTATGAGGAGCTTTACGGATTTCACGGAATCATGCAGCCCTCGTTTGGAGCGAGAGCGGCAGGGATGGGAGGAGCCTTTCAGGCTGTAGGTGGTTCTGTCATGGATTTAGAATCAAATCCTTCCCACTTGGCTCGCTTGAAACAAACAGAATGGGAACTGGGCTCCGCTATCCATTTGCCAAATATACAATATACCGATCAATTTATAGATGTAAATCCTAACCGATCCTATCAAAATTCCATCGTCGAACATCCGAAAGCCATTCTTCCGTACATAGGTATGATGAAACCGATTTCAGATCGCCTTGGTATCGGTTTCGCTTTATATGCACAAGGCGGAGGTGGTGGACATTTTAAAAATATAAAAAGAAACACTCCTGACGGTAGGACCCTCAGTGAATCATTCGGAACCAACATACCTTTCATTGGTGAAGGAACAAGAATTGTAGAGGACTTGGATTTTCGATTCATGACGATCAAGTCGACGTTTGGTGGCGGATATAGATTCGGTAACTTAGCAGTCGGTGTTGGAGTCGACCTTTCTTACGGTTTTATGGAACTCAAAAGAACTTATCAAGACGAAACAAGAAGTTTAACAATCCCTGGAGGCATACGCTATCAAAGTGATACTGCTTATGCATTAGGCGGCAAGATTGGCACCTCTTACGATGTCACAGATCATATTCGAATCGCATATTCGTATACCTCGAAAACTATTTTGCCCTTAGAGGGAACGATGAAAGTCGATAGCTTTTCTCCAGAAAGAACATTTGGCACGAGGGTCTCGCGATTTATGACTTGGCCCGACAAACACATTGCCGGAATTTCTTATCGATCAGATCGGTTTATCATTGACTTCGATATTAAATATATACCTTGGTCAGAAAGTTTTAAGTCAAGCAAGTTCCGATTGGAGGATGCATGGGTAAGAACACCTTTAGGTGTCGAGACCAACTCCTTCCAATTTAATTTAAACTGGAAAAACCAGACAATATTCGCACTAGGTGCGGAATTTAAGTGGAATGAGAGATATACAAGTAGAATTGGCTATAGCTATGGAAAAAACGTGATACCATCTAACGGAGCAAGTCCAATGTTAGGTGCAAGTATCGAGCACCATCTGGCCTTAGGTGGAAGTATTACTTTGCAAGATTTGACGTTTCATCTTGCATGTGAATATGGGTTCCCGAAAAGAACAAATGGCGGAAAAACATCTGATTGGACATTATCTCATGCAATATTTTCGGAGAAGCAGATACAACCATTTCAATTTTCTTATCAGAAACAGATGAGTGTATTTAGTATATATTTTGGAATAGAACATTTTTTAAATTAGGATAAAACTTATGAATTCAAATCTTTTTGGAAAAATCGCAACGACTCTTTGGGTAATCACTATGATTATTCTATGCTATTTTTTTTACTTTGGGAAAACAACACGTACACTTGATCATCGTGATGCGATTCATTTATCAATTGCCGAGCGTCAATTGGTTCTGACGGAGATGAGAGCACTTCTCGAAGCTGTGAATGGGATACTCTCTGGGTTGGGGGCGAAGGATTACGAAAGTGCAGCTAAGGCAGCTGATGCGGTAGGTATGGGGTTGGTAGCAAGTTTGGAAAACCAGGAAAAAACAATTTTGCTAAAACTGCCTGTTGCTTTTAAAAAATTAGGTTTCGGTACCCATGAAAAATTCGATAAAATAGCCGTCAAGATTCGCAAAAAAGAAGAGATCCATTCTCTTCTGAAAGAAATGGATGAGCTTACTAGAAATTGTGTTGCATGTCATGCGAGCTATAAAATAGAGCTTGATGTGACTGAAAAATAGCCAATCAATAATAAGAAACCGATGTCATCTAAACATACCAACGATTCTGAAATTTTAAACCAAACTCGAAATATATGGTACCCACCAGGTGGAATTCTCATGTGGATGATCATCATGGTGGAATTGATCACTTTTTTTATGGGGATCGGTTCCATGTTATTGGATAAAAGAGCTGATAACCTAGCTTTTTTAAAAATGCAATCAGAACTCAATGTAAATTTTGCGTTAATAAATACTTTTCTTCTGGTTACTAGTGGTTATGCGGTCGCATTAGCAGTTTATTACTTCGAGAGGGGGAAGGA
The DNA here is from genome assembly GCA_027531445.1 of Leptospira sp. Classification (GTDB taxonomy): domain Bacteria; phylum Spirochaetota; class Leptospiria; order Leptospirales; family Leptospiraceae; genus Leptospira_A. The sequence continues at coordinate 3,978 of JAPZRK010000095.1, forward strand.
TCGTTTTTTTGTTTATTGGCTCATGGTTTCCATTTTGTTTGGATTTTTGTTTTTGGTTCTGAAGGGCTGGGAGTACAAGACCAAATTAAATTTAGGTTTGGACCTGCATGCTGGTGGTTTTTGGTCCTATTATTGGCTCCTCACGGGATTTCATTATCTTCACGTCATAGCTGGAATCGTCATCCTATCTTTGGTGTTATTTTATCGAAATTCCATAAGTTTGGAAAATTTGGAAGCTAGTGCAGCCTTCTGGCATATGTGTGACCTTATTTGGGTTGTACTGTTTCCTGTTCTATACTTAATCCATTGATAGGAAAGGAAAATTTTATGGATCATCTCAAACTGACACTTCCGAACTTTTTTGTAAAACAAACAATCGTATATATTTTATTGTTAGTTGTCATCTCGCTTGGATATATTTTTTCAAAAATTTCTTTTGGATTAGGAACTTTAGGGATTGTTGGATTGTCAGCGATAAAATTTTTAATGATTTCGTTTTTCTTTATGGGTATGCACCGAGCGGCGACATTCTGGAAAATCATTATATCGATGATCGTGCTAATTTTTGTCTGCATCAACCTGATCTGAATTGAGTTTTTAGGGTTTCCCTAAATTGGGGAATAAGATTTGATCTGATTTCGCAAATTCAATTGATAAGTGTCAATCTGAACTTTTTTCCTTCCTTGATTTGAATCAATGCAGAATCTTCTAAATTAGTGTTGAGTGAGATTTGAACCGATGAGTGAGCGGTTTCAAATGACTCTACAAATAAAACAACTCATAGTAATGACAATTGTCGCTAGTTTGGCTATAGCTAGTGTTAATTGCGGAAACAGTGACGACTCCAAGGCAGGCAAAGGGATCTCCGCAGTTGCCGATGACAAATCGCAGCAGGATGTCTTAAAAATTGCAGTGGGATCAAAAGACCATACGACCTTAGTTGCGGCAGTTCAAGCCGCTGACCTGGTGGATTCTTTGGCAAACCAAGGTCCATTTACGGTATTTGCACCAACAAACGATGCTTTTGCGAAGTTGCCAGCGGGTACTGTCGACGATCTCCTAAAAGCAAACCAAAAAGCAACATTAAAAGACATCCTCGAATATCACGTTGTTGTAGGAAATTTAACTGAGGCACTACTTCGTTCAGAATATACGGGAAAGGGTGACGAACTCGGTATGGCGAACGGTGGAAATACGAAAATAACGGAAAAAAATGGTAAGCTCATGATCAACGGCGCCACCATCATCGCTTCGATACCTGCAACCAATGGGATCATCCACGTAGTAGATACGGTTTTACTACCGCCAAAGAAGTAATAAAGATCAATTTTAGACCAAGGAATAAACATAATGAAGCGATTTAAACTAAAAGAAATCTCTCTTAGAATGAGAGCAGGTGTTGTATTCGGAATTCTTGCTTGCATGAGCATTGTTTCATGTGGTGGAGAAAAATCGGAAGAAGCATCGCCTTCGAACGAAAATTCGAAAGGGATTGGACCAATTAAGTCTGTAACTCTAGGACCTTTAGACCAAGCCATGGCTGATCGTGGTAAAAAACAATTTGAAGCAAAGTGTTCCGCCTGCCATAAATTTGAAGAAAAAGTTGTGGGACCGGGACTTCAAGATGTGACTCTTCGTAGGACTCCGGAATGGATTATGAATATGATTCTAAATCCTGTAGAGATGACACAAAAAGATCCGATAGGTCAAGAGTTACTTGGAGAACATCTAACTCAAATGACATTTCAGAATGTGAAAGAGGAAGAGGCACGAGAGATACTCGAATACTTCCGTAAAATGGATTTAAAGTAGGTATCAATATGTTCAAAAAATCAAAATTAATACATCTTACACTTGGCTTTGTTTTACTTACTTCGTTTGTAAATTGCCAGAAAGGTGCAGCTACGGCAACACTGGCTTCCGATGCGGCATCTCGAGTGTATGTAGCTCCAGGAGAAAAGGACGAAGTGTACGCTTTTTTATCGGGTGGGTTTAGTGGGCAGATGTCTGTTTACGGCATTCCCTCGGCTAGACTTTTTAAGATCATTCCTGTATTTTCTGTCTTTCCAGAAAATGGATATGGTTTTGATGAAGAAACCAAAGATATGTTGAAAACTACTCATGGTTATGTGCCATGGGATGATAGCCATCATGTGGAAACATCCATGACAGATGGCAAACAAGATGGTCGTTGGATGTTTTTAAATGCAAACAATACACCAAGACTTGCTCGTGTCGATTTAAAATCTTTTGAAACAAAAGAGATTTTAGAAATTCCAAACACTTTTGGAAACCACGCTTCTCCATTTGCAACAGAAAACACTGAGTATTTGATGGCTGCGACAAGATTTTCAGTTCCCGTTCCACAGAGCAATGTGCCTATCGACAGTTTTTCAAAGGGTGGTTTCAAAGGCACCGTGACGATGGTGAAGGTAGAAAAAGATACAGGAAGACTTTCGATCGAATTGCAAGTCCTTGTACCTGCCTTTAACTATGACCTCTCACATTGTGGAAAGAAGAAATCGCATGATTGGTGTTTCTTTAGTAGTTACAACTCAGAACAGGCTCATAAAATGCTTGAAGTTGGCGCTTCTAAAAAAGACAAAGATTTTATTTTAGCATTCAACTGGGTTCGAGCGAAAGAATGTAAAGACCAAGGCAAAGCTTACAACTTTGGCGGAGAATACGTAAACAACTTCCGTGAAGAAAACAAAGCGGCCATCTCAACTAGGTTAAGTGGCGTCAAAATGTTAAATCCGAAAGATTGCCCAGGCATGATGTATTACATGCCGACTCCAAAAAGTCCACATGGAACAGACGTAGACTCTACTGGAGAGTACATTGTCGGCGGTGGAAAATTAGCTTCTGTGATTCCTGTTCATTCATTCTCCAAAATGATGGAAGTGAAAGATAAGAAAGAGCATCATTCTACTGAAATCGAAGGTATTCCTGTTCTTAAGTATGAATCGACACTTGCTGGGGAAGTCAAAAAACCTTGTCTTGGTCCACTTCATACAGAATTTGATGGCAAAGGATATGCATATACTTCTTGTTTTGTGAGCTCAGAAGTTGTAAAATGGAAACTCGGCACTTGGGAAGTTGTCCAACATCTACCTGCATACTATAGCGTCGGTCACTTATCAATCGTAGGTGGAAGTTCGACCGAACCTTATGGCAAGTATCTCGTTGCGATGAACAAAATCACGAAAGACCGATATCTACCAGTAGGGATGGAGTTACCGCAGAGTGCTCAACTTTACGATATTTCATCTGGTAAAGCAGAATTGTTGTCTGATTTTCCAACCGTGGGAGAGCCTCACTATTCTCAGATGATTCCTGCCAAGTTGATCATGGACAAAACTGCAAAACTCTATCCTTTGGAAGAGAATAAACATCCATATGCAACGAAGAGTGAGAAAGATACCAAGATCGTAAAAATAGGTAGCACAGTGCATGTTTACATGACGGCAATCAGGTCACACTTCAAACCAGATACGATAGAAGCACGAACAGGTGAGACATTCTTTTTCCACGTAACAAATTTGGAACAAGATTATGACATTCCTCATGGATTTGCCATTGCAGGAGCACCTAACATGACCAACCTTCTGATCATGCCTGGTGAAACTCGGACTTTCAAATGGGTGGCACCAAAACCGGGAATCTATCCGTTCTATTGCACTGACTTTTGTTCTGCTCTCCACCAAGAGATGCAACAGTACATCAGAGTTAGCCCATAGTTAAGATGAAAGAATTGTTATTCAGAACATTAACGAAAAAAAACCGACTCCTAATCTTAGGGGTCGGTTTGGTATTAATCTTGGTCTATGTGATCCCTATATGGGCCATTTCCATTTCGGCGCCTCAATACCCAGAAGGACTTGGAATGCAGATTTGGATCAACAAAATCACTGGCGCAACTCCCTATGATCTAAAGAACATCAATCTACTCAATCATTACATCGGTATGCAGGAAATCATTTCGGAATCGATTCCAGAACTTCTTTTTATGCCGTATGTTCTTGGTTATTTGATCTTTGGTGCTTTCATTACAGAACTCTATCCGAAAGTAGGGATGGCGATTTTGGGAATTATCAATTTGATCATTGTGGGACTTGTTGGACTATCCGATTTTTGGAGATGGGAGTACAATTACGGTCACAACTTAAATCCAGAAGCTCCCATCATCATCGAGGGAATGGCATACCAACCTCCATTACTTGGCTGTAAAGTGATGTTAAATATTACCGCTTGTAGTTATCCTTCGTATGGTGGTATAATCCTTGGAATGAGTCTTGCTGTATTGGTTTATATTCTTTGGGACGAAAATCGAAGAAAGAACTCGCATGTGGCTTAAACGATTAAAATATTATTCTATTTTCCTCATGATTGCTTTCTGCCATTGTGGGGAAGCGAAACCTGAGGCTTTGAACGTAGGCGAGGTGAAATGTGCACATTGTTCGATGTCCATTGTTGATTTGCGGTTTCATGCGCAGCTCCTGACAGATAAAGGCAAAAGATACCATTTTGATGCCATTGAATGTATGGATGACTTTCAAAAGCAAAAAAATATAAAAGCTCGAGAAATATGGCTCACCAATTTTTTAAACAAAAGTGAATTCCTGACAAAAGCCGATGCGATCATCGTCCAATCCAATAAAATTCGTTCTCCCATGGGAGCAGGACTTGCTGCATTTAAAACACAAGAGGATGCAAAATCATTTGAAAGATAGATCAAAATTTTTTTCCTCTGCATTTTCAATTCTCCTTCCTTTTTTATTTTTTTATCCATCCGTCATACATTCTAAAATGATCATCGTATGTAAAAATTGTCCTATATCTACTGTAAAAAGTGCAATTGGTTTTGCGCAGAAGGGAGATACGATTCAGATCAAATCTGCAATTTATAAAGAAGGTTTTCTTCCCATCACAAAATCCATCTCAATCATCGGAGAGAAGGGAGTAGTAATTGATGGTCTGAAAGAGAAACATGTATTTGCCGTTTACGCCGATGGAGTTCATATTGAAAATCTAAAGGTCATCGGTAGTGGCATATCAGACCTTACTGAATATGCTGGAGTGTATGCAGAGAAAGTTAAAGGGTGTCATTTTGAAAATTTGATACTTGAAGACAATGTTTATGGATTCTATCTTTCTGAAACATCCCACTGTACGATTAAAAATAGTTATTCAATCGGCAATGCAGAAAACGAAGTACTGGGAGGCAATGGCATCCACCTTTGGTCTTCTAGTGACAACACGATACTTGGCAATCATTTGGCAAAACACCGTGACGGAATCTATCTCGAATTTTCGGAACAACTCGTAATCGAAAGCAATGAAGCCAAAGAGAACATAAGGTATGGAATGCACTTTATGTTTTCTAGTCATAACCATTTTGCTAAAAATATATTTAATAACAACTCGGCGGGAGTTGCTGTGATGTATAGCAAGGACATCATCATGACTGAAAACATATTCATAGAGAATTGGGGTGAAAGTTCGAATGGAATTCTATTGAAAGATATTTCGGATAGCACGCTTTCCAAAAACCGCTTTGAAGGGAATACGATCGGTGTTTTTGCTGATGGAATTACCAATCTCAAATTTGTAAATAATGATTTTCTTAATAATGGATGGGGAATCAAAATACTTGGTAATACAGATTACAATAAAATCATCGATAATAATTTTAAGAACAATGTTTTTGATATCAGTACGAATACAAAGTCAACCACCAATGAATTTTTCAATAACTTTTGGGATCACTACCAAGGCTATGATTTAGATAATGATCAGGTTGGAGATGTTCCCCATAAGACCATTCACTTTTTTGGATATTGGATTGCCGTTTATCCGTTTTTGATGGTATTGTATGAGTCTCCGGTAGTTCTATTTTTGCAAGGCATTGAAAAAGCATTTCCCATTGTGACTCCGATCGAATTTGAAGACCAACATCCTCGGATGAAGGAAAGAATATGATAGATGTTAAGAACCTAACGATAAGTTATGGATTGAATTCCGTTGCCGTTCGAAATGTAAATTTTAAAGCCGAATCTGGAAACATCCTATCCTTCATTGGTCCAAATGGGTCTGGAAAAAGTTCACTCATCAAAGGAATTCTTGGGCTGGTCCAGCCGGTATCTGGAACGATCGAATTTCATGGAAAGGATTCTTCTTCGCATACAATTGGTTATATGCCACAAACTCCTCGTTTTCCTTTGAATATCAAAGTAAAAGAATTGATTTCCTTCTTTAAAAAATTGGAACCTGTCGACGAAACAAGATTTCAGAATCTCCTCAATGTTTTGGATCTAGGCCATCACATGGAGAAAAAGATTGGCTCTCTCTCTGGTGGAACCAAACAAAAGATTAGCATCTTACAATGTTTTTCTTCGGAAAAAGATATGTATGTCATTGATGAACCGACTGCAAGTTTGGATCCGTATATTTCAAATTTATTGAAGACACTTTTACTAGAAAAGAAGAAAGAAGGCTCACTTGTCATTTTCTCAACACATATTTTGACTGAGTTGCAAGAACTAGCAGACCGTTTTCTATTATTATCTGAAGGAACAATCCTTATCGATGATTCTCCAGAGGAGTTCTTAAAAAAAAATAACAAAGTGAATTTGGATCAGGCCTTGATGAATTTCTGGAATGAGGAATACAAAACAAAAAAATGAAAGAAATTCTATTATTTGAAATCAAAGAAAATATCCGAAGCAGGTGGGTGTTCGTCTATTCGGCTGTGCTGATAGTCGTTATGTTGATCTTGAGTTTTTTTGGCGACCAGAATGGGATTCGACTTCTCGTGAGCACAATGAATCTTACTCTCATTGTCATTCCGCTTTTTTCGATTACTTTTTCCGGGATGTCGTTTTTGGAGTCGATGCCTTTTGCAGAGGTTTTACTTACTAAATCGGTGAGTCGGAATGCGTTGTTTTTTGGAAAATACCTAGGGATTGTTGTTTCGCTGTCTTTAGGATTAATTTTTGGTTTAGGCATTCCTGGTATTTTTCTATTCTTTCGTGATCCAAAGTTCCTTTTTCTTTTTTTTGAATTGCTTGTTTTGGGATTTTTTTTGACAGCCATCTTTGTGGCGTTAGCCTTTTTGACGGCTTCTTACTCTAGGCGGGGAGAACTAGTGTTAACTGTTTCTTTGCTAGTTTGGCTATACTTTTTTATCTTCTTTGATTCTTTGGTATTTATCTTAAGCGTCTATCTTGGGGACTATCCAATCGAAATCCCTTCCCTTATGATCATACTCCTGAATCCCATAGACTTGATACGCATCCTCTTGATCTTACAAACAAGTTCTTCGGCACTTCTTGGGTTTTCAGGCGCTCTGCTTTTAAAACAACTTGGGTTAGCTGGAGTCCTGGGCATCACAACTCTATTCCTTTCCTTATGGATCTTCATTCCATTGTCCCTTTCCTATAAGCGATTTTTGAAACGGAATTTCTAAATTATGTTAAGTCCTGATAAAAATCTTTCAAAACTTGATTTAGATCAAAGAACTATTTTTATCTTAGGCTATAATGATAAGACTTACCAATGAAGCGTCGGTTACAAATATTAGCTCTTTTGCTTTTGTTTCCAATCATAAATAAAGTTTTATTTTTGGAATCGGGAGTATTTGCGCATTCATTGTACACTCTTTCAATGCTTTGTCATTGCAATCATGCATCAGAAAATGAAGTTCATTCAGAAGATACATCGACAAAAATAAAGCGATCGACTTGTAAAATGAGGAAAGGTCAAGGAATCCATCTGTGTGGTTGTTCCAAAAAAAGGACAGCCAATAAAATTTTACACTCACAAACATTTAATCCAAGCTACGTGACTGAAAACATCACTGGTATGTTTCTTAGAAAATTGGAAAGGTTTTATCGATCTGAGATCTCCTTCCAACTAGCCAACGGCTTTTCTCATCTTCCTTACAAACCTCCGCGACAAACTCTTATCTAAAAAAGATATTATCTACGTTTTGCCTGAGCTCAGAAAACGTAATCAAACGCAATGGGAAAATTGTAACACCTCCGAATGGTGCCATCAATCCCGAATCATTTTAAGAAAGAATTTTCTATGTTTAAAAAAATTTTCGTAATCACAGCAATTGGTCTACTTTATTTCAATTGCAGCATGGCTAAGAGTTCCGAGAATAATAATTCATCTAGTTTAGTTGCTTTGCTCGTTTCCGCAAGTTCCAACCCTGGTTGTGCGATCACTTCTGCGTCTGCGATTACAAGCAATCTCTCTCAAGTGGAAAGCAAAGCTAGGACAAAGTATACAATTTCTAATTGCGATGAGGTGGGTTTTAATACTTTAGACTTAAACCAGACATCTGTAACTAAGGGAGCCATCGGAATTAGTGGATCATCTGTCTTGTCGACTAAGAAAGATGTAATGCTTGCTACGAGCAAAGGTGGAACCAATATAGAGGTTACCTTTACTCTCAATTCACAATCGAGCTCGCTCGACGTTATTGCCTATGGAACAGGCAGTCCTTTAGATGGACCTATCTATCGAATAGCAACAGGAGTCCAGACTCAATACAAGAGCACTTCTGGTACGTTCGCAAACACATCAAAAGGTGGTTCGGTCTCTGCTCCCATACCTGTCGCAGGAACTAGCTATACATATTGTTTGGATTTTCAGTCCACACCGAATGGCTCTCGGTTACTAAATGGATTCAATAAACCTTGTGCAGAACTTACCGAAACAGAGAGAGGATCGATGTCCTTGTATCCAATCATGCAAATGATGATGGTGCCCACTTATTCAGGAGGCAATCGATTGGGTTTTGTTCTGAACGGAGTGACAATCACTTCTTTCACGATAGGTTCTATCGTATCCAATACGGAGATGTAGTTTTCGTAGCCAATCTTTGTCATGCTGGTGAATAAAGTAGCCAGCATGATTTTTTTTGCCTCCAGGAGTCAAATGAAACGAATCATTCTTTCCCTTCTATTCTTAATCCAAATACCCCTCTTGGCAAGGGATGTCAAAATTGAAAATGCTTATTTAAAATATACATCCTCATCGAACTCAGTGGTATATTTCACTATAATAAATACAACTAACGCTGATAAAAAGCTAGTACAAGTAAAATCTGACATTGCCGAACGAGTAGAACTTTACACAATGAAACCTTCCGATAAAGGCACGAAGATGATACCAGTGTCAGAAATCTATATTGCAAAGAACAGTTCGGTACAGCTAACACCCAAGGGCTTTCATATCATGCTTTTTGGTATCAGATCTCCACTTATACAGAAGAGTAACATACCTTTTCGATTGGTTTTTGATGATGGAAGTGAGCTACAGATTTCCATACCCGTAGAGGCAATGCCATCTAAGAAAGATTTGTTTACCAAGTCAATCCCGCTACTATCAGGAGAGGAAGATTTTCCCTTAGGAGAGAAGGCAGAAGATTTGGGAATAGATCATTCTGAACATCTCGGGCATGAGCACCACAATCGAGCAGATATGTTGGCTCCAGCAGGAATGATGAACCCTCACATTCATGAGCCCGGAAAGTGGATGATTGATTACCGTTACATGGGCATGAAAATGTCGGCCTTACAATCTGGAACTCAAGGGCAAAGTGACTTGGCGACTTTATATTTTCCTTACACTGATCCCACTGTCCAGATGCCAACTGGTAGTTTGATCACAAATTCTCCAGTAGGGACGACGATTCCCGTACTATCCGCGAATAATTATAATTATATGTCCGTTCCGACTGATATGGTGATGGAGATGAATATGCTCAGTGTCATGACATCGATCTCAGATAAATGGATGCTCATGTTTATGGTACCTACTGTATCGAATAAAATGACAATGTTATCTAGCAACTTCGATCGTGCTCCGATGAGCTCTGCAGGTATTGGAGATGTAAGTTTTAGTACTGCATATCGGTTGATCAAGACCGAATCTCAAAATTTTTTTACGGGAATGGGGGTCGCGCTTCCAACCGGATCTATCGACGAACGGGATACTATGCCTATGATGGGAAAACAAAAAGTACCATATAATATGCAGCCTGGTGTCGGAACCTATAGCCTGCTACCTCAAGTTTCGTATAACGGAACTAAAAATAGAATTTCTTGGGGAGTTCAAACACAAGCAAGTTTAAGAGTAGGTAAAAATGAGAACAATTATCGATTTGGAAATCGATATGAGGTTTCAGGATGGTTCTCTTATCTTTTCCATGAAACGGTTTCTCTTTCGTTTCGTGTAGCAAAACAGCGCTGGCTCAATTTACAAGGATTAGATTCTAGTTTGGACCCGAAAATGGATCCTCAAAATGATCCAGTCAGACAAGGTGGGATGCGCAGTGATCTGCTGATCGGTTTAAATTTTTTAGTCACGAAGGGATTTTTGAACGGTGCACGTTTTGGTTTCGAAATTGGCCGTCCTTTTCATCAAAATTTAAACGGTCCTCAACTGGGAACAAGGGAGCTAATCAATCTTTTTGTTACCTTTACGTTTTAGTGCTTGTTCTTGACCCGGATCAATGACAAATAAGAAATTATATGCGATCATGCAAATATGCTTAACAATTTGAGATCTAGTGCGACAATCTGGATGACCGCATTTCGACCTTTCTTCTTATTTGGAACCATTCATGCCTTTCTCATCATGATTGTTTGGCTATCAATCTTGTTCGGATGGATGGCTTCACCTTTCAAGAATTCAGCGATTGACTGGCATGGATACGAAATGGTATTTGGTTTTTTGCGTGCCATCCTAATCGGGTTTCTCTTCACTGCTGGACAAAGCTGGACTGGTAAGAAATTACTGACAGGGACCTCGCTTCTTTCTGTCAGTCTGCTGTGGATCTTTGGAAGGTTTGCCTATCTAAATCAACAAGTCCTGGCCGCAGTTTCCTTTAGTCTAGATATGACTGCCGATCTTATCATTGTCTATCTACTATTGATGGCATTCCAAACAAAAGGACAGGAGCGAAATCGTATCATTTCTTACGGATATGTTTTGTATTTTTTATGTCATTTGTTTGCTGGATTTGCAAGTTTCCATGTGATTTCGGTAGATTCTACATTGCACTTTGTTCATCTAGCAATCTTTCTTTTGGTTCTATTTGTTATGATCATAGCCGGTAGGATTCTACCATTTTTTACGTCTGCCGCACTGTCAGAAGCTTCGCCAGCAAACCATAAATTGGTGGAAAAGTTAATCCATCCTCTATTTTTCTTTTTTTTGGGTTTCGAATTTATCGTCTATTGGTTAGAATTGGCACGATTTGGTTCGGCAATTATTGCGTTATTGCTTGGTTGCTTGAATGTATACCGACTTTCAAATTGGGAATCTATCAAGGCGAGGCAAGTGCCGATCTTACTCATCTTGCATATCGCCTATTTTTGGTTGGCATTGGGTTTTATTTTTTTTGCTCTATTTCGTTTGAATGTCATCCCAGCCTCTCCTGCTTATCACCTATTTACTGTTGGTGGACTGAGTGCGTTTATTTATGGGATGGTCACGCGCGTTTCCTTGGGGCACACAGGAAGAAAGATCATTGCCTCCAAATGGACTCATTTCGCATACTATTTGCTAAATGCAGCTGTAATCATTAGAGTGGGTTTGCCGCTTTTTTCCATTTACAAGGAATCCTATCTAATCGCTGGCATTTTTTGGATCATCGCCTTTGGTCTATTTGTCGGCCAATATTTTAAAATACTCATTTCGCCGAGAATGGATGGAAAACCTGGTTAGTCTAGAACTTTAATAAACCGTTTCAATCCATCCCGATTTAGGACTTCAATCTGTCCTTTGTTTACCTCGAGGATGCCTGCATCTTTCAACTCTTTGAGTGCACGAGAAAATGTTTCCGCACGGATAAAGAGCATAGAAGCGATTTGATTGTGTTTCAAATCTGGAAAATCTGCGGGCATATAGTAAAAAAAATGAGCCACACGTTCCATCGTATCCATTGTCAACCCACGATTCAGAGTTAGATTGAGAGTTTGTAATTTTTCAAGCAAACATTGAATCAGATAGTGATTCAGTTTGATATCATGATTGATTAAATCTTTTAAAGAGGCAATGGGAAGTCTAGCTACCTTTCCATCGGCACTAAATCTTGCAGAAGCTGGATATTTAAAATTACAAAGGCTGGCAAGCTCGGCAACAAGGGAAACAGGGGAAAAGAATGCTATCGTCGCCTCGTTGGAATTGGTATCATATTTGAATAATTGCAAATGTCCTTCTATTAGAAGATCAAAATATTCTGGAACATCACCTTCTTGAAATAGGAACTCTCCTTTGCTAAATGAGGTGAGTTTGGCCCCTTGGAAGTGTTTTCTTATATCTAAGTCTGAAATCGAATCAAAAAGAATCGTTTTGGTGTTTTTTTGAATCATTTGTTTAATTTAAGCACAAATCTTGATCTAGATCAATGCAAATTAATTTTTTCTAGAGTTTAATGTCAACAAATTGAAAATTAGGAGAATCGAATGCTTTCAAAATCGCAAGCTAGAGCATTCTTCCTCGGCGGCACTCTATTTTTTAGTGTTGTATTTCTTGGTCTGACGGTAGACACGATTCGCCAAACGGATGCTCGCACAAATGCATCTAATTTAACGGAATCAGTCTTGAAAGGGAAAGAAATTTGGGAGAATAAGAATTGTATGGGATGCCATACTATTATGGGAGAAGGAGCTTATTATGCACCTGACCTTACGAAGGTGGTAGAGCGTAGAGGAGATGCGTGGATACGTGTGTTTCTAGATGACCCACAAGCCATGTTTCCTGGCGAGAGGAAAATGGTTAAATATAAATTTACGGACGAAGAAAAAACAAACATCATCGCCTTTCTTGATTGGGTAGGTAAAGTGGATATGAATGGATGGCCACCTAAGCCAAATATTTCACCCATCATCAATGCACCGAAACTAGATGCCTCTATCAATGTGAAACCAGTTTCAGGTGCAATGGTTGCCGTTCCTGAAAAATTTTCACAATTATGTATCGCTTGTCATGCGGTTGGCGGATCAGGTGGGGTCGTAGGTCCTGCTCTCGACCATGTGGGTAATAAATTCGATGCTGCTTACTTGAATCGGTGGTTGGTCGATCCACAAGCCGTGAAGCCTGGTACAGCAATGCCTAAACTTCCGCTGACGGACATTGAGCGCAAAGATATCGTAACTTATCTTTCAAGTTTGAAATAGGAGGGCAAATATGAAATTCAAATCACAAAAAATTGCTTTTTGGTTTTTTGCAGTCTGTATGTTGCTCTTAACATTACAAATTGTTTACGGATTTATTATGGGCTTCGCTCGACTTGGAATGGATGGTCTTCATGACTATATCCCTTTCAATGTGGCTCGCACAACTCATACTAACCTACTAGTCGTTTGGTTACTCACTGGATTTATGGGGGCAGCCTACTATATAATTCCAGAAGAATCAGATCGGGAGTTGTACAGCGAGAAGCTTGCATGGATCCAGTTGATTTCCTGGGTTGTCGTTGGTGTGACAGCAGTCATAGGTTTTCACTTCGGATGGTGGGAAGGTAGGAAGTTCTTAGAAATCCCTCGTCCGCTAGACTATCTAGTGGTAGTAAACGTTCTAACTTTCTTATTTAACATAGGTATGACGATCTGGAATTCTGCGAAAAGGAGCACGACTCAGCTCGTTCTTTTTTTTGGATTATTCTCAGCAGCGCTCCTTTATCTTCCTGGTATGTTGTATTTCGATAACCAAACCATGGACTCTTATTTCCGCTGGTGGGTCGTTCACCTTTGGGTAGAAGGGGTTTGGGAATTGATTATGGGTGGTATCTTGTCCTTTCTACTTATCAAACTCACAGGAGTGGATAGAGAGATCATAGAAAAATGGCTCTATGTAGTCGTAGGTCTCACTTTCTTATCCGGAATCTTGGGAACCGGTCACCATTACTACTGGATCGGAACACCAAAATACTGGCTTATGGTTGGTGGTGTTTTTTCTGCTTTGGAACCACTCGCATTCCTCGCCATGGCGATCTGGGCACTGAATATGTACCGAAAAAAAGGAAAAGATCATCCAAATAAAATTGCTCTCTACTGGACTTTAGGAAGTGCGATCATGTCGTTTATTGGAGCAGGCTTTCTTGGTTTTGCCCACACATGGCCACAAGTCAATCAGTGGACACATGGTACGCTCATTACAGCCATGCACGGTCATTTGGCATTCTGGGGTGCTTACGCGATGTTAGTTTTGGCAGTCATTGCTTATGCGCTTCCAAACTTGACGGGCAGAAAGTTATTTAATGGCATGAATGGATACATTGCTTTCTGGGCGGCAAACATCGGGATGGTGGGGATGACTGGTGCTCTCGCAGTAGCTGGTATCGCACAAGTGTATCTCGAAAGAAAACTAGGAATGGATTTTTTAGTAGTTCAAAAAGAAATTCAATTTCACTTCATCGGTATGCTACTTGCGGCAACATTGTTTACTGTTGGAATCGGAATGTATATTTTTGATTTCATTCGTCACGGTGCACCAAACGATGAAGCCATTGGAAAAAATATGGATGACCAAAGCGTAAAATAAGTAAACATGATAAAAATTGAAACTCAGCCTTTTTATCAGGTTGTTTCGAATGAAGTAGAAGTGTTTCAGACAGCGGCAGGACAAAAACTGCCGCTCCTTCTAAAAGGTCCGACCGGTTCCGGTAAATCAAGATTCCTAGAGTCTATGGCATTCCAAATGAAGCGCCGACTCATTACTATTTTATGTAATGATGAAACTTCTTCAGTAGATTTAGTTGGAAGGTACATCGTCAAAGGTGCTGATACCATTTGGATTGATGGACCACTTACAATAGGTGTGAAGGAAGGGGCAATCGTCTATCTAGACGAGATAGCTGAAGCAAGACCAGATACCATTGTAGCTATTCACTCTTTAACGGATCATAGACGGTCTCTTTTTATTGAACGTAGGAATGAAGAAATCAAAGCTCATGCGGACTTTTTGATCGTTGCATCCTTCAATCCTGGATACCAGAAAGGTTTTAAAGAATTGAAACCTTCTACTAGACAGAGATTCATTTGCATGGATTTTTTATATCCTGCGCCTGACATTGAAGAGAAAATTTTGATAGGTGAAACTGGTATCGATGAAAAGATCGCTCACCGATTGGTTAAGTATGCAAACATAGTTCGAAATAAGCCGGAGCTTGGTTTGTCAGAGACGGTTTCAACAAGACTCCTCGTTTCTTGTGCGATGCTTGTTAGAAGTGGACTTCCGATACGTCTCTCGGGAAGGTCAGCGATCATCCTACCACTGACGGATGACTTGGATAGTGTTGAAGCGCTCCAAGATATGTTTAATTTGTATTTCTAAAATCGAAAAGTATGGAATGGGACCAATTACTTTTCTATCACGGCCTAAAACAATTCGGAAATCTGCGGAGAAAATTTGTCTCACCTAGCAAGTATTATTCTTATGAAATAGAAACTGAAGAAAAAAGGTTTCGCCAACTTGGAAAAATGATTTTGGGAAATGAACTTCGATTTCAAAAATCAGACAGTGACGTGAGATTGGCGGGTGATCGTCTGGCTTTTCCTGAAAGAGTTTTGATATTTGAAAATGTCGTCGAGAGCAAACAAACGGTACACTTCCTGCTAACCTATATGTTTTTATTAAAAAAGCATAATTGTTTTATGAATCAAACTTATCTGAATACTCAAAAAGCAAAAACTTACCACAGGTTTCTGATAAAAATATACCCAGGCTTGAGGAGTGACCGAAAACGAATCAAAAAATATTTTATAAAACTCAAGTCTTCGGATTTCAAACACTTTGAGTCTCTGTCTCGACTTTTTCAAAATGTGATTCTTGAAAAAGATATTGCTTCTTTAAAGAATCCCCACATCTCTTCCTCTCTCCCATCACCTAATCATATCGCTAAACCAAAGTCCGAATTTAAAACCAAATTTGATTTAGAATCCGCAGAACTATTAGAAGTGGATAAAAAGAAAATCGAGGAATATACGCTTGGACATAATTTTGAAAAGATAGAAACTGTAGAAGAGTTTGATGGCCAGTGGAGGGACCTAGACGGTTCAGACAATGCGGAAGAGGAAGCCGAGGCATTGAACGAATTGAATTTAAAACATATGATTCGTTCAGAGGATCCCGTTCATACTACCGTAAGTAGTGATACGGGAAGTGGAACGATTCTCGAGGTAGCTGATCTTTATACCCCTAGTTTAAAGTTCAAGTATGATGAATGGGACTATAAAAATAAAACTTATAAAATCGATTATTGTTTTGTTGAAGAAGATCTCGTTTTAGATTCGAGGCCCCATTACGCCGATTCTGTTTTTTCAAAACATAGATTTACAATGCAACAACTAAAACGAAAAATGTATGCTTTGGTGCAAGATCGAATTTTGAAGAAGAGAGTGGCAAACGGAGATCAAGTCGATATCGATGCGGTCGTAGATCTTTACGCTGACATACGTGCCAAGGTTACACCCAGTGAATTGTTATACGTAAGATCCCAAAGGGAAATTTCTAATATGACTTTATTTTTCCTAATGGATTTGAGTCTCTCTACAGATTCTTGGATCGGGGGAAATAGAATCCTTGATGTAGAAAGGGAATCATTGTTATTATTTTCGAATGCACTTGAAAGTTTGGATATTCCTTTCGAAATGGGGGCGTTTTATTCGCGAACAAGAAATCAGTGCAAATTTTTGCGAATTAAATCGCTGAAAGAAAGTTTGCAGCAAACAAAAGACAGACTAGGGGCTTTGGATCCCATAGGATACACAAGGATTGGTCCCGCGCTTCGGCATACAGGTGTGCTATTAGATAAGGTAAAGACTAAACAGAAGTGGATCATTTTGCTTACCGATGCACACCCAAATGATTATGACCGTTATGAAGGCAAATATGGGACGGAAGATGTCCACCAAGCGGTAAAAGAATTAAAACAACGTGGTATCTTTGTTCATACGCTCGCGATTGGTAGAGATGAGAAGCCGGTAATCCCAAAAATGATGAGAGAAGCTAGTTATCAAATGTTAGCAGATCCGAGAGGGCTTACAGATTCCTTACATCGATTTTTTGCAAAAGCGATCAATTTTTGATGAAGTTTAAAACAACTTTTTTAAATTGAATTCATGAGTTGGTATTTATTCTCAACAGTAATTCACATTTTTTCAGCCATGTTCTGGATCGGGGGAGTCATTGTCTATGCCCTCGTCATTATCGCAATCATTCGCGACCCCGAATTTAAAGATATTAAGTTGAGGCTTTTACAAAAGACGGCTCTTCAATTTAGAAGGCTGTCTTATCCTGTTTATTTACTTTTGTTTATATCGGGTGTCTATCTTACCGCATCAAAAGGTCTTCTCTATGATTTGTTAAACTTCCAATTTGGATCATCTAGCATGACTAAAATGGTCGTTCTAAAAGTATCTTTATTTTTGATCTTAGTTCTTTCTTCAATCTATCATGATTTTTTTACTGGTCCTCGGACTTTTAGATATGCTGAAACTAACCCTCGAATGTTTGAGAAAAATCGAAAACTCTCAGCCTTTTTTGGTAAATTGAATCTATTGATTTCAGTCTTCATTGGAGTGATGGGAATATTGATTTCTCGGGGTGTTTCAATCTTTTGAAGTAAGTTTGACTTTGATTTTAAACTTCAAGGGTTTCAATGAATTTCTCTTTCTGAATCGATTTACATTCAAAAGTAACTCCCTCGATATTTAATCGATTCATAGAGCGAATAAATGTATCTCTCTCTTTCTCGGTGTTGAAACAAATGAGAAAATCATCTCCAAATCCCGAAACACTTGGTCTTCTTTGAGGAATGAAAGAGTTTGTGTAGCAATGTCTTGGATGATCTGATTTCCTTTCGACCAACCTTTTTGCAAGTTATAATTGCTAATTCCATTCAATTCGACCAAGGCAAAATATAGTCGCCTTTAAGCCAGTCGGCTTCCTATAATGCACATTGTGTCGCGAAGATGCAGCAACCATCCTGTAATTGGGGGCTGGATCTTGGAAAAACCCCTACCTACTTCCTATGTGGTTTAGAATAACACTCTCACCAAATAAAAAAGCCTCCGATCTTACGACCAAAGGCTTCTTACTCTTCTAACAATTCATATACGACAGTGTATCACATCTATGGGATGGCCAGTCGGAGCACAAGAGGCAAGAGACCTTGCCTCGACTGCGAGACTACAACTCGCGAGCGTGATGCGTAGCATCTAGCCGCGAAGTTGGTTGGCGCACGACCACCAAACAAGATAATAAACAACAAGAGAGACTATAATCCTGACATACACGTTAATCAACATGTATATTGTAATATGGTCAAGCCAATCGAGCGATTAGTATCACTTGGCTGAATCCATTACTGAACTTACACCTGTGACCTATCAACCGGGTCGTCTGCCCGGACTCTTCAGGGAGATCTTATCTTCAGGTGGGCTTCCCACTTAT
>JAPZRK010000083.1 GCA_027531445.1 Leptospira sp.
GAAGAGAGAGAAAGGTGTCAAATTTGCCTTTAGTTGACAGCAAAGTTCCCAAATCTAGACTCCTTATATTGATATTTAGCGGTGTTCGTTATGGCCGCTTGTAAGGAATTTACTTATGTCTCAAACTTTAGAAACGGAACGGATCCGGACTGACAAATCCAGTGATGCAATGCCGAAATCACGACCCGTAACTCTGGACGGCCCCCGTAAATCGATTCGTTCCGAATTATTTCAACCCAACACAGGGAAAGCGATCCGAGTCCTATTCGTGGCTATCGCCTTTCAATTAATTAGTTATGCGGTAATTTACTTTGGCATCAAATTTGAACAGTCATGGCTTCTTGGAATCGGTTGGATACTCACGAGTATGTCAGTGACCTCACTTTTTGTGATTGGACACGACTGCGCGCACGCATCCTTTTTGAAAAACAATCGAGTGAATGATTTCATTGGTCATATTGCATTTCTCTTTTCTTTTTATCCGTATTATGCGTGGAAATATACACATAACGCGCACCATGCGCATACAAATGATCTTACCTCAAACCAAAGCAAAGTCTACTTTGATAATGCTTGGCTCCCATTTACTGTAAGTGAATATAAACTCTTAAAGAAAAATTCGAAAGCACTTGCTTTTCTTTATCAATGCACGCGGTATTTCCCACCGATTGGTTCGCTTTTACACAATTTCGTGTTTCATGCCTTCCCAAGCAAATTTATCGAAAGCCATCGAAAGAAAGTCTATGTATCTTATGCAGTCCTACTTGTAGGTTTACTCACACTTGGTTTCGGATTTTATTTGTTAACTGGTAGATGGATTGCATTCATCCATTTTTTGATCATTCCAGGACTGCTCTTTCAGTTTTGGATGAGCTTCTATACTTTTTTACATCATACATCCACCGAGATTGCATTTTATAAGAAGGAAGAATGGACGCCATACCTTGGTCAAATTGTATCTACTTATAATTCACTAGCTCCAAAGTGGCTTTCCTTCATTCACTTTCATATCGACATCCATACACCTCACCATCTATCTACAGCGATTCCTTGTTATCACCTTCCAGCCGCCTACGCGGATTTAAAACATTCGGTCTATGCGGATGACTTGAAAGAGGGAAAATTTGAATGGAAATACATGAAAAAGCAGCTCATGGAGTGCCATGTCTGGGATGAAGTGTCCAAGCGTTATTTGAAGTTTTCCGATGTGGAGGATTGAAATTTGGAGCGTATCGGGATCGAACCGATGACCTTCTGAATGCAAATCAGATGCTCTCCCAGCTGAGCTAACGCCCCGTTTGAAACGGTATCCTATCTTGGGCCTGATAAGACTCGAACTTATGACCCCACGCTTATCAAGCGTGTGCTCTAACCAACTGAGCTACAGGCCCTGGATACAGACAGTCTTTTTCAGGGTGGGGTTACGGGCAATCTTTTTTCAGACCAATTTTTACAAACTTGGTTGTTTTTAGCACCAATTCACACTAGTTGAAAAATTAGATCATCAAGTTGAAGTAAGGCGGAAGATTTCCACTGGAATCTTGTTCCATCCCAATCACAAAGACCCAAGTTTTGAAACGATTCAATTTTCCGAACCATAGGTTCCCAATCATTTTTTGTTAAATACATTTGGAAGAAAGAATCTAAGTCGATTGGAACAAACAATCGAAACAAAGAAATCGCAATTTCGGTAAGGGGCGTGGACTGTTCTTTCCGTGCAGAGGTTGGACTTTTAAGATAGGATCCAGTGTTTCTCGCATTGCCATACCTGAATCCATCCAAAAATCCATGTGCACCAGGTCCTAAACCTATGTATGGTTCATTCATCCAGTAACGTAGGTTATGCCTAGAAAATTGATCAGGTTTGCAATAATTGGAAACTTCATACCAAACGTATCCATTTTCTTTCATCTTTTGCGGAAGGGACTCGAGAATTTCTCTTTGAATCTCTTCGTCAGGAGGTGGAAGAAGTTTATCTTTCACCTTGCGAGAATAAGATGTTCCTTTCTCCATTGTCAGTGAATATAAACTCAAATGTGATAAACCAAAACTTAAAAAATAGTCTAAGTCCTTCTCAAAATCTGCCTTAGTCAAAGAAGGGATCCCGTACATAAGATCAATACCTAGTCTGCCAATCGGTGAATGATAAAAAATCTCTTTTAATTTTGAGTATTTTTCTCGATCAACATATCTGCCCAAAAATTGAAGTCCCGTTTCGTTTTGGGTTTGAACACCCACATTCAAACGGTTGATGCCAGCGTCATAGAGCGCATCCAACATCTCAGAAGATAAATCTTCTGGATTGGCTTCCAATGAAATCTCTGCGTTCGCATCAATGTCTATTTCATTTTTAAACCATTCGATCAATGTTTTCCAATGTTTAGGTGAGGCTTTACTTGGTGTCCCTCCACCAAAAAAAATCGTATCTACTTTGTTTGACTGGAGTTGATTGGATTCATTGCGACGATGTAAAAATTCTTTTTTGTAAGTATCAAATAGCAGAGATTCGTTGGAAGAGGGAGAAGCTCCTATCCCTTCCGAATAAAAATCACAATAATCACATTTCTGATAACAATATGGGTAATGAACATATATTCCCATCCATCCGTTTCTTGCTTGCAAGGGTTTGGATAAAATAGTTTGCTCAGGATTGATGAGGGTCATACTAATTTTTTTGTTATTTGCGCTCTCGGGAAACTTTGCTGTCTTTCCGCAAGAACTCAAACTTAAAGATGTTCAGATCAATTGGCAAGGATTAACATTTATTTTCCCAGAAGATGTTGTGATTAAAGAGACAAATCTCACTACGGAAAAATCTCTTCATGTTTATCCAGCACGGCGAGAGCCTTTCTTTGTCGTCATAAGAAAGATACCCATCGCACAAATCAATTTTCCAAAGGCCAGTTGGGAATCGGAAATATTTTGGCATGGCGAAAACATGGAGGCAACGGAGCTCGTTCTTGGAAACCAAACCTTCACAGTTTACAAAGCCGACCAAATTCGGAATCAAAATCTGCTCCGCGCCAATCTTTGGATATGGAATCAAGGTGAGTCAAATTATTGGGTATGGATTTTGTGTCGAAAGGACAATCTCGAACTAGTCTCGTTTTTCGAATCGGGTCGCTTTCTTAAGGGTCGAGCTCCACCTTAATGTTTTATGCTTGTCTCTGCGATTTTCTCTAAAACATTGGAAAGGGTAAGGGGCCTATAGCTCAGTTGGTTAGAGCAGCAGACTCATAATCTGCGGGTCGAAGGTTCGAGACCTTCTGGGCCCATTTATATTACAAAGAGGCGACGATACCATGGAATTTTTCGAAGTAAAAATCTCTGACATTAGCCTCACAAATGTGGGATTTGCAGTTTTTTTACGCCCGAAGGATGGTGAGGACAACAGAGTGGTTCCCATTTTTATCGGACCTTTGGAAACACATTCTATCACAACCGTCATCGATGGCACAAAGCCACCTAGACCCATGACTCACGACCTTATGTTGTACATGCTCACTGCGATGGGAGCGACCGTTTTAAAGATCACCATCGAAGAGATCATCGATAGTACATTTTATGCAAAGATCCAGCTTAGGCGAGATGAGGAAATCATCACCTTGGACGCGAGACCTTCGGATTCCATCGCTCTTGCTCTCCGGGCAAATGCTCCGATTTTTATTGCAAAGTCTGTTTTGGAAGAGGCTGGCATCATCATGAAAGAAGATGAGATCCAAACGGAGAGCATTTCTCCTGAAAAAAAAATACAGGCCCTCCCCAAGTCAAATTTGCAAATTCTAGAAGAGACATTGGAAAACGCATTGAAGTCGGAAGACTATGAAACCGCCGCTAAAATCCGAGATCAGATCAAAAAGCTCATCGGTAACAGCTAAATTTGTAACAATCCCGTTTATTTTTTAATTGTCAGGTGGGTAGAGTTGCATTAAATTTGGGATACCAAACAAAGGGACTTTTATCCCGATAAGGAATGTTGCATGGAAAAATTGGTAATGGATGTAGTTAACGCAGGGATCGCGCTCTTTCGTTCAGGCGAAGAAAAGCTAAAAACAGCGGTAATTGACCTAGACAAAGTTTATAATGAACTCAAAAGCAAAGGCGAATTAGATAAATCTCCGGAATCTCAAAAAATCAGAGATTTACTGAGCAAAACAATATCTGACGCACAAGAAGCGATCGGTAAAACAAATGCAAGCTACGAAGAAATCGTAACAAAATTGCAAGCAAACTACCAGTCAATTTATGCTCAAATCGACACTGCAATTCCACCAGATTTGAAAGTAAAAGCAAAACAAGCTCTTGATGAACTCAAAGCATTGATTGAAAAAGTTAAGAATAAAGGTTAATTCTAATTTTCTAACTAAATTGCAGAGACGGAAGTCACAGAGAAATCTGTGACTTTTTTTATTTTATGCCAAATCAAACCAGTCGCTCCAAACTCATTCTTTTTTTAATCGTCTTCACAGATATGATGGGATTTTCTTTGCTCTTCCCTCTCTATCCAAAGACAATCACTCATTTTTTAGAAAAGGGAAGTGATTCCATTTTTACTCTTTTTTATACTTGGTCTCTATGGCTTGGTGAAGGTGGTGATCCAAAATACACCTTAGTACTGTTTGGTGGAATCCTTGGATCCATATATTCTTTTTTACAATTTCTTTCCGCTCCATTTTGGGGCAAACTTTCCGATCGAGTGGGACGGAGATCTATTCTCTTGTTTACCACTTTTGGTTCTGTTTTTGGATACGTTCTTTGGTTATTTTCTTCCAATTTTTGGATGTTTGTTTTGTCGAGAGTCATCACTGGATCGATGGGTGGCAATCTCAGCGTCGCTTCGGCAGCAATGGCAGATCATACTGATGAAAAGACACGCGCTGGCGGGATGGGAATGTTGGGTGCGGGTATCGGATTGGGTTTTGTCATGGGTCCACTCTTTGGTGGTATCTCGTCTACTTGGACATTTTTGGATTCATTTTATGAAACGGGTTTATTTGTAATTTTTCCGGCTACTGCTTTTTTTGCGATCATTGTCGCTTTGCTGAATCTTGTATTGATTCAGTTTTTTCTACCTGAATCAAAAGTTTCAAATACTCATTCGAAAATGATTCATCCCATTCTAAATGTAAAAAATATTAAATCAAAAACATTAATTCGATTGTGCGTTCTCAATCTCATGTTCGTGCTGAGTTTTTCTGGCTTTGAATTTGTGATCAACTTTTACCTTTCTGAGGGTTTCCAGTTCTTACCTAAATCGATAGGTCTCACTTTTTTATATATCGGAATTATCATTATACTTGTGCAAGGTGGTGTTGTTAGAAGGTTATCAGGCAAAATTTCAGAAAAATTGATGGTCCAAATTGGCTCTTTGTTAGTTGGGATTGGTTTTTTGATTTTAATTTTCGGAAAGGATATTTACACAGTATTTGGTGCTTTGTTTTTTCTCGCTTTCGGAAGCGCGCTTGTGAATCCAGGTTTGTCCTCATTTGCGTCTTTGGAAAGTGAACTGGGAGACCAAGGAATGACTCTTGGTCTATTTCGGAGTTTTGGTTCCCTTGCTCGTGCGATTTCACCGATAGTTTTTGCAGTCCTTTACTTTCAAAAAGGACCGGTTTTTACGTTTATTCTTTCTCTTTTGATTTTAGTTGCCTTTGTGACTTTGCTCTTCCAAACCAAAGAAAGACAAAATCGAAAAACTATAGTTAATTGATAAAATTATCATTTTTTAAGTTCATAGCTATCTCCAATGGAAAGCATCAATGCTTTCTCGCCAAGAGGTCTAAGTGCCTCTTGCAAAACAGGCATTTCTGATTCCATGGTTCTATAGAAGGTACCATAATGCATCGGCATCATCAGTCTCGCGCGCAGATCTAAAAATGTGTCAACTGCTTCATAAGGATTGATGTGGACAGGATTATTGGGCCCTTTGCTTGGACCAACTGGCAAAAACGCTAAATCGATGTTAAACCTTTTTCCGATTTCTTGGAAATTCTCTTTTTGATACCCTGTGTCTCCCGCAAAATAGAAGGTTACACCTTTATATTCTATAATATAGCCAGTGTAAGGATCTCCATCCCAAAGATTATCGATCAGCCAACGTCCACCAAAGTGTCTAGCCGGAACGGCTGTTAACACAATACCATTTGATGCTACCGATTCCCATGGTTCAAGTTCTAGTTTTTGTTCTGACAAACTGTTCGGGATATAAAAGCCGGCACCTTTCGGAACAAGGATTTTGCCTTTGATTTTGAGATTTTTGAGAGTGGGTTGGTCTAAATGATCAAAGTGAGTATGTGAGATAAGAACAGCATCTAATTCGGGTAATGTGTTGATATCAATAGGTGTATCTATATGTCGCTTGACCACAATGCCAAGACTCTTTGCAAAATTTGGATCGGTTAGGATCCATTTATCATAAATTTGTAAGAGTATTGTCGCATGGCCAATCCAGTAAAATTTTACTTGTTTTGGATTTGAATCAGTTAACGTTATCGATTTCGGTGGGCGTTCAATTGATCGAAATAGAAAACACTGGTTGAGCGAAACAAAAAGTAGAAATAGAATTGGAGGAAATATAAATTTTAATCTCATGATACGATTAAATGACCCAATTTTATTTAAGAAAGTTCCATTGATCAAAAAATTCTGATTTTTCGTTTTACTGGCTAAACCGTACGAAAGCTTAGATATGTAAAACGATACGGAGAGTTCAGATTATTTCAATGATATCAAAGATATCGAAGAGAACTGCTTTATTTTTCCTCTGATTAGAGAAAAGATTCTAACTTTGAACGCAAATATGGGAACATCATCTTTTCATCCAAACGAGTTCCTGTCAGCGAAGTGCGAAGCAAAAAGCTATCTCGAATTCTGCCGTCAGAAGTGATCGCTGTAAAGCTGATGATGTCGATTCCAAGTCCATGCAAAGCTTCTGTAATTTGAAAGAGTATGCCTGGAGTGTCTCTCATCCGAAGGTCCATGACCGTGAAATCTGAGGAGATCGGATTATAAAGTTTGAGGGAAGCATCGGGATCTCCAATTTTGCGAGTCAGGATTTCTTCCTTTCCATTTTCACTCAGGTAGGTAGATACTGATTTCTCTTCATAGAAGAGAGAATAAAGATCCTTTCTGATCTGAGAAAGGAGGGCTTCTGTCATTTCTAAGCCATTCCAACTGCGGATGACGAACAAATCTTGTACATGTCCTTCATAACTGGTTTCGGCAACGGCTTCTAAAATGTCCCAGCCATGGTTGTAAAGGACGGAGGTCACCCGATAGAGGATCCCAACATCGTCTTCTGCAAGAGAAATTTTCAATATGGTCGTGTCCTTTCTCGGGACACAAGAAACATGGAGGGATCTTTTTTTCGTTTCCTGAGGAACTGTCACTTGCATAAAGTACTCCTTTGCGACCAAATGCTCAAATTTTAGGCAATATGAACCTAGAGAGGCATACTGACTCTACAAAAGAGCTCTTACTGTAAAGATTGCAAGAATGGTACCAAACTTAGAACGCGATCTTCGCACCGATCATAACAGATTGAACTTTTTGAGCAACAATGGCTTCGAGAGTAATCTTTGTAATCAGAGCGTTGAGTTCTAAACCTGCGATCAAAAAGTTGGTGGTGTTGGGAGCTTGAGCAGTCCCTGATAAATCCAAAGCAAGAGTACCCGTCCTAGCTTGTCCTAAACTTGAAGTTGGAATCAATGCCGCAATTTCCGAAGAAAGACTGCTAGCTATGGCGCCAGAATCCAAAGCCAGCGTGAGTGGCCCCGATCTTTCTATTTTTAGATTGGTGGTCCCAAAGTTAAGGGATGTTCCGCCACCTGCAAAAAAGGTCAATAAATAGAACATCCGAAATCCAGTTCGAACATCTAATGGAACACTTGTAATCGTACTGTTGTAATTGAAAGTACTTGCTCCCCCCCATGTTCCGATGGCAGGTCCGATGGTCACACTTTGTGTTTTTCCATCATCGTAAGAAACATTGATCACCTGACGTTGGTAATGCATTCCCATACCGAGTGAAATACCGGAAAACTCAAAGAAACCGATTCCGTCAGAGTAACTATCAAAAACATGAAATCGAAGTGTAAATCCACCCGAAGTAATGTCGCCTCGCAAATCCACATTTTTGTTTTGGGCTTCAATCGCTTTTTGGACATCACCTTGAGCAAAGTTAAAGCTAAATCCATGAAGATATAAATTAAAGCGATGCATAAACGTTTTTAGGTCGGCTTCCGTATCTGATGGTCCACCGCCCAACAACCACCCTAAGTTGACCGCCACAATCAAGTTTGGTGAAATTGATGCTCCTACATTGGGAAGCTTTTGGAAGTTGATACTCTGGTATTGAACGTTGATATCTTCTTTTTTTTGTCCTGCAAGCGACATTCCGCCACCGATTTGAAATCTGTTAACGATACCAGGACCCATAAGTGAAGAATTGATGCTCGTGAGAACCGCCGATTCTGCCATAGAAGCCAATACTTTATCTGTATATTGCGTTTGGAGTGCTTGGTCAACGCTGTTGAGTTGGGATTGAACACTCGTTGGTAAAATCGCGCAGGCATCACCAGTGCAAGTGACTTTGGCATCGATGGGTAAGCATAAAATAAAAAGTAAAATCGTTGTAAGAGCACTATAAAGGTGCAAGTAGTTGATTCCTAATTTTATACTTTTAGACATCTTTAATAGTATCGGGTGACCGCCTTTTACTCTATACTTTCAATTCAGAGTTTACAAGTGGTTTTTTTCTGAGAAATTTGTCTGAATGGTGGCAACGACAGAAAGGCGGAAGAGTGTCAGGGTTTGTCCATTGGATGATGATCCTGTTATCGTACATTTGATGGGGTCAGCCCTCATCGACGTGTTAAAAGCACATGACATCAGTATGGGTGGTATAGGAATCCTTGCACCACACCACTTTGATGAATGGGATTTACATGAAAAGATAGAAATCATCGTCGCACTGCCTGGTGATTTGGCTGATTTTCGAGCCCGCGGCATCATCAAACAAATTGGAAAAAAGTCCAAGGAATACGGCCTTTACGGAGTGCAGTTTACGGAAATAGGTCCGAAGGGCAAACAAGATCTTTTGGTATTCATCAATCGACTGATACGCAAAAAACGTGCCTTAAAATAATTGTTGAAGTCAATTGAATCTGTGATCCCTTAGTGACATAACCGTTAGGGGTGCCAAAGAAATTTGGCTGAGAGAGTCCCTAGGAACCTGCCAGAGATAATGCTCGCGAAGGGAAACGGGAACGAATCGATCGACTTTGTAGAATTACACCTACACTTTCCTTTCTTCTATTTTTCTTGTGACTTCATCTCAGTAGTTTGCGGTTTAGGAGCAAACAGATGCACGAGAAAGTCCCCACAACCCAAGAATTCAAAGTCCCAACCAATGAAATCAAACTAACAGATGGTAGCACATTTCAAACATATCGAACTGCAGGTTCGCTTTGTTCACATGATGATGCGTTTGATTACAAACTTGGTATCCATAAACTCAGAAAAACATGGATTGATGAAAGGCTAAAAAATCAGATAGAGAACCATTCCCAAATGTACTTTGCCAAAAGGGATATTATAACAAATGAAATGCGTTATGTGGCAATTCGCGAAGGTGTGACACCTGAATTTGTATTGAACGAAATCAAAATCGGAAGAGCCATCATTCCTTCTAATCGAAACCATTTGGAACTTGAACCCATGATCATTGGGAAAAAATTTCTAGTAAAGATCAATGCAAATATCGGCAACTCTGCTATCTCGTCTTCGATTGAAGAAGAGGTGGAAAAACTTCGTTGGTCTCTCCATTGGGGAGCAGATACTGTGATGGATCTTTCAACGGGTAAAAATATCCATGAAACGAGAGAGTGGATCATACGAAACTCCCCGGTTCCAATCGGAACAGTGCCGCTTTACCAAGCACTCGAAAAGGTGAAAGGGAAAGCGGAAAATTTAAATATCAATGTATATCTCGAAACATTAGAAGAACAAGCGGAACAAGGTGTAGACTATTTTACAATTCATGCGGGTGTCTTAAGAGAATATGTGGACCTCACCAAAAATAGAATCACTGGTATTGTTTCGCGAGGCGGTTCGATTATGGCTAGATGGTGTTTGCATCACAAAAAAGAAAACTTTTTGTATGAACACTTTGACGCGATCAACAAAGTAATGAAAAAATATGGTGTTTCTTATTCCTTGGGTGATGGTTTGCGTCCAGGTTGTATCGCAGATGCCAATGACGCCGCACAATTTGCCGAACTAAAAACACTCGGTGAGTTAACGGACAAGGCTTGGTCGGAAGACATTCAAGTGATGGTGGAGGGACCAGGCCATGTCCCATTGAACTTAATTGAAGAAAACATGCGCTTACAAAATGAAATTTGTAAAGAGGCACCATTTTATACTTTGGGGCCTTTGGTGACTGACATTGCGCCTGGTTATGATCATATCACTTCTGCAATTGGAGCGGCCATGATTGCATGGTATGGAACAGCGATGCTTTGTTATGTGACTCCAAAAGAACATTTAGGTCTTCCAAACAAACAAGATGTTAAAGATGGTGTGATCGCTTATAAAATAGCGGCTCATGCGGCCGATGTTGCAAAAGGACATAAAGGTGCAAAGGATAGAGATGATTTATTGAGTAAGGCTCGTTTTGAATTCCGATGGGAAGATCAATTTGCGCTCTCTCTTGATCCAGAACTTGCAAGGTCATATCACGATGAAACATTGCCACAAGATGGAATGAAAAAAGCCCATTTTTGTTCGATGTGCGGCCCAAGTTTTTGTTCCATGCACCTAACGCAAGAAC
Organism: Leptospira sp.; assembly: GCA_027531445.1. GTDB lineage: Bacteria > Spirochaetota > Leptospiria > Leptospirales > Leptospiraceae > Leptospira_A. Next base: position 10,832 of record JAPZRK010000083.1, read on the forward strand.
TCAGAAAGGAAGAAGCCGTTAGAAGCGAAACTCATGTTTAGCAAATCTAAAAAATAGCCATTGTTTTTGCAGATAGTCTCTAAACGAAAAGTGCATAAAAAAACCCTTGTTCGAGATCGAACAAGGGTTAGATTAAAATCATTGAGACTTCTATTCTAAAATAAATCGCTTTTGGCAGATCTTAACGTTTTAAAGTCCTAAACTACGACCGATGATTTCTTTCATGATTTCCGTTGTCCCAGCATAAATCGTTTGGATTCTTGCATCGATATAGGCACGGGCAATCGGATATTCCATCATATAACCATAGCCACCAAAGAATTGTAGGCACTCGTCCGTATGGCGTTTTTGCATCTCAGTTGTGTACCACTTCACCATCGCCGCTTCAGATGATGTGTTGTTTCCTTTCATATGATCGATGAGCACTCGATCAGTAAAGACTTGTGCCATTTCCAGTTCGGTTGCCATCTCAGCCATTTTGAACTTTGTATTTTGAAATGATCCTATCTTTTGACCGAAGGCTTTTCTTTCTTTGATGTACTGGAGAGTAAGATTATGAACAAGTCGAGTCGCTTCCACAGCCGCCACTCCAAGAATCAATCTTTCTTGTGCAAGTTTTTGCATGAGATAACGAAAACCTTGCCCTTGTTTACCGATCAGGTTTGTTTTTGGAACCACTACATCGTTAAAAAATAATTCAGACGTGTCTTGGGCTTTGAGACCAATTTTGTCTAGGTTGCGTCCTCTTTCAAAGCCTTTCATCCCTTCCTCAACCATCACAAGAGAGATCGTTCCATTATCATGTTTTACGGCTACGATGATCAGGTCTGCCAATTGACCATTGGAGATAAATGTCTTTTGCCCATTGATGATAAAATGATCTCCTTTATCCAAGGCACTTGTTCGAATCGATTTTAAATCGGAACCGGCACCGGGTTCAGTCATTGCTATGGCAAGAATCGAATCTCCAGAGATCACTCTAGGCAACCATCGTTTTTTCTGCTCATCATTTGCAAAGGCAGTGATGTAGGGTGCAATGATGTCACTGTGTAATGACATAAACAAACCACTGTTACCGACTTTTGATGATTCTTCAACGACGATTACGTTGTATAGGAAATCCCCTCCAGCACCGCCGTACTCCTCAGGAACGTCTGGGCAAAGAAGCCCGTAATCACCTGCTTTTTTCCAGACGGATTTGGGAACGATATGATTTTTTTCCCACTCTTCGTGGTGGGGTTTGACTTCTGTTTCAAAGAATTTGCGAGCCATCTCGCGGAACTGTTCGTGTTCTTCTGTAAAAGGTAGGATGCGATCCATTCGGGAACTCCTTATGATAGGAGAATTCTAGAATCTGGTTCAAATTTGGTCAATTATAAACGGTGTTCAGCTTCATATAGACGCCTGGATTTTTTTTGATATATTGGATGGCGTCGTCCTGACCCAAAACATAGAGCTCGGTTCCTGGCCAGGCGATGAAAGTATACGAGGAAGGCAATTTTTTTGTAAGGGGGTAGATCTCCCCTACAAAGTCACCAGGGCCAAGTTCTCGGATTGTGCGGTGGTTTTGCATCACAACGACTGTGCCTGATTTAACGATAAAAGACCGATCAAAGGGCGAACCTTCCTCTATCAGAACTTCTTCGTTTTTTACTTTTTCAAACTTTAGGATCAATTCGAGTTGGGTCACTTGGTAGCTTGTCAAACCACGAAAAGTCTGGGACTCGGTGAGTGTCTTCCAGGTATTGGTCTCACGGATAGAGTTGAGTTTGACCAAATTTTCGTGGAGCTTCGATCCACGGATGAATTGGAAAAAGCGCGTTTTTTCAATGGTGATCGCTAAAACGTCTGTCTCGGCAAAAACATCTGCCTGACGAACTGTATCTAAAATGAGTGAAGCCTCTCCAAAGTATTCGTAAGTACCGTAACGTTTGATCGCTGTATGATCTTGGCTTAAACCTTCAAACCGGACGTTACCGGAGGCGATGATAAAAAATCGATCCCCATGTGTGCCTTTCTTGATGATCTGAGTGCCACGTGTGAATCTTTCTTCCTTGGCAACCTGGAGAAATTCCTTTGCCTTCTCAATCGGAAAGCCAGAGAAAATATCAATCTGAGAAAGTATCTCCAGCAATTGATACGCCTCTTGGTGTTTTGGCGGAGTGATTTGTGGATAGAGAGTGTTTTCGATTCCGAATTTAGCAAGCGTTAAATGATTGCCAGGTGGCATATCTTTTGCGGCGATATGGTATACGGTAATCCGTTTTTGTACTTCTTCTGGAAGTGATGCCAAATAACTGATTTTAGTATGAAGTGGAGGAACTCCCGCTTCGTGATAGATAACCTTTCTGTCCCACGGGAAGTCTTTTAAAAACTGATATCGTGATTCTGGGAGAACTCCCTTATTGTACATATCCTCAAAAGCGGCAGGATCATTTAAATGATCAGATGTATAATAGAAGGATTGGTCTTGAAAGAAAAATTCAAAACCAACCGAGGGAATGGAATGGATTGCATAATGAAAATAAAACTCACCACCGTTGATGATGGTAGCTCGTCCAATCACAACAGGTATAAAATCGAAGAGATCAGTGATTTCTTTTCGTGGAATCTTTGTTAAACTACAATATTTTCGTAAAAAAGATTCCATTACAGTTGCAGTAGCGTAGATTGTGATTTTGGATTCTTCTAATATTTTTTGGAATGTTCCAGCATCATGATCGGCGTGACAATGTGTTAGAATGATGGAGTTGATGAGTTTTGGATTTACATTGGATTCGCGAAGCCATTCGGTCGAATTGACTGGAGGATCCACCATGATCCCTTGGCCATTTAACCAAATGATAAAACCAGATGTGTTGTCATCTGGATCAAAGCCGTGAGAAGGGCCTAAACAAGTGATCCCAATGATGGGTGGTTGAAATGGCTCTTCCAATCGTTTTCCGATATCAAACTTTACATGGAAGTCTACTTCACCTGGAATTTTTATCTGGCGATCTTTATCGATCAATAGAAATTCATTTGATGAAAGTTGTTCGATGGTTATCCCACCAAATACGGCCTTATGTGAATCATCAAATAATACGAATTCAACGACATCATCCATCGATTTGTAGGATCGAAAGTAAGCCATTTCTTTTTTGATATCTGGGAAACCATAAGTCGCTTCACCATCGATAAATTCAGATGCAAGATCCAATTCGGAAGGTCCCATGAGAGACTCTCCTAAAACTATTGTTAACTGTTCTTTCTGTTCTTTGGTGCAAACGATAAAGGTCTTTTTGCCACCGCGAAAAAAGAAGTTAAAATAAATCGGGAATTCAAGTTCGGCAACAGAAATGCCCTTTTCGACATGGAAGAATTTGTTTGGGAGAACGAATACAAGTGGAGTCTTTTTTTCAAGACTCATCGTATCCTTGATAGTTTCGGGAGGTGATCCGAACTGGATGTATCCTTCCGAAGTATCTACTAGGTATCCCCCTCTTGGGAGCGCTGTAAAACCGATCGGTTCTGAACTTACCATGAGGGGAATTCCTTGGGTTACTTATGACTTTCTATAAATTTTTTGATTTGAGGCTTAGGAAGAGCTCCTATCGCCTTATCCACAAGTACACCATCTTTATAAAGTAACAGAGTGGGGATGGACTGTATACCAAGCTCCTGCGCGGTCTTCTGGTTGAAGTCAACGTTTAACTTAGTAATCTTTATATCCGCCATTTCTTTTGATAGTTCATCTAGAACTGGAGCTACCATGCGACATGGGCCGCACCATTCCGCCCAACAATCTACAAGCACGATTCCGCTTGCGGTTTCTGTTTTGAAATTGGCGTCGTTGATTTCAGTTAGTGCCATGATTCATTTATCTCCTATGGAAAGCTATCAGCCTTTGTAGAAACTAGACTGGAAAAGTAGGGGTAAATCGTCGATTATTGTTTCTTTTTTTTCTTTTTATCATCTGACTCTAGATCCGTAATTTTCTGTTGGAAGCTTTCGATCAAAGTTTTTGTTTTTTCCAAGTCATCCGTTTCTCCCGTAATCTGGAAGATTTTGCGGTTCATTTCTAACATTTCCACAGAGTGTTTCAAATCCGTGGAATCTTGTGTCGACATGTCAAATTTTGAGCGATAGTCTTGCGCGGCAGAGTTAGCCAGTTCGATGATTAAATTAAAATGTTCTCGTCTTACGTAATAAAATGGATTGTCAAGATCTTGCTCTTTTTCATAGGCAATGAAATCAAAAAGATTTTTAGCACATCCTGCAAGTCTGTAGTGAATATCCGGCCAACTCCATTTCCATTTCGAATTGGAACCAAAGGCAGTAATCGTTTTTTTGATGGCTTCCCTAAGACCCTTTACCAGGTTCAATCTTTGGACGGGTGTAATGCGTTCAATTCGAGAAAGTAGCTCTTTGTTCTCGGAAAGAGAACCGTCGATGTTATTGGAAACGGTTTTTTCGATATAGGAAATGCAATTGTAAATTTCTTTCCGTCCAGTCTCTAAATAGTTATTGTTATTGATATCGAGTATAGAAGTCGAAAGTTCATTGATCACGAGACAGGTGTTAATCGTCTTTACTGAGTTTATCGCAAGTGCGATGTTAAAATATGCCTCAAGATCCTTGCTTTTTTTGCCCTGCACCTTGAAGATATTTGCTTCTTTCTTCAGTTCTTCCAGATAGTTTTTGAAGTCCGAAAGTTTTTCATTGAAATCAGCTTTTTTTTCTTTCGTGATCGCCATGGTGTCCTTTTCATTTTCGGCCAATATTTTGACTTACTGGTTCAAAAAAGAGGCTCCTATTCTAAAAAACAAATCGACCCCCTCCGATTCTTATGTATGCTAGAAAAAAATGGAACATTTCACTCAGCCCAAAAGAGATTTTATGGACCTACTCGAGACGTATAAGTACATGAACGAGCCTGTCTTTTGGGAAAAAATGGAGCTGGATGGTCGATTTGACTATGGACAGGGTTGGGTGGAGCTAAACATACCTGAGCTTGAGTGGAGACTCCGCCTTGCTGAAAACCTATTCCAAAACTTCCCAGAAAGTACGGACAAATAAATGTTTCCCGTTAATATTGACTTTTGGATCTTCCATTTTCGAGGATATGAGGGACATTGGGCTGTTGGGATTTTGATCCTTGGTTATTTCTATCAAAGAGCTAGATCACTCAAAGCCGGATACAATTTGGATTGGTACAACACTGCTTGGGCATGGGCTATCATTTCTGGATTTATTTTTGCGAGGGTGTTTCACTTTTTGTTTTGGGATACAAAGCAGTTCTTTTCCAATCCACTGATTCTATTTACATCGACTGGCGGATTTGCCATCTTGGGTGGAACGATTGGTACTGCTTTTGGCGCTTGGGTCTATTGCCAATATACAAAAGTTAACTTTTTGCATTGGTGTGATTCTCTTATGATTCCACTAACGTTAGGACTTGTGCTCAGTAGGTTCTCCTGTTTTTTTAATGGGGATGCGTATGGACTTCCTACCGCATCGATATTCGGTGTAACATTTTCTGAAAATAGTGACGCTTGGATGGGTGAGTGGCGAAGCCTTCACCAGTATTATGCACTCGATCCGAATCCACTTTCGGTCATCTCTCAAATCTTTGCTCCCTATGTCAATTTGGTGGATATGCCAATTCCAGATAGTATGGCAAATTTACGCACATTAGGTTATCAAAACCTGGCCGATCTCACTCGGCTTTATCCACCAACGGCAACAGGTGATTACAAAAAAGAGCTCATGGCTTTGGGTTTGATACCATTCCCAGTCGTTTACCCAAAAGTACATCCAACACAATTGTATGAAGTGTTCAATATGTTTGTGATTCTACTCGCTATGTACCGTATCGAAAAATTTGATTTTTCAAAAGAACGAATGTTCTTTATCTTTTGGTTCTTTTACGGATTCAATCGCTTTGTGATTGAATTTTTCCGTGGAGATCGCAATCTTGCGCTTGGCAATCTGACATATGCACAAGTGATTTCGCTTTCTATTGTCGCCTTTGCCATCATCGGTTATTATTTTAAATCAAAACAACTCAATCAATACAATAAACTTTCGGAGTCCAAACATTGAAATTTTCTATCTTTCTACTCATTGCAATATCGACTTTCTTTTCATGTGCATCTACTAACCGTTATTTTAACGCCGCAAGGAGCGGGGACGAAGCAGTCATACAAAAGTATCTCGCTGAAAATGGTGATGCCAATATCAAAGACAAAACAGATTCAAATATGTTAATCTATGCGGCTGGACATGGAAACAAAGCGATAGTAGAAATGCTTTTGAATGCAGGAGTTGATGTAAATTCAGCAAATAACCAAAAGCGTACACCACTCATGATGGCAACCAACTTCGGTCATTTAGAGATTGTTAAGTTATTGATTGCACGAGGTGCTGATGTTCGTAAACAAGACATCGTCAATTGGGATGCACTTATGGTTGGAATTTTAAGATACCAGAATGATATCTGCAAAGAACTTTTGAAACACAAACCGAATCTCAAAGCGGCAAATAGCGATGGTCAGTCAGCTTTGATCCTAGCAGTTCAAGTTCAGTTTTTAGAAATTTTACCGCAACTCATTGCAGGATCGGATCTCAACCAAGAGGATTTGTATGGTGAAACAGCCCTGGTCAAAGCGGTATCTCGAAATGATGTAGAATCCATCCGCCAGCTAGCGAAAGCGCGTGCGAAGATGAATGCAAGAAGTAAAGACGGCAAAACCACAGTCATGATGGCTACAAAAAAAGGCTCTGTAGAAATGCTCAAAGCCTTAAAAGATGGAGGAGCCGATTTAAACTTACAGGATAATGCAGGTTTAACGGCAACCATGTGGGCAGTAAATATGCGAGAGATTACAGTCTTACGCACACTTGTGGACTACGGCGCAAATCTCAATGTACAAGATAAATTGGGTCAAACTGCACTGATGAAGGCAATTCTACAAGGCAATCAGGAAATGACGAGTATCATCCTAGCCAAACGTCCGAATCTCGCACTAAAGGACAATAATGGAGACAATGCCCTGGCTGTTGCTCGCAGTGCAAGTCAAGGTGAGATTGCCCAGCTTCTCATCAAAGCTGGGGCGAAGTAGCCGTCAGCGGTAAATAATTTAGAAATAATTTAGCTTCTAACTGAAGTTATATATTTTAATAAATCCGTGGCAAGGTCAGGGATTCCGGATTTGAGGATGGTGATTTTCCCTTCCTTTTGACCAATCTTATCTAACAAAAGATTGGTTACGGATTTTGCCATGACATTGGTTCGTTCCATAAAAACGGAGTGATGGTTTACATACACCCAATCTCCAATAAACAATAAGTTCTCGATCGGTGATTGAATGGTAGGTCTGTTTGCTTCGTCACCGGGGCGCATTCCCGTATAAGTATCCCAGTGGTTGATATAAAACTCCGTGTATTTTGGTAGGTCAGGAATGATGAGACGGAGGTCTGCATCGACTTTTTTGGCAATCTCTGGAAACGGAAGTTTTAAGAGTTCTTGCCACTTAGAAACTTGTACTTCGATAAGATCGATTTTTTTCTCTCTGAGTTCTGGGATTTGTTTTGCCGCCCAATTGGAAGTATAACCTAAGTTATCATATCCCGTTGGCATAAAATCAAAGGCTTCCCATTCTCCTTCAGGAAAACGTTTGAACCAAGCTTCACTATTTTCATACAGAAGGTTTACGCATAGAATGTGTGCATTGGTCAACTTCATGATTCTTTTGAAGTAGTCGTCTTCATCTGACAGACGACTGGAGCTTAAAAATTTCTGAGTGCCCGGAACGTCACCTGCAACGATAAAATAATCGGCATTAAAAACGCCTGGTTTCATCTCTAATACTTCTAACTCAGAATGGTGGGCACCACAGAAAGGACAATGGTCATATTCTCCAGGAGGGATGACATTCCCACAAATGCGACAGCGACGGATTTTGCCTTTCGGAAATGTTTCATTGGTGCGAACCGACTTGATTTTACCATGCACATCTTTTTCTATACCAGAAACTTCTTGGTAGTATAAGACCTTTCCACCTTTGGATTCAATGTGTTGGACCATGGGTTGGATAAAAGTTTTGCTAGGTGGCCAAGCATACAAATCCACTCTGGAATCGCTGGGTTGGTTTCCCAACTTCATAAAATTTACAACAGCGAGAGCCGAACATTCTTTCGTGCTCATAAAAAAGCCCATTTCGGATAAAGCTTCAAAGAAGTGTTTGATGTATTCTACACTCATTCCATTTTTGATTGCCCAATCGTAAAATGTAATGCTATCAAGATACATTCTGTCCTTTTCATTGGAAAAATCAAAACCCCACATCTTCATAGAGACCATCAAAGTCTCAAACATATTGGAGGCTGGTTTGTTGATGTCTTCTCTAGATGGAACATAAATTCCATTATTGAGCATCTCTAATCTATCGAAAGGGATGGGCCACGTTGTGCTTCGGATTTTGCTTTGGACACCCCGCTTTGAAACGAAATAGTAAAAAGAATCGTTTTGGGAGAGATGTTTGATTTTGATTTTATGCCGACCGAGGAACTCTCTTAAATTCTTATAAAATCCCCAGATTGCGTGTAATCCGTGTTCGCGTTCATATCCTTCCTTGCCAAAATGTTTTTTTGCAAAGTGTTTGTCAGTCCACGTTTTGAGTTTGCCACCAGCGATGCCAGTCTTCTCTAAGATTGTTACTGCGAATCCACGATCTGCAAGTTCACATCCTGCTTGGAGTCCGGCAAGTCCTCCTCCGACGATACAAACTGACTTTCCATTTGGCTTTAGATTTGCAAAATTTTCTTCAAGAAGGGGAAAGTCTTTTTTAACATTGGAATTACCGAAATATGCATAACCAATGCCACCTGTGAGAGATAAGGCGGCACCGCTTCCTACAACTTTAAGGCCTTTAAGAAAGAAATCTTTACGATTGAGTTTGGACATCGGAATCGTTAGTTGCTAGATGTGGCTTGCAAATTTGATGAAGAGTCTTTTCGGAGATTATAAAAGATCAAACCAAAATAGACACATGTAAAAAACAAAGCGGCGTCAATACTCTGCGGTAGGATTGAAATGCGCAAAAGAAATGCAAGTGAGAGCATTCCTAGTCTTAGATATAAATATTTTTTGAAAGTCGCATCACTAAACTTATCTTTTTTCCATAAGATATAATCTATGGGTGTAAAGACGAGAATCATGATCGTATCATTCATAAACGGAAAAGAAGTAAGTAGAAGGACAAGTAAAGTAAAGGCACCGGCAACAATAGAGATAAATCCAAACACTTTTGTACCAAGATTTGAAAATCTTTTTCTTAGATAGCCGGGTATTTGGGACAAAACTATTCCAACAAACAAAGCAAATACGAAATTTCCAAGCAGGTCAAAGGATTCTGGCATTTTGAGAAAATCAGGGTGAACCATTTCTTTTTCTTTGGTTATTTTTGCATCTTCGACAGCAAAGAGTAGATCATAAGGAAGATAGATGATTTTATTCGAATCTCTTTGTATATCAGTATCATGATCTAATAGAAGTTTTTCGCAAAATCGCAACCAAAATATCGTTTGTGAATAAGGGAGGAGTCTTGCTCTCCATGTGCTTTTGTTTGCGTCTGTCTCAAGTGCAAGTGCTTTGCCATAAACGTCGCCTATGATGTCACGAATGAAGGTTACGCAGTTGGATTCGAAGTTGTCATATTCGTAGCCATTTTTTTTATCAGACATCACTTTTAGAATGGCATTGGCAAATTTCATCTTCTGCGTATCATCAAGGATAAATTCCGATGTATAGATACCTCGTCCGGTGGTGTCCCAGAATGTATAAGCATTCGCCATAGTGCGAATTTTGACAAAGAATAATGCTTCCCCTTTTAGGAATCGCCAAACAAAGCCAGGTGATTCGTCATATTCGCCAAAATCGATGTAAAAATCTGTTTTATCAAATTGTTTTCCTGAATACACTCTGAGTGCGGAATGACCAAATGCCGTCGTCACGGTGTGCGCGGGAGTCACCGTTACCAATTGGAAATGTACGTCGCTCAGTTGTTTTGGATTCAATCCTTGTAAAAAAGAGACGACCTGATTTTCCGGAGTGGGTGCCGAAGAATCGCTAGGAGACTGGGCATAAATTGAGGAGAAAGATAAGAAGGTTATGATAAAAAGAGAATGGATACGCATAGGAATTAGTTTTCTTTGTTTATTTGATATTTTTGGTTTCGATGATATATGTAATGAAAGCTTTCATTCTTTCTTCAGGTAACGGGACTCGGAAATAATGATCATTTCTCCAGCTTGGAAAAAGCGGTGCACCTGGAATGTATCCATCCGAAAGCAACGTCAAACCTTCGTTAGGTCCGAACTGGGATAGATAGTCGTACAACGGACGGGCTCTGTCTGTCACTACTTGCGACATAGGAACACCAACAATGTTCACAACAATCATAGATTTTGGAAATTCAACATTTTTTGCGAGTGGTGCATCCGGACCGCCGCGAAGGGATTCGAGACCTTTCCAGTTATAATTATTCCACCAGAAATAGAGTTTACCCTCTTTGCTGTACAACCAATGTTCCATCATGGCATTCATCACAAGGCTTCCTTTTGTGAGACCACCAAAGTTGAACCAACCTGACACCTTTGCAAAGTAAGGTTCTTTGCCACACTGGTCGATCGCCATCTTGAAGTCTCCACTGCCTTTACTTGCAGTTCCTATGATGATTGTATTTTTGTCTTGGTTGTTGCGAATGAACTCGCATATGATCGCACCATTTCCTTCAACTGTGCCCGTTTGGTCTGTCGGGATAACGGCGTCCGTAATGCCCATGGAACGAACCATACTTCGAATCATTTTGCCATCGGCATCGACTTCAGTATTGTCTTTGTAAAACATTCCTGGAGCAATCGCGAACATAATGTTCTTTTTGCTATAATCTGGACGTTTTCTCAACATTTCATTTTGTTTTGTGAAAACGTATTCGATAAACTTACGGTTGATGGGTTCGGTAATCGCTCGATGATAAAAAACGGCCGCCGCATGATCAATGTCAGTCTCGTTCTGAATCTCGAGTAAAACTTCTCGAGTGAGATCGGAAAGTTTGCGATACTTTGGATAAGCCGCCGCCCAATCCAAAATTGCCTTTTCGCTTTCGCAAATTTCATCTACGTAGTAGTCAATGCCTTCACATTGCATACTTTTGAGCGCCTCTTTGGGATCATTCAATCGTCGATCGGCAGTGCAGGTAACAAGGAATAGGAGGATAAGGATATAAGAAAAACGAAAGTAGGTCATGTGATTGTCAGCTTGATTGGAGTTGGAGTGAGAGAAAAAAAAGATCATGCTGTAGTGGAACTACAGCATGATTGGTTGTGGAATTAAGTTCCGTTAACAAGAATGCAAGTTTCTACTAGAACTGATCCAAGTAGAGTGTTGCTTTCTGCATCAATAGAAGTAACTTTTGTGATACCACCAGCTTTAGCACCAGCTGCAAGAGACATGTCTCCGCTTCTGATTAGGCCAAGGATAGAGTTTGTGCAAGCGCGACCAGTTTTTGTTCCAACTGGTTTACCACCGTCTTTACCCCATACGCAACCTGCTTCAGCAGTACCTTGCTCAGTCATACCCCAACCGCAGTTTTGGTTTGATTTAACGTTGTCCATGATTGAACCAGAAGAAGCTGGCTGAATAGAAGGTCCACCAGATCCAGATCCAGAACAAGCAATAGCAGCAGCTACTGCGAACGCAGTTAAAACACCCAAAGAGTTTTTGAAGTTGTTAGTCATATTTTTCTCCGTGAAAAATTAAGAATCGATGTAAATCGAAACTTACCAAGCATTTATACGCCATTTATTACAATAGTCAATAGAAAAAGAGTAGAACGAAATAAAATTTATAAAAGAAGCTTAAAGTTTTTTGCATTGCGCAATAAAATGAAACATGATTGTAATTTTTATCAATAAATATAGGGGATTATACGCTTTTTATCTGTTGGAAAATCTTTAAATTTAGAATGATACCAAGATAAAGTGCGTGTGCTACGCCCAAATAAGTAACAAGTCATGAGAAAAAAAATGACATATGACTCCCAATGATGGGAAAGAACTGCAATACCTAGCCAGGAAACGAGTTCAAAAAAGTAGTGTGGGCAGATCACTTTATCGAATAACGCACCTTTGGGGATGGTGTATTCATTACTTTGTTGAGTCGATCGAAGTTTCTTGAGGATGAGGTGATGGTAAAAATTACCAATCTGTCCAATAGAAAAAAGTAACATGCCCAACATCAACATGGGATCCAAAAAGGAGATAATTTCCGGATAAATCATTTTAGCATGGTTGGAACCAAGTAAGAGCCCTATATTTGTATATGCTAAAGTAATCACGATCACTCCAATAATGCCGATTTTTCCAGAAAACTGATGTAAGAATAAAACTTCTAAACAACGTTTTGCAAAATGAAATGTAAAAATAAGGAGTAATATGATCTGGTATGAGGATTGCAACTTCCAGTTGGGAACTGTAGAAGCATAACCTAAAATGGGAATAAAATATATAATGAACATTCCAATTCGAGGAGAGATACCTTCTGAAGAGGCAAACTTGCTATAGGGGAGATTAAATTTACCAGTAGATTCGAGATAAAATACAATGATACCGAAGCTCAAATAAAATAGGACTTGGATGTAAAAGATGAGAGAGGGTTCAGGTAAATAGATCATGTAGTATTATCCTTTGTCTTTTTTGTAAAATACCATTCCACCTGTATCTGGAACAAATATACATTCGCGTGCACTCCGAAAAAAAACACGCCAGATGGACTCTTTAGACTCAAGATAATCATCACCCAAAAAAATCTTTAAACTCTTTTTGGCTTCTTTCAATTTATAATGGGGAATCGTCGGAAAGAGGTGATGGACTACGTGTGTGCCAATGTTGTGGTGGATGGGTTCAAAGATTCCATAGCTTCTATCTACGGTTGAAAGTGCTCCGATTGTATACTTCCAATCCTTTCCTCGATACCAAGGAACAGTCGTCTCTGTATGATGTAAGAACGTTACAAGTGAGAGCCAGATCACAAAAATAGAGTAAGGAATAAAGTAATAAGTGATAAAAAATAAAATGCCATTGATGTAAGTCAGATAGGCAAGGAAACAAACGAAGCCGAAAATCCATATCGTGCTCGTTAAGGCATTCTTTTTTTCACCTCGGGGAAAAAGTTGACTGTTTGGGTGAAAATGGGAACCATCTCGGCCAGAAGAGCGAACAAAGAGATAAAGAGGAAAGACAATCAAAAACAATTTGAATCTAGCAATTTTGGCAGGTAGGGAAAGAGCTTTGTATTGTGACTCAGTGAGCGGATGCCAACTTTCATCTCTGTCGATATCTCCCGTATGATTGTGGTGGGTTCTATGTGATACCTTCCATCCATGAAAAGGAACAAGAAGAGGGGTGTGAGCAAGATGCCCAATTAGAAAATTAAGCCACGTTATGTGAGAAAAAGATCCATGACCACAATCATGACCAACAACAAAGAGGGCCCACATCATAGTGCCTGTTGCAAACCAGAAGAATGGTAGAAACCATACTGAATTCAAGTAAAATGCGAGTGCATACAAGACTGCAATGATTGCAATATCCCAAAAAAAATAAAATAAGCTCAAAGGTACGGAAGGACAAAAAGCACTGTCGGGAATTGAATGTCTCAACTCTGGAATAGAATAAATATGTTTCATGAAAGGATTTCTTACAAACTTACAGCGTTAACTATATTTTAAAACAAAAAAAAAGGCGAATGAAGATTCGCCTTTTGATCGGAACCGATAGAATTTGTAATTAATTTGACATTTTTAAATCTTTGATATCATAAAATTTACGGAAGAGAAGTCCGTTCGTTTGTTTCTTTGTATCAAAAATTAAAATCGCAACTTTATTGAAGGAAAGAAAATTCGGACGATATTGAGTGTAGTGGTGCGATGTGATAGACGCCTGATATTTGTTATTATAGATAGTATACGTATGTTTTGGTAGCGTATCGTGTATCTGCTTCTTTTTTTCTTCTGGCGTTTGAGCAATGTAGTTATGAACTACGATTTTGTCTGGAGTAGGACCGCCTTCACCGAATAAGGTGAAAGGTAACGCTTTTGCTTGGTTTTTGCAAAGATAATCCACTACTTCTGTAAACGTAGGTTCAGGAATCTCTGCTTCAAATCCTTGCCAGTGAAGTTTTTCTACAGCTTCGATTTTCTTTTTGTAAGTTTCTTCGCCCCATACTTCTTTCGCGGATACTGGCGTAGGCATTACATTTGTAAAAAAGAGGGATTTTGCTTCTTTTTTCGGATCAAACTTTCTCCATTCTGGATACGGAACAAGGCGTCTTTCTGATTCGTTGATTTCGTTTCTTTCGTGAGCCGCTAAAACATAGATCGCATAATCTTGGTTATCCATAACTCGAGATTCTACTTCAACGAGTACATCTAGGAATTCTCCTCGGCCCGTTTCTGCGTGTCTTTTGATGAAAGAAACGTTTTTCAATCGAATGCGAGTGTCATAGATCGAAAGGGGATAAAGGTCATGGATGTCCTTTGAGCCCTGTGTTGAAGTTGCACCGCTATTTGAAGAAACTGTCGTGCCGTTGTCTTGAGCTCCCAGAGCCAGCGCAAGAATGCTGAAGAAGGAAAGTATGTATAGTTTTTTCATGTTCCGAGTTCCGATTTGATTCTACATTAAGTATCGTAGGTTTGCCCTAGAAAGATTAGGATAAGATTAGGCTTTTTTCGGATGATTGTGTTCGTCCACAAAAACTATCTTGGGTTGGTAGTGAGGGGGAATGGAATCTTCATCCACGAGGCCATAGGTGATGATGATGACTTTGTCACCTTTCATACCGAGTCTTGCGGCGGCCCCATTCAAACAAATGGTTCCAGAGCCTCTTTTTCCTACAATCAGGTAGGTTTCAAATCTAGCACCGTTATTGACGTTTACCACGGAGACCTGTTCGAAAGGCCTCATACCCGCTCCATCCATCAAATCTTGGTCTACAGTGAGACTGCCTTCATAGTGGAGTTCGGCTTCCGTGACAGTCGCCCGATGGATCTTTCCTTTGCAAATCGTAATCATCATTCAGGAGACCTCTCAAATAAAACCCTAAACATTTTTCCCGACAGCTGTAAAAGGCTTTTTTTCATCAAAACATGGATTTTCGTATTGATTCGATCGATAGCGAACGGAATCGCTTCATACAGTGGAGTGACCACATAATTTTCATATAAATTGGGATAGTGCCTGCTTTCGTCAAAAACCCTTCCCCGAAACATTTCCACCACTTTCATCATGACACGTTTTTCTTCCCTGGAAAGGACCAATCCTTCCAAGGCTTTTTTGAATTGGAGGGAGAAACCTTGGACACCTTTCGGAGAGATCACTGGAAATGCTTCGATGCAACCCTTCTCACGCAGAAAAAGGAGTGCTTCGTTCAGTTTGACGGGATAGGGTGAATCTTCCAAATGGATGTAGACTCCTCCCGTAATCATACTTGCATGTTTTTGAAAGTGGACTCCGTCAGAAAAGTATAGGAGTTTTGCTAGATCAAGTCGGCTTCGACCGTTAGGAGATTTTTCCAGGATCCATAAAATTGCATGGCAAAGTTTCTCCATTCTAAACTATTTCCTTCTTTTTCAATGACGGCACCTATTGTATATGATCGGTATTTAACCTTCCAAGAAAAAGCCAGATTCCAAAGAAAGGAATCCATCATTTTTTTAGAACACGATCCATGTTTGACAGGGGGGCTTGGGGCGAAAGCTGAAAATCTATTGCTTCCAGTGGAGTCCCTCGCCTCGAAGGGCGTGGGACTCTATTCTCTCCAAAGAGGAGGGGATTACACTGCCCATGAACCGGGACAAATCGTTGGATACCTTCATCTTGATTTAAAAAAGCGGAACAAAAACTTGGGCGAGTATCTGTCATTCCTCTCTTTTGCCATCCGAAATGCCTTACTTGAAGTTTGGGGCATACAAGTTGAAGAAAATCGCAGTTCACCAGGATTGTATTTAAGCGAAGAACCATCAAAAAAACTAGTTTCTATGGGTATTTATGCAAAATCCTATTTTACAAGCTTTGGATTTGCACTCAATGGGATCAATTCGCTACAAACTTTTCAATACATCAATCCTTGCGGGGGGCTCTCATCTAACGTTGTTTCACTGAATGGTCTTCAGAAAGTAAAGGATTGGGAAAAAGAAAAATTTAGGTTTCTGGGAGCCTTCCTCTTTCACTTGGATGGTTTCTTTTCTTAGTAAAATCCACTAAAATAGATCGGTCCAGTCTCAATTTCTAGCCGAATATCTACATAGGAGACCTTTCTATGTTTATCCTAAGATCAGCTATCTATTTTATACTTTTATTCTTTCTGCTGGAAGCGGTTGCCTTGAGCGCAGTTGCTTGGTCTTTTTACGAGTCCACGTCTCAAACTTTAAAACATGAATTGTTACTCTCTGATCACAGAGCCCGTGACTTTACATTAGCCATCGCTAAGGCGGCAGAAGTAAGACTTAATCCCAATGGATATGCGGAAATGAATACCGCTTTCGCTCGTTATGTGGAAGAGACACAAAAAGATCCTGAAAAATTCATGTTAAAAGAAATTCGTTTTTATGATCCGAGTGGACTACTTCTTTCTTCTTCAAAGGCAGAGGAAGTAAGTATCCCTTCCGAAAAAAGAAAACCAGATACGGAACTAGCTAAGAAAACATATTTTCGTAAGGCGATGCGTATGAGGAAATGGGAGTGGCCAGAAGAAGATTTGGAGACAGGCATCACTCTTAAAAAAACAAATCCTTCCTTGCCAAATTATGCCAATGAAATAGTGAAATTTTTTCCCGAAGCCAGTGTGTTAGAGGCTGTCATTTACGCACCAGTCTATCACGAGACCAAATTAGATGTGTTAGGTGCAGTATTTGTAGTTTATGACCGCGGTAACTTAGTTTTACTTTTTGAAAACCAATTTGCTCTGCTTAACTGGATGATTATCAATTATAGCTTAATTGCCTTTGTATCTACAATCGTTTTATGGTTGGTATTCTTCTTGTTTCAGTATGTAGCAAAAAGGGAAGGTTCGAAGAATCTATCCTCATTCGAAACGACAGAAGAAAAAGATATGGGCCTTCCACTGATTCAGAAGAGGACAGTTACGAGTGTAGAAGAAGTTTCAGGAATGGAAGAGGTAAAAGAAGGAAATGTAGATGACGCCGTCCAAACAGCCGATGTCATTCCAGAAATTCAATCAGTCGAAAAACCGAAAGCAGGCGTGATCGACGCCATTTATTTAGGATAAAAAAACATGAGAACATCAGAAACTGACGAAAGAATTTTTTCGATCCAATTGAAAGGTGCTTTAGATGGCACGAGCTCAGAGGATTTATTATCTTATTTGAATAACCAAATTGAAGCTGGTTATACAAGATTTTTATTCAATTTTAGTTTTGTACAATTTATCACATCAAATGGGATCAGTACACTACTTAAAATCCAAAATCGTCTTAGCTCAGAATCTGGCTTTTCCTTTGCATTCTATGGTTTAACTGAAGAGGTTGAAAATGTTCTACAACTATTGGGTCTCTATAAAAAATTGCCAATTTGTAGATCCTTACTTGAAGCCGAAAGTTATCTCCGATCAAGTTATCACACTTTGATCGAAAATACAAAGGCTCAAATAAAAAAAGATGCTGAGTCAGTGAGTGCATCATCTGCACGTCAGGCGACGGAACGTATAAAATTTTATTATACGGGAAGCCCTAAAACAGATAAAAAAGGTGGGGATGTTTCGTCGCTTGCTGTTTCCAGTCTAGAGCAATTACATGCGACTGAAACTCATAGAGTCATTGAAACCAAAGCGGAAGCAGAGCCGATCCTTCCGATTCCTGCGATGGAGAAACTCTTAGAAGAAAAACTCTCTCATCTCAGGAATGAAATTAAAGCCACGCTTAGTTCAGAATTAGAAAAAAAGTTTTCCGTGAGTAAAAAAACTCCACCAAACTTAGAAGAGTTGAATGTTTCTATGCCAAGTTATATTCAATCTAAATCAAAAAAAAGTGGAACGTCATTTGAAAAGATTTTTCCTTGTGAGGCTTGCGGGATTCGACTTCGAGTACTTCGAGTCGGAAGCCATCAATGTCCAAATTGTAAAACAGAAGTATACGTGAATGCCTATGGGAATACCCGCTTTATTGAGAAATTAAACAAGTGACAGAAAAAAGTAAGGAGCCTTCGGTTTCTAGCGCGAAACGAAGTCTCGCATTATCCTTTTATACATTCCTGTCTAGAATTCTCGGTCTTGTTCGTGATCATTTTATGGCTGTTAGTTTTGGAACGGGTATGGTAGCCTCTGCATTTAGTGTCGCCTACCGACTTCCCAATATGTTTCGGAATTTACTCGCAGAAGGTACGCTCTCGCAATCCTTTATGCCTATTTTTTCCGAATACGAAGCCATGGGAGTCGAAGCCGCTCGAGTGATGGCTGGCACAGTCCTCAGTTTTTTATTTTTATGTCTGTCTATCTTTGTCGCTTGTTTTTGGCTATTTGCGGCTCAATTTTTGCCAACGTTAGTGGGTGGAAGTGAAGAATACGGCCAGCTTGTCGTCAATCTTTCTCTGGTGCTCTTTTTTTTGATTATGACGGCGAGTCTTTCATCTATTTTTATGTCCATTTCCAATTCTCATCATAAATACTTTGTGCCGTCATTATCACCGATTATATTGAATGTAAGCTATTTGGTGGTCTTTATCGTATTTTTTCCTATGATTTCTGGACTCGAAGAACGTGTGTTTACTTTGGCATACGGAATTGTGATCGGTGGTGTATTACAACTTTTTGTGCAAGCGATCTTTGTTTATAAACTGGGTTATGGACCAATCTTCAAATTGAATTTCAAACATCCTGCCATAAAAAAAATCTTCAAACTCATGTTACCCGCCGCATTGGGTGGTAGTTTTTATCAAATCGGTTTACTCGTTGATATTTTTTTGGCAAACTATATCCAAAATGCAAATCCAGGGCTTGGCGCGGTTGTGAGTTTAGATTATTCCCAACGCCTTGTCCAACTGCCTACAGGAATTATAGGAGTGGCTCTTGCAACTACAATCCTTCCATCACTATTACGAGACTTGCGTGCTGGAGAAAAAGAAAAAATACCAACAGAAATTTTAGATGTTCTAAGCTTTGCTTTTTTTCTAACCATACCTGCATCGATTGGACTTGCGATTTTGGGTGAGACAGTTTTGGATGCCATATACTTTGGCGGAAGGTGGGATGCTCTTGCAACAAAGACTGCATTTGTACCATTGATTTTTTATTCTTTGGCAATACCGTTTTATAGTTCGAATAAAGTTCTTGTATCATCCTATTACGCATTTCAGGATACACGGACTCCACTCCGAGTACAGTTTGTATCATTTGGATTAAGCATTGCTCTGAGTTTGTCGCTGATGGTTTTTTTGAAACACGGAGCCATTGCGTTGTCTTCTGCAACCTCTGCATTGACTACCACCGCACTTCTTTTGTTTTTTCTAAAGAACCATGATGTAAGAATCCCATGGAGGTCTCTTGCAAAAAGACTTGCAGTGATGATTATTCCTTTTTTGGGACTGACTGTTTGGATATTGCTAGGAGAGTATGTGATCAAGGGTACACTCAAAGTTTATGTATCTGAAAGTATATCTCATGCAAATTTATCTCGTATATCACTCGTTATCTCAATCTTTCCAGCCATGTTATTATTCTTCGGCCTCTCTGTCATCGTAAGACTCAAAGAGGCAGAAATTATTCTGGGAAGATTTTTTAGAAAACGATTTAAAAAGTAAACTTAAATCGCAAGATCAGAATTATTTGATCGCATCCTCGCAACGTTTACAAAGTTGACCTGCTGATTTTACATCTCTTGTGTGTCGCCAGCATCGAGGACATTCGTGTTCTTCGGGTTTTAACACCTGAATTTGGAAAAAATCCGTTGTAACTGAAGAAAAGGCGTTGTCGACTGTGGATTCAGAAATTTCCACTTGAGATACAACAAAAAACAATTCTAGGTCTTCATTAGAAAAATCAGCTAAAACATTTTTACTTTTATCGACAAGTTTCATGTGAACCTTTGCCTCCAAAGATTTTCCAATATTTCCAGACTTTCGAGCTTCTTCCAATGCCTTTTGCACAGCTTCTTTTGTTTCAAATACAATCTGTAACTTATCTTCCAGACTTCCATTACGCATTTGAGATAAATTAGGGAAGTCATGGAAAAATACAGAATCAGAGAAACCAAATTCTTTCCAAACTTCTTCTGCTGTAAACGAAAGTATGGGTGCAATGAGAACGGCAAGGGTTTCCAGAATTTTTGCGAGTGCATACTCACTTGACTTTCTGACTTTTGAATCTCGATGTTCGCAATACATACGATCACGGATGATTTCAAAGTAGTCCTGAGAAAGATCTACCGTGCAGAAAAGTAAAAATTTCTGATAAACTTGGTGGAATTGATACAACTCGTAATGTTTTTGGATTTCCTCAGATAACACAGAAAGGCGAGATAAAAAGTAAGCATCAATTTGATCTAATTCATCACCCTTGGTAAAGAAACTGAGTGCGTTTTTGTTCGTGTTGCCGAGTAAATACCGAAATGTATTTCTGAGTTTGCGGTACGTTTCCGCTACGATTTTGATCGAGTCTTTGCCTATCTTCACATCGTCACGAAAGTCCTGAGTGGAAACCCAAAGTCTTAGAATGTCAGCACCATATTGGTTGATGATATCGGTTGTGGGGTTGATGACGTTGCCAAGAGATTTGGACATCGCGTGACCCTTTTCATCCAAAACATAACCATGTGTCAGAACCGATTTGTATGGAGGCACACCTCGAATCGCCATCGAGGGCCAAAGTGAAGACTGAAACCAGCCTCGATGTTGGTCTGATCCTTCTAGATAAAGGTCAGCTGGTTCTTTACCTATGGAATCGCCAAAGACGGCAAAGCTCGAAACACCGGAATCAAACCATACATCCAAAATATCTTTGTCCTGTTTCAAATTGTTTGAACCGCACTTCTCACAGGTAGTATTAGGTGGCAAAAGATCTACAGCATCTTTTTCATACCAAACTTCGATGCCTTCTTTTTTGACGATGTCGATAAAATACTGAATCGTAGCAGATGTAAGGTGAGTACTACCACAATCTTTGCAGGTAAAAGATGGTATGGGAACGCCCCAATTCCTTTGTCTGGACAAACACCAGTCAGGTCTTGATTCAACCATCGATCTGATTCGAGAAATTCCCCACTCGGGGATCCATTGCACTTTATCTATTGCCTTCAATGACTTTTCGCGTAAACCATCATGGTCGATCGAAAAGAACCATTGTGGAGTGGCACGAAAGATCAGTGGTTTTTTGCTCCTCCAACTATGTGGATAAGAATGTTGGAATTCGGAAAAATGTAGAAGTGCATTTGTTTCACGAAGGAGTTCTACGATTTTGGGATTTGCGTCCCAAATTTTGACTCCTTGCATCAATGGAAACTCGTCAGTAAATCGACCGTAATCGTCTACGGGGGAATAGGTGGGAAGTCCCGCGGCAGTTCCCACACGGTAATCGTCCGTTCCGTGACCTGGAGCAGTGTGAACACATCCTGTGCCCGCTTCCAATGTGACATGCGGACCAAAGAGCGGCACCGAATCTTGATCAAGGAATGGATGCCGGAATGTCATCGCCGCAAGATCTTTTGTTTCTAATGATTTTATTTTTGTGAGTAAAACACCTGTTTTTTGGGTAACGGATTCGGCAAGACCTTCCGCAAGGATTAATTTACCATGTTCCGCTGTTTCATATAACGCATAATTCAAAGTTTCGTTAAAGCAAATCCCCAAATTGGCAGGTAATGTCCAGGGAGTAGTGGTCCAGATCAAACAAAAACTATCTACTTCTCCTTTGATCGGAAACTTTACATAGATGGAAGGTGATGTATGATTTTGGTATTCGATTTCAGCTTCCGCATGTGCTGTGGCAAGATCAATGCACCAATATACCGGCTTTTTACCTTTATAAACATATCCTTTTTCGAATAGTTTCCCAAAAATTTCGACAATCTTTGCCTCAAATTCTGGCGCCATAGTTAGATACTTTCTGTCTTCTTCCCAAAAACATAGAAATCGACTTAAGTCATCTCCTTGTTTGGCGACAAATTCGCTCGCGTATTCTCTACATTTTTTCCGCAGATCGGTAGGCGATGTATTGCGAGCTTCCTTACCCAAGTTCTTTAAAACTTGGACTTCGATAGGTAGGCCATGGCAGTCCCAACCCGGAATCATGTCAGAAGCAAACCCTGCCATGAGTTTTGATTTTACGATCGTATCTTTTAGAATTTTATTGAGAGAATGACCCACATGGAAATTTCCATTTGCGTATGGTGGTCCATCATGAAAAACAAACGGCGGTTTGTTTTTTCGTATTTCCTTCATTTTTGCAAATGTTTGATTTGATTTCCATTCTTGAATTTGTTTAGGTTCGCGAGAGGCTAGATCTGCCTTCATGGGAAAGGCAGTTTGAGGTAATGCTACCGTTTTTGAGTAAGGATTTTCCGATTCCGTTTTAGCCATAGTATGTCCAATGTCTGAAATTGGGGGCTTTCGGAAAACGGAAAAAAAACAGGATGCTTAGAGTTTGACTCTGACTTTTGGGAGTTCGTCCCTAAGTCGTGCTACATCTGACTTTTCAAAGGCAATTTTTTGTAAAAAGATTTCATTCAAAAAAGAAAGTTTGGAGATGTTTTTGGGGAGTTTTTTAAAATTCCGCAGAAGTGTTAAGTCGAGTGTTTTGAGGTTTGGGATCTGGGCGAGAATCTCGACGTCTGCTTCTGTTAATTCAATCTTGGTTTCGTCTAAGGCTAATGTTTTTAGTTTCTGTAGCTTTGGTAAAAAAGATGGCACAGTTGTCAAATCCGTTCTTCCTAGCAAAAGCACTTCTAAATTTTGTAAGTCTCCCAATGAATCAGGTAAACTAGAAATAGGATTACCAAATAAATTCAAAATTCGCAAGCTTGTTAGACGACCCATCTCGACGGGAATAAATGTAAGTGAATCATACTGTAGGGTCAACTCTTCGACAGAAGTCAGTTCTCCAATTTTTGAAGGCAGAGTCCCAATTTCTTTTTTGGATAGGTTTAATACTTTTTCATGGCGATTAGAATCGATCCAGGAATCTACGGATACCGTTTCTTTGGCGCAATTTGTAAAGCCAAGAACAGAAAGGAATGTTAAAAAAAAGATAGAGGAAGATTTCATCGTTCTGAACATATAACTTAGACGAAACAAAATCGACTAGCGTTATTGTTCAATAAAATTTAGAGAGGGATGTCAATTTGTTTGTAAAATTCATTGAAAATTAGACAGCTTTTGCATAAAAATTTTCCGCATCAATTGTGTTTGATGAAAGCAATAGAGAAGTCAGTTTCAATATTTTCAAAATCCTCTCTATGCTTTTGCTTGTATTGAGTAAATAAATCTCGATTCCCTTCTTTTTCATTTTCACTTTTTTATGAATCAATATTCCAAGGACGGCTGAAGATACCTCTTCTACCTCACTAAAGTCCAAAAAGATATTTCGTGTGGTTGTGGATAGAATCGACTCCAGTTCTCTTTCGAAAGAACCCATGCTCAAAATATCGATGTATTTGGATTCTATTTTAAAAATTGAGGCGTTTTGTGTTTTCTGTATCATCTTTCTAACCGTTCCCTTCACTAATCCAGAACGGATTCTGGAAAAAAAAGTTTAGAGATTGGAGAAAGAAAAAAACAAAAGAGAATTTTTTTGTAGAGGAATGTGCCAATTTTTTTTTCACCGCAATACGTTTTCTATGAAAAAGTGTTAAAGTCATTTTTTTTGACTTTGCGTCAGGTATGACCGTTTTACTCTGTTAAATTATGAGATATTTATTACTTCTTTTATTTCCTTCGCTTCTTTTTGCAGTTCCGATCAACACGCGGACTCCACATTCCGTCGAAATTCGTGGTGGTATTTCTTCATCCAATGGAAATACAAATCCGATGGGTTCATTTCTCTATCAGTACTTTGTTTCTGAAAACTGGGCAGTAGGGGCAGCCGTTCAACCGATTCTCATTTCTAGAGAATTGCAAGGTGGTAGTTTTTTAGAGACAACAAAGCAGACGATCACACTCATCCCAGTTGATTTTACGATGTCCTACTTCTTCACCATGGATTCCAACTTACAGCCGTTTATACGTGGCTACATTGGACCTGCGGTCATTCGAGGTGCTGGTAGCCAAGAGAATCTATTCCATGCGGGAATCGGTGGTGGCTTTCGGTATTTTTTTACAGATGAGATCTTTGCTTCTGCCGAATTGAGTGGGAATGCATTCTTGTTGCAAGATAAAACGAGACCACAAAATGGTCCATTTTTCCAAATTGGGCTCGGTGTAGCATTCTAAATTTGTAGAATTTGATCGCCATTATAAAACCCTGGATCAGACGGATGTGAGGGTTTTATAATCGATGATCAAGATATCCAATCTCAATAAGTCTTATGGCAGTCAGGTTCTCTTCGAGGATCTGACTTTTAGTATCAATCGCGGTGAAAAGATTGGAATTGTTGGTAGAAACGGCCATGGGAAATCCACTCTCTTTCAAATTATGCTGGGTAAGTCTGATTATGATTCCGGCACAGTCACAGTACCCAAAAATTATAAAGTTGGTCATCTAGAACAGCACCTCAAATTTTCCAAACCTACTGTTTTGGAAGAATGTGCACTCGGACTTCCTGAAGACGAAGAATATGAAACTTGGCAAGTAGAGAAAGTTCTATTCGGTTTAGGATTTACCGAAACAGATATGGAACGCAATCCAAACGAGTTTTCAGGTGGTTACCAAATCCGTATGAATCTCGCCAAACTTCTAGTTTCAAAGCCAGATATGCTCATGTTAGATGAGCCGAATAATTATTTAGATATTGTTACTATACGTTGGTTAGAAGAGTTTTTACGAGAGTGGGAGGGCGAAGTGGTGCTGATCACTCACGATCGAAGTTTTATGGATAGTGTAGTTACCCACGTCGTTGCGATTCACAGACAAAAAGCGATCAAGGTTGAAGGAGATACGGAAAAGCTTTACAACCAGATCAACCAAGAAGAAGAAATTTATGAAAAGACACGCCTAAATGAAGCAAAAAAGAGAAAACAAGAAGAGATCTTTATTGCAAAGTTCAAAGCGAAAGCTAGTTTCGCAAGTCGCACTCAATCAAGAGTGAAAAAATTAGAAAAACAAGGTGAAATGAAAGCCTTGGAAAATATTGAAGATTTGGAATTGTATTTCAATTGTGCGAGTTTTGGTGCCAATCAAATGTTATCAGCCGAAGGTGTTAGTTTTTCCTACACTGGTAGCGCGCCACTTATGATTGATAATTTTTCACTTGCTGTGGGAAAACGGGACCGAATTTGTATCATCGGAAAAAATGGTAAGGGAAAATCGACTCTCTTAAAAATACTTGCCGGCGAACTTTCGCCTATTGCTGGTTCGGTAACAAAACATCCGATTTTAAAAGAAGGTTATTTTGGTCAGACAAACAAACTCAGTCTCAAGGAAAACGCAACCATTGTTGAAGAAATTATGAGTGCTGATTCTTCGTGCAATGAAGGCAAGGCACGCAATATCGCCGGTGGACTTATGTTTTCTGGTGATTCCGCTCTTAAAAAAATTAAGTTTTTATCTGGTGGTGAAAAGAGTCGTGTGATGCTGGGGCGTATTCTTGTGACTCCATGCCATCTGTTATTTTTAGATGAGCCGACTAACCACTTGGATATGCAGTCCTGTGATTCACTCATTGAAGCAATCGATAATTTTGATGGCTCCGTAGTAATGGTAACGCATAACGAAATGCACCTGCGGGCTGTAGCAACCAAATTGGTCGTTTTTGATCAAAATCAGATTCGGGTGTATGAAGGCACGTATGATGAATTTTTAGAGGATGTTGGTTGGTCAGACGAAGACGTTTGATTACTTTATGTCTAGGTTAAGCTTTCAATTGGACGCAGAATGTACTGGGTCAAATGCCCGTGCTTCTACCTTTACTACTCTTCACGGAACTGTAAACACTCCGATTTTTATGCCCGTTGGGACTCAGGCCACAGTAAGGACGTTAAATGTCGATACCCTACATCATGTTGGCGCAAACGTACTTCTTGCCAATACTTACCACCTTTTGATCCGGCCAGGAATCGAGGTGTTCCAAAAGCTTGGTGGGATTCATAAATTTATGAATTGGAATAAACCGGTTCTTACGGATTCGGGTGGATTTCAGATTTTCAGTTTACCCAATGCAAGGCAAATGTCAGAAGAGGGAGCCATCTTTCGAAGTTATGTGGATGGTCAAAATATTTTATTGTCCCCAGAAATAAGCATAAATATGCAAAAGGCAATCGGTTCTGACATCATGATGGTACTGGATGAATGCGTGCCTTCGACAGTGGATCATAGCCGTGCAAAAGAAGCCATGTTGATTACCCACCGTTGGGCAAAACGTAGCTTAAAAGCAAGGGGTGAATCTCCTCAGTCCATGTTTGGGATTGTGCAGGGAGCTTGTTTTCCTGATTTAAGAAAAGAAAGTGCAAAAGTTCTTACCGAACTTCCATTTGATGGTTATGCGATTGGTGGACTTGCCGTCGGTGAAACGAAGGAAGAGCGCAATGACTTTTGTGAACTTTCTGCTTCTCTTCTTCCAAAAAATTTGCCTAGGTATCTTATGGGTGTTGGCACTCCGCTTGATTTGCTGGAAGCAGTTCATCGTGGTGTGGATATGTTTGATTGTACGATTCCTGTCGAATTAGCTCAGAGAGGAGTCGCCTTTACTAGTTTTGGAAAACTACAAATTCACCGAGGGATCTATAAGTTTTCTTCCGAAAACTTAGATTCCAATTGTAAGTGTCGTTGCTGTAGGCACTATTCCCGCGCGTATCTCCATCACCTGATTAAATCAAATGAAATTCTTGGATGGCAGTTGATCGCTGAACATAATTTAACATATTATCATACGTTGATGCAAAGTATCCGAGATTCCATTCTAGCAGGAACTTTTTTAAATTTTTATAATAAGAAGAAAGAAGAAGTATTACGTAGTGATAATGTAAATCCTCCGTTTACGGTTAAATCTCCTAAAAGAGACAAACGTCGTTTTTTAGGCGATTATGAAGTAATTGAAAGTTTGGATCACAAATTTTATAGCATTCGCCAGATAAGTTCGGGGGAGGTGATGCATTCCGTCAACGATCCTATGTTAGAAGCAAAAACACTTTATGTAAATCAATCGAATCTAAGCGAAAGATTAGATAAAAATCTAGACGATAATGATTCCCTAGTTGTATGGGATGTAGGTCTTGGAGCCGCTACAAATTCCATGGCGATCATCAATAGTTTTGAGGACATTTCACCCATCACACGAAAATCTTTAGTGATTGAAAGTTTTGAAATTGATCTCCAACCCTTAAAACTTTGCCTTAGAAATCATGGAAAATTCCCACATCTATTCCACAAGGCACCTATCGAATGTGTAACGAAAGGATATTGGGAAAATGAAGATGGCACTTTATCTTGGTTTATTCGAGAGGGAGATTTTTTAGAAACTTATACAACGGCAAATGCTCCCGACATCATATTTTATGATCCTTTTTCTTACAAAACAAATCATAAACTGTGGAATCCTGATTGGTTTGTGTCTTTCCATAATTATTTGATTCAATTCCAAAAGCCCATTTCATTGTATACATATTCCGCCTCGACATCCATTCGAGCATCCTTGTTAAATGCAGGATTTTTTGTAGGCAAAGGCATAGGCTCAGGGCCAAAATTGGAAACGACGATTGCGTATGTAGGAAAACCGGCCAAGCCGGCGGAAGTGCAGTCCCTGTTGGGTAAAGAATGGCTTAACAGATGGCAGAGAAGTGATGCAAAGTATCCAATTGAAGTCGAGATAAATAAAAATGAATGGGAGACTCATATTATGAGCCACCCACAATTTCACTTAAAAGATGAACCAATCACGGGTTCATTCGATAGCTATCCTTTAGTGTGAGAATATTTTTCGAATAGAACATATCAATTTCTCCTTGATCGTAATGCGCTTTTTTGACAAGACCAAGGCAAAGTTTAGAATGTTCCTCTGAGATCTTTTCTTTGCCAGCAAGATCTGTTGCATATTTTGAAAAATCTCTTACGAATACATGGAAAATCATATCTAAAGTTGAAATTTCAGTCTTATCAAATTCCGCATATTCTAATATCAATTGTCCATAAATGATTAGCGAAAGCAGTTCACCTATGGAAAGCATAAGATCAATATCTGTTTGGTCTTCTTTGGAAAGATTTAAAGTTTTGATAAGCGAAACAAATAGCTTGATTTGTGTTTTAAAAATATCTATATTTTTGGAGCTAAATTTTCCGTAAACTTCTTCATAGTCACCTAGTGCTACATTTCGAGTTGCTTTGGTGGTTGCACCTTGGGCAAAAAGGAAATCATCACTTGTGGGACTTGTGATATGTGGTACCTTTGACGCGGGCTTTTTCTCAAATAGATATGCATTCAAAAATTGGTTCACGAGCATCATATTAATATGCACAGTTCCTTCTAGCTTTGGAAGCATACGAACGTCTCTAGTTGCCATTTCGAAATACATGTCTTTTTCAAAACCTCTTGCGGCAATGACATCCCAAAGGTGGTTTATTGTTTCCTCTGCTTGCATCGTTACTTTCATTTTGACCATAGGATTAAATAAAAGGTAGCGCCTGTCTTCAGTTGAAGCGGCACGCATATAGTCACAGGCTCGGAAGGCAAAGGATTTCATCGCAAGGATTCGGACATAAGCATCAATGAATAAACGTTTGATGTGAGGGAAGTTCGCTACAGAATCATTGAAAAGTTTGCGATTCGCGGCATGATTCAATGCCTCATGAAATGCGTGAGAAGCAATGCCAATGGATGCCCAACCTAGATTGTATTTTGCATAGGCTACGGTTGCGAGCGCCGCATCCCAGGCATCACGATCTTTACTCAGAATATCATCCTCAGTGATCGGATAATCATCTAACATAAATTCAGCTACATATTTTTGAGATTGAACTACATTTTGAATCAGTTTGTATTTTGGATGGTTTGTGCGTACAACAAAAAATACAAATTTCCCTGTCTTAGCATTTTTACCAAAAACAGAAATCCTGCTGCCTAAGTTACCATTACCAATATAATACTTGGAACCACGTGCCGTATATGTTCCGTCTTCATTTGGATGTAACATCATCTCAGATGAAATGAGATCTGCACCATGTTCTTTTTCGGAAAGACCGAAACCAAAAATGCCGCCGTTGTTTAGATCTTCTTTGGTCTGTAATTTTACTTTTTCGTTTTTGGAATTCCAAATGGGACCAAGTCCCAATATGCTTACTTGCCATACATACCAATAGGACAGCCCATAAAATCCAAGTATTTCATTGAAATAACAATTCCGAAAATTATCAAACCGACTCGCCTCACTTCCGTAATTTGGCGGAGCGAGTAATGTGGCAAAAACCTTTTCTTTTTTTAAATGTGCAATAAAATCTTCATACCAAACATAGCCATGATCGTCCGCTTTGAGCTGTTTTTTACCTTTTGCTTCAAAGAAAGCAATCGTTGATTTTAAAATGTTCTGAGAGACAGGATCCAGATGTGAGTAGTCTACTTGTTTTGGATTCAATATTTGCATGAATTGCATTCCTAAATTAGATTTGTAAGGTAACTTCTATATTTATGAATAGATTTGCGATCTTTTTTAATTGTTCGATTTTCAATCTAATGATGTTAGTTTCGACTGGACGGAAAGGGGCTTTGTATTACTTGTAAGGAATCAGCGATTTGATTATGTTTCCATTCCAATCTATCACATCATTTAAACGAGTTCCGAACCAAGAAAATGGAAAATGTTTTGCCTGTGGGCAAGACCACTCAACGGGACTTCGGATGAAATTCTTCACCGATGAAACAAACGTTTTTTCCGAACTAGTAGTACCAGAAAGATTTGCAGGTTGGAGTAATCTAGTCCACGGCGGAGTAACGGCTACTATATTGGATGAAACACTAGCTTGGACGGTAATTTATTTAAAACAACATTTTATCTTAACAAAATCTCTCCACATCGAATACCTGAGACCCATGTTCGTAGAAGAGAAGTTATACTCTATCGGTAAGATTTCAAATCAAATATCAGATCGGGAAATCCAAGTGGAAGCATCCGTTTATAATTTGCAGGAAGACCTTTGTGCCAAGGCAACAGGCAGTGTTGTAATGTTTAGTGCGGAACAAATGAAAAAGAAACGGCTGTTTCCTGAAGATTTTTTAAAACAATTTGAATCCTCTGTTTTTAATTTGTGATGGGAACTAAACTACTTTGTTACTCTTTTAAATCTATCAAATAGGATTGTATGCTCGGGGCAAAAAATAGAGCGATCGTGCCGTTGAAATGCAAAGCTCCTTTTTCTGTTAATGACAAACAATCCTTAGGATAAGCGGATCCGTTCTCTAAATTAAGCTCAGATCCATTTTGGGATGAAGTGTATTCCATAAGTCCTTCGCTAAGAACAAAAGGAACGGCATCTGGATAGGCGATTTCAAGTTTGACTCCAAATTTTGATTCAAAAGCATATAAGTTGATTTCCCCAAAATAAAAGCTGACTGCGATCATTTTTGCCATCATTTGAATGGCGGGTAGATCATAAAAATCTTGAATGGGAATTTCATTATTTTGAATCCGATTTATGTACGGTGAAAGGTTTTTGCCAGCAGAACCTGAATTATAAGAAATCGATGTATGGGTGAATGACTGTGCACCAAGTCCAATTCCAAGATAAGGAGTGCCACAAATGACTCGTTTTGTGAGATAGGTGCTTGTTCCAGTGTCAACGATCCTCTTTGTATACGTGTTTTTTCCAGGATTAGCATAATAACCGTTTGTCGTGAGGATTTGTTTTGCAAGTTTTGCTTGGTCTCTAACTTGTTGTAAACTCACTAGATTCTTTTGTTCAGAGATACGGGTGAGTTTGTACCGCATTCTATAAAGTGTGATGCTCTCTGGTTTGAGATTGATTGCATGAAGTAGTGTGTGTTCCCATGAGTTAAGATCTTGGTTGGCAAATCCATACATCAAGTCTAAGTTTACGTTTTGGAAACCTGCATCTCTTATGTGTTCCATGGCAACAGAATGGTGGACGATTCCATTTTCTGATCTTCCGAGGATTTTGAGTAAATTTGGTTCGGCAACTTGGATTCCCATACTGATTCGTCGGATTCCCAAGTTGTGGTAATGCTTTAGTTTGTGAGCTTCGTTGCTTGCAATCTTGGGTGTTGTTTCAATGCTAATTTCACAATCTCGAGTCAACCGAAAGTTAGAATGAATCAATTCAAGATGTTCCGCAATCAGATCTGAAGAAACGAAAGAGGGAGTACCTCCTCCAATATCAAAGCCCGCAATTGCAACAGGACCTAGGAGGGATCGGTAATATAGAACCTCTTGATTGAGAGATTGCATGTATTCAACGGTTTGGTTTAATTCTTTTTGCCCGACTACTGTATATTCACAAAAGTAACACCTCGTCTCACAAAATGGGATGTGGCTGTAGAGATTGATTGCATCCAGACCTTCGAAGGCTAGTTGCACATGATTTTTAATTTGAGGCGGTGCAATCCGATAGGGTTTCCAAGTTGTGGAGTGGGCAATGGGATAGGCAGTATTTGATATATGGTGATTTCTTTCTCCTGCGGCAAACACATCGTTCATTTGAAATGTTTGTGAGTCAGCTAGGACTGGTCTGTTCCAAACTTTGATGTGATGGTTATGTTTTGTTTGCATAGAGTGAATAGAGTTTGATTCCACCATTGATATTGATTACGGGGATATGATGCTCTTTCAAAATACGATAAGCCAAATGCCCTCGCCTACCTGATTCACTCAAAGTTGCAATTGTTGTTGCACCTGAGGCCTTAAACTTTTGTAAAAGTTCTGGAATCATGGTTCGAATTGATTCCACAGGAAGAAAGTGATTCGTTTTTACTGTGTTAGTTGGTTGACTACCAACATCCAAAATAAAGAAATTTTTCCTCTGCATGAGTAGGTCTATGGGTTCGAGAGATTCGGTTAACTTGGATTCTTTTTGAAGTGCTACAGTAGCGACAACATTTAGAACATCTCTAGAAGTCCCGAATGCGGGCGAGTATGCGAAATCTAAATTTGCAATATCTTCCAAAGTTTGTCTATTAGTGAATGCGGAAGCGAATGCATCTAATCTTGACTTGATATTATTTCCTAAAGCTGATAGTCCCAAAATACGGTGATTTTTTTTGTGATAAAGAATCTCCAAAATCACAGGCGCGTTTGTCGGAAAATATGATTCTTTATCTGTTCCGTGAACCAATGCTTTACCGATCTTATCTTTTCCGAAATACATTTGAGCCTGGTTTTGGGAGAGGCCAACTTTTCCGACTTCGGCATTGGGTGTTCTTATGATCATGCTAGATGAAAACTCTCGTAACTTGACTTTGCTCCCAGCGGCATTAGCACCCGCAACTTGTGCGGTTTTGTCGGAGACTGCCGCTTGTGGAATCCACATATGGCCGAAACGTGTAGGAAGTGAAACACAGATACTACAAGCGTAGATATCTTTGATGTTGGTTTGACAATATGAATTAATTTTTATCGTTCCATCTTTGTGGA
Source organism: Leptospira sp. (assembly GCA_027531445.1). GTDB lineage: Bacteria > Spirochaetota > Leptospiria > Leptospirales > Leptospiraceae > Leptospira_A. The sequence continues at coordinate 43,604 of JAPZRK010000083.1, forward strand.
GTTTTACTCCCGTTTGCGCCAGTAATTCTGTGCGTGGTCGAACCCCAATGGCCGAAACAATGAAATCTATTTTGATTTTTTTGCCATCAATGATCACTTCACTGACCAAATCGTTTTTGCTGATATATTCGATATTCTGAACATTCTTATGTATTGAAATAGAACTCGACATCATATGTTCAGCCATAGTCGCTATGTTTTTGGTAAATCCTGGCAATATTTGATCCGATTTCTCGATCAAAGTTACCTCGGCTCCTCCTCTCACACACCCATCAACTGCCTCTATGCCCATAGAGCCACCGCCGAGCACGACTATTTTGTTTTTTCCGGTTTTGATGTGTCTCTGGATTTCTGCCAAATCATCTAATGTCCGGAAGTATCTAAAATTCTGAGTTGTTTTGGGTAGACCAGTCGGATGAATAGAAGCTGCACCTGTTGCAAATATGAGAGTATCATACTTTAATTCAGTAAGATCGTCGCTTGAGTTTAGATAGAGAATTTTGTTTTTGCTATCTATCTTTGTGACTTCTGTTTTTGTATGGACTTCAATGTTATAAACACGTTTGAAATAGTCTTCTCTTTCGCGATTCAGGTCATCAAGAGATTTGACTTCACCGCTCAGGTGAAAGGATAACCCAGCCATCGCATAACTTACTCTTGTGTTTCTTTCGAGTAAAATGATTCTAGCTTTTCCATCAATTTCTCTGGCGCGGGATGCCGCAACCGGACCTGCGAGGGCGGCCCCGATAATGATGATGGTTTTGGGTAGGGCAAATTCTTTTGACATACGCTAAGTATGAAAAAACTGAATTTTGAATGCAACTAATTCCTTGTTTGAGAATGTCCCTTGATTCTTTCTATGTAGGTCAACGCGACAGTATCATGCGGGCAGAGACGGACACATTCTTCAAAAGAAGAAAGTGCTTTTTTGGGATCACCTTCCTTGTATTCCTGTAAGGCTTCAAAAAAGACAGAATAGGATGCAAGTTTTGCCTCTCGAATCTCCAAAGCATCCACATTTAATACTTCGTATATTACGATTGGAATCGATTTTCCTTTCACAATGACTGAGTCGATCTCTCGAAAATCTAAACTACTGTCCTTTGAAATGTTTCGACGAATGCTATCGCTAACGATCAAGGGAATGCTATAAGTTTTTGTAAGTCCTTCCAAACGAGAAGCAATATTCACATGGTCTCCGATGACAGTTGTATCCAATCGATTCAATCCTCCGACCGTCCCCAACATGACGTTTCCGTAATGGATTCCATAGCCCGCATCCAAATGAAAATCTTTAAAGATAGAATTTCGCATACCTAAAACTGCTGTTCTCATTTGAACTGCGGCTTGAACAGCATCTTCTGGGCTATTCGGAAAAAGTGCCATAATCGCATCACCAATGTACTTGTCCACAAAACCATTGTTTGATGCAATAATTGGTCCCAACTGCTCCATATATTCATTGAGAAGATAAAAAACATCTTTGGCGGGTCTAGACTCTGAGAATTGAGTGAAATTGCGAATGTCAGTAAAAAGTATGGATAATTTTTTTTCTACCGAGTCACCACGGTAGACATCTACTATCGTTTTTCTTTGTAAGATTTCTAAAAATTGATTCGG
>JAPZRK010000104.1 GCA_027531445.1 Leptospira sp.
TACTGTCTAAAAAATTGCCTGGTCTTACTCTTGCAGAAGCTGTAGAAAAATCAGCGTCAGTAGCAGAGCGTTGACCCAGTTTCCCAAGTAAGTTGAGTGCAGGGTCATTTGTGTTGTAGGCACGAACATCTGTGTAGATGCGAGGCAACCAATGTCTATCACTTCGATCCTTTGCAATCTCAGATGCCTTAAACTCGAATTGTTTTGCCTTCTGGCCCAGAGAATATTCTTCCACCCGTTTCCATAACTCATCAAAGCTAAGGCTTTCGGCAGATCCAATCGAAGGAAAAACAACTAAGATGATGATAAACTGCTTCCAATATTGAAACATATTCTACTCCCGACTACATTTTGCAGGGATTCCGAAACGAATCAAAATGACGGACATAACACAAAACCCGGTTGTTGCAAATACAACCAAGTTGAGTCCGACGAGCAGATTGAGCATATATCCCCAAGGTGAAATCAAATAGCCGATCGATATTCCCAAAAGGGATACGAGTCCCGCGATTAAAAAAAGAGTTCTCTCTAAATACCATGTTTTTGTTGAAGCTATATACATTACCATACCCCCTATAGTATGCGATCCAATATATCACCAACATACCTATGGGGGTATATTGGGCAAGCCATTTCTGGAAATAAGATTTAAAAATGTAGGGGTAGTGCTAATTTAAATATTGAAGAACGGGAAAGGTCAGATTTCACAAAGAAAGGGAAATCTGACGCGATTAGAGAGAGAATGCGGCTCGAATAGCCTTCTGGACATCCAATTCGATGGATCCCTGGCCCTTCTTTTCTTTAAAACAAGTGACCATATAGTCTTGGATATATGCTTCCCCAAATTTTTTCATCGCTTGGTGGGATGCCTTCAAAAGTAAGATTGCTTTTTCACAATCTTTCTCTTCTTCAAGAATTGACTTTTTAATGGCTTCCAATTGCCCTTGGATGCGATTGATTCTGTGGATGAGTTTTGTTTTCTCTTCAGTGGTTACCATACGCCTATATACCCAGCAGGGTATGATAGCTGTCAAGATAAAAATGCGAGTCATGCTATATAGAAAGAGATTGCACAGACAGAAAAGACTCGTATCATGATCTCATGGATTTTTTGCTTTATTTTTATTATCTAATCTTTGGACTCATCCTCTTCTCACCTTTTGTTTTGTTTCATTTTAAGTTCCAGGAAAGTGAATCACCATTTGGAAAAGACAGTGATGAAAATCTTTTGCCATACTTCCAGAGAAAAGCGAATGCATTGGATTCCTTAAAAGACCTTAGGTCAGACTTTCATTCTCGAAAGATTACCGAAGAAGAGTTTCAAGCGAGTTCTTTACCGTTTTTGGAAGTATTAGATTCCATTGAGTCGGAAATCAAAACAGAACAATCCAAAGGTGATATGCAGATTTTGACACAACCAAAGGTATCGAGTGGGTGGGTCTGTTCAAATTGTGGGAGTGCAGTCTCCCTACCGACGGCTAAATTTTGTCCAGAATGTGGGACTTCTCGCCTAGCGTAAATTAACTCTCTAAGACAGGTTTGAACTGCATTTCATAAAGTCGTTTGTACTTTGACGTGGGGTTACTGATCAGATCAGTGTGGCTCCCCCTTTCCAAAATTTCACCGTTTTCTAGGTAATATATCGTATCTGCGATTTTGACAGTCGATAGTCTGTGTGCGATGATAATCACAGTTTTATTATGATACAATCTAACAAATGCTTGCTGAATAAGCCTTTCCGATTCTGTATCCAATGCACTCGTTGCCTCATCCAAAATGAGCACTTCGGGATTGGCAAGTAAAGTGCGTGCAATAGAAATCCGTTGCCTTTGACCACCACTCAACATCACTCCACGTTCGCCGACAATTGTATCATAACCTTCATCAAAGGATTCGATAAACTCGGAAGCAAAGGCATCATCTGCGGCTCGACGAATTTCTTCTTCTGTTGCTTCGGGATTCCCATAGGCAATGTTTTCTCGGATAGAGCCATTAAACAAAAAGATATTTTGAGAAACGACGCCAATCCTTCGTCGGAGGTTATCAAGTAACAAGTCCTTTGCGTTGACGCCATCCCAAAGGATAGCGCCCGAACTGGGGTCAATGAGTCGCGGTAATAAATCAATGAGCGTAGACTTTCCGGCTCCAGAGGAACCAACTATGGCAATGGTACCTCCTTTGGGAATTTCCAAGTGTAATCCGCGAAGAGCGTACGTATCTGTCCCTGGATAGATATAGGAAACATCATCATATACTATGTTTTTTGTTAAAGGGCCCAAGGCGATGGGTTTGATCGGATCTTGAATGTCCGTTTGCCGACTTAAGATTTCGAATACACGTTCACCGGCAGAAGCGGAGGCTTGTACCAAATTGACAAGAATCCCCATTTGTTTGAGTGGTCGCATCAAGAAGATAAGCGTTATAAAAAATACTAAGAATCGTCCTTTCGAAAAGGATGGATCTTCCAAAAGGTAAGCACCTATACCTAAAAATATCATAGTCACTACTGAACCCGAAAGTTCAATCATCGCGGGTCCAACTTGGTGATAAAAATGTGTTTTAAAAGTTTTATCTGAGAGATCTGCGTTTACTTCGTAAAATCTTTCCGCTTCCTTGTCTTCCATTGAAAAAGCACGTATCACCCGTATTCCGGATATTACTTCTTGCAAGTCTCCATTTAATGCAGACAGACGTTCTTGTTGGTTTTTTGTAGATCTGCGGATACGATCAGCAAGTGTACTAACAGGTCCTAAAATAAATGGAATGATGATGAATATCAAAAAGAACAACTGCCAACTCAATACAAGAAGTATGATGAGATGAATCAGAATAGAAAAAAAATCGTTGATGGCATCCTTCAAATCATTGGAGACAACCTTGCCAACTGTGTCCACATCGTTGATGATGCGACTCATTAGTATGCCTGTCTTCTCCCGTAAAAAATCATTTAGCGGAAGTTCTTGCAACTTTTCATATAAGGCTTGGCGCAAATCTCGAACAGACAATAATCCTGCCGAATTGACAAAATAAATGGTCCCGGCTAAACTCAGTAGCTTCAAAAGGTACATCGGTAAAATGATAAGGCAGAATAGATAAACCATTTCTTCTGCCGTCCGTCGTGCCAACTCTGCATTGATGTAAGATTTTGTTTGGGCAAATAAAAATTGACCGTGTTCCCAAGTATAGGGTGGCAAATCGGATTCTTTTTTGCGAAGCATCTCTTGGTCAATTTTAGTGAGAGCCAATTGAAACTTGTAGTTTTCTCCAGAACCCAAAGAATCAAATATGGGAATGAGCGATGTCAATGACGCTCCATTAAATATGGAAACAAAAATAGAAAGAAAGACTCCAAGAGAGAGCTTATACTTGTATTTGATTAAATATGGCCAAAGTTGCCCGTAAATCTTCACGTATGAGAACTATTTCCTTCCTTTTCCTCCTCTTGTCCCTCACTTTTTGCCAAAAAGAGGACACAAGCTTCGATGTCGCCATTGCCTTTCCAAGTGACCCGCCAAGTTTAGATCCTCTCTTTGCGACAGATTTGGTCAGCCAAAAGCTAGCAAAATTTATTTATGCTAGCCTCTACCAATTCAAGGGAAATTCCGTTGAACGACGTTTGGTGGCAACGGACACTTTTTTGATCAACCCAAATGGCAATCGTTTGCAAATAGAACTTTCAAAAAACATCGGTGTGTCGGCAGACGATGTCCAATTTTCCCTCCAAAGGCTCATCGATTCCAATTTTCCCAGAAAAGAAGATTACTCATGGCTCAAAAAAATCAATAAACTCTCTGATACAAAAATAGAACTTATACTTGATCCGAATTCTCGCGAATCTACCGTCAAAGAAAAGTTAGCTTTACCGTTTTCAACTATTCTCAGCCAAAAAGAATTCCAAACGAATGGCCAATTTATATCTTCTAGCGAATACCAGTTGAAAGAATGGAAAAAGAATGAGTTCATTTTGCTTGTAAAAAGGAAAGATCGGAAGATGGAAGTCCCTACTCTCTCAGATGAATCTCTTCCAAAATCAATCTTGATTCGAATTTTACCTCAGTCCACAACTTCTCTGTTTCTTTTTAAAAAACAAAAAATCGATGCATTTAAACTTACAGATTTTCTCCTCAATCTTCCCGAAGCCGATGAACGCCATACAATCGTCAAACGAGGAAGATCTGTCCAATATGTAGCCATCAATCACTTGAATCCATGTTTTGATATCCATTTTCGCAAAGCTTTAAACTATGCCATCCCCTCTACTATGATTATAGAAAAGCTGTTGGGAAATAAAGCGGATCTCGTGATTGGTCCTGTGCCTTTACCATTTTATCATTCTTTATATTCACCCACCTCAAAACCGATTTATTATTTTGATCTTGCAAAAGCAAAAGAACATCTAAGTCATTCAAAATGTTTTCCAAAAATCGTAGACGAAGAATTGGAATTTCGAATGAAAGGAGATGATGAAAATCAGGCAAAAGGTAGGGCCATTGTACAAGCCTTAGCTGATTTAGGTTTAAAAATTCGCCTCAAAGCATTGGAAAAAGCTCCCCTTTATAAAGAAAACGGGCAAGGCAAGGGAGACCTAACATTGCTTACATGGTATTCGGATGATCCTTCCGTATGGAATTTTTTAGATCCTTTATTTCATCCCCAAAAAAAGGGTAATGGAGGAAACCGTGCACATTATACTAATACGTTTGTCGGTAGCATCTTGGATCAAAAAGAAAGTTCACAAAAAGCTAGATCACTCATCCATTTGATCGAAGAGGATGCACCTTGGATTTTTCTTTGGTCAGTTCAGGAAAACTATCTTGTTTCCGACAAATTCATTCGTTACGAAGGGCTTTCTGATTATCTATAACGGGCGATTCTAATTCAACAGAATCGACTCCACCTGGCTTTTCTTTTTCGCCATTTGCATTGTATGTATTATTTTCTGATTCATCCCCTTCTCCGTCATTATCCAAAGGCGCATTCGGTTTTTCGAGGATTGGGTCTGGTTTTGAAAATCCTGTCCGTTTAGGTGGTAAATCTCCGATATAATAGAATTGTTGATATAACGGAAGTTTGCACAAAAAATCTGGAGACGTCTCAAGTAACGTTCCATCATCGGCACAAACATCTAACTTCACAAAATCACCCACAAACGGAGGGATGAGTCGATTGCCGAATCCAATCTTTGCCTTTACATTTTGTAAATAACGCAACCAGATTCCACCAGAAACGCCGGATCCAGAACCTGGGAAGGGTGCGCCCTCATCATGTCCGACCCATACGACTGTTACATTTCGTGGGGCAAGACCTGCAAACCAAGCATCTCTCACTCCCTTTAAGCCATACCATCGACTCTTTTTCACTTTGGGAGTTTGAACGGTACCGGTTTTACCCGCAAAAAGATTAGGTTCACCATTTACGCGTTTGATATTCATTGTACCTTCTTCGGTAAGTACAGACTCCAATGTATTGATCGCCATTGCACAAGCCACAGGATCTAATATTTGTTCTGCCGCTTCATTCGGATTGGTTTGATAAAACTCATTGCCATCGATATCCGTTATTTTGATAATCTTTCTTGGCAATACTCGCCTTCCCCCGTTAGCAATCGTAGCATAAATGATCGAAAGTTCCATTGGAGACAACTCCCCAGAACCAAGTGCTAGGGAAAGATTTCGTTGGAAGCGGTTCGCAATCTCTTCATCAGTAAGATTTAATATTTGACCAAGCTTTGATAAAAAATAATTGATTCCAATTTGATCGAGTAACTTAACAGATACGGTATTGATCGATTGTGCCAGTGCCGTTCGAACCGTCACCTCACCACGGTAACCTTTGTACCAGTTCTTTGGCGAATACCCTGCAAAATCCAATTTTTCATCTTTGATTTTTGACGATGGATTTACGATTCTCTTCTCAAATGCGAGAGCGTAGACAAGTGCCTTAATGGTCGAACCCGGCTGTCTACGAGCATCTTCCGCCCTATTGAAACGATACATATTTGATATCTTATACCCTCCAACTAACGCTTCGATATCACCCGTTTCAGGGTCCATGGATATAAGAGAGCCACTCATCTGAGGCAAAATAGTTCGAGTTAGATCTGCTAACTCAGATTTTTTATTAGCAGTCTGTTCGGATTCTTGCTTTAATAAATCAGACCGAACAGCATCAATACCAACCCGCAGTGCTTCTTCAGCCATTCTTTGTTTTTCAATATCAAGGGTCGAATAAACAACCATTCCCCTTTCTTCTAGATCTTCATTTGAAAATGTATCTAATACAAATTTGCGAATATCAGAATTGAAATCGGGTGCAAGATTGATACGAAAATCTTTATCTGCACCATACTTTCCTATATCACTTTGAAACCGAGAATTGCCATCCTCATCTGCATATTCTTTTACTTTATAAATGGTTCGAAAAATTTTAAGGTTGGATTCGATTGACTCACCAAATTTTTTTGGAATTTTTGTCGGATCCAAATGTAAATCTTCGTTTCTGGCCATATCGTACAATACACGTTTCTGTCTATTGAGTGCGATTCCTAAATTGCGAATCGGATTGAATACACTGGGAGCGGGTATCAGACCAACTAACATAGCCGCCTCTTCGGTTGTCAATTCTGTTGCTGGTTTTCTAAAGTAGTATCTTGCCGCTTCTTCGACACCAGTGTTCCCTTCACCTAAAAAGATTTGATTCAAATACATAGCGAGTATTTCTTCTTTGGAATACTGACTCTCTATATAAAATGTGCAATATAACTCCGTAATTTTATTAAATAAATTTCGTTTGCCTAAATTTAATGTCAGTTTTGCCAATTGTTGTGTGATCGTTGAACCACCTTGTGACAATCGGAACTGAATCAAATTTGTAAAGAATGCTCTGGCAATCGCTGTATAGTTTACGCCACCGTGAGTAAAAAATGTACGATCCTCTGATGATAGAATCGCCCATAACAAGACATGATGCTTTTTTAAATTATCAGTCCGCAGTGGACGAAAGTTTCGACGATAAAATTCACCTATCACCTTTCCACTTCGATCAACAATCTTTACTGACTTTGGTTGAAAATTATCATAGAAATTGGAAACTTCGGACCTATATTTTTCCAGAGATCGTTCCACTCTAGACTGTTCGCTGGACCAAACTACATAGGCACCACCAGCAAAAAAGAAAAACAAGAAAATGATGGTAAAAAAACTAAAATAAAGGAGAGCTTTTCTTTTATTCCAGAGAGTTTTAATAAATTGAAGGATATGTTCGCCTATCGCTTGCAATATCAATACGAATGTTTGGTTACGATTCATTTTGAGTTCTTCTTAGTAGGAGACTTTTGTGTTGGTTTCTTTCGTTGTTTTGAAATGACATTTGATTGATTTGATTTGAAAAGCAAACGAACGACTTCTGCAAAATTTGAGACAGGATAAAAAGTAACTCCCTTTTTAACATAGTCCGGAATCTCGATGAATGCTTTTTCATTGTCTTTCGGGAAAATAATTTTTTTGATACCGACTCTTTTTGCCGCTACAATTTTTTCTCTAAGTCCACCGATTGCCAACACTTCACCAGTTAAGGTCAGTTCGCCTGTCATCCCAAATCCTGGTGTTACAGTTTGATCGAGGGCAAGCGATAGAAGTGCGGCCGCCATCGTTATGCCCGCACTGGGTCCATCTTTGGGTGTGGCACCATCCGGTACATGCAAATGAACTGATTTTTTTTCAAATAGAAGGTCATCTTTGATATAATTTTTGATAAAAGAAAAAGCTATGTTAGCTGACTCTTCCATCATTTTACCCATTTGACCCGTTAGCATCAACGTACCTTTTCCAGGAACAAATACAGCTTCAATCAGCAAAGTAGAACCGCCCGCACTCGTCCAAGCAAGTCCAAGTGCAGTTCCAGGAATACTTGGGATCGTCATGCGATCATCCACAAATGGTGGAGGACCAAGATTTAGAACTAGATCTTTTTCACGGATCTCTTTGGAATACTTTTCCTTTTGAACAACTTTAAGAGCAATCTTTCGAACCAATTTATCGAATGTTTTTTCTAAACCACGCAATCCCGATTCTCTGGAGTAAGAATTGATGAGGTGGACGATCGTTTCTTTTTTCATCGAAAACAAATTCGCTTTGAGGCCATTTTTTTCAAAAATCTTTTTCCAAAGATACTTTTCGAAAATTTGAACCTTCTCTTCTGTAATATAACCTGAAAGTTGTATTACTTCCATTCGATCGAGAAGCACTCTCGGTATCGGTTCATAAGTGTTAGCCGTAGCGACAAAAAAGACTCGTGATAGGTCAAACGGTAAATCTAAATAGTGATCTCTAAATGTCGCATTTTGTTCTGGGTCGAGTACTTCAAGCAATGCAGATTGAGGATCTCCTTGAAATCCTTGTGAGAGTTTATCTATCTCGTCTAACAAGATCAAGGGATCTCTTTCTTTCGAAATCTTTAAAGCATTGAGAATTTTGCCAGGCATCGCTCCGATGTAAGTTCGTCTGTGACCTTTAATTTCTGCTTCATCACGAACTCCACCAACCGAAAATCGAAAGTATTTGCGACCCAACGCTTCCGCGATCGATTTAGCTATTGATGTTTTGCCAACTCCAGGAGGACCAACTAAACAAAGAATAGATCCTCTGGACGATGGATTTAATCTTCGAACAGCTAAATATTCAAGAATGCGTTCTTTTACATCTTCCAATTTGTAATGATCGCGGTTTAAAATGCGACGTGCATGATCAATATTGATCTCTTTCGGTAGTGGCTCTTCCCAAGGCAATGCGTCAACCAAATCCAGATAGTTTCTAACGACGTTATAATCACTGCTAATTGGGTCTGAATTTTTTATCTTTTCGACTTCACGCTCAACTTCCACGATCACTTCATCTGCAACAGGAATTTTTTTGAGGCGTTCTAATAGCTTTTCATATTTGATTTCAGTTTTGTCTTCGCCGATACCCAATTCTTGTTGGATTGCCTTTAACTGTTCACGCAGAAAGAACTGTCTTTGCTGGCTGTCTATCTTATCATTGATTTGATCCTGTATTTTTCTTTGCAGAATCACAAGGTCGATTTCTTTCTTTAAAAAGAGTAAAACCTTTTCAAGCCGGTCATTCAACATAATCGCTTCAATGACACTTTGGTATTCTTCTTTTTCTAAATTCAAAATGGAACATACAAAGTCCGACATTTTAGCTGGTTCGTTGACATTCATCATCGTCAGCTTCATATCTTCGGTAAACAAAGGGTTGTTTTGTGCGAGTTCCTTTGTAAGTATAAGGAGTGTTCGCATAAGAGCTTTGATATTATTCTTAGAAGTGCCTGGCTCTTCTGGGGGATAACTTACGTTAGCCATAAGAAAAGGTGTTTTTGAAGTTATTTTTTGGATTTGAAATCTTTG
>JAPZRK010000089.1 GCA_027531445.1 Leptospira sp.
CGCTGCAAAAAATGCATTCTTTATTAAAAGACGATGATTCAGAAGCAGTTGATTTGTTTGAAACTGAGGCAAAGTCGTTCCAAGTATTTTTAGGGGTCCTCTTTCAAGACTTTCAAAATTACTTAAAAAATTATGAATTTGATAAAGCACTTGTGAGCTTGGAATCCCAAGCAAAGGAAAAGGGCATTCAATTCTGAATGCCTTTATGCTCAACTTACTCTTTGTTAACTGTCTTCATCCATCCGGCAGCTTCCTCTAAGGTTCCGCAATTGAATACCGTTAAGTTCGTGCCTTCGTAAGTTTGAAGGATATTTTTGACGTTTAATTTTGCTATGATCGAGGCGGGCTGGATAACAGCCATATATTTGACACCCGTCGCCATAAATCTTGGAACCCAATCATTATTGATCCAGGCTTGATCTTCATCTCCGATGATACCTATATGTGTTGTGTCTCCGATCCATTGAGTTCCAGGCTCACATTTTTTATACTCAGCTAGTGCCATCTCTAAGCCAGCTTTGATATCTCGATTCAAGGCGCCACCAGACCATTCTGAGAGAAGAGCTCTGCACTCAGGCAACAAGATTAAATCAAGATAACCTAAAGATTTAATTTTTACTTTTTCCATTTTTTGAATCCGTTTTCTAATATTCGTTTATTTTATCCAAAATTTCTAATGCACTGTCGAAGTCAAAATTCTCGATAACTTTAGCTACTGGTGCCAAGGTTACTGCTAAGGGAGATGAACCAAGTTTGTTGATAAGGTCAGCCAAAACATCACTTGCATCTGAATCACTATCTTGCAGTAACGCTTTGAGTTTGTTTAAGGCGGCCTTTATCTCTTCTTTGGACAGGTTGGTCTGTTCTTTATCGTTTGTAATAGTGTCTAAAGATATTGATCTTAATCCTTCTATAACTGGCATTAGTTCTTTTAATACCTTTTTAAACAATTTTTTTATATCTGCTTTGGGAACGTTTTCCTTGCAGGCCTTTTCTAACTCTCCCGCTATTTTTTGAACGCCTTTGGCTCCAATATTGCCTGCTGTACCTTTGAGAGTATGAGCCGCTCTTTGCGAAGCATTAGGATCAGTGTCGTTTTGAGAGGCCAAGAACAATTCCTCAAAGTTACCTTGGGTATCACGAAACTTGATCAGCATTTTTTTATATAGGTTCACCTTATTCATCGATGTCGCCAAACCAGCTTTTACATCGATTCCAGGAATGTCGGGAATTTCCAAAATTTGCTCGGTTTTTTGTTCGTTTGGCGATTCTAACTTTTTAATCGTGGATCCGGCGTTCACTGTAGGTGTAACCCACTTAGCGATTGTCGTAAACATTTTACCGACATTTAATGGTTTACCAATGTGGTCGCACATACCAGCCTCAATGACCTTTTCTTTATCACCTGCCATCGCGTTGGCTGTCATCGCTATGATCGGAAGATCTTTAAAAGTTGGATTTTTTTTGATTTCACGAGTTGCCGTATAACCGTCCATAACTGGCATTTGGCAATCCATAAGGATACCATCGAATCGACGATCCTCAGACATGATATCCACCGCTTCCTTTCCGTTATGCGCAAGAACGACTTCGATACCTGCCTGGGCTAGCAATTCAAGTGCAAGCTCTTGGTTCATCTCATTGTCCTCTACAAGCAAGAGCCGTGACCCATTTAATTTCTCCATTGCTTCTGAATAGTTGTCTGTTGTGTGTTCCGAATGCGACTCACCTACATATCCTATGTGCATAACTTCGCCAATCGCTTCTAGCAAAGTAGACTCAGTCAATGGTTTTGTTAAAACCATTTGCAAAATGGCCCCTCGGTCATTTGCCTTTGCGATGGCTTCTTCTTGGTTGAAGGCTGTTACCAAAATAATTGGAGGTGTCTTTTCTAAACATTTTTCACGAAGCTGAATCGAAGTCTCTATCCCATCGAGACCAGGCATTTTCCAATCCATTAACACCAAATCATAGGCGTGTGATGATCCGATTTTTTCTATTACTTCATTTATGGATTGATTGCCGTTGGAAGCCACTTCGACTTCCATTCCGTTCGCGCTTACCATGCTAGAAAGTATTTCACGAGCGGAGGCATTGTCGTCGACCACGAGCACTCGTAAGGAGTGTAATTCGTCTGCATTGAAAATTCTTTCGGTTTTTGCATTCTCATGTAAACCAAACTGTGCATGAAAGTGAAAAGTAGATCCTTTCCCAAGTTCACTTTCGACCCATATTTTTCCATTCATGAGTTCTACTAAATTCTTAGATATAACAAGACCCAAACCAGTTCCACCGTACTTGCGTGTTGTGGAAGCATCTGCTTGGCTAAAGCTTTGGAACATTTTACTGCATTGCTCCGGTGTCATGCCGATGCCACTGTCTTTAATCCAAAAGTGTAATTCCACATTTTCATGCGATTGCGAGATTTTTTCGATGCCAATAATGATTTCGCCGCTTTCCGTAAACTTCACGGCATTGTTTCCTAAATTAACAAGAATTTGTCCCAGTCTTAAAGAATCGCCGATAAGAAATGTTGGAACATCATGATCAATTTTGAATAAGAGCTCCAATCCTTTGTCTTCAACTTTCATTCCTACTAGATTGGATAAATGATCCATAACGTCATCTAGGTGGAAATCCGCCTGTTCCATGTTAAGTTTGCCGGCTTCAATTTTGGAAAAATCCAAAATATCATTGATGATGCCGAGGAGGTTTTCTCCAGCTCTGTGGACTTTTTCAATGTAGTTGCGTTGTTTTTTGTCGAGTCCAGTTTGTAAGGCAAGGTAAGACATTCCAATGATGGCATTCATAGGTGTCCTGATTTCATGTGACATGTTAGCAAGAAAATCAGACTTAGTCTTCGTAGCCTCAAGAGCTACTTCATTTGCATGTAGGAGCTCTTCCTCTGCCTGTTTCTGCGAGGTAATGTCCTGATAGGCGCCATACATATAAAGGATTTTATTCGTAACTTCGTCACGCACCAACTTCCCTGCGGCATGTACCCAAACCACCTTGCCATCGACGGGGCGCTTATAGGCATAAATCGAATCATATTGATCGTATTTACCGTCTATCGCACCTTGATAGCGTTCTGCGGTCAAGGCGGCAGTCTCGGGATTTGCCTCTTGTAAACGTGCGAACCATTCCGCATCGAGGTCGTACAAACCATCCTCTTTGATATGTTCACCCAATATACGTGCCGCACGTTCGGATTGATAGTAGCGATCAGGGTAATTATAATCGACATACCAATATCCACTATCTGTCAGCTCGAGAGCAATGTCGGTAAGGAAACTGGCACGCTTCATTTCCTCTTCTAAGGACTTTCTTTCTGTTATATCAATTTGAAATGCTAGTAAGGCAGGTTGATCATCAAATTCGATTGCAGTTCCTGACATCATTATGGTTCGAATATTCTTATTTGAATCATAAAGTTCTAATTCAAAGTCATTGACGGAGCCTTTCTCATTAATTGCTTCAAGTAGATCTTTTCTTCGTTCAGGGTTTACATAAACTGATTCCGCAGATTCGCCTAGTTTTATCCCAAATAGATGGGAAGCAATGGGATTTACGAAAAGTATATTGCCATCTCGTAGAGAGGTGATGGAGACACAAATCGGACTTTTGTCCATGATCAACTGCATCCTTTCTCTTTCTTTTGCAATTTTTAAAGCTGCAGTTTGGCGTTCGGTGATGTCACGACTAATACCCAGGATACCTAATAATTTTCCGTCAAGTCCCCAGAAGGGAGATTTTAATGTGTCAAGAAGTACGTGACGCCCGTCAGGATAGTCTACCCATTCTTCATTGGATTGCTTTTGTAACGAGTTGAGCATAGAGTTATCATTTTCTCTAAAAAAATCCGCAACTTCCTTCGGAAAGAGATCATAATCGGTTCTGTCAGTTATTTTCTCTACTGAGTGGCCAACTAATTCTGCAAATGCGTCATTACATCCTAAGTAAACTCCTTCGACATTTTTGAAGAAGATAAGATCTGGAATCGAATTGATTAATGCTGAAATAGTTGCTTGTTTTTCGGCGACCTTTCTCTCGTTTATTTTTCGTTCGGTGATTTCCGTTGCAATTCCGCACATTCCATAAACTCTTCCTGAAGAATCTATTAAAGGCACTTTTGTCGTTAGATAACTTCGTAAAACTCCATCGCGACCAGGAACGTCCTCTTCAAATGTCTTCTCCTTCCCACTGTTCATAACATCGCGATCTTGTGTCATAATATGATGGGCAACATCAGGAGGCATAACTTCAGCGTCAGTTTTTCCTAGAATTTCCGATCTGCTGATTCCAGTTGCTTCTTCAAAAAATGTGTTTACAAGTAGGTGCTTTCCCTCCAAATCCTTCATAAAGATAACAGATCGAATGCTATCAACGAGCGTCCGCATTTGTTCCTGATTATTTAAAATTTCAATTTGTTTTGCCTCCATGTCGGATGCTTGTGTTTCAAGGAGCTTGGCCTGTTTTTCCATCCGTGCAGCCTGTACTTGCGTCTCTTCTAAAAGCAGGCGTGATTTTTCCTTTCGTTCCAGAATCTCCAAGTTTAAGGCAAGAATGGGAAGTAGGTCGATAAGTAGTGTATGTGCCAATTCATCTAATGGGTGTATCGTTGCAAGTTCGATCACCCCAAGTAAGCGGGTATTTCTAATGACCGGAAAAATCGCAATGCCTCCCGGCTGGATCGAACCTAGACTAGAATGAATGATGATGTTTTCTTTGGAAGGTTCTTTGATAAAGATTGGCTCCATATTCAAAGCACATTGACCAACCAATCCATGACCTAATGTTACCTGGGAGTTTAAAGATTTTTGATCTTTTGCCGCATAAGTTCCAAGAAGGCTTAAACGTTTTTCTTCTGATTCAAATATATAGAAAGCGCCACTTCCCAATTGAATCATTGGTGCAAGTCTCGAAAGGAACTTTTTTCCTAGTTCTTCAAATTCTGTTATTTGTTGAATTGCCGCAGTCATTTCCACGACATAGTCTTTGATTTTTCGTGATTCGCGCGTATGTTGTGAGTGAGAGCGCAAAACTTCCATAGCGCGCGCTAAACGACCAATTTCGTTAGGTGATTCTACGTAAGGAACTGGTTGGTCGAGCTCTCCGGAGGCGAGGTCCTCGACTGTAGCTCTTAAAGCGTCGATTGGACGAGTCACCGATCTTTGAATGAACCAACCAAGAATCAGACTATAAAAAAAACCTCCGGCAAGGAAACAGATCGTAATCAACTGCTCAAAAATATAATCATTTTTGGCTATTTCGACTGTCCTCCGTGCCGCTGATTCTTTTAGGAGGGCTATTTCCCGAAGTGCCGCATTAGCGGCTATACCAGGATTCTGAAAATCCTTAGTTGCAATGAATAGTGCTGCCTCAGACTTTTTATTCTTGGTAAGTAGGTTTAGTATTTGTTCTATGTTTAGAGTATAGAGAGCATAATTGGATTCAAATGCTTTGAGCAGTTTGTTCCCACTTTCTTCCTTTAAGCGGCTACGCAATTCAAATAGCGAAGTGTTCAGCCTTTCTTCTGCTTCCGCTTTTTGAGAAAGAGCCTCCAATTTATCAAGTTCATTGCGTGAAAGTACGATCATTCTGATGATTCGACTCAGTTGAGCAAATTCGATGCGTATTTCTTTTACGGCAGAGAGAGTTAACAAGTCGCGTTCATAAAGTTGGTTCACATCGTCATGAATGCGAGCCTGCCCCCGGAGTGCATCAAGGCCGATGAGAGCGGAAAGAAGAAATAGTCCAATAAAGCCAATCGCTAACTTTGTCTTGAGAGATGTATTTTCTAGAGCGCGTTGTAAATGATTCAGGGAACAACTCCTCGGAAGTAACTTTGATGAGATCGAAAGTTTTACCTCAGTATATGGTGTATCTTATGTCCTTGTCAAGGTTGATTCCTGCGAAATTTTCAAAGTAGACAGAGAAGTTCGAACGTATTGCAATGGATTCATCTTATAAAATCATTTCCGAATAAAGATCGCGAAGGAAGAAAGTTCCCCATGTCAACTGAAACCATATTAATTATTGATGATACACCAGATAATCTAACACATATTAGTACTCTTCTGAAGGAAAAATTCAAAGTAAAAGTTGCAACAAATGGTGCAAAGGGTTTAACAATCGCCGCCACAGATCCAAAACCTAACTTGATCTTGCTTGATATAATGATGCCAGAAATGGACGGATTTGAAGTTTGTCAAAAATTGAAAGGAGATCCCAATACAGCCTCCATTCCCGTAGTTTTTTTGAGTGGGAAGTCGGAAAGTTCAGACATTGAAAAAGGACTTTCGTTAGGTGCACAAGGATTCATTTCAAAACCTGTAGAACCAGAAAAATTATTTGAAATCATTTCAAAGTTCATAACTGCTTAAGGAAGCAAAAATGGAAGCTGATACAAGAAAGACTATACTTATAGTTGATGATACTCCTGAAAATATAACCATCCTTAAGGAAGTGTTAGGTCATCAATATAAAATAAAAGCGACGACAAACGGGAAAAAAGCTTTAGATATTTGTGAAGAGCTCCATCCTCCAGATATCATTTTATTGGATATCATGATGCCTGAGATGGACGGATATGAAGTATGTGCCAAATTGAAGGCCTCGCCGAAAACTGAAAAAATACCCATTATATTTATTTCTGCAAAAGTAGAGGATGAAGATGAAGAAAAGGGATTATCTCTAGGTGCAGTTGATTATATCACAAAACCCATCAGTCCTCCGATCGTTATCCAGAGAGTTAGAACACAATTAGAATTATTTGCAAACAGACAAAGGCTGGAAATATTAGGTGAAAAATATTCATCGTATTTATCTAACGAGTTAGTCGAAGGCATCAAAGCAGGAAGTATCGAAACTTCGATCAATTCAAAAAAGAAAACTCTGTCCGTTTTTTTCTCAGATATTCAAGGTTTTACAAAAAAATCTGAGGAAATGGATGCAGATGATTTGACTTATGCTTTAAATTATTATTTCGAATCAATGGCAAGTATCATCGCCAAACATAAAGGAACCTTGGATAAATTTATCGGAGATGCAGTAATGGTATTTTTTGGTGACCCAGAAAGCCATGGTGAAGTCCAGGATGCCAGCTCCTGTGTTGCGATGGCCATTGAAATGCAACAAAAAATTCCATCCATCGAAGCCGAATGGAAGCGAAAAGGAATCAATCAAGAATTAAAGATTCGAGTTGGTATCTCAACAGGCATTTGTACGGTAGGAAACTTCGGATCGATTTCGCATTTAACTTATACTATTTTTGGAAATAATGTCAATCTTGCCGCAAGACTCGAGAGCAATGGTATCCCTGGTGGAGTTGTGATTTCAGAGGCAACCTACCGTCTTGTTAAAGATCAATTTAAATGTGAGCCACTCGAACTTCTTGAACTAAAAGGAATTAGTAATAAAGTCCAAGCCTACAAGGTTGTATTTTGAATTTAGGGTTGCCGAGACTGCCACAACCCTAAACTCAAAAGAATATGTTTGCGAGATTCTAAAACCTGAGTCCAATCAAAAGATTTCCTACTATAAATGTTTCTTCTTTTCCGTCTCTAGGACCAATTATGCCCGAACCATGTAATCCGTGCAATACGCCAAATTGTGGAATCATATAGATAGTTTTCTCTTCATTTAGTAAAAATCGATATCCGATTAAGGCTTCAGCAAATTGAACCCTCCCTTCATAATCCTTCTCTACCTGTTGGTATGCGTAAGCTCTAATTTCAGGTGTGTCACCTAGCAGAGCATATGGTCCGAGATTTCGACGATTCCATTTGTTATTGTCTGCCCATACATAACCGAGGTAGTAGTTTGCTTCGATATTCCAATTTTCATTAAAATAATGTCGATATCCAATGGAAGCCGCATATTCATCGATGATATCAACCACATCGTGTTTAACTCTCGGACGTAAAAATGCACCTAATTTTAGTTCGCCATGTTCCTTGTTCCAATCTCCCCAGATGGTTCTTGTCACTTGGAGTTTTCCGATCTGGATAGTTGGTAGAAATGGTTGTATGAGTTCGGATTCCACTGCCCATTTTTTTTCTTCTGCTGAAATCGTACCGACTAAGAATACGAATGTAATCAATGTAGTTATAATTGTCTTCATAGACCCTCACTGATCTATAAAGATAGCATTAGACAATCTAGGATTCGATGATCTGAGTTAAGCTTTTTCGCCTTTTTCTTGATTTGGATCAATTCCCAGTGCTTGTTTTTGGATTCTACTGTATGCCTCTGGGGTGAGGTTTAAGTAAGAGGCTAGAATGTATTGAGGCACTCTTCCTACAAGCGAAGGTCTCAATTTTCTAAATTCTAAAAAACGTTCTAGAGCTGTTTTTTGGTTGTCTAAGCTACGTTTGGTTAAAAAAACCAAGGCTCTTTCCAATTGAATTCTAAAAAAGTTAGAAAATTCGCGTGATTGGTTTTCTAAAGCAAGGATTGCATCTTTAGGTAACAAAAATACCTTAGAGTCTTCTAAGGCATCGATTTGGAAACCGAGAGATTGATTGCTAAAAAAACTCCCGCTTTCAGTAAAAAAATCTCCATCAGTGAATATATTTCGAGTAAACTCTCTACCTTCATAATGATTATAAATCCTAAGAATGCCCTCAACCAAAAAGATCACGAAGTTAGCATTTTCAGTTGATCTAAGTAAAATCTCGTTCTTTTGCAATTCTTGATAGCGAATGTATTGCACAAACAATGCCCAATCTTTATCAGATAAGGAGATTTCTTTTTGGATTCTCTGTTTTAAGATTTCATACATGTTAGAATGAGTCATATAGAAACTATATTTCGTATCTTGATCATATTACTTTACAAAACGCAACAAAATATGGGCGTTATTCGGTTTGACTGGGTTTGTCACACCGCCCACATCTCCATTTGAGATACCCGATACATACAGTGTATTGTTGGTATCAAATGCGAGGCCGTTGCCTTGGAGAGTTGATCCAGTAGATCCGATGAGTTTTACCCAAATGAGTGTTCCAGATGAGTCGTACTTTGCAACAAATAGATCTTGTATTCCATTTAGGATCTCTCCATTTAGGTTTGCATTCGTATATCCTGTAATGTAATAAAAATTATCCGGTGAACGAACGATGGCGTAGGCTCTTGTATCCGTATTACCAAGGACTGCAAGTTGCCTTTTCCAAACTAACGTACCCGATGAATCAAACTTTGCGATGAATGCGTCAAAATATCCCGATGCCGCCGTGGAAACTTTTGTCAAGCCGTCTAAGTCTGAGCTAGTATAACCCGTGATATAAACATTGTTTGATGGATCTGAAATCGGCGCGAAAGCAAAATTTAAGTTATCAGTTGATGGAGAAGAAGCCAAGGAATAACATGTTTGGTAGGCCATCGAGCTATTAAATTTGTATAAAACGATTGTCCGTTGTCCATTTGCTGTGGCACAGGTATTGGTTGACATTGACATTCCAGAAGTCCAGAGATTGCCCAATGAGTCCATATTGATACCATAACCTTCGTTATGCCATCCAATCGCTCCAAATCCATTTCCGACAAGTGTAGGAAGTCCCACTTGCAGACCACTTGCATCATATTTGATCATGGTGACAGCCGAGTCCGTGCTTCCAGAATTAGTAACTCCGTCTAGGTTATTCTTTACATTTCCTGTGCTGAAGATATTCCCAGAAGAATCTGTAGCAATACCTGAAGACGCAAGCTCCGTCCCCGCTTTTGCCACTGACCAGAGTTTTGTGCCATTGCTGTCAAATTTGGTGATTCCAAGATTTTGATCAGTTGTGAGTGGAATGCTATCGTATTGACCTGTATTTGCACCAAACGTCGTTCCGGAGATGATTACATTCGCAGTGGAATCTAAGGCAAGGCCGGTTTGAGAGAAAGCACCTAACGATAAAGGTACGATTTGAGTCCAAATTCTATTTCCATTTAAATCATACTTTGTTGCAAATGCAGTTTGAACAGTTGGATAAGGATTGGAAGCACCATCCAAACTCCCAGTCGTAAATCCTCCCGAATAAAGACTGTTTGTCGCCGTATCAAAAAATAAAGAACCTGTCCCACCGCCTGTATTTCTTCCTGTAACACCGTGCAAAACCGTCCATACCGTTCCGCCTGAAGCCACAATTTGAATTTCGATACTCACTTCGGTAGAGCCTAAGGCATTCGTTGCTTTGATTAAGAAGGTCGTTAATGGGAAACCAGTTGAGAAATAAGATGCATTCGGGGCACCAGATATGGTTCCAGAGGCCGTATCAAAACTTAAGCCAGAAGGCAAAGAGGGTGAGATACTCCAAGAATCGACTACGCCCGATACTGTGGGGCGTAGGTTCAAACTTACATCAGGAACCAGTCTGAAAGTACGAATTGATCCATAGGATATACTTTCCGGCGCAGATGTCGCAAGAGAACCTGAGTTAGGACCCAACAACAGCAAGGAAAGAAAATTATTGTTATCATTGGGTAGATCAGAAGAGAGTAAACTTCTGATAATTGGGTTATAAAGACATGCCTCTGTAGAAATTAGGATTAAAAGAGCAAGGATTGCCTTGGTGATACGTTTCTTAAATTGAATTCGATAAGGCATTTGATGACAGATTTACTTTATCAAGATGACTGTTACGGTTTGCTTTCCACTGCCTCAGTAAAATCATCATGAATTTGAAGGAAATTTCCAAGTTTGGTTAGGGTCAGTACATATCCCACCGACTTAGAAGGCGAAAACAATCGTAAGAATCCACCAATTTTTTTCAGTTTGATCTGGGAGCTGATGAAAACTCCAAGTCCTGACGAATCAATGTAATTTACTTCTGAGAGATCCAGAAAGATCTTTGGTTTTTCGATGGCGATCAATCGATCAATCACATCCATGATTGCCTGAGCCGAGTAAAGATTGATATCACCTATGACGGTGACAACTGCGCCATCTGGAAATGGATGAGGCTCTGGAACGTTATTTACGCTCAGTTTTAAATCTTTGCCGTCGTACTCAAAATCTCCGTTGCTTAAATCTATTTCCATAAACTTCCCTTTATGCAAAACCTGTACCAGAAACTAGTTGGTTTGAAACTGGCCATTGTGTCACACCCTCTCTCAATTATCGGCAAAACTCCGTTCGCAGATTGAGGGATCTGCTAGATTATTCGACGATTCGTCTACACTCATGCCAACTTCTTTACGGCACAGCAATATTTGATTCTTGAGCTTCAGAAATTGGCGGGGGACTGGAAAGGAAAAGTTTCGGTCGTTCAAATGTAAGCTTAGTTTACTTTGCCGTGACTGGAGGCCAAGTTGAAAAAAATCCCATCCCGAAACGAATTCCATTTTCCAAATATTGGTTCTCTTCTCCGGATGAGTTTTTTGAAAGAAGTCGAGATTGATAGATATCTGATTCCAGGAAAAATTTTTCACTTGTTCTCCACCTAACACCGGTAGACCATCCAGTCCTTCCGATAAGATCGGCTGTTAGAAACCCCCGTCCCGCCGAAATACGGAAATATGTATCGAGGTTCCCTTGGTTTGGGACGTGAAAGGTTAAATCATAGTCATAAGTGCGAATGCTTTCGATTTGATTTTTATCCGGAGAAAGTCCATAAACATTGTAAAGATCAGAACCTTGTTGTAGTTCTGGAAAAAAAATTGCGGTTAGTTGGATGTCCTGGTATTGTCTCGTATTCAGCTCTGTATCATTCTTACTTAAGTTTGAAGTGGTTATAAAAGAATTCTGGAGAGTGCCTCCGATTCCGATCCAATCATGGAACAAATACTCCAAACTAATCTTTTGGTTATTTCCGGTGACTCCTATTTTTTTATTGGAATCTTGGATCCCGGCAAAACCAAATAATTTATACTCAAGTGGGTCAGAAACCAAATAACGCAAATAACTCTGTGATGCCTTGTCATTTCCTGCAGATAAATTTTCAACTTGTTCGAGACCGAGTGCGATGTCATAAAGTATACGTCCTTTTTGTATGAACTTTTCGGGTAGATCTTTATTTTCCGCACCAAGCATTCCAAAGAGACTAAAATAAATACAGAGAGCGTATAACAAAGTAAATTTAATTGACTGCATTTTGTAAGCTGTTTTTGAATAATTGATAAAACTTTCCCTAATTGGAAAAACGGTTTTTTGCATACGCTGAGCACAAATCGATAAGCCTAATTAGTGAAAGAAACAAGTCACTCATGAATACGCATTCGAAGGAAATGTTAATTATTCCATTTAATATAATCAACTTAAAAAAGTAAGGGATTGAATAACTATGTATCAAAATTGTATCAGTCTTCGTAAAGCCTCTATTTCCGATTTAGCCATTCTACAAAAATGGGATGAAGAACCACATGTCATCGAATCTGACCCTAATGATGACTGGCAATGGGAACAAGAGTTAATTAGAGATGTTGATTGGAGAGATCAGTTCATTGCCGAATTGGAGGGGCGTCCAATTGGATTCATTCAAATCATAGATCCTGCAAAAGAAGAGAGCCGGTATTGGGGCGAAGTGCCAGACCATTTGCGCGCCATTGATATTTGGATTGGAGATCTAAATCATCTTGGCAAAGGATATGGAACAGAAATGATGAGATTGGCAATAGAACATTGTTTTGCATCTTTGGATGTCAAGTCGATACTCATTGATCCACTTGAATCCAATGAAAGGGCTCATCGTTTTTATGAAAGACTGGGTTTTCAGTTTTTAGAGAAACGCCAATTTGGAGAGGACCGATGTTTTGTTTACCAATTGAATCGTGACAATTGGGAACTGAGATAAAATTGATGTGATGATGTCCTGGACGTATTTGTCAAAAGTATATGGAAATGATATTTCGAATGCGTGGATTTGAAATTTGAGATTTCTTAACGAATTGGTTCGTTAAATGCGATCTAACTTCGCTCCACTCTTTTCTCATTGAATACATCTATATTTAGGAAAGTGAAAATGTGACCCACTCTCTCGGAATATCTTCGGGATTTTGAATTTCGATTTCGACAAACCATTCATTGCTATCGAAATCTAGGTCATCACCTTTCTTGCGAAGAGGGCGCAAACCTCGAATGATGCCTGAGACCGGATAACTTATGATATCTTTCGTGTTGATCAAGATTCCAGAAATTCGATCAGACCAATATTTCTGGAATCGATCGTATGTTTTTAAAAACACAGAATTACGATAAACATAGATTATATCCATTGGATAGGTTCTGTCTTCGTAATCTAGAACCAAACGGTAGGGAAACAAACTGGAGATTGAGCCTAATCCATTGCTTTTCATGGCAACAATGTAAAGGATGTTTGTGACAGTTTCAATACGAGAATATAAAAATCAGTACTATACTTTTATTTCAATTTGAAGATATACAAATTTGCCTTGCAAAGTTTATACAAACGAGATTAATTACGTCGAAGGAAATCTGAAATATATTTATGATAACAACGAAAGAAAAAATCGAACAAACCCTAAAAATACTTGGGATAGAGCCCGTAGATGCTTGGCAAGAAGAGGATCAGTGGTTTTTGTTAGAAAATAATGGACAATATGTAATTGTTCGGGAAAAAGAAGCTTCTATCGAAAATTCAAACGACAAAGTGAGTACTGTCAATATTTTTGCTCCAGTAATTACCATTCCAGAAACGATGCCTTTGGATTTTTATAAGGAAATTTTTGCCATCAGTAATGATATTGCAGATGGTACATCTTTACAAATTGAAAATAACAAAACTTTAATCATGAGTATTTATATACTCAATGAATTTTATACGGCTGATTTCGGAATTCAATGTATTAATAATATTATATTTTGGGCAAAAAAATTGAAGCCCAATCTCGAATGGAAATATAAAGACAGTCTA
Source organism: Leptospira sp. (assembly GCA_027531445.1). GTDB lineage: Bacteria > Spirochaetota > Leptospiria > Leptospirales > Leptospiraceae > Leptospira_A. The sequence goes on from JAPZRK010000089.1 coordinate 13,860, forward strand.
TTTTGAATTTATCAATTGGATTCTCAAACTAAAGATTAGGATAAAATTTTGTTTTGTTTGCAAAACAATTCAATAAGAAACTAGCTTGAAGTTTCTAGCCAAAAAGACATGCTAGACAGAGTGTATGTGATTCTAAAAAAGACTGGTGATAGTCTATGCCAAAGATAGTAGACCATGATTTGTATAGGACGGAGCTATTAACCAAGAGTATGCCCATATTCGTTCGAAAAGGGGTGGCTTCCGTTTCTATGCGTGAACTTTCAAAAGAATTAGGTGTTTCAACGGGGACGTTATATCATTATTTCCCAACAAAGGAGATACTATTTTCTTCCATGGTCCGTCTCCTTGTTTCTACAGATGCCCGAGCGATTCAAGATCTTTCAGATCAAAATGCAAATATGATGGACATTCTAAATTTTGTTTCAGGACGTGAAGGTCATTTCTTAAATTTAATTCTATTGGCCGTGGACGTGAAACGTCACTTAGTTGAATCGGAGGAACTAATAGAATTGGTGGATGATTCGCTATTTTCTTATCAAAGCGCCCTAACAAAATTTTTCCCTCGTGATACCGAGGGAAAGGGAGGGAAGGCATTTTTGGCTTTCTTTGTAGGTGCATTGTTTCTTAAATCGAAAGAAAAAGAAGAGTCAGGTTGGTTAGATCTATTTGAAGGTTTGAATTATCTTACTGATTTGTTTAAACAGGGAAATTAGAGTTATTTATTATATTATTAAATTAGAATAAATTAATTATATGGAATAAAGAAAAATTATGGATGAAAACATATTTGTTTGGATTGCCATTGCCCAAATACCCTTTACCTACGGATTTATTGGTTGGTTTACAAATTGGGTAGCGCTAAAAATGACTTTTTATCCAATTTCATTTTGGGGGATTCCTCCATTTTTAGGATGGCAGGGAATCATACCTCGCAAAGCCAATAAAATCGGAACTAAATTCGTCGAGGTCATCACTGAAAAATTATTAAATTTAAATGATCTAGTTCAAAAAGTAGATGCGGTTGTTGCGGAGAAGGAGATCATGCCTTCCCTTGAGCCAATCATCTTGGATGCAACAATAGAATTTGCGAATGGTATAGAACCAAATCTATGGACAAAGATCCCAAAAATGATTCAAGATGAGATTTTGGCAAAAGTGAAGAAAGGTAGTGGAACCATAATTCGAAATATTATTTTTGATTTACATAAAGATATAAACTCGAGACTCGATATAAAAAATCTCGTTTATCGTAAGTTAACGGGAAGTAATGTATCTCTGATTGTTGAAATGTTTCAAAAGGTTGGTGGGCCAGAATTTTTATTTATAGAGAGATCTGGATTTATTTTTGGATTTCTTTTAGGTTTGTTACAGATGGTTTTTTGGTATTTGTGGCCTATTCCTTGGACTCTTCCTCTTCAAGGTGTCTTGGTAGGTTACCTTACTAATTATCTGGCAATCGAGATGATCTTTCGCCCTTTAGAACCCAAACAATATCTTGCTTGGAAATACCAGGGTCTATTTTTAAAACGGCAACCAGAGGTTTCAAGTGCATTTGCAAAAATAGTATCTGAAAAGATATTGAGCCCTTCCAATATACTTGAAGAACTGTTATACGGTAAAGCCGCAGATCTTTTGTTAGAAGATATTCAGGCTCAAATTTCTACTCAAATCGATAAAATTGCGACGATAACAAAACCGCTAATTTTGGCATCTGGTAAATGGAAACATTACGAAGAATCAAGGATGCAGATAGCTCGTTCTCTGACAGAGGCAACAATTGTGAATGCAAAAGAGCTAGAGGGATATTTATTTCAAACATTAGATTTGGAAAAAACGATGACCACAAAAATGATACATCTGCCTCCAAAGGACTTTGAATCGATTTTACGTTCTGCTTTTCAAGAAGATGAGCTCCTACTAATCATTATAGGTGCAATGCTTGGTGCCGTTGTCGGACTTGCTCAATTGTACTTTTTGATTTAAAGAAATGTCGTAACACCGAAGCCAAAATGCAAAGCCTTTCCGCCGAAGCTAAAGTTCGGATTGTCCGGACTAGGTGCATTCTTAGAAATTTCACGTGGGCTCCATGATTGATAATCAATTACAAAATCTAAGAGGATGGCCTTTTTCAACCCTGAAAAAATCTTAAATGATTTTTCTGTTATGGTATAACTTGAGCCAAATGTATAAATATTTCGATCGAAATCTAATAGATTTGTCCTGCCCGTTATATCACCGATAGCACTTGGTCTTCTAGCATATCCGATTCGAAAACTGATATCTTGTTTCCACTGGTATTCCAAGCCTAAGCGTACATTTGTTGTATCTTTAACTTGTGGACCTTCGTTATAAGTCAGCTTGGTTCTGGATAATTTGTATTCACTCCATCGTTCTAGATTCACATCCATCGCCAATCGAATATTATCTTTCAATCGATAAGAAACACCTCCTGTTATAACTTTTGGTTGGTATAAGTCTAACAAGGCGATATCTAAGTCTAACTGTATTCCTAATAAAGTTGTCTGTGCTCGTGCAGGTAAAGGATCAACAGATAAAAAAGTTTCTCGTCTATAAGACAATCCTAAATCAAACTTCTGCCAATGGAATTGTGCACCAAAAATTGGATTTATTATTGGTTTGATTTGTAAGATGATTTGTTGGTCAGGTGTTGTCTGCTCTGGAGAGATCGGAACATTTTTTAGCAATATGGAACCACCACCTCGGGCAAAGGCCGTAAATCCCAAGCCCAAATACAAGTGGTCTTTCCATACTTCAACAGCTAAACCACCAGTAATCGTAGGTCTTTCATTTGCGGCTCCCGATTGAATCGGTCTAGGAACATTGGGGTTTTGGTCATTAATCGTTAAAATATTTCCAGAGGCTGGCGTGATAATATTCAAACCAAATCGTACATTCCTATTGAAATCATATATCTCATTTAAATCATACGTTAGTCCAATTGTCGCATAATGATCATTGGTCTCTGAAAGTCTCTCCCTCCTTTGTAGATTAGTAGAAATTTTAGGATCTACATAATTATAGGATATACTTACCTCGTGAAATCTAGAACGAGTACTTTGAGGATTTGCTTTTTGTGGATCATTTTCCACTTTATCGGGATTGTTCGATTTAATGTTTTGCTGATCTTTTGGTTCAGTTGAAGTATTATTCGATGAATTAGATTCTATTTTATTGTTTAGAAGCAATAGCTCTTGTTCATTTGCACGTGCAAGACCAGCCACATTATAATAAGGTGATGAACTATTGTTTACAAAGGAAGACACCGCCCCTGCCATTGAAGCTTGCCTCGGAAATGCTCCATACACATCTCCGTAAGAACCTGCTTCCAATTGAGCATATAAAAGTAAATAGGTAATGACCCAAACGATTCTATAACACATCTACTTTTTCGAAAATATGAAATTGAATCGATCGAAAATAGTTAGCTCATTGTATCGATTTACTTGATCAGAAAACCAATATTCAGTATTCATGGGTTTTTTCGGTGCACGGATCAGATCGGAGAAAAGTTTGCAGATTTCACTTATACTGAACAACAAATCATTTTTATCATTACTTCTCATTTGTATCATCCTGCTTGAAAAAAAGCGTTCCCAATCTTGCCAGATATCCTTTGAAGTAAAGTCGCTTCTAACTTTATTATAAAAATATTCCATGAAGAATGTTGACCTTGTTAGGGATTCCAGGGTAAGCAGTAGGGGCCGAAGTTGTCCATTCATTTGACTAAACAATAATGGAATTTTTTGACTAAGAAAAATGCTAAGTGCACGTCTTTTTTCTCCTGATTCTGTTTCAAAAATTTGCCCAATCCACTGGAGAAAATCTCGAATGTCACCTTCCTTTAAGTTCGCTTCTTTTAAAATAAGGCAGGCACTTTTGAGTTTCTGAGAATAAGAATGTGGAGAATTATTATTTACTATATTGGCCATAAATGTTTCTAAGCTGTCCATAGAAGCATACGAGGCTGAGTTCGGATTGTTCCCGCGAGTCCTAACCCAACGCTTAATAAAAAGTTCTAAATCTAATGCGAAGTTATCCAATGAATGCTGATTTGAATTTGGAAGTTCGGAATTTAGGCGGAATTCATAGGCTAATTGCTGGAATCCGATCACTGTTTGTTGTTTTGCACTTTCTGAGTTTGTTTCTCCGAAATAATATAGAAATTTCAATAATGAATTTAATGCACTCCCTTTACTTAATGCATTTAAGATTCCATCATTCCATTTTCTTTGATTCTCAATTAAAAAAGATAATGGGGAACGCAAATTTATATTTGGATAATAGAGCGAAGGACTTGGCATGCTAGGTGAACGCATTCCAAAACTTCCCGCATAACCTCGAATCCTAAACTGTCGTATGGTAATAGATCGATTGGGATAGGCTGTATCATTCGTATCACCTTGCGCGGTTTGATCGATTCCATCAAAAATAAATGGACGATTTAATACTTGAATCAAATCAGTTAAAATTAGAAATGAATTTCGATTTGAAGTTGAATTTGATGTGCGCACACATGCCTTTGCAAAAGAGGCTACTAGTGGAAGCAGATGATTTCTTTGATTCCAATATTGATCTATGTTCTGAAGGTTAACGTTTGCGTTTGATAAAAATCCCAATTTCTCGATAGCGGAAAATTGAACTGAAATGGCCGGAGGGATTAGCCCATAAAATTGGTTTGGATTTCCAAATTTTGAAAATAATAATCTGAAAACTTGTTGGAATGTGGTGTCATCGACAAAGCCAAAATTAGTTGATTCATTCGCACTGATACCGTAGCCCCATACTTCTAGTAAAAAGACAGAATCCCCGGCTATGTTTGAAAAATTCTGTAGATTCCCTTCATTTTTAAAATTGTCTTTAATTTGGGTATTCGCTAAATTCCATCTTCCACTATCGTTTTCATTGCATTGAGATGCATTGCAGAAAGGTTTAACATTAATTAGACCTTTTAAGCCGTTCGCTACAATCACTACATAAACTGCATCTTGAACTGAATCTCCCAAGGCTTCCAATGCTACTGGAAGTACTAATACAAAGCGTTTATTATTTAGAAACCAAAGGTAATTTTTGTAAAAGGCTTCTTCATCGGAAGAAACACTTCTATCATTTTCTGAAATTGGCATTTCAGGTATGGAATAAAAACTTCCATAGCTTGCATCTGAGGATTGGTATTGCAATCCTCCAATACCAGCATAACGTATTTCATTATTATTCGCATTTCTAACTGCAATTTTATAACGTGAAGTATTCCAATTTTGTTTAAAAATTAAATCATTCCCTTCGGAATCGCGATACGGCCGATTATCAAGCGTTATAATTTGACCAAATTCATTTTTTCGTTTTGGGTTATAATATGGGCCTTGACCAGAATAAAGAGTTGCACTTAAATTCGCTAAAATCCAAGGGATGGTTTTTGAGTAAATTGGGTCATTGTTACGAGAGATGATTTGGTTATTTTCTACGCGAGAGAGTGCTGGCGTATTTAAACTCAATGTGTCGGCTTGACCATCTCTTTTGACTCTACCGGATAGACTTGAATTCCATAGCACTGCAGAAACTCCTAAATTAGAAATCGAGGCACTCCTTTTAAACGTAATCGGCGTTTGTTGAAAACTAGCCGTTGTGTTAGAGGAGATTTCGATAGAAGAAGAAGTTGTGGATATTACAGTTGAGCCGGATGGAATTCCTAGAGATAACACTTTGTCGCCCACCAAAATGGCAGAGTCTTGATTGTCTAAAAAAAGTATGCGAGATCCAATAGTTGCATTAGCATTTTTTACAACAACTCCGATGGATCCCAATTTTGATGCCATACTGAAAAGTGAATCGCCGATGGTTAATATTCCTCCAGAAGCCGATTCAATTTGTGGGTTAGCTGGATCATTTGACCAAAAGTAACCAAATTCGTTTACAACTCCAAGTATGAAGATGAGGTGTTCCAACAGTGATATAGAATCGGAGCTTGCATCTAATGTTCGATTCTTTCCTTGAAAGTCTAAAACCATCATCTCTTGAAATGAAGCGTTGACTCGGTTTAAGGAAGAAGTAAAACCTAATTCTTGATAGCTTACGGCTATACTATCAAACAAAGAATTTGACGAGCTATCAATTAAATTCGGAGGAGTGATCACTACATTTCGTAAATGATATAATAGATCTCGAATGACAAACCGCAACTGGGTAGAGTGATTCATAGAAGAATTTATTGATGTGAAGTTTGAACCATTTTCTGAGAAATGTGATTCAAAATTAATGATTAGTTCTTTGATGGTTGCTCCAGAAGACTTAAAGCCAGTTCCGCTCCCTGCTAATTGAGCAAAACCATCGCCAATTCCACCAATTGTTTCAAAGATTGAATTTATTAATTCTGGGTTTTTATATTGGAATATCCCGTAAATAATGTTCGTTAATCCAGCTCTTGAGTTTGTATTTTTAAGAAGGAGCTTTGAAAATATGTCTTCTAAACTCTCTACAAACGAAATGAAATCTGGTGCTATCAAAATGCTTTGAATCTTTTCAATGTCTTCGGATAGGTCTTTTTCGGATTTAGATTGGAGTAATGCTTTTAAAGATTCATTTGAAATTGGTATGAGGGTTGGTATGAGAAAGCCAGGTGAAATTCTGATTTTTTCAAAAACATTTGTAGTTCTATTAAAAAGATTTGTATTCGATTCACGTAAATACTTAAGTTCATTCGAAAGGAAATTGAAGTTAACTTTGATTGCATTATGGTTTTCTTTAAATAATGAACTAAGCGATGTTAGTGAATCAGGAAGTGATGTCCCTAATGGTTCCAAGGAGCGATTCAACTGAAAGTTGAATTCTTCTGGTTGAAGTTTCGAGAGCCCATTTTTTAAGGCAGGGAATTCATCAAAAAGATTAAATAATGAAATTCCACTTTGACCAAATAATCCATCCCAAAAAATATTTTTGTCTTTGAAATCTACATTTTCTCCCTTACAATGAATTAATAGATTGAAGCCAAAGAGTAAAATCGTAGCTATAAATTTCGACCGTTTCATTAGAGAGTACAGTTTCCCCAAAATTGATAGTCGGAAAGTTTAAGATTGATTAGAATGTAAGGTGAAGTTTCAGTCACCACCGCCGAATTATTAAAATAATCTATTGAATACTGCAAAGCGTTAATATCGTTTAAACGAAGTCCACAATTTGCAGACAATTTATTTCCAGTAGCATTTGGATCTTCCTTCCTTCCGCTAACGTATGAATAGTTAGGCGAAATGTAGCTAGAATCTACAAAAAGGTTAGGGTTCTTTTTTTCGAGAGGTATATATTCTAAAACGTAATTCAAAACTGGTATAATTAGTCTTTGAATTGTTGGATCAAATACTTCTCTAATACCTTCTGAATTTAATCCGGAAGGATTGTCAACGTTTGATTCGAGAACTTCTAAAACATAAAATAAGTCGAGATCATTATTGGGAATCGAATCATTGAAACCTGTGCGATGTGAGTCACAATCTATTCGTCTGCTACTTTGAGGTGCCGCTGAATTTTCAATGTCTATCAGATTATTGTCATCACATAGATTTAGTTGGATTGCGGAGACTTTATAATACGGATTTTCATTTCCAATGCACTTTTCAGGATTTAAATCTTGGCAACCGACACCAGAAGTGAATTTAGACATTCCTAACAACAATTTTGTTGAAATACCGATCTTTAAAGAGGTAAGGAGATATTCTTCAGATCCATTTTTTCCGTAGATCCTGAGTATCAGATCAGACCATTCTAAATCAAGAAGAGGTGTTTTTTTATTAAAATTAGTACTGGCCAATGAAGGATTCGAATAATATACATTTGGTGGCAATAATGGTTCAACTCGAATTATGATATCATCAGTGCTTTGCACCGTTCTCAAAATACCATTCCTATCTCTAAAATGTATTTTATTCCTTCCAGGTGCTAAAACCTTTAAGATAGAATTTGCTTTTAACAGAGTTTGGAAGATTTGAAAAACTCGATCGTTGCTTCCTCTGAAATTACGAATTTTATCTGCAAAATTCTGATCGAGTTTTAGATTTAATACTCCGTTCCACCAAAGCTGATATAACGTTTGATTGATTGCATCCGAATGTAGCGAGAGCAAAACACCAGATCCATCGGTTTGATTGATTCTACCAGTTCCTTGATTTCCGTTTACGGTGGATTTGTTAAGCTGTGACCGAGGTGCGGTACCATTCGAATATAATAGAAAACTATTTACATATCCCGAACCAATATGCGGAGTCTCGGGTTTCGAATCCAAAGTGTTTCGATCAACACAGTTGGATGAGTTAGAATTTAACTTTTGACAAACTAATACTGAAATTGATCCGGACAAATCCATGCCATCACTATAGATTCGATTTGATGAATTTTGTTTTAAGTTTACACCTAAATTGATTTTTGTTCGATCAAATGGGGGAGGGAGAAAGTCAGGTAAATCTATATCAATACCATTTGCATTTGAATCTTTTCTTAATTGATAAAATAATGCATTTATTATATTAGGTGTTACTGTTTGTATTGTATCTCTAATTACTCCTTGTACGACTCGCCATTGAATTCCTGGAATTACTGATTCCAAAACGGCTTGAATGATGCTATCAAAAGTTCCAGGTTTAATGGTACGAACGTTGTATGCACATATATTGGCATCCCAATTTGAAACATTGAATTCCGTAGCTGATTCGTTATTTCTCCATGCGTTGGGATTGATGATGTTTAATCCTATCAATCCATTCGAATCAGGAATAGACAATGATGTCATGGCAGAGGCAGAATGAAAACCAGTTGATGTGCTATAATTTAAAAAGTCAGACCCAGAATTGCACCCACCTCCCGGACTCATTAAAAAATCCACATCGTAAACTGCTCCATTTGCCAAGCCACCCGCCAGTCCTCCACCTGAATGCATAAACAAACGAAGTGTTCCCTTCAATCGTTTACCATTGAGGTTGATATTCAATTGTCCATTGGATGATGATCCTTGAGATGGAATCAAATTTACCAATAAGTTATTATCAGGTGTTCCATTGGCGGTATTCTCAATAGTCATATTCGTTACATAAACATCAGATCGACCATTTGCAATAAACCCACCCCACGACCATGAGATTCGGCAAAAAGGTCCAATGGAAAGGAGATGGTTCAATTCTTTTGCAGTTCCAAAATCGTTCGGATTTGAAAGACAATTTTGACCTAATGCATCAATACCAGTTAATACGTTCCCAGTTCGTTTTGGATTTTGCATAAAACTTTTTCCGATGGTAACAGTAGTATTGGATAGACTAGCAGAGCTTATATTAGAAAGAGTCCAAAGATTTTCATTTATATTTCCAATGATTGTGGTCCCGGCCGGTAGATTGGGATGATTGATATAAACACCTGGAAAAATTTCTGATGAATTTACAAAACTGATTTGGTTTGAGCCATTTGTGATATTTGCTAATTTTCCAAAATCAGGACCTGTAGTTATCTTAATGTTTGATCCAGTCGACCCAAATCCATCGTTAGCTGGTCGACTCAATCGAATCAAAGGAGCAGTGTTAAATGTCGAATTGTTTGGACATCCATCGCCTGATCCAATCGAGCCTGCAGAAATGATTTCAGTAACGAAGCTATTTGGAGGAAGAGAGGCACCGCGAAGCACATGACCAACTTGAATATTGGTAACATTTGTGACTTTAATTCTCGCACAGTTTGAACTAGTCGTTCCTGTCAACTCCGCATAAGGTTCGCTAAAATTCTTACCAGCAATACGGAAGTTGTCTGACGAAGGTGCAAGATTTCCGCTGGATTTAAAAAGTCTTTCAAGTAACTTCCCAATACGATCTATTCCATTGATGCCATTGCCTATATTGATCCTGGCTATAGAATCTATGGGAACTGTGGGATCAGATGCTGTTTTTCCATACATAAATCCAAACACTCTATAGTAGTGTTTGGGACCCTTTTTGATATCTATATAGTATGTGTTTGATCCTTGGCTTGGGCGTAAAGTTGATTGGCTGATCGTCGATAAATTTAAACTAGGATTCCATTGGATAAAGTCCGAGGTTGGAGGATTATTCAATTTTTTTAGAATGATTTGATCGGCTTCAATAACATCTGATATAGATGTTTCAATTTGAACTTGGGAAACATTTGTTTGATTGATGATTGCCGATTTTGAATTATTTGTAGGATGAATTGGATAATTTGAATTTATGACTACGTTAAACTGGAAAGATGGCTCGGTTACAAAACTGGTGGTTTTGTTGGAACCAGGGCAATTACTCTCATCAACTCGCCGAACACAATTGAGTCCAGTTGTTGAATTAAAAAGGCGAGCATCTGTTAAGTCCAAATAGTATCTAGTATTTGGATCCAAATTTTCAAGAGGATCGATTACCAACTGTCTGAAAGTATTCCAATAACAGTAACCAGAAACATCAAAATTGTTAGTATTGAGATCTTTAGAAATTCGAATTCGATTTCCGCCGTGGACATTAGTCCCTGGAAAAGAATTATTTGGTTCATTCTCTGGACAAATAGACGATTTATCCATTGAATGAGAAAATTCAATAATAATTGGTTCGGACCTAGAGACAACATGTTGAGGTTTCATTATAATCGCATTAGGCGAAATCGTCCCACTTCCTTTTATCTCTAATAATTTTTCAGGAATATTTTTATCATCAGATAGAATTTTGAGACTTCCAATTTTTGAACCGGAAGAGTTCGGCTCAAATTGAAGTTCAAACATTACAAATTGATTTGGGGATAGTGTAACGAGCGTATTTCCTGAATAGGAAAATGAGTTGATAAATCGAAACTGTTCCGACGAAGATGAGACTTCTACTTTTACAAGATTTAACGAGTCAGTTCCTGAATTGGTTATGCGGACTATTTTTTTTTCAAGACTTCGAACTTCCTTATCTCCAAAATTAAACACTGAGGCGTTTGTATATTCAAGATTATCAATCTCCAATTTTAATGATCGTATCAATGCCCCACTACCACCTGGAGCCGATACAAAACTTAAATCTAAATTTGGTGGGAGTGTCGGAATTACACCAGAATTCACTGCAATCACGACATCATTGGGATTTGGAGGAGTTATATTACTAAAGTCAGAACTTTGTGAAACTGTAACCGGTGCGGAAAATGTTTGGCCTACTAAAGATTGAAGCAACGTCGCTAAGGAATTATTTTGAGATTGATTGCCGTTGCAATTGATCGTTATTAAGATAAAAATATAAAAAATTTTCTTCATAATCTGCAACTTCCGGTAAATAGAATATTTTGAATGTTTGAATGTATTAGAACACTACTTTCATTACTATTTCCAGGAATCGGTAGTGCTTTTAAATTATAAAGATCCAATCCACAAGCTCGAACTTTTGGTAATGGAATATCTCGCGTTATATTATTTAGAAGTGGAATTATCAATGATTTCACCAATGGATCTACGATTTCTTTGATACCAGAAGGTTTTAGTGCTAGAGGATTGTTGATTTCGCCTTCAAGTGGTTCAATTAGATAAAATAGATCTCCAATCTGCGTGCTTGTTACCAGTCGTATGCTTGGATTGCCTATGGAAGATAGAATGGAGCTAGAGAAATTGCAACTTCCTTGGCAAGAGGGTAGTGAATACGTTCCAAAACTCAAAGTAGACTTTGATTTTAAACTCATTCTAACCTTTGCTATAGTATAACTTGAGAAATCTTTGCAAGTAGTAGCTGGACAGGCAGGACGAGATGGGTCTGACTTTTTTGCCTTTATTGTAATTTCTAAGTCTGCAAAAGCTAAATCATATTTTGGAAACTCCAACGAACTATTCCCGGTAAGTTGTGAAATCCCTAGATAAATTGGCTGAATGGGTAAAATACTAATTGTTACATCATCATTTGGGAAAATACTTCCAGCGGAATTGGATAAATTTGTTTGTCCTGGAGCAAATATGGTAACGATTGGATCTGCTTTAAGTAAAGATGTTGTTAGACGAAGAATTGTTGAATTGCCTGCAAATTGATTTATTTGCTGTACAAAACTTTCGTTGATATCGAATTGGAAGCCTCCATTCCACCATAGATGATATAAGGCTTGGTTTAACAAATCAGGATGAATGCTCATTAAAATTCCAGGATATTCACTGGAGCGGCTTAAATTTGATGGTAGAGTATCAGAATTTTTTGAAACAATAAATGATGGACTACCATAGGGTGCAATAGATGTTGATGCTCTAATATACCCAACATCCCATGGGCAACGGTTGGCTTGATCTTTAACGCATGTAAGTAAGGAAGTTCGTAAACTTCCTTCTATTCCAAAGTTTTCATTTTCTCGTTTTAGATTGGTATTTTCTTCTAAAGAAGCGTTTAATTTAAGAGAAACCTTATTTAAAGGTGCTGGCAGGTAGTCTGGCAAATTAAATACGACACCACTATCCAGTTGGCCCAAAATGTTATTTAGAATATTGGGTGAAACTCTTTCAGCAATATCTTTTAGCACATTCTGAACGATCTTTATTTTTAGAGTAGGGATTTTTTGATTCACTATATCGGCAACAATTGCAGAAACTGCTCCAGTTGCTGATATTGAGTTTACCTTGATATGATTCGACCATTCAGTAACAAAAGGATTGCATTCAATAAAGTCGGTTTCCGAAATATTTATTGGAAGGCTTAAACAATCTGTAATTTGATTAAAATCTGCCGGAAAACGAAATGGACTAACAGTGAGTTGCGTTTTTCCATGATTATCTACCGAAAGAGAAGTCCGAATGAACGCTTTTCTCTCAGTTTCGTTAGGTGGATCTTCATTTAGCGAGAAAGATATTTCATTACCATCTGTTCCGACTATATTTTGTCCGAAAAAAACAAGACTAGATGATAAAAGATAATCAAAGAATTCAATTTCCTCAACTTTTACAACAAGTGCTAGTTTCCCTCGAATTTTTTTACCGTAAATGTTTATATCAAGAAGTCCATTCTTAACATCAAATCCGAAACGTAAGTTTGTGTCGCCTGATGGAAAACTTGCTTCATCCACTTCTAAATTTGTAATATACACATCTGCTTTGGCCTTATAGTTTACACTTGGATACAAAGAACTTTCGAAGATCGCACCTGTTACACTGATTCCGCAAAAAGGACCGATTCGTTCTAGGTATTCAATTTTGTTCGGTATGGGAGCGTTTGCTAATTTACTTGTAGGCCAAGCAATGCAATGATTGCCTGGGAATACATTTGTTTTTTTTGCTATAAATTGATTTAAGGATTTATCTGAACTTGAAGTAGTATCAAAGAGAGTGAAGGCTCCTTTTGCATAATTTGTTATTAGTTGAGATATCGAATTGATTCCCTCATTTTGGCCAATCAGCAAACTTGCCACTTTTGGTAATGGTTGGGATGGATTGGACGCAGTTTTTCCATAGAGAAAATTGACTCCAAAGTTTAGAAAATTACCCCCTTTGGTTTCCACACGAAAGTAATAAAGATTCGTTCCGACTGATGGCGGTATTACGGAAGAGGATAGTAAGTTATATTGATATACGTTCTGACAGGTTAAATTACAGATTCGAACACCGATTGAAACCTGTGGAGAACATATAACTGAATTTGAATCCATCGAATGAATGTTGCCCAATTTGCAAAATAAAATCTCTTTTACGTCTTCCGGATGATTAATTGTCCCTTCAACTTGAATCGATGTTGTTGTGTTAGTTTCCAGCACAATCCCTTTATCGGTGGCTAAAGGGTATGATAAGTTGCCGTTTACGATCAATCTTCGAGTCATTACAATATTTTTTTCTGTAGTGAATGTCTGAAGAAAAGGTTTTAGGGAAATAGAATTCCCCATGGATGTTGCACGATGATCAATTTTTATCTCATAAGTTGTATTTGGGGAGAGTTCGCTACCAAATTGTATTGAAAGGTGGAGGGGACTTGTCCAGGTAAGATTAAAATCTAGCACTGCATTCGAGGTAGTTAGATTTTTAATAGATAACGCATTTGCAACCGAGAAGGAATCCATCGCCTCGGAAAACAAAAGTTCAATCGGTTTGTATCTATCTACACTAGTAGCGCTATAGCGAAATCTGACTTCCGGTCCCGAACTCCCAAAACCCACTGGTGGAAGTGAAGGAACAACTTCAATCGGCGCAGTGGGCGTTTGCCATCGATTCTCATTCGGCGAATTGTCACTTAGAATGGACCCAAAACTAATTGGTGGTTTTTCACTTTTGCCATCTTTACAATTTGAAAAATGTAAGAGAAAACAAATTAGGTAAAATCCAAGTATAAAGATAATTTTTGATTTTTTCATCACTCTTATACAAATCCATTAAGCTATTCGGTAACTAATTATGAATAATGATATATTCTAAATTAATTATAGTCTGCTTGGCTTAGTTTTGCGATTCCACTTTTATGGTTTGCAATCTTTGCTAGTTCTAATTCTTCTGGACTGGCATATTTTTTATCCCACTCTAATACTTTAGGAATCATCAGATGATGCCAAAGTGGCGGAATCAATGCTACCACGAGCGTAGTTAAATATCCATTGATCATCATCGGTGCATTCGGGAAGGGACGCAAATTTTGGTATGGAACTTCACCTTGAGCATGATGGTGTGAATGTCGTGTTAGATTGAACATAGTCCAGGAGCTGATTCTACGATTTGTATTCCACGAATGTCTTGGTTGGACAGGTTCTTCGGGAAGTCGAACCATTCCATAGTGCTCCATGTAGTTTACAATTTCTAAGAGAGCTTTACCAAATAACGCACATGCTATAAAAAATAACATACCGGTGAATTCGCCTATCAGATAAGCTAGACCAACAAGTATGAGACTCATTGCATGGCCTCTCAAAAACGCATTGTGCACAGAAAATAAATTTAACTTCTTACGGTTGAGTCGTTTTGATTCGATTTTCCAAGCGCTAACATTCCCTTTGATCGTAGAAGATATAATGTGGTAATAAACATTTCTTCCCCGCGGAGCAGTTGCTGGATCCTCAACAGTGGAAACATAACGATGGTGTCCATATACATGTTCGATTGAGAATATAGTATCAAAGCTAAATGCGAGCAACCATCTCCCAAAAAACATAGAAATACGATCCCATGTTCTATGTGTAAGTTCGTGTGCAGTAATGGTTCCAATTAGTCCAATCATTAAACCTGAAAGGACAAATCCACAAAAGTGTTGAAATGGGGTTGTAGATAATTTAGCTTTTAAAAAGTCAAATCCGGTTGATTGACTTAGAAAAGCCCCAAAACCGAAAGTGTCTGTTGGGCTAACTGACCAAATTGACAAAAACATTATTAAACATAAGAGAGGCAATGCCATCCATAGTTGGACAGTCAAAACAATAGGTTTTTGAAAGTCTGGCGTACTTGTATCGTTACCAGAAATAGCATCTCCTACAATATAGAAGAGTAATAATGTGATGAGTCCATACACAGTAAAATCACCACCTAACAGTAAACTAGACGCTGAAAAAAGGCCGACCGCATGAAAAAGAAAAAATTTTAAATAGTGAAAGAAACCTGCTTTCTCTGCAGTTTTTCCCTCGTTTTGCTTGAGACTTAAACTATGATCAATTGTTGTAAATCGATCCGCAAAGATTTTGAATTTGTTGATACCTAGGTTCGTCAGCTCTTTTGATACGCTATCAACCATGGCAGGAGGCCCGCAAAGATAGGCTTCTGTAGAGGGAGTAAAGAACTTTTGAATCAGTTTTGTAACTAAGCCTCTTTCTCCTTTCCAACTGCTATTTATTGGCTCCTCAGATAAGATGGGAAGAAAGTTAAATTCTCCTTTCCATGCTTTTTGAATCTTTTGTATGTCCTTGGTTTTATAGAGGTCTTTTTCTTGCCTTGCTCCAAACAAAAGAGTGACAGGCCTAGAAATGCCTTCCAAGATACCTTGCTCTAACATAGATAAAATGGGAGCAAGTCCACTTCCACCGGCTACCATGAGAATCGGATCATTGTTTTCCCTCAGCCAAAAATTACCAAATGGTCCTTTAACGACTGCTTCTTTGCCTAATAAATTTGTATTATAGATATAGTTAGAAAGTTTTCCGCCAGGTACTTTTCTGACTAAAAAAGTGACATGTCCTTTCTCATTTGGCGCATTTGAAAAGGAGTAATTTCGCTCTGCGTCGATTCCCTCAATGGAAATCGATGCATATTGACCTGCTTTAAAATGCAAATTTTTTTGAAGTTTGATGGTGAGCTCGCAAATATCACCATTTAGATTTTTCTGAGCAACAACCCTTCCTGAAATTGTTTCTCTGTTAATTACGTTAATTGTAACGTCCGTTTGTGGAATACTCTGGCAAGCAAGAATGTATCCTTGGTCTAACTCCTCATCAGAAAGTAAATAACCCGTTTCGGTAAGTTCTTTGACTTTTCCATCTTGCAATTGGCATTTGCAAGTAGCACACCCACCAACTCGACAGCTGTGTGGGAAGTCGATCCCTTGTCTGAGAGCCGCACTTAATATATTTTCGCCAGAAACAACTTCAATGGGAACCCCATTGATGGTGGCCAGGGTTCCAGATTTAGCCAAGTTGGCATGATTCTCTTTCTTCGACTTTTTTGACTGATTGCCAGTTAAAAACATACAATTTCTCCGTTTTTCGAATTGGGCTATAATGGCCTCGAAAATGAATTCGGGCCCGCCCTTTATTTATATCATACGATCGTTATAAATAAAATCTATGGCATAAATTTGTCAAATTTTTTTTTAATCAAATTTTTAACACATTTTTGAGGAATTTGAAACGGGGAGAGGGTATCTATTTCTATGACTAGACGTGAAATGGCGATCCAGTCTTTGCCTTGCTCGTAAGGGTAAACCCTTTCGAGACCAAAAGTCAGTTTGGTATTATTTTTTCCATTCTTCCTTATTTAGAAAATCTTCAGCCAACTCGTCGATCAATTGGTAAGATCCATTGGTGAAGAAATTAACCCATAAAATGGGTATTGTAGATCCACCAGCCAATGTGTGAATCGTGGGTGTATACTCGTGAGAATAGACTTTGGTAAAGCTATTCTTTTTCGTATCATAACGGTGCATTGTAAATTCAAATCGTTCTGTTACCGGAAAATAAAATGGCCAAACGGTAAAAGTAAGCCCTGAAATGAAGGCGTTCAAATATAGGACTCCATCATAAGCCCAGTGATTGCTAATGGTAGTGTTTTGGATTTCTAAAAAGTATGTTGCCTTTTCTGAATTACTAAATACTAACTTGTTTTCTACATTTGAAAACAAACCAATTGACTTCATTTTTTTCTCTAGTCGGTTCTGGACATTCTTTACTACTTCTGAGTAGGGGCTTGTCGATGCATAGGAAAAGTAAAGTGATTCATATGTAGAGGATTTGATGGCGATTTCTTTCGTTTGCAGATTCGGATTGTTGGAAGACCAGGTAACACATTGAACGAAAGATGCTATAAGAACTACCACCACCAGTTGTAGAGCATTACATTTTTTAATCATGACCATTTTCCTTTCCCTATGATGATGTTTGCGATGAGAACGAATTTGAATGATCCGTTCCCATTCGTCAATCAACTCGAGTTTAATATTCTAAACGATGGCTAAAGAAATTCGACCTGATTCATGAAACTGCACTATTTTTTTACAGGGTTCGAATGAATCCCCAAAAGAGAATTAAAAATCCTCCAAGTTCTCCAAGGATCAGCAAAACCATAGGAAAGTGAATCATAAATGAGGGAAGCTGCCATTTCCCCAATGTATAGGGTTTCAAAAATTGGTTTTCTGTGTCCTTTAATATTGCATGCAAAAGGTAAGTTGTTTGTGCAAAGGCAAAGAAAGACATTGCGGCCAATGCAGAATAGAAATTCACTGTTTCCGATAAAGTGCTCAATTCGACAAACTTCGACAACAGCAAACAAGCAAAGCTATACAAAAGAGCTGCTCGGTGCAAAACACTAATGTATTCATGTGCCACGGCATTTTTTGATTTTAAAATACTGAAGTACTTCCATATCCCACTGAGTAATCCTACTGTAAAAAAGATCCCAGCAAACAAATAACATAATCTTAGTGCGTCCATTTTTTCCTCCATAATAGAAAGCTAAAGATGCGCTCCATTCTATCTCTGATTAGAAAAGAGTTCGACCTGAACTATAGTTTAGGATTAATTTTGGAAAGTATTTCGGATTTTTCTTTGGCAAATTGGCTTGGATTCTTTCTATACTCTCTAGGGGAATTTCCGATCAAAAGACGAAAGACGCGATTGAATGCAGATTTTGAATTAAAACCCACGGAGTAGGCTATAGAAAGTAGATTCCTTTTTTCCTCTTCTATCAATTTGCAGGCAATGAGGATGCGATGGCTATTGATCAACTGTATGAAGCTCATTTGGAAATGGACATTGATCAACTCCGACAATTGGTGGACGCTGATTTCCATTGCATCCGCAAGCGTTGATAAGCGCAAATCCTCATCTGCATAATAAGATTCTGATGCCATCAAATAATTCAATTTTGAAATCGCATCCTTTGCATTGATGCCATTTAGTTTGGATTGGGAATATCTGGCCTTTTGGATTGCACCAGAAATTTCTAACATGGAGTCGGGATTGTAACGGGAATAAAGATACACAATCACCGCCGCAAATGAATGCGACCAGGAACTATATCGATACAAACTTGTGTTTCCAAATAGGTATCCGAATATGTCTGCGAGAATCATAATGAGTATATAAAAAAGGAGCAATCTAGAAAAGATTCTGATTCTCTCTGGTAACAATCGAATTGCTAAAACGCCCTCTCCAGATTTCCTTGATCCAACATATAAAGTGTAGGCTAGAATCGAAAATTTTGGGCCCAAAATCCAAATGATAAATATATAATCTGGGAATACCCAGTTCCCTCTGAGTATCGATTGGATCAGTTTTTTAGATGACTCATTGTCTAATTGATACCAGTAGAATAATGGAAGCGCACCTAACGCAATCGGTATAAAATGATAGTAGCTTAGTTTCCATTTTTCGCTATCTGATATTTTTTCATAATACAAGAGTATGGCGGGACCGATGGAGTATAAAAAAGGAATCGGAAATGCAAAGAACTGGGGATAAAGATTTACGAATCCAGACAAAGTAAAAGTTTCCCAAACCAATCTGAATCCAGATATACCTACAAAAAATACGGGAATCCATTTTGTCCGAGCTGGCAATCTTAATGAAAGACCAAAAGCCCAAACCAAACAGAATATTCCACCGAAACCAAGAATTGAATAATCAACAATTGAAATATCACCTAAGAACATTTTTGATTCCTATACCACCTGGTGAATCCCTCTAGTCTTCCGACTCATTCCAAGTAAATTCGAATTTCCTTTTCGTTATCTTTCCACGAAATCAATTCCTGTGGTTTATAAGCCCCTGTCCGCGTTTGTTTTTGTATTGCAGGTATGTCGAAGCCTTGTTCAATAATTTTTGATTTTAATTCTGGATCAATCAATTGATTTAATTGTTCAACAGCATTTCGTGGCAGTGTTAGACTCACAGTCTTTTCATTGCCTCGCCATACATCAATTCTTAAAGAAACAGCCATTGTTTGTTCAATTTTGGGGAGTGTCGCCGAAAAATCCTGCAACGCTCTTGTCATCTCGATTCTTTTTTTTGATACTTTGTGATACAACCAGATATCACCGGAACTCTGATTGCACCAATAGAATAAACCTTGAAAAGCCCGCATAACGGAAAAAAAATGTGCCGGTGCCGAAATCATAAACTGAAATTTGTCTGAACCTAAAATATCAGCACATCGCTCTTTCCTATTCCAAGTGGACAATTTATATCTTGTTTGTGCTAAAAAAGGTTCAACAATCACACTCATATATGCATGAATTTTAGTTTCAATTTTTTTGAGCGTATCCATTTGAAATCCTAAAATACCTAATAAAGAGAGATCATTCCATTGTGGTTGGGTTTGATTGTGAATGAGTCCCCATAGAGCTAATTTTTCTTTTTCCGATAATTGATAAACGGAACCGAAATCAAATACTACCAATTGGATTCCGGAGGACTTTCGCAGGACACCAAAATTACCTGGATTGGGGTCGGAATGAACGAGTCCAAGTTCAAAAATTGAGTCAAAGTAAAAACGAGAAATTAAGTCCGAAAATTCCAGTTTCTCTTGTTCGGAACATTTTAATAGGAAAGATTCTGCGGGTAATGCTTCTACCCATTCCTGGCATAATATCCTTTCATTTGTTAGATTGGAAAATGCAACCGGTATTTTAATGCTTGGATACTTGCTAAAAAATTCTTGAAACTGATTTTGATATTCGGCCTCTTTAACAAAATCCATTTCCATCGAAAGACGTTCGGTCATCATTTGTTGGTAATCATCTAAAGAAAAACCATCATGAAGCATTGAAAAAAGTTTTCCAGCGAAGCCAATCATGCCAAGATCATTTAATGTTTGTTCTTTGATATTTGCATGGCGAAGCTTGATCGCTACTTCTTTATTTCCGTCAAGTAGCCCTTTTTGCACTTGTCCGATACTTGCAGGGTAGACTTTTTCGCTCTGGTCAAATGTAAGTCTTTGAAATAGATCGGGAGAAAATAGTTTGATGGATTCCTCAAATTCTGACCTTGAAATTGGAATGATTTCGCCGATGGCTTCTTTCCAATAATTGTAATCGTCTGTATTTAATATGGATTTGATTTGAACTAATTTGGCGGGAAGCCCTCGCATCCCAAGTAAACCACTGGCAATCTCTTTTTTTAAGGAATCATTTCCAAGTGCTAGTCCAGATGCAAATGTTCCCAGTTTTATATTTCTTAAAATACTACTCATTAAATATATGTTATGTGAAATTTGCAAGCTAGCAAAATGACTCGTTTCGGTTCTCTAGTCGAAATACGGTGATGTTTCATTCAATATGTAAGCATATAAAAATAGCAGTTGCATTCCTAGCAAAAAGAGAATCGAAACTAAACAATTCTCCAACGAATTCCGAATTGAGAATTATTATCATTATAATGTATGGGTTGTAGAGAAATTTTATTTGAAGGGCCCCATCTGATTTTACATTTTCGTTTAACACACGTATGCCTCTGAACTCATCGAGAATTGAGTCTATGTTTTTCAATCGTCTTCCCTATGGAAAAATAAACTCTTTTGGATCCGGACGGATATCCATTTTATCAAAAGTACGGTGAATGAGTTTTGGATTTTACAGTAGATACAGGAGATCTATGACTCTTCTGTAAAACTGGGCATTTGCAAAGAGACATAATCGGTGGCAGACTCATGAATTGAAATTTGGAAATTCATTGAGAATTCAAACAAATTTAGTCCAATGGAAAAATGATTTCAATAAGTGATCCAGATTTTGATCCGGAGAAGGCTGAATTAATCGCACAACTTGAGCAACTCAAGTATCAAATTTTGATACAAAACGTACTATTGGATGACTTCTTTAACAATTCACCTTGTGGATATATCAATTTGGATAAAGACGGTCGCATTCAAAAATCAAATGTTACACTGCTTGATTGGCTAGGTTTTTCTCGGAAAGAACTTTTAGCATTTACTGATTTCAAAAATTTATTAATCCCAATAAACGCAGAGCAGTTTGAGCGAGGACTAGAGATCATCAGGAATGGCGGAAATGTAAATAATGAAGAGTTCACTATTCTCAAAAAAGATGGGAGTGAGTTACATGTCTATATTTCCGGTAAGATTGTATCTGCACCTGGCGAGGAGATTTTGATACGTTTGACAATCTTTGATGTAACGGACAAAAAACGAATCGAAAAGGATTTAGCCATCAAATCAAAAGAGATTTTTCACCAAAATCAGATGATGAAACGAGAACTAACATTGGCGGCTGGTATCCAAAATGCG
>JAPZRK010000060.1 GCA_027531445.1 Leptospira sp.
TGAAGTTCATAGTAATTGATAGTGAAATGAGGAAAAGACTATTCCATCGATCTATTTGGGAGTGATTACCCCTAAATCAATCGAATAAATGGAATTAGTTTGAAATTCAAGAAATAAGCGCACATTGGCCTATCTTAGAACCTTAACTAAAAAGGATCACCCCAATTGTGGAGGTGGAGAATCTATAGTGAAAAAAGGACTCATGTAAGGTGAAAAAATAAACCCAATCTTTATATCGTATTCCATTCGACTTGGAGCTTCCAAAGCGAACATGGTTGTTTCCAAATAGTCTTTTGCAAATAGCTTAAGGAAGTTTTTACCGCTTTGATCCTGAGGCAATTCATCCTCCACTAGTGAAGAAATCCACTTTTTCACCGTGTTATCGAGAACTTTTCTTGCCGTATCAGGCACATATACTACCTGAAGAGTGTCATTTTGGTAGCGCTGCTTGATGGCTCTGAAATACTTCCCGTCTTTTTCAAATCGTGTGTTGGTAGATTGAAATTCTTCCTGATTTGCCATGTAGGGTGCATGGAGCGGGATTTCCATGATCCGTTCCTCCGAAGACCCGATTAGATTTCCGTAAATCTGATCCTTCCACCTATTTTCAATGGACATATTAGCGGAAAAATAGAATGCATAGTAGCCAAAGTGAAATATGGCAAAGCATACAAGGAGCACTATGGAGACCGCGTTTCTCAAGGAAAATAATTTACAAAGTGAAAAATGGATTAAAATCAGTAAAAAATGAAATCCAAGGCTTCTTTTTTTTAAAAAACAACGATATCCTATGAATTTCCGCCCTTTTTGGAATTTTCTTCTGAGATTATTTCAAGTGGTTGAGTAAAATCCAAACACAAATCAAGACGAAAGCTGCTAGACCATAAACCTTTATCACCTTGAGTCTATTGAATCGATCCAGAAACCAGAGCACATAGACGGGGCGCAAAAGACCAAGCAACAAGGAACAAAGAGAAATCACGAGAAAAAAAAGGATGAGGATCTTGAAAGCTGAAAGCATGGTACAAAACTAAAAAAGGAACGGTTTTCACCGTTCCTTTCTTTAATTATCAGGATTAGAAAATTATTTCTTACGTTTTATTTCCTTCATTTCGTATCCTTCGATGGTGTCATCGATCTGAATATTGTTGAAGTTTTTGATGGAGATACCACATTCGTATCCTGCCTTCACTTCGGATACATCGTCCTTGAATCGCTTCAACTGATCGATTTCTCCTTCGTGGATCACAATACCATCGCGAATGATGCGAATCTTATTCTTTCTGGTGATGAATCCGTCGGTCACATAAGAACCTGCAACTGTTCCCACTTTAGAAATTTTGAATACCTCACGGACGATGATGT
>JAPZRK010000009.1 GCA_027531445.1 Leptospira sp.
AACTTTGAAATTCCCAATGCAACACCAGCCAATATTGTAATCGAAGATTTAAGGAAACATCCCCTCAACCAAGAGCTACTAGCAGGCAGTGGGATGGATGACGAGTCTTTAGAAGAGGATGAAGAAGAAGGGGAGTATGCCGACGATACTGCAGACGTTGTCATCTCTGCATTAAAAATTGGTCGTTATATATTAGAAAATTTGAAAGTCTCGACTGACAAAGAGCATATATCCGAAAAGCTTCTTGTGATGTTTACTTACAATGCCGAAAAGGGTCTCTTTCGCAAAGACTTAGCTGATCCGATGATATCGCGTTTTGTTGAGTTTGATAATGCCATCAAAAAAATTCGTGTCATTGCAGAAGTTGAAAATAAATGTAAATTCCCACCTTCCGCATGGGCATACCCAAAACCTAAGGCCGCGCAGGTGCTTTGCAAAGAAAAAAACTACCAATGCCCATTCATCGTGAATGGTTGGGATTTGAAAATCATCACCGCACAAGATCCGTTTGGTTATATTGGAACTTCTCTTGCGGTCGGAACCTATCCGAAATGTGCATTGGAAGAAGAATTACAGAAGAAAGTGAAGTTAGAATAGATCAAAATTCTAGCCCAGCAAAGATTCCTTGGCATGCCAATTTCATTGTTTGAATCAAGATTCGTTTTTTGTTTAATCTTGTTTATTGATATCTTTTCATTGATT
Organism: Leptospira sp.; assembly: GCA_027531445.1. Classification (GTDB taxonomy): domain Bacteria; phylum Spirochaetota; class Leptospiria; order Leptospirales; family Leptospiraceae; genus Leptospira_A. Next base: position 703 of record JAPZRK010000009.1, read on the forward strand.
GCGGCTCCGAAATCTGTAAATCCCAATAAACTAGGTCAAACAATAGGATCGAATTGTTTGTTAAAAAAACTGTGTCGGGAGGATTGCTTAGATAGGTCTGAAAACTATAAAAATATTGCGAGGCCAATTGGGATTCTTGCGTGGGGACTGAGCGCTCCCTTTCAAGATCAATCACCACTTCTCTCAAACTTCTATGAAGAATGTACTCGTGATTGCGAGAGAAGTGTCATTTGTGATGGGAAGTAAAAAAAGCAAACATGAAGTGAAAATGAATTTTGAGTGTGTCTGCTAAAACGTAATCAGGCATTAATGGAAAAGATGCTATTAAACTGGCAGGAGGTTTTTCTTTTGAAGCTTCGGGTAGCTAATCTAATCATCGTTATTTTTGTAACTAGCTGTTTTACGCCAGATTACTGGAGATATTCCAGAAATTGGAATCTTGTAAATGGTGTATCAAATGAATGTTTGTTAAAATCCTCAATTGATGATAAGTATAATTTGATAAATGCTTATCTTTTGGATGAGGATTCAACAAATCAACTTATTGAATATTTTAAATTAAAATCAAATACTGCTTCTGATAAATGGAGTTACGTTGTTGAGATATATTCGAATGAAAATTTCGAAGAATATTCTCATAAACTGATTGGAAAATCGATTCTTTTATATGAAAAATATCAAGTAGAAAAAGACAAAATACAGAGTTTCGGTATTCCTTGGACTAGAATCAATAATATTCCAATGAGACTGAAAGAAAATGAACTTTCGAGAGAACCTGATTTTCTTGCAAAAATTTTGTCTTTGGAAAAAAGAGATACCTACGTTACCTACCTTATATATATAAATATTGATAAAAATGATTTTCTGAAAAATGAATCCGAAGTGGTTAGACAAACCTTCAACGCATCCTCGTTCGATAACCATGAATGTTTCAAAAAGAAAGGATTGAATAATTAATGATAAGACCGTTATTTCTTAGAATATGGTGAACGTGGTGACAAGAGGCATATAACGTGTAAGCCGAACGGGAGAAAGTAAGCACTGATTTTTATAGATCTGATATAACAAAGATCATCTATACGGGGCAGAAAGTGGATCGAGAAATTAGGTTGTAATGTTGTAAGTTGATTGCTTGGAGAAGGCTAATGTAAGGATAAGATTATGTAAAAAAAAATATAGTCGCCTTCAAGCCAATTGGCTTCCTAATAGCTGCAGCCATTATGTTTTCAAAGTAACTGGTTTCGAATTTAAAATCGAAGGTTTGACTGGAAAAGAGTCCAACAGTGAGGAACAATATCATGGAACGACTGCGGTATAATGTGTCATTTTTTAATCTTCTATCTTTGATGCCGACCTTTTTTCTAACTTACTCTTGTTGGACATATATTCCTACAGCTGGGAAAATAAATAGAGAATTTGTTGATTATCAAGATAAGCAATTTGTTTATTCAGTTATGGATTTAAGAAAAGAATCATGTATTAAATTGATAAAAGAAAACCAACGAAATTTAGTAGGTCGAGAAAGAATTTGTGACTCGATGGTTAGTTCATTTTTTGACATAAAAAATGTCGAAACAAGCTTAAACAAAAATAAAGACAGCAGAAAAGCTAAGTTATTTGTGAAGATTTATTACGATATAAATACCAACGAAAATCCCACAAAACTACCAGAAGGGGAGGATACTTTCGAATTATTTGCTAGATTGATGCCTCTTGCTACAATCGGAATCTTGCCTGGTTGGACTAAAGTTGATGACAATTTTAGAGTTCAAATTATAGAGTCAGACCAGATAATAATTGAATATACTGAAATTGGATCGGCATATCAGTTAGTTTCTATTTTCTTATTCCCCTTTTTCTTTTTTAATTCACTTGAGTCGGCTGTTACAAAAAAAATACACTATTCTGTAAATCATCACTATTCAGTATACTTATCGAATAAAAGTAAATAGAATTCATTTGATTTGTCACCAGACAAGGGATATGTGGCTGGTGCAGAGTTTAGTCGTGGTCGGGAACGGCAAGCAGGGGATATCGATTTGAGAATCGGGCAAATGATGCGAATGTTGATGGGCTATGGGCAAGATCTTAATTCTATGTCAAGGTTAGAATAAATGGACCTGTGTTTGTGCGTATAAAAACATTCTTTTTTTTGAAAGCAGAAATTGATTTAAAGAATTAAAATGATCTTAAAATAAGGGTATCTTCTAAATTACCTTGGGGATGGCAATTTCGAGTTGGTAATGCAGCTTACGCTATAGACAATATACCTACAGATCAATACGATCTTTGGAGGCTAAAATGGATATTTCGAGAAATAAAATAAATCAATTCTTAATTAAGATTCTTCTTTTAAGTAATTTAATCATCTTGTCAAATTGTTACGTGAAAGGGACAACAGATGCAAAATGCGAGGAAAGGAATCGGAATCGAAAAGTTTGTTTGGGTGCCCTTTTGTCCAAACCTGATTTAGATACTTCGACACTGATACTTGGGATTGCAGTGTGCAATAGAAATAAGTCTGAATTCTGTGAATGATCAATTAAACGATTTGGTGATTTTTTTCAGGGCTTTTGCAGCCTGTTCATATAAAAACCGACACCTCACTTGCGTAAGCAATTTAAGAGCTGCATCTGAGCAGATTAAGACGATATTCCCAAAAGATTCAAAAACATCTAACAAGCCAAGGTTTCGTCTCATTTTTATAAAATTTTTACCAGACCAAGATTATGTTCTTTACTCGGTTATGTGAGTCCTATAGAATTTGAATTCAAAGAGGCAAGGAAAATTGCCCAATAATTCGTTATAAGGCTAGAATTCCTATTTTATAATATACCACAAAAATAAATGTTTAAACTTTTATCGTTACCAATTATTTGCATTCTTTGCTGTGTTTCTTGCGAAACTACAAATACTTATGTATACAATCGTGTTCTTGATTTTTCTGACTCATTTACGTTAGGAGTCGAAAAAAACAACTTTGGAGCTGGCTTTTGGATGTATTGCATTGGAGGTGGATTCCATTTGAACCAATCCGCCGTGGGAGCTGGCATCCGCAATGGTCATTATGGACTATACAAAGCAGGTGGAGTGGATGAAATCAATATCTTTAACCATAGAGGTAGTCAATCGATTACGAATCAAATGGGAAATTCATTCATTTTTCTCAATTCAAACCAACATAGACCTCTGTATCCCGACGTCAAAAGAAGTCGTAAGAAGACATTTGATTCCTCAAATGTGATCGCATTAGTTTTCTTTACTGATAAGAAATCAAGCTCAGGTCAAAAGCACTGTGACAGTCCAGTTTATATTGAAGCTTCACTTGGTTTTTATTTGGGCGTTCGGGCGGGCTTTAGCTTTAGCGAATTTCTCGATTTTCTGATGGGATTTTCGACGTATGATTTAATGGAGGACGATAGTATTGATTAGGTGTCAAATACTCTGTTCTATGAACAATCAGAAAATATCTGTTCATCCGATCAAATTAAATCGGATATACTAAAATGTATTTCAATAAGAATTTTACTAACTATCTTACCGTCATAGCACTTGCTTTGTTCACTTCTTGTTATGAAATTGGATTTGTTTCTCGGACTGATTATGATGCTGCGCTAAAAAGACAAGAAAGATTAGCAACGTTTTATGCTCTTGTATCTACAGCCAACAATAATTTTATTTCAAGTCGGCAATTCAATGATTATATTTACTACGGCAGTTATGACGATTCAAATGCATCAATTTATAATATTTCGAATTTGTGTGCAAATGTTTATACATCCTTTTCAATACCAGAAGGAAAGCTTGTAAATGCATGGACACAAGTATCGAAGAGAAGTAATGGTTGTTCATATGAAAAATTTCGAAATTTGAAATGTCTAGTTGGGAATGAATTAGAATTAATCGAAATAGTTTTTCCTGATGCCAATTCATCAACAAGAAAGGTTCAATGCGAGACAATAATCAAAGGTATATTGATATATTGAAATACTTTAAAGTTGTTCGGTCTGTGATTCAATTTATGGAAAACCGAAGCAAATCAGGGAAGGAAAGGTTATGAATTTAAGAATCCTATCGATTGAAAATGAAAACAAAATGATTTATTTTTAATTTTACAAAATGCACGAAATTCGTGAAAAATAATAATTATGAAAAGCATTAGGTTTAGAGCTGATGAGAGAGCAATCGAAAAAGCACGATTAAAAGCAAGTTTACAAAAAAGATCCCTGAACGACTTATTCAATGACTGGCTTCGAGCCTATTCTGAGTCTGAACCGAAAGACTTCGAGTTAGATAGTTACTTAAAAAAATTCCAATATGTCAAGATTACGAGAAGAATTTCACGTGAAGAAGCAAATGAAAGGTAAAGTTTTCAGTGATACAAATGTCTTTATTTACTTCTTCTCTTCAATTTACCTAGATAAAAAGGAAATCTCTTCAAAAATCATAAAAGCCTCATTCAAATTTGATAGGATTTGCGTGCGTTATCAAGTGATTCAAGAATTTAGTAATGTTATGCTAACAAAAGCGCAACCGCCCATGAAGAAACAGGATATTTCAAGCTTTATTGATATAATTCTCGATCCAATTTGCTCATTCTATCCAAGCATAGATTTTTATAAAAATGCACTTAAATTAAGAGAAAAAAATAAATTGTCTTACTATGATTCTTTAGTCGCCTTGGCGGCGTTAGAGCTTGAATGCGATTGTTTATTATCTGAAGACTTTAATGATGGTACGAAAATAAATAAATTGAAAATCATTAATCCCTTTAAAATTAGTAATCAGAAGGTTTTAAATCTCTTTTTATAAAGTGTGAAACCGTTGATGTTATTTTTTGTCCAAAAATCAAATACAGCATATGCTTCAATCCCTTGAAACCAAAACAAATGTCTTGATTCCAAGGAAAATTCTACAAGATTAAGGCAATTTTGTGTTTACTGCATCTTTCGCTGCGTTAACACCTTCACCAACTTTTTTAGTCGCTTCTGCTTCTGCCGCTTTCTTCGCTTCAAGGGCTTTCTTTTCTGCATCAGATAGTGCGTCTTTTACTGCCGCTTCTGTACTTTCCATTTTTTCTTCCACTGCTGCTTCTTCTTTTTTGCAAAATGCAAGGCCGGAAGCAAGTGTGAGTCCAAGTGCTAGTGTGATTATTTTTTTAGTCATAAATCGAATTCTCCTTCGTTCAAACGAATGACCCAAAGTTGGCATACAAATTGGAACTAGGATACTAAAAAATTAGGTGATTCGAATTTTACTATTTTCTAATAAAAGTCAAAAATTCTTCCACTTCCCTTTTGCTTCCAATGATAAGAGTCGTGCGCTCATGCAGTGATTTGGGATCCAAGTCCAGGATGCGTTCGCCCTTGACTGTTACTGCCATTCCACCTGCTTGTTCCGCGATGATCGCCATGGGAGCTGCTTCATAAAGTAGACGCAGTTTTCCATTCGGGTACTTCGATGATTTTGTATCATTGGGATAGAGGAAAATTCCACCCTTCAATAGGTTCCGATGAAAGTCGGCAACAAGGGAGCCGATATAACGAGCGGTTTTCGGCTTTTTCCCACCATCAATTGATTTGATATGGTTGATGTAATTTTTTACTTCTTCACTCCAATAGCTAGAGTTACCCTCATTGGTCGAATAAATATCACCTTTTTCAGGCATTGTCATATTTTCATGAGAGAGCAGAAATTCTCCCAAGCTCGGATCAAGAGTAAATCCAGTAACTGTCTTTCCAGTTGTTAGAACCAACATAGTCGACGACCCGTAAATGATGTAACCTGCGGATCTTTGGAGGGAGCCCTTTTGCAAAAGGTCTTTTTCGGTGCCAGGACTTGTTGAAGTTGGATCTAGTCTTTGGTGAATGGAAAAGATGGTGCCGATGGAGACATTTGTATCGATATTCGAAGAACCATCCAGAGGATCAATAGCCATTGTATATTTTCCCAATCGGTATCCGCCAGGAATGGGAATAATTTCTTCGTGTTCCTCGCTTGCTAGCACGCAGAGGTGACCACAGATTTTAAGGGATTGGTTGAAAGCATTGTCCGCATACTGGTCGAGCTTCATTTGGGTTTCCCCTTGGACGTTTGTGTCCTCTGTAGAGCCCAAAATATCATGCAAAAGTCCCGCTTTTCGGACTTCACGAGCGACAATTTTAGCGGCGTAGACCAAATGATTCAGTAAAGCTGTAAATTCGCCTGATGCATGTGGGATTTTGAGTTGCTCTTCTATGATAAATTGAGAAAGAGAGATCTGTTTCTTTTGTTTTGGAATTGAGTTCACTAGGGTCCCTTTGTTTTTTTCTTCATTTTGAAGGATAAGGCTTGAAGGCAATCCTTTCTCCTTTTCTTCCTAAGGGCAAAATCCGATATTGGAATCAGACAATGGAACTTGCACCATATTTTTACGCATCTCCTGAATTGAATCTGACTGAGTACCATATCAGAAAACTCACCCAGAGTTTCTACGGAGTTGGTGCGACTTCGGCTTTTTTATTTTTGGGAGAGGAACACGTTTTTACTCTGGGGAAAACGACTCGAGAAAACCAGATTCTGAGCCAAATTAAAACACAATTTGATTCACTTGAAGGTGTGGCAAGGGTGGAGCACCCACTACGTATCGGAAGTTGGAAAGAAGGGGAAGAAACGAAACAAGCCATTTTATTTCGAATTCCTCATAAAGAACTCTTCATTTTTGCCATCCTTGTGCAGGGACATGGCTCGGAATTCTCAAAGAACCGTTGGCTTTTTCTATCAAACACGATTTCAGCCTATCTATCTGTCGGTGTCAGCAGAAAGGCAAAAACCTTGCTCAGCTTTCGGAGTTTTACGGAAGTTTTTCGCAGGAAAGTTTGTGATTCGCTGAAAGGATTTGACTCAGGAGTGCTGGGGCTCTTTTATTTGCAGGACCTTTCTCCTTTCTTTAAACCACTAGGCATCATCAAAAGTCAGGAAATACTGAGAGAAGTTTCTTCCACATTGCAAGCGGCGCTACTGCCAGGAGAGCTGTTTTTCCAACTAAATGTGCGCTCATTTTACCTATTTAGTCCAGGAGAGTTGGTTTCCGGTGTCAATGACCGGCTCCAAGGTTTGTATTTTCCTTCAAAACACATGATTTTGGACTATCGTTTGAAATTATACCAGGTTTCTCGCGAAATTGCGCAGGATCCAAACCAATTCAGCGATCTTTTTATGGAAATTTTATAAATTACAAATTGGCGGAATTGACAGATAGCAGGCTCCTAATTTATTGTAAAATTTACACTATTTACAAGAGGACATTTATTGTCTATGACCCCACAAGTAGGGATTTATTTAAAAGAAGGGGAATCGATCGAGGCTGCGCTTCGTAGATTCAAAAGAGATTGTGCTAATGCTGGAATCATGAGCGAGATCAAACGTAGAGAATACTTTGAAAAGCCCAGCGTAGTAAAAAAGAAAGCTGTAGAAGCAGCAAAAAGAAAGAGAGATAAAAAGAAGAGATTGTTTGCGAAAAAAGACAAACTCTAATACTTCTCTCCATTCTCTCTGATGACACTCCAAGAGACCATCAACGCAGATCTCAAGCAAGCTCTCAAATCGAAAGATGAGCTTGTGCTTGGGACTTTGCGCCTTGTCAAAGCTGATATTCAATACGAGCTAACCAAAACGGGTGCGTCTGATTTGAATGACGTTTCTGTCATGCAAATCTTAAAATCCAATTTTAAGAAAAGAAAGGATACCGCGATCGAATACGATAAAGCGGGTAGGTCTGATCTTGCCGACAAAGAGCGTGTTGAAGCGGACGTTATCTCTCGTTATATTCCTGCTGAAATCGGCGATGTTGAGATTAAAAAAGCAGTCGAAAGAGCCATTGAAGAAATGGGATCTGTTACTCCTGCTGATATGGGCAAGGTTATGGGGAAAGTAATGGCAACATTCAAAGGACAAAACATCGACGGTTCAAAGGTCTCTAGTATCGTAAAACAATCATTATCCGCGAATTAAAAAATACCTGTGAATCCCTATCAGAATTTCAAAGAAAGAGTTCGCAGGGAAGTCTCCATAGACTCCTACATCAGCCGATTTGTACCTCTTAGGCGGGCTGGTCGTGGTTTAACAGGTTTATGTCCGTTTCATAACGAAAAAACTCCTTCGTTTTCAGTAAATCCTGAGTCTGGGTATTACCACTGTTTTGGCTGTAAGGCAAGTGGGGATATCTTTCGATTTGTAATGGATTACCAAAAAGTCGATTTTTTAAAATCCCTAGAAGTTTTATCCGATTATTCTGGCATTCCTCTTCTCGAACGCACACATGCAGAAGAGGAAGAAGATCGCAAAAAAGAATTTTTATATCAGATTTCAGAAAGAGCCAAAGTTTACTTCCAAAAGAATTTTCAAACACAAAGTGGAGAGATCGCACTCAAATATTTACAGGAACGCGGATTATACGAAGAGGATATTAAGGTATTTGGTATTGGATTTGCGCTTCCCGGATTTGCCAATATCACAAAAGATTTATTTCGTAGCGATGCTGAAACAAAGTTGGGTGAATCTCTTGGGCTTGTAAAACGAGCAGATAAGAACAAAGATCCTTACGATTTTTTTCGTAATCGAGTTATGTTTCCTGTAATTGATCCAAAGGGGCGCACCATCGCTTTTTCTGGTCGAATCCTGGGTGCTTCTGAGGAAGCAAAATACATCAATAGCCCCAATTCTATTATTTACGATAAGAGCCGTAGTTTTTATAATTTGAATCTAGCTCAAGACATGATCAGAAAAGGTCGTGAAGCAATCGTCGTAGAAGGTGTGTTTGATGCCGTCGGGCTGTTTCGAAAGGGAGTTGAAGCTGTGGTGGCACCTCTTGGAACTGGCTTTACCGAAAACCATGCACGTATTTTAAAAAACATGGCTGATAAAGTGGTTCTGATGATGGACTCGGATGCGGCGGGTGCCAAGGGTGCGTTTCGAGCTGTTACCTTTTTGAATAAAGAGGGAATTGATGTACGTGTGGCCACAGTTCCAGAGGGAAAAGACCCCTTTGACTATGCTTCCCAGCATAATAAATCAGAAATCCGTGAAGTGATTGAAAATGCTGTCTCTGCATCACAGTTTATGATCTCTCAAATTTTATCGGGAACAACGGCAAGTTCCGTTCCAGAGGCAAAACAAGCAAGTGTGCGTAGGCTAATGGATTTTGTCAAAACCATGGAAAAGGAAACCGACAAACAAGTTTATCTCCAAGAAGGAGCAAAACAGCTTGGAATTTCATTTTCTGCGATTTTTCAGGATTTTGCGGGTTCTCCACAGAAAAGTTCACCCCCCCTAAGTGTCGATACTAAGAAGACAAACCGACCAGTTCTTCCGCCAAGGCGAGTGAGCTCAGTCCAAGTATGTGAACGAAAAATGATCGCCAAACTCATTCAAAATCAAGAGCATTTCGAATTTTCGGACGAAATCCTCAATCTTGAGTTCAAAGATGAAGCATCCTCTTTTTTATGGGATTATCTTTACACCAAGTATTTGCAAAACGAACCCATTTCTGCAGCGGAAATTTTATCAAAAGATGACATTCCGGGGGAGTATCTCGGTCTTGTTGCGGAGCAGTTAAGCATCGAAGAAATTGAAGTAGAATCTGAGAACAGCAAACAGCTGTTCCAAGAGTTATTATGGCAACACCGAGCATTTCATTTTGATTTTGCGATGAACGATATCACAAAAAAAATGGGTGATAATACATTATCATTAGATCAAAAAAGAGAATTACTTTCAGAGCTTACGTTTCTGAAAAATGAACGAGATAAGATATGGGAGTATCTTAGAAAACTCCAGCCCCAAGAAGTTTGATAGAGGATATATAGAAACATGGAAAATTTAGCAAGTCTACCCGAAGTACAAAAAATCATTTCTATAGGGAAGGCAAATCGAGAAGTTTCTTACGATGAAATCAATGAGATCCTACCAGATAAGATCCTCAATTCTGAAAAGATCGATGATGTATTCACTCTGTTACACGAAATGGGGATCGAAATTGTAGAAGAGTATTCCAAAAAATCTCTAGAAGAAAATTCAAGTCTTACCACTACAAAAGAAGAACCAACAAACAAAGAACAAAAACCCGCTCGGAAAAAACGTGAGTCTACTGTTTCTTCCAGTTCTGAAGACCCAATCCGGCTTTACCTAAAAGAGATTGGTAAAGTTTCATTAATCTCTGGTGAAACAGAAGTTTTTTTAGCGAAAAGAATCGAGAAGGGTGAAAAGATTATTGAGGAGACCATCCTAGGGTCTTCTATCCTTCGACAAAATTTTGCAAAACTCATTCCTAAGATTAAATCCAAAAAGATCAAAGTTTATGATCTAGTCAAAGTTGATAAGATGTATGCTCTCAACCAAGAGCAAGCAGACAAACTAGAAAAAGTATTCTTTGATAATATGGAACTCATCCAACAAGATGAAAAAGTTCTCAACGAATCTACAAATCGCATTCGTAAATATTCCGAAAACTCAAAGAAATTTAAAGAACTCAAAGAAAAAATCGATATGTCTTTTGGCAAAATCGATGAAGCCATTCGTAAAATCGGAGTCTCTCAAAAAGAAATCCAAAAGATCTCTCAAAAAATCAAATCGATGGTGTTTCGAGTTAAAGAGATCGAAAAACATTTCTTAAAGATCAAAGCAAAATACGGACATGATGTTCGCGAAATCAAAGGTCTCAATCGTTTTATCGAAAAGAATGAAAACTTAGATGAAATCGAAAAGATGATGGGATGTGACATCGAAGAAGTTCGTGAAGTCATTAAAGACATCCGCAACAACGAACGAAAACTTCGTCGAATGGAGCAGGAAGCAGGGTCTCCAGTTGGGGAAATTAAGGATTGGGGCGAAAAAATAATCAAAGGTGAAAGAGAGATCGCTCAAGCGAAGCGAGAACTCGTTCGTGCGAACTTACGTTTGGTTGTATCCATTGCAAAACGATATGCAAACCGAGGGATGCATTTCTTTGATCTCATCCAAGAAGGAAACATCGGCCTTATCCGCGCTGTTGACAAATTCGAATACAAAAAAGGTTATAAATTTTCCACTTATGCAACTTGGTGGATTCGGCAAGCCATCACTCGTGCCATCTCTGACCAAGCTCGAACAATTCGTGTTCCAGTGCATATGATCGAGCAGGTGAATAAAGTGATTCGTGAGACACGTCTCTTTGTTCAAGAATTTGGTCGTGATCCGTCTAACGACGAGATTGCGGAACGTCTTGGCTGGCCAGTTCAGAAAGTGAAAGCAGTCAAAAACGTAGCTCGTGAGCCGATATCCTTGGAAATCCCTGTTGGATCGGAAGAGGATTCCGAGTTGGGTGATTTTATAGAAGATAAGGATGTGATCTCACCACTCAATTCTGCGGCAACATCAATCCTCAGCGAACAGATTCGTCAAGTGTTACAAACACTCCCTGCAAGGGAACAAAAGGTAATCCGTATGAGATTCGGCTTAGATGATGGGTATGCGCAAACTTTAGAAGAGGTTGGCTACCAGTTTAAAGTGACTCGAGAACGGATTCGTCAAATCGAAGCGAAAGCACTTCGTAGACTCAGACATCCTAGTCGCTCTAAAAAGTTGAAGGATTATATCGATTAGAATTTTCGCTTGCTTAGCCAAAATTTGATCCTAGTTTAAAGAATATGTTTTTAAACTAGGATTAGGTTCATGATTCGTTATCCCATTTTCATCCCACTTTCTTTTTTATTTGCAATGATAGTTTGTGGTCCCAAGGCCGAAAAGGCGATGAGCTTTCGTAGTTCATCCGCATACGGTCAGTTATATCCAGAGCAGCCATGGAGATTCAACCCAGAGTTTGCAATCGATGGAAAGTCAAATACTGCATTTTGTGCAGATTCAAAAATTGGAAGTAACATTGGATTTACCTTGTTTTTGAATTCAATTACTGAATTTTCCGCGATTCAAGTTACAAACGGTTTTTCGAAGTCGCTATCTGAATCGGCTCAATTTTCGCAGGTGAAAAAACTAAACATAAAAGTTGGATTTTTAAAAGAAGTCGGTGGTGGTGAAATTAAAATAGTCGACGAAGAAAGTATTTTTGTGGATCTATCACCTGTTTCATTTTCGGGATCAAAAACAACAGCGCAAACAATCGAAACGGGTAAAAAATTGAAAGGAAATGCCATTACATTTTCTTTCACAGAAATTCACTCGGGCTCTAAAAGTAAAAATGTTTGTCTAAGTGAATTTAGTATTGGCGAACTGATTGACAAAAAATTTAAAAAACACCCTGTCCTAAATGAAGAAACAATCAAATCAAAGATTGCTTCGTTTGACATAGCATCTAGACATTTTAATGCATTTGGAAAGCTGGTTACAGCGAATGAAGCTGGATCGATTAATTTTTGGAACCAAGCCATTGCTTTGCCTGTATTTTTTAAATCGGACAACACATTCAGCTTTTCAGAAATGTATACGACATCGGAAAACCCACCTGACACAGGTTTTTCGCAAGCAAAACAAGGCAGTTATTTGATAACTTCTACCGATGCACAAGGTATGAATCTCACAGTCACCTTCTTTGATCCGAGTGGAGTAGAACAGAACGAATCTTGGATCTTCAAAAGAGTTTCCCAAGGGGATGAAGATTTTGATCATTTTAAAACGAGAATGGGTACTAGTTTTTCCGAAGTTTATGATTCGAAAAAGACTTATCTGCTCTTATTACGCAAGGTTTCTTCCGGTGAAACTTTTTATAATTACGAGATTTCTCTCAAATAAAAAAGAAGCAAATCAATACCTTAGTATATTAACCATGCGTCCAAACAAGAATCGGATGCATGGTTATTGAATGGAAGAATGCTTATTTGATTGAGTCTTTGAGTGACTTAACGAGAGTCGTAAACTCTTTTAATGAAGCTTTCTTTTGTGTTTCCGTCCATCCTAGTTCTTTTGCGAGTATTTTAGAGACCGGTTCCGCAAGGCTGCTAGCCAAATCTAAATCTTGGAAGAGGGTTCGGAACCTGCGAGCTAAGACATCACAGACAGACAATGCAAATTCTTTTTTAACAAAGTGAATCACTTCTTCTTCGAAGTAACCTGTTCCTTTTTTGATTTCTTTGGGTTTTTTACCTAGGATGGTTTCTGCTTCTCCACCAAACGTATCAGCGAGTCTTAAAGCGGTGCTGTCAGTAAATCCATAGACCGATTGTAATTTTCTGAATAAATCTTTAGTGTAACCAAGGGCACCGGGAAATGCATAATTATAAGTCATACACTCACTTCGATCTGGGAGATTTGATTCTTCGATCAAACGATTTGTTAAGTCTTCGCCCATCTTTCTGTAAGTAGACCATTTCCCTCCAGACATTGTAACAAGCCCTGAATCGGAAACAAGAATTGCTTCTTCTCTAGATATGGCTTTTGTATTTTTATTTCCTTCTAGAGAGATGAGAGGACGGAGTCCGCTAAACACGGATTCGATGTCATCTTTTGTAAGCTTTGCATCTAAATAATCGTTCCCCGTTTTGAGTAAAAAATCTACTTCATTGCCAAGAGGTAAAGGTTCGTCATCGATTGATTGGACAGGAGTATCAGTTGTCCCCATAAGAACTTTGCCTTCCCAAGGAATGATAAATACCACTCTCCCATCCGCCGTCTTTGGTATGATCATCGCTGTTTTGCAGGGAATTTTCTCTTTTGAAAAAACGAGATGGATCCCTTGGCTAGGTGAGAGAACTGATGTGGCATTTTTGTCATCTAATTTTCGTATTTCGTCAATCCAAACGCCTGTTGTATTTGCGACTACCTTAGCTCTGACGTTAAACGGTTTTTTAGTAGTTAAATCTAATGCTTCTACACCTACGATTCTTCCACCTTCCTTGATAAATCCAATCACTTTGGAACGAGTGAGAATCGTAGCACCTGCCTCCTTGGCTCCGCGGACAGTTGCAATGTTCAGTCTGGAATCATTAAATTGTGCATCATAGTATTTGATCCCACCTTTTAGTTTTTCCTTTTTTACAGATGGGAATAAATCTAAGGCTATCTGTTTTGAAACACGCTCATGGCCTGGCACTGTGGACGTTCCCGCAAGAAGGTCATACATTGTTAAACCGATGGAAAAATATGGTTTTTCATACCACTTGTAAGTTGGCATAAGGAAGGGAAGCGGCTTTACCAAATGTGGTGCGTTTTTTAGCAAACGTTTCCTTTCCGTTAAGGCTTCATGTATCAATTTGAAGTGGAATTGGGCAAGATAACGAACGCCTCCATGTATGAGTTTAGTGGAACGAGAGGAAGTCCCGCTGGAAATATCTGCTTTGTCTAAAAGTGCGACTTTATATCCTCTCAACGAAGCATCGAGTGCCGTTCCGGCACCAGTGGCGCCACCACCTAGGATGAGGATATCATAATTTGTTTCGGAGAGGGATTTGATCGTATTTGCTCTTTCTTTGGATAGTGCCATTCTTTGTTTTTGCTTTTCTTGCCTGTAGAGATTCTTAGGTAACTATTGGCAAATATCACCATTTCATCCATCTAAAATTTACAAAAATAAACATGAAAACCGAAGCACAGATACAGTCCGAATTAGAAAAAATTCGAAGAGGCGCAGTCGAAATCATTAGTGAGAAAGAACTTGCTGAGAAACTATCAAAAAAGCCAGTCTTGAAGGTAAAGGCGGGATTTGATCCCACAGCTCCTGATTTACATCTCGGACATTTTGTACTCCTTCGCAAATTGAGACACTTTCAGGAATTAGGTCATGAGATAAATTTCTTGTTAGGTGACTTTACTGGGATGATCGGCGATCCTACCGGCAAATCAGAAACAAGAAAACGTCTCACGAGAGAAGAAGTTCTCCAAAATTCTAAGACCTATCAGAAACAAGTTTTCAAAATACTGGATGAAACGAAGACGAAGATTGTCTATAATTCCGAATGGTGCTCTCCATTAAAAATTGAAGACGTTTTGAGCCTAACAGCAAAGTATACGGTTTCACAAATGTTAGAAAGAGACGACTTTACTAAAAGGTACAAATCAGGGAGTCCCATTTCAATCATTGAGTTTTTATATCCTCTGTTTCAAGGTTATGACTCCGTCGCATTACAAAGTGATGTCGAGCTGGGCGGAACCGACCAAAAATTCAATTTATTAATTGGCCGAGATTTGCAACGTGAATATGGATTGGCACCTCAGTGTGTCGTCACCATGCCTTTACTTGTTGGTCTTGATGGTATCAAAAAGATGTCAAAATCACTCGGCAATTACATAGGAATCACGGAGCCACCGATCGATATCTATGGAAAGGTGATGTCGATCTCTGACGATTTGATGTGGAATTACTTTGAATTGCTAACGGACATTCCTCACGATCTGATCGAAGCAAAAAAAGCCGCAATTAAAAACAAATCGGCTCATCCCAAAGAAATCAAAACAGAACTCGCTTTGGAAATTATGGATCAGCTCCATCCAAAAGAAACAAATAGGGAAGCGGTCGAAGAGTGGGCCAAAATCCATAATACTAAGAATCGAGCTCTGCCAGATGAGATCAGAACAGAAACCATAGATCCAGCTTTGTTTTTGGACAAGCCCCCGCTATTACTGTCAATTTTATCCCAATTGGAGTTTTTGCCCTCCACATCTGAGGGGCGAAGGCTCATTCAGGCAGGTGGTTTGTATCTAAATGAAGAAAAGTTATCAGATCCCAATTTAACCTTAGAAAAGGGAAAAGAATACCTGATCCGACAAGGGAAAAAGGGCAAATTTTTAAAGATACTTACCTGACTTCCTGAGTGAAGATTCACCTGGGCATTTTCCGATATATATGAATAAGGATTCTTATATCTAAATGTCTCTAGATCCCACCCAAGAAGAAAAAGAAATTCAGGACATTGTTCATGAATTATCGAAAGATATAGAGAAGGATCGTAACTTCGCCAAAAAGGTGCAAAAATTCTTTTTGGTTACATTGGGTGTATCAGCCACAGTTGGACTGATCACTTTAGTCAGCTATTTACTCTATTTAAATTTTTATGTAACAAAACTCCAAACGGAAGTTAAACTCAAAGAAAAAAGCATTCAAGAGATGGAAGAAAGTCTCTCCTCTCTTATGTACCAAGAACAATTACGTGAGGAACAATTCCTTCCTGTGGATACCGATTCCGATTCAGGACTACAAAAACAAGTAGAGGAGAACATCTCCTTTCTGAAAGAAGCGAGTAAAAATGCAAAAGGTAAAAATATCCTTCGTGGCAATGAAAAGCACAAAGAGATCGCCCTCACATTTGATTTGGCTACTGGTGAAGAACTTGGGACACTTTTGAAATATATCAAAGACCATCAAATCCGAGTGACCGTATTTCTCTCGAACGAAAGACCTTCAGATACCAGCGGTTCCTTTTTCATTCGGCAAAATTTAGATTTTATTAAGAAGCTCGCAAAAACCGGCAATGTGGAATTTGCAAATCATACCTGGAGTCATTTTAATTATTCCCGCTCCGTTTCGGAAACCTCTCAGAAGAGAAGAGTTGTGTTGGAATATCTTTCAAAACAAGTGTTAGATTTGACTCGTATGGCAGAAGAGTTGAAGCGAGTGGAAGATACTTTTTATGCACTCACAAAACTGGAATTGAAAAAGTATTATCGGCTTCCATATGGCGCAATAAACCAATTGATACTTGATGCTCATGCTGTGATTGGGTATGATTCGCACATTATGTGGTCACGCAATAATCGTGGTTCTTTGGATTTGCCAGATTACATTCACAAACAATTTTTATACCGTTCTCATGCGGGAAAAAAGGAAGTGGTGAAAAATCCATATTACAAAACTGGGCAGGAAACATTAGATTATTTGGATGCGTGGGAAACAAGTGATCCTAATGGTATGAATGGAGCGATCATACTTATGCACTTGGGTGGACCAAGAAAGTTTGATAAGCTAATGAATATTTTACCAGAATTTGTAACAAAGATGCAGAAAAAAGGGTATCACTTCGTAACATTAACGGAAGTTTTGAATGATACCGCAGACTAATAAATAATCTGCGGCTTCCTTTAGCGCCTTATCATTCTCAAATTCAAGGCTTTCATCTTTACGCCTGCCCATTCCATAAAGTCATAGGTAGTCAGGTAAAACACAGGTACCATGATGAGCGTGATAAAGGTAGCAAATGCGAGCCCCCACCCAAAAGCGAGAGCCATAGGAACAAGGAACGGGTCTCTCCCTCCAATACCATAAGCTGTAGGAAGTAATCCCAAAACGGTAGTTACCGTTGTTAAGATAACGGCTCGTAGACGGATCGATCCTGTTTCCATAAGTAGGTCGTAGGATTTATAGTTTGGATTCTCTAATTTGAGCTGGTTTGCACAATCCACGAGTACAATGGAGTCGTTCACGACGACTCCAGCTAGACCAATGATACCCAGAAAGGAAAGAAAGGAGAGGGGTTGTCCATGTAATAGAAAGGCAAAGATCACACCAATGACGGCAAATGGAATGGCACTCATTACGATGAATGGTTGAGTGAGTGATTTAAAGAGGGAAGCAAGGATCATGTAGATGATGATGAGGCCAACTCCAAAAGCTCTACCAAGTGAGGCCATTGATTCTTCTGTATCTTTGTTTTCACCAGAAAAACGGACGGTATACCCTGGATACTTTTTGATGATATCTCCAGCGAGCACCTTGGCATCTGTGTTGACCTTTCTTGATGTAGTCATGGTCTCATCGATGTTAGCTGTGATTGTTAATAACCTTTTCCCATCAAGGTGGTTGATCGATGCCCTGCCAGGTGAACGAGTGAAATCAGTAAGTCTTGAAACTGGGATCAAATTCCCAGATAAATTATTCACGTAAACATCGTCCAAATGGCTTAAAGAGTTTCTATACTGTTCGGGGAATCGAACTCGAACGTCGACTTCCTCATCTGCTCGTTTGATTTTTGTAGAGACTGCACCTTGTAATGCTGTGTTGATCGCAAGAGAAACCGACTGAACACTTACTCCAGCAAAAGATGCTAATGATTCGTTGACTGTGACTCGTATCTCATCTTTACCTTCATTAAAATCATCCCCAATGTCTACAACTCCTGGAAGTTTTGCGAGGACATCTTTGTATTCCAAACCGATCTTTTGAAGGGTATTAAAATCATCACCTTTGATCTCAATGGCAACTGGTTTTCCTACGGGTGGACCACCAGCTAACTTTTCGAACTCTAGATTGGTTAATCTTCCTTCAAGCGGTTTGTAAATTTCAGGGAATGGTAAAGTTGCAATCTCCACTGTTGAATTACGAGATGCATTTTCCTTGGCTAACTTTTCTTCTAACAAAAGAAGAGTTTTATCATTTAATAAGGATTTTGTATTGTGCCGAACGTATTCGATTATGGATTCGGTAGATCTATCTCTTGACTCTTCTGGAGTAAGAAAAACCATAATTTGGGCATAGTTCTTTCCTCTCTTTGTGAAAGGATCATTAGGATCTTTTTGAATGATCCCAATTCGAGAAATGTAATTTTCTAATTCTTCTTTGGGAAGAGATTTGATTACATGTTCAATGGCTTGGATGAATTTATCTGTTTCTTCTAGAGTCAGACCAGTTTCTGCTGTCACTCTTACTTGAAACGTTTCTACAGCTCCAGGAAACAATTTAAACTTTCCAAATTTGCCTTGTAAAATGAGTGAGAAAACAAACAGAAGGAGGAGTCCACCAATCATGTAGAGCTTTTTGTGAAGAGCAAACGAAAGCGAAGGTAAATAAACTTTATTCTTAAAGTTCGTAAACCAGTGAGATTCGTCTTTTACTTCTCCTTTTAAATTTGTTGATTTACTCACATCATACAAGTGAGACGGCAACATAAAAAAGGCCTCAAAGAGAGACGAGGAAAGTGATAAAATGACTACCATTGGAATCGATCCAATAAACTTTCCAAAAATTCCTGTCATAAACAACATCGGACCAAATGCGGCAATGGTAGTTGTGACGGTGGCAAGCACTGGTGCTAGAACTTCAGAAGTCCCTCGGAGTGCGGCTTCAAATGGAGCTTCGCCCATTTCCAAGTGGCGATATACATTTTCACAAATGATAATCGCATCATCTACAAGGATCCCGACAACGATGATGAGCCCCATCATCGAGATCAAGTTGAGTGTCATTCCAAAGTAACTCATGGCGATGAAGGTCATTGCAATTGAGATAGGAATTCCAAGTGCCGTCATGAGAGCCATTCGCCATCCAAGAAAGACGAATAAAGATGCAGTTACGAGTAATAACCCCGACATCGCATTCGAAGTTAAAACACCCAATCTGCGACGAATGTATTTTGAAAGATCGTTGAC
Source organism: Leptospira sp. (assembly GCA_027531445.1). GTDB lineage: Bacteria > Spirochaetota > Leptospiria > Leptospirales > Leptospiraceae > Leptospira_A. Next base: position 20,026 of record JAPZRK010000009.1, read on the forward strand.
AAATGCATGTTTGATGGTTCCATCTGTCGTTTCTAAAAATTCAAGTACGACTCTTTTTGATTCATCGACCACATTGATTGCATCTGATTTTTCACGTTTGATGATGGTAAGGGCAATGGCAGTTTCGCCGTTTGATTTATCTAGATAATCCGAGTCTTCGAATCCTTCCGTAACCTTTGCGATATCTTTGACTCGAACTGATCTACCCGCATCATTTGTTCTTACAAAAACATTTTCTATTTCCTCTGCAGTATCGAATTCTCCAACGGTTCTAACGATGATTTCTTTTGATTTTTCGGAGATATTGCCACCAGGGAAATTGATATTTCTAAGTCTGAGTGAATTTACTACCTGAGTTGAAGAAATGGAAAAAGCACGTAATTTTTCAGGATCTAAGTCCACTTTCATTTCACGTTCACGCCAACCACGTTTGGTGATACGAGCAACGGATGGAATATCTTTTAACTTATTTTCTAAAAGTTTTGCCTGATCTCGAAGTTGTTTTGCGGTAAGAACAGGTACACCATCTTTAACGGTGCTTGTTAGATGAACTTCGATTACAGGTTGTCTTGCTGTTGTAATTTCCGTTACAATTGGATCTTCTACAGCATCTGGTAAATCTTGAACACGGTCGATTGCCGATTTGATGTCATCTACAACTTTCTGGGTATTCTTGACATTTGGGTCGATCGTGATCACAATACCAGATCTGTTTTCTAAAGAAGCAGATCGATATTCTTTGATCCCATCGACTTCCTTTATGGCATCTTCGAGTGGTTTTGTGACCAATTTTTCCACATCGGCAGGTGAGGCACCCAAATAAATGGAAGTAACACTTACAATATCAAAATTGATATTTGGGAATGCTTCTCGGTTCATATTGGCGGCAGTAAAGCCACCAACGAGCAAAATCAGAAACGTTAATAAATTAACAAATAAACTCTTGGAAAGAAAGTATTCTACGAAGGATGACCGCATGGGTGTTTCCGCCTATATTAAAATCGTGTCAAAAAATCAATCGAGAAGTTTACCCTCGGTTTCCACATCTTCATTAAACCCAAATAGCTTTGTGCTTTTTAATCTGTCCACGTAAAGAACTCCGAAAAGATGGTCACATTCGTGTTGCATCACGATGGCACGATATCCTTCAATGATTTCCTCGTGCGGTTGAAAGTTTTCATCAAACCACTTCATATTGATTTTTGAGGGCCTTTCGACAAACCCTCGCATACCTGGAACCGAAAGACAACCTTCCCAGAAACCATCCCCAGGGGGAAGAAGAGGTGTGATGATGGGATTGATGATCACTTGTTCAGGAACAGCAGGAGTACCTTTGTAGCGGTCATTATCATCCTCTTGGCCTACCACGACAATTTTTTTCAAAATACCAATTTGCGGGGCCGCTAAACCCACACCTTCTGCAAATCGCATGGTATCGAACATATCTCGAATCAGTTTTTTGAAGTCTTTTGTTCCAATTTCGGATTCTAGAACGTCATCGCTTGTGCGACGAAGAAGAGGGTTGCCAATACGTAAAATTTTTCTGACTGCCATAGGGTCTTAAGTATTAGATTGTAAAATGGGTCTAGGGGATCAAGTGATCTAGAAAATTATAATCGAAAAAGCATTTGACACTGAAAGGAAAATTAACATATTTTTAGCAAGAGAAGGGATTAATGGAGACGAGGGGAATCGAACCCCCGACCTTTTGAATGCCATTCAAACGCTCTCCCAATTGAGCTACGTCCCCAGACACCTCCAGGGTTTGGGAAATGCGAAGACTGTCAATGCAAAGAATCCACGAAAGGGGTAACATTTCCAATGAGTCAAGAAATCATCGAAGACCTGAACAAAAAGTTAAAAATTCAATCCGATATCATCAAAGGTTACGAGAAAGTTTTAAGACTCAACGAACAAGAGTTATCAAATGCTGACGAAATCATCCGTATGTATGAGCAGATTATTGATTATTCTCGTTCAGAATTAAGAGAAGCCAAAGAAACAGTTCAAGCTAGTTCCATGGTCTCGAACCTAAGTCGGGAAGAGTTGATGTCTGCCTTCGACAAAATCAAATCGTTAGAAGAAGCGAATCGTAAATTACGTGAAGAATCGCTGAAGTTTTCCTAAGCTACCGCTTTCAGTGAATCAATACAATTTACCTCCACTCGTCCAAAAGTCGGAAGATGGCGGATATTTTGTTTCATCCAATAGCGAGTTAGACGATCTTTATCACTTTATTTTAGGACAGGCAAAAAGACTTGTTTCAGGCAAGTCGGCGGCATTCTATTTAAAGAACGAACGCGGAAACCTATCTCGCGTAGGTGCAATCAAAGATACAAGTTCTGCGGGTAAGGTTGCAAAACATGTTTATAAGACAAAAAAGAGCTTACTATTAAAAAAAGGAGCTCATCTTTCAAAAGACTCTCTCCCGTTAAGCGAATCTATTCTTGCCTGTTACATAGGAGAAGAGATCTCGGAATTATCGCTGGGTGTTCTGTTACTCGAAGGGATTTATCATTTTGAACATTTTTCGGAGCAAGATCTAGATCTTATCAACTATTTCTCTTCTAATCTGACTGCTTTATTTCGTGATACTCTTTATTCCGAATCGCAAAATCAGTTTTACACTTCGTTAGTAACCTCGATTTTACTGTTAGTTGATAATTCAAATATTCATAACAATAATAACAGACTTTTGTATTTTTTGGAAGAGATCATTCGTGTTTCTGTTCTAATCAATCGCAGTCTAGACCTGGAAAAAGTATTGGAAATGGTGATGGAATCGGCAAAGTCCGTGTTCCGAACCGAAGCAAGTTCGCTTCTGTTATTGGATGAAAAAAAGGAATTTTTAATTTTTAACACGGTAACTGGTGAAAAAAAAGAAGAAGTCGCCAAGATAAAAGTACCAGTGGGTCAAGGTATTGCTGGAAATGTTGCCATTTCCAAACAACCGATGATCATCAATGATGCTCAAAACGATCCTCGAGTCTTTCGAGATGTTGATAAAGCTTCGAACTTTGTAACTCGTAATATACTCGCAGCTCCTCTGATTGTCGGCGATGAAGTCATCGGAGTGATTGAAGCCATCAATACTAAAAATAGAAATAACTTCAGTCAAAATGACATTGATTTCTTTCTGTCCTTTTCCTCGGCTTGTGCCGTTGCGATTCAAAAGACTACACTTCTCGGTAACTTAAATATAGCCAACTTAGAGCTTAAACAAAAATTGAGCACTTTGGAATCCTTATTTGAATTGGGTCAAGCGGTTCTAGAATCTCATGACGAACTTGGTCTCATGTCTCGTTCACTTGCGATATTATCAAAGGAGCTTGATGCGGAAGATGCCGGTATGGTTATCTTTTTAGAAGGCAAAAAAAAGCTGATCCAAGTATACGCCAGACAAAATGGAATCGTATTTGAATCATTCTATGAACCCGAAGAAAGTAATTTGATTCTTTCTGCAATTGAGTCCAAAAACCCCATCCTTGGCACAGTATCTAACATTGATGAGGAGCAGTTTTTGGGGTTAGAAGCATTTGTTTTAAAAGAATCTTATTTGGTTCTGCCTGTCTCTCCGAATGGAAGTTCACTGAAAGCTGCATTGTATGTTTGTGGAAAACGAACTCGAAATGGTTTTGGAGAAGCAGATCTTCGTATGTTTAAGACGATTTCCAGTCCTTTAACAAAAGCATACGAGAACCTTCGTTTGAGCCAAGAAATCATTACAAAAAAATCCATCGAAAAAGAAATCGAGATCACACGCAATATTCAGAATAATATTCTACCGAATTCGATTATAAAGTCTACACAATTTGATTTAGGTGTAAAATCCGTAGCCGCCAAAGAAGTGTCAGGTGATTTTTACGATTTTCACCAATACGGAAGTCATAATTTTTCCTTTTTGGTTGCCGATGTCTCGGGAAAAAGTTTACCTGCCGCGATTTTCATGGCCATGTCATCGTCTATCATCCGGACCTTGTCCCGAACTACAGAGCTTTCGCCTTCAGAGCTTTTGAAGCAGGCGAATCAATTGATCTATGAAGACTCCCAATCTGGAATGTTCGTGACTTTGTTTTTTGCTAATTTTGATTCCAACGCGAAAAAAATTCGATTCGCTTCGGCAGGTCATAATGACCAGCTCTGGATTCGAAAAGATGGAAGTTATGAATTATTAAAAGGAAAAGGTGCACCGTTAGGTGTCGTTCCAGTAGGAAATTATATCGGTGGTGAAATCGATATGGAACCAGGAGACATGTTAGTGTTTTACACTGATGGTGCGATTGAGGAAAAAAACAAGTTAGATGAAGAATTTGGATTGGATCGCCTTATCCAAGAAATCATATCCAGAAAAGACAAACCATCTCAGGTGATCATTGAAGAGGTTTACCAGACGATCAGAGAGTTCTCAGACGAGTCCGAACAATATGACGATTTCACCGTCATGGTGCTTAAATTCCCAGAAACCTCGACTGAGTTTTATTCAAAAATCTTTCCAGCAAAAGCTTCCGAAATCCCCAAGTTTCGCGATTTTATTTCTGAAGTCTTGAAAGATAAAGTAAAAAAAGAATTTGCATATGATGATATTCTTATCTCCTTAGATGAAGCCGCAACTAATATTATCATGCACGGATATGCCGAAACACATTTAATCGACCCAACTTTTGAGTGTAAGGTGTTGATCGATGGTGACTTAGCAATTTTTACACTTATTGATGAAGCGAAACGATTTTCACGTGATGTTGTTCCCTCTCCCTCGATTGACGCAAATTTGAAAGGTGAAAGAAGGGGCGGATTCGGTGTCTATTTAATGGAAAAATTGATGGATAAGGTCTCCTACGAATTTATCGGAAATAAGAATCATACATATTTGGAAAAGAGGATTTTATGAAAGCGGATTCAATCAGTATCGAATCGGAATGGGTAGGGGAACGGTTGGTTGTGCATATTGATGGGAACTTGGATGTCCACAATGTCCATATCATTGAGCAAGATCTTATGAATTTGGTCAAAATCGCCAAAACACATATTATTTACGACCTAGAAAAGGTTAACTACATCTCTTCAGCAGGGCTTCGCGTACTCGTAACTTCCCTTAGACTTTGTCAGGATTCTGGGATTCAGATATCAATTTGTTCCCTAAAACCAGCTGTCGAGAGAGTTTTTGATATCATTTCGATGAAGACACTTTTCCAAATCCATCCGGATCTAAAGACCGCACTTTTATAAATTTCACTTTTCTAAGTTCTAAACATCAAAACATTGGAAATTATAACACTATGGAAACCAAGCAATACTCGCTAGAAAATCCGTTTCAAGTCTCGTCAAAATCATCTTCCCCTGCCTCTTCAGGGATCTATGATGATGCTCTCAAATTAGGCAGAGAGTTGCAAGAAAAACCTCTTCTCGGTGGTGGGGAAGACCGCATCCGCGTCCAACATTCCAAAAATCGTATGACTGTTTGGGAAAGGATCAAGGTACTTACTGACACTGAACCGAACATTACTTACCAAAACTGGGGACCGAACTTAGACGGAGCGTCTATCGTTACTGGAATCTTAAAGATCAAAGGAAGAGATGTGGCAGTGTATGGTCATGACTTTACTTTGCGTGCAGGTTCAATGGATGCAACAAACGGAAGTAAACTTGCGCGACTGATCATGATGGCAGGAGAGCAGGGCATACCTCTCATTGGAATGAATGATTCTGCGGGGGCATTTGTTCCTGCTGGAGTTGGCGGTCTTGATGGATATTCTGAGGCATTTACCGCCTTACGAAAAATTAGTGGTGTCGTACCATCCATTATGTTAATGTTTGGTTTCAATGCCGGAGGAGGAGCATATTTACCTCGACAAGGTTCATTTATGATCCAGAGTGATAATACATTCTTCGGTCTAACCGGTCCTGGAGTTGTCAAATCCGTACTAGGCGAAGACATTTCTGCCGAGGACCTCGGTGGACCAAAAGTTCACGGTCAATCCGGAGTGGTGGATCTTGTTACCAGTGATGAATATGGATCTCTTCTCACAGCCATCCGATTGCTTTCTTACCTTCCAGATAACAATCATTCATTTGCTCCATTCTATCAAACTTCAGATCCGATTGATCGTTTTATCTTTGAAGAGGATATCTTATTCAGAAAGACTTTCAACAGCCCGACGGGTATGAACACCCCATTCGATATCACTTTGTATCTCCAACAGATTTGTGATCATGGCGAATTCTTCGAGGTGCAACCACAAAGAGCTCGAAATATTGTTACCGCCTTTGGTCGGATTGGTGGTCACGTGGTTGGCTTTCTTGCGAATAATTCTGCAGTATCCTCAGGTCAGATTGATATAGGTGCTTCCAGAAAAGGAACTCGTTTTGTCCGGTTCTGTAATCTTTACAATATTCCTATGGTTTTTGTTGAAGATACTACGGGATTCCTCCCTGGTCGTGACCAAGAACATAATGGTATCGTTTTAGAAGGTCGCAAACTTCTAGATTCAATCATTGATCTTCGTACTCCAAGACTCACACTTATTATCCGAAATGCATTTGGTGGTGCATATGCGACATTTAACTCGTATTTTACGGGTGCATCTGCCGTTTTTGCATTACCTACCGCAAGAATCGCTGTCATGGGCCCCGCAGGGAAAGAGTATGTCTATAAAGATGAGATCACAGTCATCCAGAAAGAATACCAAGCGAATGTAAAAAAGGGGATGGGCGAAAAAGAGGCTATTTCGATAAGAGATTCGAAACTCCTCGAGATCAATCAAAAGTATGAAAAGGAATTGATGAATCCAAAAGAAGCTCTTTCTCTTGGTTCTGTTTCATCGATCATCCTTCCTGGATACACTAGAAAAGTCCTTGGGACAAATCTTGGTTTCCTAATGTCCAAATACAAACCCGCACCGATGGGCGGTCCTCAAAGGGAGTTTGAGTAAATTTCATGTTAGATAAAAATTTAAATCGAATCAAATTTCAAGAATCTGACTCAGAATGGATCCGTTCCTTTTCGGTTGAGTCAA
>JAPZRK010000057.1 GCA_027531445.1 Leptospira sp.
TTTAGAGCACATACGGTCCATCGATTGGGAAAGCAATTCAGAGATTATGACGAAAAAGCACTAAGTGTCCTAGTTCAATTCAAAAACAACAAGCAAGAGTACATATCCAAAGTAAGAAAGCAAATTGAAATGCAAGAGACACTTCTCTCCGGAGAATTGAGTAAGAAGTTTTCACTTAATGACCATGCCTGGGACAGTGAGCAAATGAAAAATCCGAAGGATTGAAAAAAATCAAAAAACAGCTTGCTAAATTAAACACTGTTTAATTACATTTGACCGTTCAGAAAGAAGCATGGGAATCAGCGATCGTAAAGAAAGAGAAAAAGAAGAGCTACGCGAGCGAATCCTCGTGGCAGCTAAAACCCTGTTTCTCCAAAAGGGAATCGATAAGACTTCTATCAGAAATATCGCTGATCTCATAGAATACAGTCCAGGGATCATTTACCATTACTTCAAGGACAAGAATGAGATTTTTCACGCACTTCATCAAGGAGGATTCAGCCAATTGATGAATAAAATGAGCGTGCTCTCCTCTGTCAGAAATCCACTTGAAAGGCTCAAAGCCATGGGAAGTATCTATGTAAATTTTGCCATGGAAAACCCTGATATGTACGATCTTATGTTTATTAAGGAAGCACCTATCGATCACGTAGCCAATTCTGAGCATGACTATTGGAAAGAAGGAGGAGGCACATTCAATTACCTTCGGTCTACCATTAAAGAATGTATGGATCAGGGATATTTTAAAGGTCATGATGCAGAAGCACTTTCCTATATGGTTTGGTCTACTGTTCACGGAATGGTTTCGCTCAATATCAGGAAGCGATGCGAAGTGATTCTTGCTGAGCGCCAGCAAACCATCGTTAATGAAGGATTAGAAGAGTTCTTTAAAATGTTGGATAGGCTTTAAAAAAATTTACCCTAAAGTTAAACACTGTTTAATTTAAAAACACTGAATAATCATCTATGAAAAAATCCTTGCTTATACTTTTGGGATACCTAGTTCTACTCCCTTCGAAGAGCCATTCACAGTCGATTTTTGACGGCTACCAAGAGGAAGGAATAAAAAATAATCTGGTCCTCAATGAAAAAAAACTTTTTTTTGTGCGAATCCTATTTGACATGAAGGATGGAAAAATTTAATTTATT
>JAPZRK010000123.1 GCA_027531445.1 Leptospira sp.
AAGTCCGACAAGATCTGCCATTAAGGTGTAATTCATGGTATTAATTTTTGGTTAATTGTTAAGACTTTGATATACAGAATCAATGCAATAATTATTTTGTTTTTTGCTGAAATGGCAAAATTTCATTTATGTTAATTAACAGTTTTAAATCAGTTATGTATGGTAGTTTTATCAGGCTAAAATTTTAAAAAAAAATTAAATGTACTTCGATTTACAGAATAATATTTGGCATTTGCGGTTAATCATACCTGATTATTGAACTCAAAAAACTCTGAAATTCAGGATTTACTATGAAAATGATTGATGCCTCAAACTCCTCTTTTTCAGAATAAAATTTGGATTTTGTTTCTTCTATTCATTCTTTTTTTCATGACCTTATCATCTCTTCAGGTGGCTCATGATTTTCCTACGAATAAGAATTCAATCAGTGTTAGATTTGGAGTTTTATCCCAAGGTGAAATCACAATTTTTCTCTATCTTGCCTCGTCTTAAAACGAACACTAAATCACCTTTTTGGCCCATTTTTAGGGTTTTCTCCAAAAATTATGAGTGAAGAACAAGCGAAAAACCCAGCAGAATACGGCGCTGGTAATATTCAGGTATTAGAAGGCCTGGAAGCAGTAAGAAAACGTCCTGCGATGTATATCGGTGATGTGGGTATCAAAGGACTTCATCACCTCATTTGGGAAGTTGTAGATAACTCTATTGACGAAGCACTGGCTGGTCACTGCGATACCATTCACGTGACGGTCAATGAAGATAATTCAGTGACAGTCGAGGATAATGGCCGTGGAATTCCAACAGACATGCACCCCAAAGAGAAAAAATCTGCTTTGGAAGTTGTGCTTACTGTCCTTCATGCCGGGGGTAAGTTTGACAAGGATACCTACAAAGTTTCCGGCGGTCTTCACGGTGTAGGGGTATCCTGCGTCAATGCCCTTTCTACTGACCTTAAGGCGACAGTACACCGAAATGGCGTAATTACTGAGCAGGAATTTAAAATTGGTGTTCCTCAGTATCCTGCCAGAGAAATTGGCAAGACGGATAAAAGGGGAACCATCATCCATTTTAAGCCGGACGCAAGCATTTTTGCAATAACCGAATATAAGTATGAGACCATAGCTAATCGCCTTCGCGAGATGGCTTTCCTGAACGCAGGTATCCGCATTCATCTGAAAGATATGCGCGAGATCGAAGATGACGGAAACCCAAAATCAGATGAATTTTACTCCGAAGGTGGATTGGTTGAGTTTGTCAAGTACTTGGATGAGACCAGAGAAAAAATCATCGAAGAACCGATTTATATCGA
>JAPZRK010000116.1 GCA_027531445.1 Leptospira sp.
CTCCCTATCCTGCTTTTGTAATTAATTCAAACTATGATCTTTTGATGACAAATAGCGGCTATGATCAGATCATCCATCACTTCGTGGATCAGTCTGTCAGAGACAAACATCGAAATATTCTACGAATTACTTTTGATCCGAAGGGACTGAGTCAATACATTCAAAATTGGGCTATCATTTCCTCATTTCTATTAAAAAGAATATGGGAGGAGGCCGTATCTACGAAAAATGAAAGGTTATTAGATCTTCACGATGAACTTAAAAAAAATGCACCAACGAACGAACATAATACTGTTTTAGTTGAGCCTTTACTTCCTGTAATGTTACTTAGTCTTAAGAAGGATCAAATCGAAGCTGATTTTTTTACAACGATCACAACACTCGGAACACCCTTGGATCTCACGTCACAAGAACTTCGTATCGAATCTTTGTTTCCTGCAAATGTCCCAACGGAAAAGTTATTTCAGAGTTCAGATCGAACGGAAATACGGCGAAATTTCACTTTCTAGTGTCCTCCAATATTTTGAGTGGAAGTAAAGTAGCGCATTTCTGTTATTTAAAATCCGATTTTGTTCCCATTTGCTTATAGAGTTTGGCCCTCCTTTTAGCATTGTATCACATAATTTTTCCAAGGATAATTGTGTCCTTTTCGTTTCCATTAGGCGTTCTCTCACCATAAAAAGATGGTAACTAAAAAATTTTGGATGAGTAAGGATGAGTTTTAGCGCATTCTCTTCTGTGATCACTGGTTCAGAAATCGGATAAGCCGAGATAGATGTTAGTTCTTTGTCTGAATTCTGCGAAATAGATTGAAGTGGCGTCGAAGTAAAATAGGCAAGCAATGGAGAGATCATCCAAGAAAACCAAATTGGAGAAAGCCAGTAGAACAAGATCAATTCCTGCAAGAACAATACAATGGCAACGAAAACACCAAATAGAAAAGTTAATTGAAATGTTTGAAATGCAGAGACGAATGAGATGCGTTTTTTAGTTGTTCGGTTCTGAGTTTTCCAGATTACCTTTTTTCCGAGTAGTGTATATAGTACAAATTGTACGTTCATAAACATGCTCGTTGGGGCCATAAAAAAAGATATAATCGTCTCCTTGAGAAAGAAATTCAAAGTTTCAAATCTAGACTTGAAATGAGTCGAGGGCCTTATGATTTCAAACAATAAGGCTATAATTTTTGGTAAAAACAATAATGAAAGAGTGAGCAGTTGCAATTGGATCGCTTTTTCTAAATAAAATTCTTTAAAAATAATTTCAAAGTCTTTCGAATTGAATGCCAATCGGAAAAATCGAAGATCGTCTAAGTAAAGTAAAGTGGAAAAACCGATAAAAAGTAACCAAAAGACACTGGATAGATACGAAAAAATACCAAGTAAAATCGAAATTTTAGAATGAAAGTTTAGCTCACGCGCACCTAAAAACCAAAAATGTTGTAAATTTCCCTGGCACCATCTCTGGTCTCTTTGTAAAGATTCGAGCCATGTTGGTGGATACTCTTCATAACTTCCAAGATTATCTAAAGTAAATAGAACAGAATATCCTGCCTTACGAATGAGTGCAGATTCGATCGTATCATGGCTTAAAATTTTCCCACCCAATGCACCTAACTTCGGTAATTTTGGCAAAGCACAATGGTCAATGAAAGGTTCCAGTCGAATGATCGCATTATGCCCCCAAAAAGAGCTGGAGTTCATTTGCCAGTAGCTTGCGCCAGATAGATAGTATTTACTAAATAAAATTTGAGAGTTTTGAAACAATTTTTGAAAGTAGGTTTGAGTTTTGTATATTATCGGATTTGTCTGGAGGATGCCGATGGTGGGTTCTGCTTCCATCTTTTTTGCCAGCAAAAGCATGCTACTTGCATCCATATAACTGTCTGCATCTAAGACTATCATATAACGATAGTTTTTTCCATACCTTCTGCAAAAATCCGAAACATTTCCACTCTTTCCATTTGTATTTGATTTTCGTCGGCGGTAGTAGATACGTCCGAATCCATCCGTTTGATTGAGCAGGTCAAAAAATTTAGTTTCTTCTTGTAACCATATATGCGTTTTATTGGTGTCGCTTAAGATAAAAAAATCAAAAGATTTGGAATCCTCAAAAGTATTTAATTCATTAAACATTTTAGTGATTCGAACAAAAACTTCGTCTGGATTTTCGTTATAAACAGGAATAATGACCGCAACCGGTGCTGAATTTAAGGATATGGATTTCAATTCATCTTCATTGAGACGGCAGCGATACGGGTCTCCACCCTTTAAAGATTGAAAGAAACCAAATAAAGCGATACATGCCCCGTAAGATAGGTGGAGAAAAAGGAGTGAAAACGTAAAAAGTAAAAAAGCATCAATCCAATCAAATTGTCGAAATGTTAGAAATTCATAATATATATACATTCCAAAACCTGATACCAAATTTACCATCCCCCAAAAGCTAAATAAGCGGAAGGTATACGGATTTAATTCTATTTTTGGTAAAAGTTTTGTCATAATGTAAAGTTATTGAATTGATTAACGTAATTTCATTGTAAATAAAATGCTAATAAAGTAAATAATAGAAAATCACTGAATAAACAAATACCCAAAAGATTGTTGTGTAAATTAGAGTCTTTCGATCAATTCGATCTTCGCTCAATTTGACAAATCCTGCGAAGTCAATGGGCCTCGGAACCATCTTGCCAAAACCTTTGTTTCGTGAGGAAAATTGATCTTTTAGAATGTGCGCTATTTCCTGAAAGTTTGAACGACCAAAGAATGGCTCTAAAAGGATCCGATCGTGGGCAATGTCTGGAAAATTGTCTACATTCAACTGAAATTTCTCTCGTGCACGTGATTCGAGCAATAAGTCAAGTCGATCCATCGCTTGCTTCAAATCCAGATTTGGATTTTCTTGGATTACCTCTCTAATCGTATCAGCGATTTGGAGAGGATCTCGGTAACCGAGAGCACGTAGTCGCTTTTCAATTTGCAAATGACAAGGATTAGTTTGCATTGTCCCAAGTAGTGATCCAAATTTCGCTGATCACATCTTCTTTGTCTTTGAGATAAGCCTTGAGTTCCGTGGGTTTAGAGCCAACCTTAGGAGGAATCTGAAAGCTAAGGCGAAATTTTTCAGTCTCAGGAATTTTGATAATGGATACATTGGAAACCTCGGTAGGTTCGTTCCAAGATTCAACAACGGGAGTAGGGAGGTTTTCCTCAGTATAGGATTGAAGTTTGTCGCCTTTAAAATCAATTAAAAACTGCCTCTCTCCATCTTTGCCATAATTTGTTCGTGTGGCGACCACATAACCTAATTTTCTAGGCGGTGACACATTCCAAGAAATTGTATAATTGATATGATAAGGTTCGCCCACTTCGGGAACATTTGTTGGTACCCAAAAGAGTGTTACATTATCATCAGAGTCTTGTTTTGTGGGAAATCTAAATAAGTGCAATTGTCCTTTACCCAATGAAGATTCTGGTTCAACCCAGGCACTTGGTCTGAGTTGGTATTTCATGTTCGTATCTTCATAACTCGCAAAGTCTCTATCTCTTTGAACTAGACCGAAACCTTTTGGATTCTCTAAGTCAATCGCATGGATATTGGGTTTTTTGGGATTGTCTATGGGTCTCCAATAAACCTCTCCATTTTCTGTTTGGAATTGTAATCCGTCTGAGTCATGAACTTCAGGATAGGCCTGTCCTTGAGGTATTTGAGAGTTTTCTCCATACCAAAACATACTTGTTAGAGGGGCAATTCCAAGTTTTTCTACGGGACGCCTTAAATAAATTTCAGCAGTAACTACTGATTTAGATGTTTCACCAGGAGTGATTTCAAATAGGTAGGCTCCAGTTATCGATTTACCATCCATAAGAGCAAACACTCTAATCTTTGAATCGAATCCGCTTGGTTTTTGAATCCAAAATTCCTTAAAAACAGGAAATTCCTCTTGGACATTCGGCATTCCTGTGTTGATGCTGATCCCTCTGGCGGAAAGACCATAGAATTGACCTTTGGATACCACTCTAAAATACGTTGCACCCTGGAATACGGCAAACTCATCTGTGTGTTCATTTGTATTGATTGGATAGTGAATCTTAAAACCAGTATGTCCAATTTCGGGGCTGAGTTTGATATTACCAACCTCACTCCAATCAAAGTATTCTTCTAAAAAAGGAATACGAGAATAATAACTACCTATTAATTCGTTCAGATTGACTGAATAATTATATAAGTGACCCGGTGGCATAAACTGAATTTGAAATTCATTGCCTTCACTTCGCCAAAGAGACCTTTCCGTCAAAAATCGAATATTCTTATATCGATCATAGGGTAAAGAAGCCAGTTCTTTGGATGTATGAGATTTAATTTCTACAAAAGGCGTTTCTAAAAGTTTTTTTGCTTTTTCTTTGAGCAAGTCAAAGTCCATCCGCGGACGAACGAGTTCATGTGGGGCCTGTATTGATACATTCCCTTTGTCATTATTTAGGTTAGGATCTTTTTTGATACCTGTCGAAATGAGAAATGCCGCAATGGCCCCGAGTATTAGATTTACTAAGCCCACTGAGTCATTTTTTATAAGGACATAATTATTTCCTCTGTTTTTTTCTCGTTAATTGTCATTCAAATGTCATGAAATCGGGTATGGAATCTATATTCAATTTCCTAAATGTGATTCCAAAAATTTACCATAACCTTTTTCTTTTCCAAGTTTAGAGACAGGTTTTCCTTGATCTACTGCGAGTTTACCTTGTATGAAAACTTTTTTAATCGTGTCATCATTTCTTCTGACCCAACGTTTGTAATTTTCCATAAATGGCATGGAGGCTTCCACATCCTTTGCTAAGTCATCGTTTAGTTTTTTTGGATCAATTAAAACAAGATCCGCACGTTTTCCGACTTTGATGTAACCTGCATCTATACCAAACCAATCCGAAATTTCACCTGTAAGTCGATGGACGGCATGTTCCATTGACATAAACGGGGAATTTAATTTTTCTGCATCATATGCCAGTTTCAACATTCGAAGTGGAAAATTATAGTGAGCCATACCTCTGAGGTGAGCTCCCGCATCCGAAAATCCAATTAGGATATCAGGATGTGATACAATTTGTTGTAAGGGTTTTAATCTTCGATTGGCCATGACAGTATACCAACGTATCGCATTTCCATGTTCTGCGATAAGATCTAAAAAGGCAGTTACTGAATGAACTTTTCGTTCTTTGGCTATTTGATCGATGGTTTTTCCAACAAGTGAAGTATCCGGTGCCGATACCACTGTGGTTTCCTTAAAATCACGGTGAAACACTCGAGGTAAAAACCAATTCGTCCATTGTTTTTTAAACCAGGATCGATATTTTGGATCTTTCATGAGTTGTTTTCGTTCCAATTCGTCTTCAATATGATTTGCAGCCGCTCCGGCACCAAACTCTTCGAATACGACTACATCCATTCCATCTGCATAAAGATCAAATGGTTCCGGTAGAGACTGAAAGCGGAAGTCTGCACCAAATACTTTGTTTACGATGCGTCCGATCCATCCTAAGAGTTTATATAACGTGGGGTCGTAGTTCACATCCATCAATGAAATGATGGTTGTCTTTAGAGGTTTTCGAAATATACCAAGAGCCTCCCATAAAAACATTAACACATTTATTTTTGTAGAAACATTGGGAACACCTTGAAATATTTTCCCACGTTTTCTCAGTGTTTGGTTGAGGCTTTGGTATTCGCTCCAGCTTGCAAAAGTTGAGGGTAAGGGTCTGGAACGAAACCTACTTCCATCCATTTTGTCCCATACTAAGGTATTGATTGACATTCCTAAAAACCCAGCATCTAGAGCTTCATTCAAATGTTTCTGCATTTGATCCAATTCTTGTTGGGTAGGGGATTCACCCTTTGTAAGTGCTCGTTCCAACCCCATAACATGTGTTCTGATGGCTGAATGACCGGCAAATGAGACGACATTCGGTCCCAAAGGTAGGGAATTCAAATGGTCTTTGTACTCTTTGGCACTGTTCCAATTTTTTTTGGCCTGAAGGATATCTAATACATTTTTTCTTGGAATGGCTTCGACTCTACTAAACATATCAGCCAGATCTTCTGGTTCACCAATGGCGAGACTGAGTGAACAACTTCCCAAAGCGATCGTTGTTACGCCATGCCGAACAGACTCAGACAAGTCTGGGGACACTTCAATCTCGGCATCATAATGTGTATGGAAGTCGATAAAGCCAGGTGTGAGCCATAGACCATCTGCATTTATGGTCTCATCAACGTTTGTTGGTTCGATATGCGGTGAGATTTCCTGAACGATACCATCTTTAATTCGTAGATCACCAATAAAAGATTTTGATTTGGAGCCGTCGAAGATACGTGCGCCTTGGATTACTGTGGAATTCATCGAAAACCTCCTGGTCACAGGACTGAAACTAGGACAAAATGATGACAGAATGTCGTAAATTTGTCAAGACTGAAACAAGAATTAAGTTCTTTTTTAATATGTGATCTTGCGTATTGTATGGTTGTGTCGATCAGAAAAGAATAAAGAATTTCCATCTGTCGTTATTGAAGTGTCACAATTTAACGTATTACAAAACCTAGCTGTTCCAGGCAAACCCACAGTTCCATCTAACAAGCCATCACTTGCTGGCGTTAAAAATGTTGTGACTGCAAAAGGTGAAGACAAGGAAACCTTTCGTAGCCTTCTCCCAGTTCCTTCCAGGACATATAAAAAACTTCCGTCCATAGTCAAACCGTAAGGCGAATTAAAAGTAGCAAGACTTCCAGTGGCATTATCTGAGTTCCCTGACGCACCAGTACCTGCGATGGTGGTTTGAACCAGCGTGTTTAAATTGTATCGTAAGATTGTGTGGTTTCCTGAGTTTGCAA
This sequence comes from Leptospira sp., assembly GCA_027531445.1. Classification (GTDB taxonomy): domain Bacteria; phylum Spirochaetota; class Leptospiria; order Leptospirales; family Leptospiraceae; genus Leptospira_A. The sequence continues at coordinate 6,886 of JAPZRK010000116.1, forward strand.
TATAAAGATTTGTGCCATCCGTTGTGATACCATTGGCAGTATTTAGACCTGTAAGTGTAAGTGAACTTGTGATTCCTGTCGCGAGTACGATTTTTTTAATTTGATTATTGGATCTATCGGTCACAAAAAGATTTGTTCCATCTGTTGTGAGATAGGTGGGAACATTAAGGCGCGAGGTGCCGATTCCTCCGTCCACATTACCACTGCTACCTGATTGACCCGAAAGTAAGGAAACGCCTCCAGTCGAAATATTGATTTTGTTGATGATGTGGTTATTAAAACTGCTTACGTAGACATTGACGCCATCAGTTGCGATTCCGTGAGGTCCAGGTGATGTGGCAAGTGTTGTGACCGAATTGTCACCCAAATTGAGCTTTCGTATAGCGCTATTGCTCAAATCAGCGACATAGATAAACTGACCATCAGTCGCAATGGCGATAGGATTGTTAAATCTTGCGAGTGTACCTGTATTGTTTGTAAAGCCAGAGGTGACAGTTGGATAAGAACCAGCAATGGTTGCCAGATTTGCAAAACTTTGACTCAAAGTTGGTGGACTGCTTGAACTAAATAGTGTACCATTAAAGACATATCCATTTACGCATTGAAATGTAATCACTGCATGAGCTCCAGAAAGAGTTCCAAAAGGCAATCCTTGCACAGAACAAACTTGAGTTGCGGGTTGCGAAGTTACAGAAACAGAGAAAGAAGAGCCATCTAACAAAGCAGTTTCGAAATTATTGAAACCCGAACTTGTCAAAGTAAGAGTCTCTGAACCATTATTTCTCAGTGTTAGTATACCGTTCAGGTTTGTGACATTCACTCGCACAAAATAAGATCCAGGGATATCTATATTTTTATTAACAATATTTACCGCGGCAGTAACTGTATCTGGAAAAAAAGAATCAGCCGATCTAGTTGAGAGATCGATCGAATAGCTAGTATCATTTGAGACTCCAACTGTGCCGCGTGCTCCCTCTACTTGAACCGACTGAGGTCTGGTTCCATTTTCTGAAGTAAATGTCAAATAGGGACGATTGCAAGGAGCCGAGGCAGTCGAAACCGGACTTGAGATTACAATATTTCCTCCGTTTGTTGTATCACTACTGCTTAAACAGACATTGACTGCTTCAGAGGGATTGGCTGAGAGGGCCACGGAGAAAGTGGCCTTTACTCCAAATTCATTTGTATTTCCACTGATTGTAGATACAACAATGGAACCGACGCTTGTTGAAGTGGGTATAGACAATAAACCGAGAAGTAAAGGCGTAGGTCGCATATTGCACGATATAAAAAAAATACAAAATGCGAGATAGGTCTTCACTTTCATTATAACAATCGGCACCCTTTTCATTTTCTAGTTCATTAATAACTTTCTATCCAAGATATCATCTCCTCCACAGGAATGGAACGGTTTCCTTGATTGCTGGAAGTCTCTTTTGCCTTGGCAAATAAGATTTCTAGTTTTTCCCGAGAGACTTTATAACCCGCATCATGTAAAAGATGTTGAATCGCACGGGCTCCAGATTGATTTGTAAACGATATACGTTCCTTATCAATTCGGCCTACGAATTCTGGTGAAAAGGTGCGGTAGGCACCTTTCGAATGACCCAAAGTTTTTGCGACTCCGTCTTGGTGAATGCCACTTCGATGGGAAAAAATATCATCTCCTAAAATGGGCGTTTTTTCTCCGATCGGTATATTTGTTAACTTGGAAATCATTTTTGCGGTAGGATAAATCTTTTGAAAATTTAAATCTACTGGGACACCACATTGGTAAAGAGCGACCGCGGTTTCATAAAGATTTGTATTGCCTGCTCTTTCACCTAAACCATTCAATGCGACTTCAACTTGTGTTGCACCGGCAAAAAAACTTTCGACAGTTGTGGCGGTTGCCATTCCCAAATCATTATGTGTATGAACAGAAATAGTGATATGATCTGGAATTTGCTCCACTACTTTTCGAACCATATCCACAAATACAAAGGGACGATATCGTTCTACCGTATTTGGAAGATTGATTACATTTGCACCTGCGGCGATTGCTGTTTGAAATGCTTTGACCGCAAATTCAAAATTTTCAATAGCATCTCCGAAGTGTTCGCCAGAAAATTGAATGCTTGTTTCTCGACCGGAAATTTTCCGTGCAAAACTTACGGCATTAAAAATTTTTTCCAAAACTTCCTCATTCGATATTTTAAGTACATTTTGAATCTGAAATGCACTCACTGGGTATACGATGTGTAATCTTGGCGTTGGGGCAAACTGTATTGCTTCCCAAGTAACTTGGATTTCTTGTTCAATGGCTCTTGACAATCCAGCGATCGTGATGTGTTTAGGTGCTTTCAGCGCAAGTCTCTTTGAAGCTTCAAATTCATTTGAATTGGAAGAGGGGAATCCCACTTCGATGCCGTTTACCTTAAGCTCAACAAGTGCATCAAATACAACTTCCTTTTCATGGATTGTCCATGGGGTTTTTAAGGCTTGGTTTCCGTCACGTAAGGTGACATCTTGGATCCATGCTTTTTTTGGGTGGTTTGTCTCGTTCATTTTGTATCCTTACTTCCAAAGCCAAACAACCAAGAGGGTGGGGCTTTGTCTGTAGGGGCTACAAACAAAAAAGCCCGAAACCTCTGGGAGGTTCGGGCTTTACATCTAACGCAAGCACGTGCTCCCTCGAACTAGCTGAGCTCGAGGAGGAGGAGTGATTGAAAAATGCAGATGGAAGATTTCATAATCTATACTATAGACCGCTTACCTATCCAAAACGTCAATTTTTTTTTAGAATCGTTATATCCTTTCGATGGAGAGGGGCCCGTTTTGGGAATCACTTGCAAAAAATTTCAAATTGCACCTCGAAACTATAAAATAAGGAAAGAAAAAAAACAGGCAGGCTAATCTCTAGCGTTATAAAGGAGATTTTTTCATGAAAAAATCATTATCACTTCTTATCGCTACTTTCACATTGCTTGCTCTTGTTGCTTGCTCTTCAGGTTCAAAAGTGGAAGCTCCAAAACCAGTTCCAGTTGCTGGTAAAGGTGTAGTATCTGTTCTTCCAAATGGTGCAGGTTTTGCAATTGAAGCAGACGGTAAAAAATACGTAGTTGTAAACGCTGACGTTCTTGGCAAAAAACTACAAAAAGACAAATCGAAAGTTGAATTTGCTGGTGATGCAGTATCTTCAAACGGTGTTGATTCAATCACACTTACTTCTGCGAAGTAATCCACTCAAACTGCTAAAAACAGCTCTATCCCTATAGGGCTGTTTTTCTTTCCAAATACCTAAAATTTCCTGATTATTCACCTGTTCAATCGGAGTCGATTCTCAATCCTGGAAGAATCTACGAAGGCCCATCTTGCATAAACACATCGAATCTTTTTCTGATCTATCCATTGATAAACACATCCAAAAAGCCGTAGCCGAATCTGGTTACACAAAACCCACACCCATCCAGATCCAAGCGATTCCACTGCTTTTAGAGCGTCGTGATCTCTTGGGATGCGCTCAAACTGGCACTGGCAAGACTGCGGCCTTCGCTTTACCTATCCTCCACAATCTAGTTCTAGACAATCGCAAAACCATACCCAAACAACCGCGAGTGCTTGTGCTTGTTCCCACTCGTGAGCTTGCAGTCCAAGTTCACGATAGCTTTAAAGTTTATGGAAAGTACTTACAAATCAAAACAGCCGTAATCTTTGGAGGCGTAGGTCAAGGGCCTCAAGTGAAGGCACTTGCAGGTGGTGTTGATGTTCTAGTCGCAACTCCTGGGCGTTTGGTGGATCTAATGGACCAACGATATATCTCGCTGACTAATTTGGAAGTTTTTGTATTGGATGAGGCAGATCGGATGTTGGATATGGGGTTCATTCATTCCATCCGCAAAATTTTAACCTTCCTACCAAAAAAACGGCATAATTTATTTTTTTCAGCAACGATGCCACCAGATATCGAAAAACTTGCGAGTTCCATTTTGGTATCACCTACTCGAATTGATGTAACACCCGTTTCCTCTACTGTCGAGTTGATTGCGCAATCTGTAATGTATGTTGATCGTGATAATAAAAAAGAATTATTGCTAAAATTATTCAAAGACAAAGCTTTAAACCGAGTCATCGTTTTTACTAAGACAAAGCACGGGGCAAACAAAGTTGCTGAGCTACTTGCAAAAAGTGGTGTGCGTGTGGATGTGATCCACGGAAACAAAAGTCAGTCAGCAAGACAGCGTGCTCTGGAAGATTTTCGTGCAGGAAAAACAAGAGCGCTAGTCGCAACTGATCTTGCCGCACGTGGGATTGATATCGATGACATCACTCATGTTATCAATTATGAGATTCCTTACGTTCCTGAGACCTATGTCCATCGGATTGGTAGGACGGCAAGGGCTGGTGCGAAAGGGATTGCGATCTCGATCTGTGAGGCAGATGAGAGGTCTCTCATTAAAGATATTGAAAAAGTAATCGGTATCAGCATTCCAGTCGACCGCGAACACCCGTTTCACTCTAAAAATGTAGAATCACATACAGGCAAGGCACCGAAGATCCATGGATCTGGAGGTGGCGGTGGTGGTGGTGGTGGAAGAAACAGCGGTGGAAGGGGTGGCTTCTCAGGCGGAGGCAGACCCCAAGGGCGCAAACCATCTGCAAAAAAAACACCTAGAAAGTATTAAGACTTTTGTCCCAAGATAAAGTCACAAATCCAGAACCCTAAACAGAAGATACAAATTCCAGCCGGAATGAGTAGGGTAAATGGAAATGTGATGAACTGTGCAAGGATTACAAGTAAACCAATCGATCCAAACAATAAGGGACTGATGATCCAATTGGGAAAGCTGTGCTTTGTTTTGTTTCTAGCAAAGAAAAATAGAGCGATGGTTGGACCAAGAGTATAAGAGAAAATAGTCAGTCCTATCTCAAGGATACTCTTTTCAAAACGTTCACTCAGCCCAAACGGAACTAGGGCAGATAAAAAAAGTATGACTCCAAAGATTAGACTCGAAACCTTGGGGGTCATGTATTTGTCCATTCCCCAATCCCTAGACCAAGTCAGCGAAAGAGAATTGATTGTTGAAGACAAAGTAGACATGGCACTTGCAAGTATGGCAGACAAAAGAAGACCAAGAAAAGGTGATGGGATCTTATCAATGATGAAATAACTGAACACTTTGTCCGATGCTATCTCGGTTCCGTTATAATATAGGTATAATAAAGTCCCTATGCTTAAAAAAAGCAAAAATTGAAAGGTCACAAAAAAACCACTGGTAATCAATATCTTTTGGCCGGTTTTTAAATCTTTAGATGCGATGATTCTCTGAACTAACATAAGATCTGTTCCGTGAGATCCAATTGAGATGAATGCTCCGCCCAGTATCGCAAAAATAAAATAGTATGCTGGATTTGTCCCAGGAAAATCGGAATGGAAAATGGTAAACTTATTTGATTGCCAAGCGGACGTTAGTTGTAAAATTATAGAAGACTCTGCACTTTGTGATAAAAAATAAAGCAAGAGTCCCAAAGAAAAAAAGCCACCAATCAAATATATCACAAGTTGAAGGGAATCAGTAAAAACGATCGCGCGAAATCCTCCATAGACGGCATAAACAATGGTTGCAAACGAAAGTAAAAAAAGAGCTATAATACCCGTTTGAGATTCAGTCAATTCGAAGAGATGCAAACGACCGATCAAAAATGCGATGGGTAGCGAAGTCACATACAAACGAATCCCATCACCCAAGATTCTCGAAATAGAAAAAATAAGTGACATCGATTTTTGAGCAGAGGTTCCAAATCTTTCTCCTAAATACTCATAGATAGAGATACGCTCGCCTGCATAGTAGCTCGGTAACAGAAAGTATGCGACGATGGTTCTTCCTATAATGTAACCTAAACTAATTTGTAAAAAAGAAAAGTCACCTTTAAATGAAAGAGAAGGAATGGAAAGAAAGGTGAGACTGGAAGTCTCGGTTGCAGTAAGAGAAAAAAGTAGCCATACCCAGTGAATTTGTTTTTTACCGAGGTAAAAATCTTCCTCGGACGCACTCTTTTTAGAAAAACGAAATCCGAGGTAAAACACGGAGATAAAATAAAGTAAAATAACCAAAAAATCTAAGTAAGTGTTCATTGTCTTATTTACAGATTTATTTTATGCAAGGAGAGTAAAACCAGGAAATTTTACAATTGCTCGAATTAGATCTGTCCTGGTGATAATCCCAATCGTTTCTGCATCGCTATCGATGATCGGAAGACAGCCGACACGTTCATCTAGCATCACTTTGGCGGCGAATCGGATTTCAGTTTGTAAGGAACCGGTAAGTACCCTTTCTGCCATAATTTCAGAGATGAGGTGTTTGGGTTTTGAATCGGCGATGCTCCGCAGTATGTCTCTGTCAGAAATAATTCCTACGAGTTTCCTTCTTTCATTTGTGATTGGGATATGTCGAAATCGTTTTTCTAAAAAGTAGGATTTTGCTTCTTCGATCAGTGAATCTTCCTGGAGAGTAAACACAGGCGAACTCATTACTTGACTGGCAAAAAGTAGGGGACTCTCGTTTTGTGAATGTTCCTCATCTGCATATGCTGTTTTTGGATTTTGAAACAGGTGCCTAGGACTCGGTTCTGAAACGATGGGGCTATCACGCTCTGGATCAAATGCATCTAAGTGGCGTGTCTCCTTGATACCCGTGATTTTTGGAACGGTCATGGTTGTGACAGTCGGGGTGCGGGGTGAAGATAGGCCGTTTTGAACCCAAAAAAACATAATATTGTCCTAATTTGGTCTAATTTATAACAAACATACAGAAAAAACTTGCAAAAAACGAACAGTGGTTTTTTATCCTCGGGAGAAAGAACCGAGAAAGGATACGCACGCGAAATGGAAAACCGACCTACTTTATTATACCATCTTTTGGAATCAGTTTCAACAAGGTTTCCTGACAAAGTCAGTTTCCGAAAACGAGATAAAGGGAATGGGTTTCCGGGCATAAGTTATACGAAGCTGAAAACGGTGGTTGATGAATACATCGCAGGCTGGATTTCGGTCGGGCTTAAAACCGGTGACAGAGTCGGCTACTTTTGTGATGCCTCTCCCAATTGGCTTGCGATGGACCTTGCGATCCTTTCTGCAGGCGGAGTCGTTGTTCCTAGAGGAACAGACATAGTCGATGACGAAATTCTTTATATCCTAAATCACTCAGAAGCTAGGTTCCTTGTTGTTCAAAAGGAAAAAGACTTCCAAAGAATCAAAAGGTTGTCTTCAAAAATTCCATCTCTCGAGTCTGTTTGGATATTGGAAACAGATGTCGGCGAACTAATGGTAGGTGAAAATTCAGTCTCTGTACTTTCTCAAAAAGGAAAAGATTCACTCGGTTCGATTCGTACTAGATTAAATGAAATTGATCCAGATGGTCTTGCCACTTTGATCTATACTTCTGGAACTACTGGAAATCCCAAAGGTGTCATGCTATCGCAGAAAGGTTGGCTAACAGCAATCAGTAATACAACTGCTAGGTTAGATATGAACTCATCGGATACGGCGGTAAGCCTACTTCCTCCTTGGCATGCCTTTGAGAGAGCGATTGAATACGCAACACTCGCTCTCGGGGTTGATTTTCTTGTTTCAAATATGACCTCGTTGAAAGATGATTTGCGAGATTTTAGACCTACGATCTTTCCTTCCGTTCCAAGAATATGGGAATCCGTCTTTAATGGCATTATGGTCAAGGTAGCAAAGGAGGGTGGATTCAAAGAAAAGTTATTTCACTTTTTTTTAAACGTAGGCAAAATCTGGGAAAAGCACAAATCCGTTGTCTTTGGATATGATTTCAATATATATAAAAAGAATTTGTTAGTCGATATCTACCAAAGAAGTGTTTCTCTCTTCATACTCTTCTTTTTATCTCCAGCAAAACTAGTTTCCATTAAAATTTTTTCAGCCATACACAAGGCACTTGGTGGACGTATCCGTATTTGTATATCAGCGGGTTCTGCTCTCCCAAGTGTAGTGGACGGTTTTCTATCGGCAATCGGACTGAAAGTTTTGGAAGGGTATGGGATGACAGAAACATCCGCTGTTGTATCCATTAGATCAAATACAAAGCCAACGAAGGGAACAGTTGGTATACCAATTGATGGTTATTCTGTGATTTTGAAGGACGAAAGTGGAAAATTGATCACAAAACAAGGTGATAAGGGAACTCTTTGGATTAAATCAGATCAAATTTTAAAAGGCTATTATAAACGTCCTGAATTGAATACGGTAGTTTTTGATTCAAATGGTTTTTTTGATACAGGTGATTTGATGCAGATTACTCATCGGAATGAACTTGTGTTCTCAGGTCGTTCCAAAGATACAATCGCTCTAATCGGTGGAGAAAATATTGAACCTATTCCCATTGAGGATAAATTATTAACATCGCCGTACATCGATCAGGTGATGATAGTTGGACATGATAGAAAAACATTAGGAGCATTGATCGTTCCGAATTTTGAGGCAGTCGAAAAAACTCTTGCGGAAACATCCAAAAATTATTCTGAATGGAATGAAAATCTAAAAGTCAGAGACTTATTCCGTAAAGAAATCTCAAAAATCATTTCAAAAGAAAATGGTTTTAAGGCATTTGAAATGGTTCCCGCAAATAATTTTTATCTGGTTCCAAGGCCTTTTGATCCAGATGTCGAAATGACTCGAACTCTCAAAATGAAACGTAATGTCATTGCAGACGCGTTTGCAAAAGAAATAAACAGGATCTACCAATGAGACACCCAAAACTTAACCCATATTTGACGGAAGATGATTTTGATTTTTTCAACACAGTTTATGATTTTTCTGAAAACAAAGTGCTTCCTTCCGCAGAAGAGAGAGATGAAAAGGAGATCTGGTCCAATGAGCTCTGGAAAGAATTCAGTAAAGCTGGTCTCACTGGACTTTCCATACCATCAGAGTTTGGTGGTGAAAGTGCAAGTTGTTTGCAATGCTCTCATGCAACGGATGCTTTTTCTGCTGGCTCGCTTGATGGAGGAATGGGGCTATCTTGGGCCGCGCATATGATCATTGGAGCTATGCCCATAGTTTTTCAAGGCACGGAAGCACAGAAAAAAAAGTATCTCCCAAAAATTGCCTCTGGAGAGTGGATTGCTGGATTTGCCTTGAGTGAGCCTGCTTCTGGTAGTGATGCCGCTTCCCTTCTTACACGCGCTGAGGAAGTTGAAGGAGGATGGAAATTAAACGGATCAAAAATGTTTATTACAAATGGTCCTGTTGGACAGGTTTTTGTTGTAATGGCAAGGACATCCGAAAAAGGACGTGGTCCTTTGGGCATATCCGCCTTCATTGTCGAAGAATCAACACCTGGATTTAAGGTAAGTAAGGTTTTAAAAAAATTAGGTCATCATACATCCATGACCGCAGAACTTGTGTTTGAAGACATGATCATTCCTAAAGAGAATTTACTTGGTCCGATCAATTCTGGATTTTTGCGGATTGGGAAAGAAACTTTGGAATGGGAAAGAACGGTGTTTGTAGCTGGTCTTTCTGGCGCCATGGAGTTTTGTTTTCGGACAGGGATGAGATATGCAAAAGAAAGAGTCCAATTTGGTAAATCCATCTCTTCTTTCTATGGAATGAAAGATATACTCGTTAGAAATTGGGTATACATTCAGGCGGCACGTCGTTTGATTTATTGGGTTGCAGATAGAAAAGACAAAGGTATTCCTTCACCATTAGAAAGCTCCCTTGGAAAATTGATTTCCTCTGAAATTTCTGAGGACGTTGCGAAGGATGCGGTTCAATTGCTAGGTGGATATGGTTATATGAAAGAATATACTGTAGAAAGATTTTATCGTGATGTCAAACTAGGTACGATAGGTGGTGGAACGAGCGAAATCCAACGATCCATCATCGCTTCTTTGTATCCTGGTAAGATAAAGTTTATGGCTGATTTTTCACGATTAACCAATGAGGTATCACCTGCTGATTCAATTCAAAATATATTATTTGATATACTAATAGACATGGATGCTGAACCTGCACGGAAAAGATTACAATCTGTGGAATTTGCCTTTGCAGATGTCCTTTCTTTATTCGTGATCCTGTCTCTCTCCTCGGAAGATGCAAAGAAGGATTTCCCACACTATACTATCGGTGAAAAGTTGGCTGATAGAAATTTGTTAACCTATTATTTAGTCGGCAAATATCTTACTTCGCTCAGTAGACTGAGTTCTTATGCAAATTCACATCTAAATAAGCTGTGGACAAACTTTCAGTTGATAGCAACAAATATTGAAAACTCAGTCAATGAACGCTTTTTAACACTTCAGGACCTTGCTTAATTCATGAACCCTTCACTTCGAGTTGCTTTGATTTATCTGGTGCTCGGAGTGATTTGGATATTTGGATCTGACACGGTGTTGTCTTTTTTTATTGCGAGTTCCCCGGAATTTCAAAAGGCACAATCATTTAAGGGTTGGTTTTTTGTCGGGGTTTCTTCCATTATCATTTATATTCTGCTCATCAGAGAGTTTAATAAGCAGACAAAAGCCAGTCGAGAACGTTATGAAAGCGAACAATTATACCAAAACATACTTAAAAGAATCAAAGAATCCGTAATTGTATTTAATATAAATAATTGGAAAATCGAATTACTATCAGAACAAACATCCACTTTTTTTGAGATTCCTCATAACGATATCATCGCCAATCCAATCTTACTTTCTGAAAGATTGCATCCGATTGATAGGGAATTAGTCATCGATATATGGCAAAATCGAATGAAGGAAAATCTTGAAGGACTCACATATCGCTTAATTATGCCAGACGGTAGAGTGAAGTGGGCATTTGAAAATAGGTTGTACATAAACGATTTAGAGAATAAAGTAGAGAGAGCCATTGCGATCACTACGGATATCACTGACTACATGACGAAGCAAGAACTTCTGGAAAAGTCAGTCAAAGAAAATGGTACATTATTAACAGAAGTTCACCACCGTGTGAAGAATAATTTAGCGGTAATTATTTCCTTCCTTCAGCTCCAATCCTACTCTGCTTCCCATGAATCTGCGGAAATTCTCGAACAAAGCATTGCGCGAATCAAAGCGATCGCACTTGTTCATGAAAAACTTTACAGTTCTTCAAATTTATCTAGAATCGATGCCCGTGAATACGTTCACAGTCTTGTCGACAACATCAAACTCATGTACATGCGGGATGACGTAAGTGTTATGTTAGATATCGATGAGAAAGAAATGGATATTGCGATGTCTATCCCTTTTGGCCTTATGATCACTGAAATGTTGACAAATAGTTTCCGTCACGCATTTCCATCAATAAATGCACCGATGATCAAAATCATTTTACGAAATCATTCAAATCTTGCATGGGAATTTTCCTATGAAGATAATGGTAAAGGATTTCCAGAGGGTTTCAATTTTAGAGAAACAACGTCCATTGGAATGTCTGTTATATTCTCCTTATGCAGTCAACTTTCCGGCAGAGAAAAGAAAGTGATTTCAGAACCGGGGAAGGGAATTTATTATCTGTTTGAATTTTTACCCAAAAAATAGGAAGAGCAAATGATCTACCAAAAAGGAAAAACATACGAGGAAATTCAAATTGGAGATACTGCCTCATTTGCAAAAACGATTACAGAGACCGATGTTTATCTGTTTGCTGGTATTAGTGGAGATTTTAATCCCCTTCATACTGATGAGGAATATGCGAAAACCACGATTTTTGGAACGCGCATTGCACATGGTGGATTGGCGGCTTCACTTCTTGCACCCGTTTTAGGAATGAAGTTGCCAGGTCTTGGAACCGTGGCTCTTGAAACGACTACAAAGTTTCGCAAACCTGTGTTTTTTGGTGATACAATTACATGTCAGGTGGAAGTGTATGAAAAGGTAGCGAAGTTGAAAGCAGTTCGAATGAAAATCGTTTGGACAAATCAAAAAAATGAAATCGTAAGCAAAGGTGAGACGATGGTCATTCCTCCTGGCTGAGAAATTGACCGATCAAACCGATTTCATCTTCTACATATTCGGACACTTCTTCTAATTCATCTGGATCAATGATCTCTTCCAAAATTTCATCACCGTTGTCATCGTTTCCCAAACGCAAAACTATATATCCTGGCACGTCTGAATCGGGATCATCTAACTCAACATTGACGAGGTAGTACTCTGCTTCCGAAGTCGGAAGAAAAACTAAATACTCATAGCCATTTAGCGGAAACGAGTAAAAAACTTCCCACTGGAATGTATTTCCTTTTTCATCTACAAGATCTATCTCTTCAGAAGTTCGATTCGGAAGGAAATCGTCTCCAGAGAATCCTAAATCACCAAACTCCATTAGGTAAAGAAATCCTTTTCAAACGGAAGGCTGTGTTTTTTTTTGAAGTTGCAATCTTTACATGACGGGACTAAATTTCCCTTATTTGATAATCCGCCTCGTATAAGTGGAATTAGATGGTCCATTGTGAGTTCTTCCACTTTGAATTTTTTCCCACAGTAATGACAGACACCGGATGCACGTTTATTCTTCCACCAGGCTGAGTTTTTGAGTTCTTTTGCCTTACGTCTTTCGCGAGAAATATCCTCGTCAGAAACATTGGAAAAAAAAGTCTCCTCCGGAATTTCATTCTGCATACAAAAAGACAAACGAGATTGAGAGAATGTGTCAATCAAAGAAAAAAGATCGACGGATAGTTGAGTTTTACTTATTCAAGAGTGAGGGTGGCACGACTTCTTTATCTAGACAATCTCCGTTCCTTTGCTCTGCTTTTGGGCATCATCTTTCATGCCGCCATCGTCTACGCCTCTAAAATCGGATATGCGATTCAGAATATGCAACGCCTTGATTCTTTAAGTTATTTTTGTTTTTGGATTCATAGCTTTCGAATGCCACTTTTCTTTTTAATCTCGGGTTACTTTTCTGCCTTGGTTTGGGAAAAAAAAGGCAAAAACATGTACATCGAAGGGCGGATCTTTCGGATATTTATACCCATGGCATTGGGTTTGCTTTTGCTTTCGCCAATTCAGTACTTTTTGATGAGTCTGATCAAGTCCCCAGATTTAAAACTGATCGTCTTTTTAGAAAGATTTTTTACACCTCAATCTTTCGCACATTCGCATATTTGGTTTCTTGTCGATCTTTTGATCTTTAGTATCCTATTTATACTTACTCCAAAGAAGTATCTAAAAAACATTGCAACTTACATTGATCGAAGTCTCATTCCGATAGGAATTGTATTCGTCACTTTCGTATGGAGTTTGACTCTTTTTTCACATGCATTTTTTCCACGCGGTGATTCTTTTTACGGTATCGATAAGCTTACTTTTTTCTATCAATTAGGGTTTTTCATCTCCGGTCTTTTTATTTATTATTTAAACATTTTATCCCATTTTAGGGATCATATTACCAGCATCGATATACTAACATGGCTTTGTCTAGGGATCTTTGTTTTTTTAATTTTTTATCAATTGGAAACAAGTGATCCTCTGTGGATGCCATACTTTTATGGGAGAATCCTGATTCGTGGACTTCATCTTTTTGTTTGGTGTATTTCGCCGTTTGTTTGGGCAATCTTCTTTCACCTTTTATTCAAAAAGTATTTTAATTTTACGAATGTCTTTACTGTATATTTAATTGATAGCAGTCTGCCGATTTATTTGCTTCACCATCCGATATCCCTAATTACTGCATTTTATTTTCGTGGGTTGGACATACCGGTAATGACAAAATTTGGATTGCATACTATCATCGTTATTTCACTTAGCTTTTTTTTGTATGATACATTTATTAAAAATACCATCATCTTGCGTAAGTTATTCGGATTGAAGTGATACTATGTTAAAACGTTAGATGCGATTGACTGCTTGTATGGCTGATTCAATCGCCGCATCCATCGTACCTGTATGTTTTGCGAGGTGTTCTCCTGCAAAAAATACCCTTTCATAACTTGTAAAAAACGGTTCTTTGATACCCATCGATCCGGGCGGAAATAATGATACAAAACCGCTTCGACCGGTATTTTTGGAGAATGAATGAAATTGGTATCTGTTGTCAAAGACCTCAACAGTTTCCAAAGATTTGGTTTCTTGAAGGGATAGTTTGAGTAGCGCCTTTCTTTGTGTTTCTGATCCTTTTTCGAATAGAACACTTCGATCGCCTGTCGTTAAAGAAGTGATTGCATAAGTGGTTTCGCCAATCGCTTCTTCTCCACTTAGATATAAACTTTGCGCTGGCGTGTGAGTTAGCTGAAAGAAGGGTGAAGTTCGTTCGTCTTTTTTACATATGACTAAATTTTTAGAAATGCGTCCTGTTTGCATACGCAAGCTCGAATAGACAATATCTTTTGGGAGGGTAGGGAGCCATTTGATGTCCAACAGGTTTTGTGGAGGAATTGTACAAATCAAAAGATTCGCTTTCAGAGTTCTTCCAGAGGCGAGTTCCACTTGAACCGAATTTTTGATCTGACTGACTTTTGTTACCTGGTCTGCCAACGAGATTTCTGTTTCTTTGCCAAGTAGTTCGATCAGCCCAGAGATAATTTTCTCCGCGCCTCCAGAAATGTAGTATTGGGGTCTGAGTGAAGATTCCTGCGAAGCTAGATCATTTAAAATGGACTCACTAGAAATTTGGCTGAGATCACCTCCCATGAGTGTGCGGTAAGTTTCAGAGAGAGATTTGACTTCTTCTTCAGCTATCCCTTGGTAACGTGCATAAGATGCAAAATTGATTTTGTCTAGGCCTTGTTTTTGGCTTTCACTCAAAGATTTGTGTAGGTCGATAACTTTCTCTAATGTTTCAAGTGAAGCTTTTGAAATTTGAATCAAGGATGCGTCATTTGAGTTTTGCAATCGAAATTGATTGCCGATCGGGGATGCTTTTAAGTTCAAACCTAATTGTTTAACAAGTGTTTTAATATCAGATTGACCTTCGCCGATCCACTCTCCACCTAAGTCTTGCGTGAGTCCGAGCAATTTATCTTGAAAAGTAAAAATTCGTCCCCCAAGCCGATCACCTCGTTCAACAATGGTTACTTGGTATCCTGATTGTTTGAGAAGGTATGCGGAATAAAGACCCGAAAGTCCTCCTCCTAGAACGATCGCCTTTTTAATGGAGGATAACTGAGTAGGAGTGGTCACTTGAGTTGAGGCTTCTGTTTGCCCTGTAGAAGAGCCGAATGTGGAAGAAGGCTTTGTGATCGAAAGTAAGGTTCCAGTGAGTCCTAGTTTTTTGAGAAAATCGATACGGTTCATAGATCTATCCCCTAAAATTTACTGAATCGGAAAAAAGGCTAGAAAAAATACCTAATTCGTATTTAATAGTGTAGGCTTTTTTATAACACTATTTTATGACTGGACTCCCGAATTTGAAACAGCATTCCATTCTCCTCGCATTTCTCCTGCCATTTTTGTCCGCGTTCTCACTTTTTGGGGAAGTACCCTTTCCTTTAAAAGTCGATATGAACGGCAAGAATTTGCATCGGTACATCACCGTTCTGGAAGATACCAAGGCAGAATTGTCTTACTTTGATGTGACTTCCGGGAAATACGATGCCAATTTCAAAAGAGTCAATTCTGAGAACTTAGGATTTTCAAAGTCTCAATTCTGGGTTCGACTTCCGGTAGAAAACAAAGAAGAGTCAACCTTATCCTGGTTACTTGAATTTAATTTTCCCCTCATTGACGAAATTGAGATCTACGCGTCAAATATCCCAGCAGAAACGATCAGGAAATCGGGTGATTTGTTTCCATTCCATCAAAGAAGTTTAGAGTATCGGAACGTTGTGTTTACTTTACATGAGGCGGCGCGTTCGGAAGCCGTTTATTACATTCGCATCAAATCTGAGTCTACGATACCTCTTGCGTTGAATGCATGGTCTCATCGTGAATTGATTAGCAAAATGAACAAAGAGCAGATTGTCATTGGTTTATTTTATGGCATCATGCTTGTAATGGCACTTTATAATCTCATCATTTATCTCTTCACTAGAGATATTAGCTATATTTTATATGTTCTCTTTATTATCGCCATATCATTGTTTCACCTTTCAAACAATGGCTTAGCCTTTCAATACTTATGGCCAAATTCCCTATGGTGGAGTAACTTTTGTTTGCCATTTTTTATGACGATATCATGTATCTTTGGCGTCATATTTACGATCTTTTTTTTAGACCTAAAAAAGTACGCGCCTCTTTTAGAGCGTACTATGTTTATATGGTGTTATGTTCTTGTTGCAAGTAGTATCCTTACTTTGATTTTACCCTACCGAGTAAGTGTGCTTACCGCTATCGGATCAGTGATACCTTCTTCGATTATCATGATCATAAGTGGTTTTGTAACTTATCTCAGAAAAGGTCGAACTGCTTCATATTACTTAATATCTTGGACTGCTTTTTTGTTAGGTGTAATTTTGTATTCCTTGAAGAGTTTAGGCGTTTTGCCAGACAACCAAGTCACAAGATGGACCATCCAAATCGGCACGGCCCTAGAAGTGATTTTATTATCTTTGGGACTTGCAGATAAAATCAATACACTCTCACGAAGTTTGCAAGAAAATCTGAAAGCTCTATCCCTTGCAAAAGTTAAAATTGAAGATTCTGAAAAAAGATTTCGTGAAATTTTCCAAGGTACAGAAGAGATCGTCTTCCTTTTGAATGAGGATACTCAAATCATCAACGCAAATCGTGCCATCACCAAACACTTGGGCTATCGCACTGATGATATCAAAGGAAAAAAATTGGCGGACCTTTTGTTCCCGATGAAAGGTAAAAAAGAAGGATTCAATCTTTTATATCTCAATGATAAATTAACAGAATTAAAAATGGTTGGAAAGGTAGCTTCCTTCCAAGTGGAATTCGGTCAAAAATATGTAAAAGAACCAAAAGATATGTATGTTCGTTTACAATACATCGAATTTGAGGATTCGAGGGAGATACTTGCAACACTATCCCCCCAGTATGAGGATATTCTTCAAGGATTCATTGATTCCGAACGTATCGAATTTACGATCAATAACTACCTAAGAAACGCAGAACTCGTCTCCCAAAAAGTCACAGCTAACTTAGGTAAATATTTGGATCCTTCTGCACAGACTGAAGTTCGAACTTCACTCCGAGAAATCATCATTAATGCGATTGAACATGGAAATCTAAGCATTGGATTTGAAGAAAAATCGGAAGCCCTTTTGTCGGGCACCTATCTCGACTTTCTACAAAAAAGACAAGAAGACCCACGTTACAACCGCAAGTCGATTAAAATTGAATATGTTTTTAATGATGAATATGTAGCATATCGGATTACCGATGAGGGTAAAGGATTTGATCATAAAAAAGTGTTTCAAAAATCCATTGATGAGATAAATGAATCGTTTGAACAGCATGGAAGAGGGATATTTATGACGAGATCAGTATTCGACAGAGTGGAATACAACGATGCAGGCAATCAAGTTCGCCTGATCAAATACTTCCGCATTTAATTTTTTTGCCAGTCTAACACCCACCATTCGTTCCATTCAAAAGAATAGAGGAGGTGGCCTGGCAAATAACTTTGCAATAATTCAACAAACGCATCTTTTTTTTCTGTGATGATTCCTGAAAAAATAAATCGATTCGATTTTACCTTTGCAAGATTGCGGATGTTCTGTGATAAGACAGCAAATGTTATATTAGCTATTGCAAGATCATAGGTTTCTTTTAAACAATTTTGATTATCCAGACCTGATTCTTCTACAGTGAATTTGATATCGGAATCAAAATCATTTTCTTGCCAATTTGACCATGCGGCTTTGACTGCATTTGGGTCGATATCTAAAGCAAAAATCCTTTTTGTGCCAAGCTTTGCGAGACCAATGGAAAGTATGCCAGAACCCGTACCTAGATCACATGCACTGTTGAAAAATGGTCCTTCCGTTTCTGCTATTGTGTCCAATCTCTCTAGTATGAGTTTAGTCGTTTCGTGATGACCCGTACCAAAGGCAACACCCGGATTGATAAATAAAGGAATGCCTTTGCTCGGCTCCCATAATTTTTTTGTGGCCTCGGATTCCTTTTCCCAAGTTGGTATCACCCAAAGTTTTTTACCCAAAGGAAATGGTTTATAAAACTCTTTATACGCTTCTTCGTAATCCCTTGTTTCTATGTTTCTTGATTCACAGATCGAATTATTTGGGAAATTAACTTTCAAAAAAATAAGAATTTGAAGCTCTTTGGAGAGTTCATCCGTATTTAAATAGATTCGAATATTCGTATTTTCTTTTAGGATACCTTGGTCTGGTTCCTTTGGGGCATCTCCATCAAATAGGATTTCATAGTATCCTGCCACTTGAAGGAGTTCCAATAGTGAATAGAGGTCGTCGGATCCATCCTTGGGAAGGTTAACTTTGAGTTCTCTATATTCCAAACTTTGGCTTTAGCCGACCTCGTCTGTGTAATCCATTACAAGATACATTAATGTTTCTTGGTCTGTGGGATTTGAATACTCGTGTGAGATATCTGCCTTAAAAAAAACTGAATCCTTTGCGTCCAATTCGACGACCTTTTCCCCAACGCGGAGTCTGAGTTTGCCCGAGACGACTACAATGTTTTCGGTAGTGCCGGGTTTGTGGGCCTCGGCAACTTCATGTCCACCTGGCTTTAAAACGAGTTCGTAAAATTCCGTCTTTCTGTTTCCCAAAAAAGGAAAGAGTGCACGGCTTGCAAAAACTTTGGAATTTGAATATAAAACTTTTGAGTTTTCGGATTTGAGGACATGCACGCCGTCTTGGTTTTTTTCTTTGAGGAGTTCCGAAAAAGGAACACTCAGACCATTGGCGATCTTCCATAGAACCGAAATCGTAGGAACAGACTTTCCTTGTTCGATTTGAGATAACATCGCCCGGCTCACACCACAACGGTTTGCCAGCTTATCAAGGGAGTAACCTTTTGTGTGTCGGATGAGTTTTAGATTTTCTTTGACGACATCTGTTATATAATCGCCAGCCTCAGCAAAGGCTAATTCTTTATCCTCTTCGGATGGTTCTAGTTTCGTAACCATAATTCAAAATCCAATATAACAGAGGAAAGTCAAGAACTATCGGTCTCGTTTCTGATTTTTCTCCTCAATCACAAAAACCGGCATCGCCTTCGGGTGATTTTTGACTGATTCGAACACCTCTTTTGCTGAACCTCGAAAGCTTTTTTCATATGTAAGTGAAATATCTAAATTTAAAAAGATCCTACGATCCTTTGGAACTACTTTCGAAAGTGACTCCAACATGTGTTTCGTGCGGTAAGGAGTTTCATAAAAAACAATGGTATGACCCAAAGCCAGGTAGGATTTGATTTCTCTTTCTCTCTCTTTTTGATCCTTGGAAAAAAAACCAACAAACGTAAACGGTGAGGATTGGAACCCAGATGCAGTGAGTGCCGCGATTGCCGCTGTCGGACCCGGTGCCGCAATCACATTGAGACCGTATTCCCAAGCAAGTGGAACGAGTTTTCGTGCTGGGTCTTCCAAACCAGGGCTTCCTGAATCAGAAACAATGCAAGTGAGCGGAATTTGAAGCATTCTCAATACGAGATCTTGTATTTCTTTTGGGTCACTATGTTCGTTTAGAATTTCAAATGGTTTTTGGATCCCCAGTCGTTTTAACAGAGTTGAGGTGGTGCGATGTTCTTCTCCGAGTATAAGGTCTGCGCTTTCCAGTAACTCTTTTGTGCGAGGAGGTAAATCTCTATCGTCTCCCAAGGAATTGGAAACTAGGATCAAGGTTGGTTTCATACTTGTGTGGAAAGAGAAAAATAAGGTTGGATTTTGATCCCTTTTTCTAAACAAGCAGAGACAAATTCCGGATTGCCACGATCAATCGCAACACCCATTTGTTTTGCAGAACATAACATCGGAAAGTCGTTGAAGGAATCACCAAAGGCTAAATCTGGTAATCGACCAATCCGAGATTGAATCGCTTTGACCTTTCCTTCTCCATACGTGTATGGCTCGACTAGAATCGGTAAGTTCTTGCCTGTGGAGGACTGTTCCTGTCTCATTCCGATCACATGGTCTTCCTCCACTCCAAAATGAGAGGAGATAGCGGCAATACCAAGTTCTGGGGAAGCAGTGACAATATAAACATCCCAATCATTGCTTTTTAAAAAATCGATTAAATCTAACATCTCTCTTTGAGGAAACACAGAGGATTCCGTTCGCTCTTTGCTCACTTTCTCCCATGTCTTTCGACTCAATGAATAAAAGTCCTCGCGATTCAATCCTTGGAATAAAAAGGAGGTCCAGCGATAGCCCATTTCAATGCCGAATTCCTTCAATTGGTAGGTGTATTCTTCCCAAAGTAGGGTGGATTTTTCAGAAATCGGTTTGGAGGTATGGTCCTTCCAGTATTCTTTGTCTCGAAATAGATGGCTAAGGTCTGAAGGAATGTGAATCATTCCTTCGTTGATGACTGATGCCATCAACTTTTCGCCGAGATCGTTTCTGATAAGCGTATTGTCAAAATCAAAACAGGCAAGACCTGCCTGCTTTCGAATGATGTCTGTTAGAAGGGAGTGGACTTCTTTATCCCAACTCCGTTGCGGAAAACTTTGATTCACAAATACTATTTAGCAAAACTCACCATACTTGTCGCAACTCCTTCTTCAAAGGGAGTGAGAAAGTTTTCTGGATTGAGATACACATTATGATAACGTACTTCAAAGTGAACATGTGGACCAGTAGATTTGCCTGTGTTTCCTGAGAATGCAATGATCTGTCCTTTTTTTACAATGTCACCTGGCTTAACTAGAATGGTATTGTTATGACCATAAACCGTGTGAAAGTGGTTGAGATCATGGTGGTAGATTTTTATGGAAAGCCCATAGTCTCCACTACGTCCCGCACCTTCGACTACACCATCTGCCGCCGCGAGCACAATCGAGTCTTTAGGAATGGCAATGTCTACACCTGTGTGCAAGGTATTCCATCGTCTGCCAATCCGGGAGGAAATGCGCGAGCGGTTATTCGGAAGGACAGGCCAGATGAACTTGTCAATTTGAGAATCGACAGCTTCTCTGTAAAAGCCAGATTCTTGCAATTGGGCAGCGTATTCTTTGCTGTAAGGGATAAAAATAGACCGAGTGATTTTCTTTCTTTCTTTTTCTGTAATTTGGTTTGTGGAAACCACTTCTTCCAAATCGGCTCCAAACTCAGTTACTTTCTCTTCTAGGGATTTCTTTTCATGTCGGAAATCGACCCAAAGACCCCAAACATTGTCATATCTCTGGAAAACCTGATTGTCTAGGTAGACAGGCTCGTTTTTCTTTTTTTGGTAAGAGGCAAAGGCAGAAAAGGAGACAATCAGAAGGATGGCTCCTAGAATCATAAATAAAGATCTTTTTCGTTTCATCAGTTTTAGCCTCACATTTTATTGTGCACTGCCAAAATCTCACGCCAATGTTTTTGGTCAAGGAAAAGGGAGGTAAAAAAAATACCGATTTTGCCATAAAAGAGACATAAACCGGTATTTGTCAAGGGAGGCTAGTAGGCTATTTTTTGGGTTTGGGACTGCTTTTGCGCTTTATAAAAGTGAATGCTCGCCATAAGTAAAAAAGCGAGGCCAATCGCGTAGGAAATCCAGCCTAGATCAAAGTATCCAAGCAGTAGAAAACCAAAAAGAAGCCTGCCCACTTCCAAATTCGTCGCCCAGGATTTGCTTTCGATCAGCGCATTGACTGCAACCAGCGAAAGTGTCACCCAAATCGCATAGAGTATCTGGGAGAGAAGTGCAAACTTTGTGACGAAGAGTAGGAAAGCAAAAGACAAGAGTAAGATTCCAACAAACCAAGCGGTGGTGTAGGAACGCACTTCTGGACTCGGATTGGGATCATACTTTACGAAGTGTTCTGGACTCACTTCTGGTATGGGAAGGTAATGAGCGGGACGATCACCTTCTGGCGGAACCCAACCTGGGCGTTTCAAAAAGACAAGGATTTTGTTGAGAATGCCTTTTGTTTGAAAGGATTGGCGGATCAGTTCCCAATAATAATGCACATTGGCATATACTGGATTGAAACTTTTGAGAGGTTTGACTGTTCCATAAACGCAAGGCTCCTGTTCTTCTTGGAAAGTTCCAAATAGCCGATCCCAAATGATAAAGATTCCCCCATGGTTTCGATCAATATAGATGGGGTTAATGGCATGGTGGACACGGTGGTGGGAAGGTGTCGAGAGCAAGTATTCTCCGACTTTTCCTATCTTACCAACTGCCTTTGTATGTACCCAGAACTGGTAGATGAGATTCAATTGTCCACTTGCTAGATACATCCAAGGATGGAATCCAACAAGAGCAAGTGGGACGTAGAAGATCCAAGTTACAAGTCCGCCTAGGCCCGTCTGCCTGAGTGCAACGACTAGATTGTATTCTTCACTGTGATGGTGGATTACGTGACCTGCCCAGAGGATATTGACTTCATGTGCTAGACGATGAGACCAATAATAGCAGAAATCTTGACCAACAATACATAAAACCCAAGCCCAAGGATTGTTAAGTGCAAACTCGAAAAAACGGAAGTGTTCGTAGATATAAAAATAGGCAAACAATCCAATCCCTTTTTGAAAGAGGCCCCAAAGTTGAGAGATGATGCCAGTGCTGAGATCTGCGATCGAATCATTCAGACGGTAGAGTTGTTTTTTTTTCCAAGCACCAATGGCAACTTCTATCCCGATCAGGACAAAGAAGCCAGGAATCGCATAGGTGACAAACGGAGGAGGCGTGAAGTTTGCAAACATAAGTTCTCAGTTGTCACCGTTTTGACAAAGAGTCAAGCAATTCCTGACCCAGATTCAGAAATTGTTTCCGGTTCAATTCTTCTGGTCGAGACTTAGGCGAGATTCCAATTTTTTCCCAAGCGGCAGTGACTGCTTCTTGGAAGCCAGTGTCTTGGGAAAAGGGAGATTCACGGAGACTCACTTGGATCTGTTTGCGTTTCCCCCAAAAAAAACTACGTAGCATTCGAGACCAAATGAGGAGTTCTTCCTTGGATTTGAAAATCCGTTCTGACTGGGGAGTAGGTGTGATTAGGATGAGACTCGAATCAATTTTGGGAACGGGAAAAAAACATTTTTTATGAACATGTCGGAGAAGAGTCGTTTTTCCTATGGCTTCGAGATAAACAGAAAGAGAAGAAATTTCCCCCGTTAGGCGCTCAGCAAATTCTTTTTGCACCATAAATAAACCACCCCTCCAGTTTAAAAATTCTCCTGCAAGATAAGTGAGTATTTCGCTAGTTAGATGGTAGGGTAAATTTCCAAAGACAAAGACATTTCGATCGGCGATTTGCTCTAAGTTTTTCAGTGCGTCGCCCGGATATAAAGTCGCTTTCGGAAAGTCCTTTAAATATGTATTTTTAGCTAGTTCAATGTAAGCATGATCGATTTCGAATAAATGGGTCTTTAAATCTAATTCAAGTATGGGTAATGTCAATGTACCAAGGCCAATGCCAATTTCCGCTACCTCCATACTTTCCGAAGTAAGTATAGATCTTGCGGAATCGATGATAGAACGCACAATGTTTTGATCTATCAGAAAATTTTGACCGAATTTCTTTTGCGCATTTAAGCCGTTAGCAGATAGAAAATTTTGAATCTCAGTCGGTGTTGTGTATCTGGCTTGCAAGCAGTTCCCCTGTGCTTACTATTTTCCACTTCGATGAAATCCCAAGAAGTTTTTGGTATTTTTTCCAATCTTCTACATTTTCTTTGCTCCAACTCGGAAAATCCAAAATCAACAATCCTGGGGAATTCTGACTTGCTTGTAGCGTTCGTGTTGGAAAGTTTCTTTCCAATCCCTTTAATGTATTGAGCAATTGAAATAGTTTGCGTTTGTCACCATTATAACGAATCCATATTTCATTTTTCCCTCGCCCCATTTTGGGGATAGAAAGTAGATCTTTCGAGCCGTCTATTATTTTGAGTTCTGCAATCCTTCCCTCCATTCGTTGGATGCGTTTTTGTAAAGAAATTGCATATGGTAAACAACTTTCATTTTCAAGAAATATTTGGTTTATTTTTTTAATTTGAATTTTTGAGATTATCTTTGCGAAATTCCTTTCCGCATAACAAGATCCAGTTGCAATGAATTTTGAATCAGATAAAAAAAAAGCATTTCCCTTGTAGATCCAACTCATGGAAGAAGTCTGTCTTTTGGAAATAGAGTCAAAATAGTAGATTCCTAAGGGCTGGAAACTTAGGATTAGAAAAAAAATGAAACCTTTTAATTTGCGATTACAATCACGTAGATAGATAAAAACAATCAGGAGTGAAATTAGAAGAAAATAAACAAAGAGTAATTTGGGCGGATTTTCCCAAGAATAAAAAAATGAGAATAAATCCGTACACTTAGAAACCAAAAATAAAAAAAATCTTAGAAATATATCCGTGATTACCCAAAGGTAACGAATCAGTATTCCTCCAATCATCCATTCCAAAAATAAATTGAGATAAAGCAACGGCAAGAGAATGGAAGCAACTGGAACTACAATCAAATTGATCCATAAACTTCCAAAAGAAAAAGAATGAAAGATCAGGGCTAATGTAGGAAAGGTTGCGAGGGAACATGCCATCGAAAGGGTTAAATTTTCTTTCAAAAAATGGGTTTGTTTTGGAAAAAACATTCCATCTAATGCTGGTTTTATATAAAATATTCCAAACACCGCACCAAATGAAAGAAGAAAGCCTGGGCTTAAAAAATCATGAGGCAAAAATACCACAATCGTAACAGAAGAGTATGCTAATACATCGCCTGGATATGACTTCCTATAGAATAACTTTCCAAGAAGTGTATAAACAGTAAAACTATATGCTCTAACAAATGATACTGGAAACCCTAGCACCAGAAGATAAAAAAATGCAAATAATAGTGGAACTAAATATACAATGATTCGGTATTCCTTAAAAAACTGTTTGAGTAAAAAAATAAAGGAACCAATAAATATACCCAAATGAAGTCCTGATGCCGCAAATAAATGTAAAATTCCACCCTCTCTAGTTCTTTCCTTAAAATCCTTTGTTAGATATTGAGTTTTTCCAAGAACGAGACCTAAAGACACTCCGATCATTTCCTTTGGAAAAGGTGAACGAACTAGAAGGGTGTGAACTTGTTTTGCAAATTGTGTTGTGATCTCACTAGGTATTCTTTTTGTTTTATCAACGTTTTCGACAACAACCACTAGCCGAAATAATGCGAACAAAAAGCAACCAAGGACAAACCATCGGATTGTCGCAAACAGAGGTTTTCTAAAGTTAAAATAGATGCAAGCAGAAGAAATGAATAAGATAAAAGAGATTAGAAATAAAATAAAAAACCAATTTAGGGAAAGAAAATATTTTGCCAGGCATGCCACGAAACACATCCCCAATGAGACCATACCCGCGACGGAACGTGGGTATAGCTTTGGCAGTAATTTTTCTCTCACATAAAATTAGGTTAAAGACTTAGATTTTTGTTTCTGTTAAACTTGCCAAAAATTAATAAATACCGATGGATTTACGTATTTCTGCAATTTTCTGTTCTGCAATGGTCTGTGCTTTTTCTTTTCCAAGCGCTAATGTCTGTTTAACGTAGCTTAGATCATTCGATAGTTGGTTTCTTTTTTCACGAAATGGACTGAATGTTTCCATAACGGTTTCTAAAAGAGCCTTTTTTAAGTCTCCATAACCGATGCCGCCTTTTCTATATTTGTCGGCAAGAATCATTTTTTCGGATTCAGTTAAGAACAAACTATGGATTTGAAAAATAATCGATTCTTCTGGATTTTTCGGTTCTTCGATTCCCTTTGAATCGCTAAGGATTGACATGATTGACTTTTTGATTTCTTTTTCTGTCGCAAAGAGATCGATCGTATTTTTGTACGACTTTGACATCTTACTTCCATCTACACCTGGAACGATTGCTGTCTTTTCATCGATATCTGGTTCAGGTAAGACAAGAAGTTCTCCAAACTGAGAATTAAAACGTTCCGCAATGTCTCTTGCAAACTCTAGGTGCTGTTTTTGGTCCTTTCCCACGGGAACTTTATTGGCGGAAAATAATAAAATATCTGCCGCCATAAGGATCGGGTAGGTAAAGAGTCCTGCACTTGGATTGAAACCTTTTGCTACCTTATCTTTGAATGAATGGGCTAGTTGCAATTGTGAAACAGTAATGGATTGTGCAAGATACCAGGTGAATTCAGTAACTTGTGGGACGTCACTTTGGATCCAAAAAGTTGATTTTGTTGGATCTACTCCCAATGCCAACAGATCGAGAGCGGCAGATAGAGTATTGTCTTCAAGCTCTTGTTTTGAAGAAAAAGTAGTGAGTGCATGTAAATTAGCTACGAATAAAAAAAGATCTGAACTTTCTTGGTATTCCAAGATTTTTCGTATGGCCGAAACATAATTACCAATATGCAGTTTCCCTGATGGCTGAACGCCTGTTAAGATTCGCAAAGGATCACTCACCCAAATCGCCTAAATCTTCCGCTAAATTGTCTGAGGAGACCTCATTTGATCCATCAGCATTAAATTTAGAGTATGTAAGCCTTTCGTATTCTTTGTTCAAGTTGATAAGTTCTTGTTCAATTTTTCGATGTGCTGTCAATTTTTGAGTCGTTTGTGGATCTTTAAATATGACCGCATAATTGTAGAGATACTTAGTAAACTGTAAAAACACTTCTTCAACAGTCATACCATTGATGCGCTCTTTGGTAACGACTCCCTTATCATAGTGAGTTAAAAATCTCTGTTGGAGTTTGATTTCTTCAATGACTTTGTCTTTTGTAACGGCAAGCTTATCCGAAGTTTTCCCTTTGGACTCTATACTTTTTGCCATCAAATGGCCTTCGCAGAGCATGTTGAGTTTGTTTGCGAAATTTCCAAAAAATTCGGCAGACTCTGTCAAAGCACCTAATATGCTGTTGACGATCTGATCCGTAGTGCCTTTGTTATAATCATTATTGTATTGTTGAAAAGTGTATTGGAAACTTGGAAACTTTTTATTGAAATTTTCAATCATACGAACCAGGTTATTCATCGTATCTATGTCTTGTCTAAAAAGACCAGTTTGAACGATCAAAAGATCTTGGTTTTGATTTTTGTCCCCTAGTTTGACATAACCTTCAATCATGTTGAGATAAATTGTTTGAATGTCTCGAAGCAAAAGAAAGAGAAGTTTATGCGGCATGGATTTGTAGGAGTTTTTGATCGACTGACTTTTCGCCGCATCGGGTATGTGATGCGACACATAATCATCCACAACAGAATTCAAAAATTCAAAACTGATTTTGCCTTTTTCATCAATTGTAAAGTATCTAGACCGAAGATTTTCGAGTTCTTCTTTTTTGAACATCCGTGTCGAGATATCTTCAGAAATACGTGAAACGGTCACTTCTACTTCTTTTTGCACTTCACGTGCCGCTTGAAACTTGTGCTCTTGGATCGGTGGAACTTTTAAGTCAGCAACGATCTCAGGCCATGTATGCATTTTTTTCTTGGAAACAATATAAAATGCAGTGATCACATCAGATAACTTGGGATTGCTCGCTTCTAAGTTGAGCCCGAAGTTGATGCCGTCCATAATCACTGGAAGTCTGTTTGTGAGTTTTTCATCTTGGCGAACGATATCAGGAAGATTTTCGATGATTACCTGTCTCGAATCGTCTCTTTGTAGGAAACGAATGTAAAACATCTGCATCTTTAAGGAACGATCTAGAAAGATGTCAGGTGAGATTTTATCCAAGAATAATGAATCTAATGAAACGAAAGCATTAAAGAACTTGTTATAATTGCTGATAATATTGTACACCAACGGTGTCCATATCCTCCAACCTTGTTGTTCTGCCATACGAAGGGCTTGGATGGTGGGAATGATGGTTTCTTCTTTGAGCGTACGAAACAATTTTTCGGAGGCTGATGAGATGGTAGGATTCCTGCCAAAGAGTCCGATATCCAAAGCTCCGGTTTCTTTTGCAAACTTCGAGATCGAATTTTGAGTGTTTCCACCGCCGCGACCACCAAAGAGTCCTGCGAAAAAACCTGGTCCTTGTTTTCCTGCTTCGGCTTTTTTCTTTTGAACATTTTGTTTTTGTTTGGCGGACTCTACAGAAACTAGCTCCGATGTTTTTTTTGTTTGTGTGGTTGGCTTTTGTCTAGACTCTCCACCTGAGCGTGCATTGTTTCCAGAAGATTGTTCTCTGGATCCACGATCCTCTTGTGGTTGTTTTGTTTGAGTTTTGTTTTTATTGGCGTAGTCTTCATCAACTTTCCGAATCAAATCGATCCGGATAAAAACATCGTTAGAACGAAGGATTGCTTCGTCTATCAGTTGTTGGTGGTCGGGCGTTCTTTGTTTTCTGTATAAATCAGCAAAGACACGGTGGGCTTCTGTTCGCGAAACTGGAGTCACTCGTTACTCCTTTTGGTTGAGAGGATTTTCGACGATTTGAGAGCTTGTAGGTGGCTGAAAATTAAAAAGACTCGTACCCAATCCTATATTTGTAGCAATTCCAGAGAAGGAGATTTCAGTGATGTCGTCATCGTCTTTCTTCATCTTAATCACTCGAGGTAAGTCATTGTCTGATACAATCAATATGATTTCTGAAATCTTCTTTGTGGTAGAAGTAAGGCGGAAGGTTTTGCCTGCAAGTGTGACATTTTCATAGCCAGAAAGTAAACCACCAAGACCACCTGAGACACCTTTCAGGTCTTGGCGTCCAGATAGAGAAGAGTCTGGGCTATAGAACCAAAGCACCTTTCCATTGGCGGAGATAATCCTGCCATCGTTCAAACGCACATGCAATTGGTACGGATTTTTATAGGATAGAACACCGGTTAATCCACCGTTGATTGTGACCGTTGCTCTGAATGTATCTAAAGAATTGAGTTTGGAGATGATAGCATTCAATTTATCCTTGCCGTCCTGTGCAAAGATGCCTACTGGCAAAAAAGACAGGAGCAAGGATAAACAAAATTTAGAGAAGAAGTTCACAACTCCCAATCATAAAGTAGGATGGGAATTACCCCAACACTTTTTTGAATTCTGCAGTCAGTGCAGGCACAACTTCGAAAAGATCTGCTACAACACCGTAAGTTGCCACTTTAAAGATTGGTGCATCCCCATCTTTGTTGATTGCAACGATGTATTTTGAAGAACCCATACCAGCTAAGTGCTGGATCGCTCCAGAAATACCGCACGCAATGTAACAATTTGGAGAAACTGTTTTTCCTGTCTGACCAACTTGGTGAGAGTGAGAAATCCAGCCTGCATCAACAGTAGCTCGAGAAGCGCCCAATGCCGCACCCAAAGTATCAGCAAGATCTTGGATGAGAGGCCAGTTTTCTGGTCCTTTGATCCCACGACCACCGGAAACGATGATAGATGCGTCAGCCAATTGAACTTTATTCCCACCAGAAAGATCTTTAGAAATAGATTTCAAACGAACTTCGCCTGCGCCTGCAGATGATTTCTCAACCACGCCTGCGCCATCCTTCATTGTCACTTCTTGTGAGTTTGCACGCACTGTGATGATCTGAATGTCAGAAGATATTTTGAGATTTGCATAAGCTTTTCCAGAGTAGATCGGTTTTTTTGCGACGACTTTTCCGCCATCCACAGAAAGACCAACTGCATCAGCGATGATACCAGCGTTCACTTTGATCGCTACGCGAGCTGAATAGTCTTTGCCTTGCGAAGAGTGAGGCATGAGCACAACCGATGGTTTCTTTTCTAAAATGATGGCACTCAATCCATTTGCGTATGCTTCAGGATTGAAATCGCCTAAGCTCACACCAATGATTGTATCAGCACCAACCGCCTTAAGATCCGCGGCATATTTATCAGCGCTGTCACTGATAACAACTGTATGAACTTTTCCACCCATACTATCTGCAATCTTTCTAGCCGCAGATGTAAGTTCTTTTGAGATTTTTTTGAGTTCGCCGTCTTTTAATTCACTAACTACAAGTACGTCTGCCATTTGATTCTCCTTAGATAACCTTTGCTTCTTCGCGAAGAGCTTTTACGAGTTGAGATGCAAAACCTGCCGCATCTCCCGCTTCCAATTTTCTACCTGCGATCCTTGGAGGAGGTGGTTCAATAGAAACGACATCCATCTTAGAAGGAGTTGCACCTAGTTCTTCTGGTTTTTTGACTTCGACTGGTTTCTTTTTTGCGGACATGATTCCCTTTAAACTAGGGTATCTTGGCTCATTGAGTCCTTTTTGCGCTGTTACAGCCAAAGGTGCGCTAGTTTCTACAACTTCTGTTCCACCTTCAATTTCGCGAGTCGCAGTCACTTTTTTGCCGTCGAACTCAAGTTTGAGTGCCATAGCAACGTGAGGGATGTTTAATCTTTCAGCGATCTGAATGACAACTTGTGAGCTGTCAGTATCAATTGATTGGCGTCCGCCAATAACTAGATCTGCGTTTTCTGCTTTTATAAGATTTGCTAATAATTCTGAAGTGTAAGTTGCATCGAATGTGTTGTAATCATCCACTTTTACATGAATGGCGCGGTCAACACCCATTGCATATGCTGTTCTAAGTGCTTCAACTACACGGTCTGGACCGAGAGATACCGCAACAACTTCTCCACCGCCTTTTTCACGAATGCGGATGCCTTCTTCGATCGCAAATTCATCATATGGTGATATGATCCATTTGACACCGGCCTCATTGATAGATTTGTCTCCGGCTTTGATGCTGGTTTCCGTATCTGGAACCTGTTTTACAAGTACAAAAATTTTCATTCCTTACCCCGATTTCGTGGATTGCCTAATACCAGAAAAAGTGTGATATGCTCCGTGGAAAGTCTTTTATTCTCTCCAGAAGGCATATTTGATCCAATTATAGGTCCAAACAATCCATAGGATGACTACGAGGACATTCGCATCAGACCTAAGGTAGATGCTGAGTCCAATCGTTAAAGGAAGAAGTAGGAATAAAAGGAAAGAGGAGAAGACAATCAAATATGGGGTGGACTTCAGATTGTTAGGGCTTATCCGAATTGCCTGTGTGATTGCCACGGACGCGAGCGGTTCTTTTTTTCGTAAAAACAGAATTACATATAGCAGAGAAAACAAAAATAGAGCGCCGTTCAAAATCGCTAAGATCATATAGGTAGATTCTGCAAATGCAAGTTCTAAGAACAGAAAAATTACGTTTTTCTCTTCCATTTTCGAGACAAATTCTTAAAAGAGGAGGGGCCCTATGAAACTAATTTTTTTCCTGAAATCATTTCTGCTTTTTGATCACTCCATGCCAAGCAATACACGCAAACTTCTGAAGGAGGAAGAAATTTTTGGGGCAATGATGGCGAATCGATTTCGCCTCTTTGCAGGTATTGTTTTTCTTATTCCTGCGTTTGCGAACCTCTCGAATACACTTTCTTTTTTGGGTTTATTGACAAATTTTGGAGCCCTTTTTGTTTATTTTGCAAACGCGATTTTACATGGGCGTATTCTCAAATCATCTAGTATTAAGTGGAAAATGAAATATGAGTATATAAGTATATTCATTGATAATGCTTTGATTTCGTTGACCATTTGGAATTGGTATCTGCTCGAAGGTCACAGTAATCCAAATTTTGTTATAAAAAATCCGCTTTTATTTTATTATCTGATCCCACTTTCATTTACTCTGATTCAATTTCGCATTTCCTTGGTTTTGAATTCCCTTTTTTACTTTTTATTCTATTACTACCTGTTCTTCCTCTACTCACACTTAAATCATGGCGCAACGGGCGTAAGCTGGTATGAGTATGTTTTGGGTGACCAAATCATATTTGCTGATGCCTTGGTTACAAAACCGATTTTATTTTCGTTTGTTTCCTTCTCTGTGAGTTACGGAATTTATCGTTCCTATCTTCTTTTAATTCGCATTGCAAACGTTGAAGCGGAAAAATCATCACTCGCTAGGTATTTCTCTCCCGATTTGGTGGAAGAAATCACATCGCAGCCAAACGCAATTAAAGTTGGAAGGAGACAAAAGGTAACTGTATTATTTTCAGATATAAGAGATTTTACGCATTTTTCTGAAGAAATGGATACTTCTCTTCTTTCTGATTTTTTGACTGAATATAGAAGTAGAATGACAAAAGCCGTTTTTGCGTATAAGGGAACGTTAGATAAATTTATCGGTGATGCCGTAATGGCAACGTTTGGAACGCCTGTTCCGTCGCTCACCTTTGGGATTGATTCTAAAAATGCAGTTCTATCCGCAAAGCAGATGTTTATTGAGCTTTCTCTATTCAATCAGGAAAGAGCGAAACGATCGGAAAAGGAAATCAAAATTGGTATCGGCATTCATGCGGGGGAAGTATTTGCAGGAAATATCGGTTCCGAAGAAAGAATGGAGTATACAGTGATCGGTGATACTGTCAACACAGCATCGCGGATCGAATCTGCATGTAAAACATTAGGCGAACAGCTTTTGATATCCGCTGATGTATGGAAAGAAATAGGTGAGCCGAATGACTTTGTCCCTACACCAGAAATAAAATTAGCCGGCAAGGAAAATGCCATAAAACTCTATGCATGGAGACCCTAAACGGCGATTTTGCTGATTTTAATAGCCATTTTCAGAATATTGGTAAAGCTTTATATTCTTAAGTTCTCCTGAAGCATTTGCTGATAAATCAGGACATCGGTTTGGCGCAACTGAATATGCACGTTGAATGGTTCCATGGCCTTGGTAGGCACCTAGATTCGGTGTGTAAAGGCATTCTTCATTAGATTCGCAGAGTCCGTTTTCGTTGCCTTTGCCATCACCCAAAATTTCACGTGCATTTCGTAGATGAAAGGTTCGGCAAGTATTTGATCCAAGATATTGTGAGCCTTTTAGAAGTAATTGGCAACCCTCGAAAGAAGTGGCAGATCCACCGATAATATGCATAAGCGGTTTTGTTGCATCAGGGCAAACATTTGCATAACGAAGACTTGAGTCTGTTTTACGAACCGACCAATCAAAGATACGACAATTTCCTGAACAAATTCCTCTCGTAAATTCTGTAAACTGACCTGCCGCATCAAAAAGATTGTAAGAGCGATATGGAGATTCGAATTTTAGATATTGTGCATCATTCGGATAAGTTGAAGTCGATGCCCCGTTTGTGTCGTATTCGTTGACCTTGTCGTCAACAAAAATTGAACCCACAAAACTTTCGCCCATTGCAATATTTCTCGTCAATGAGAAATCGGAACCATTGCTTGGCGAACAATCTGTACTCAATCCCGGCGCAGATGCATTAATCGAACAGGTGGATCCGATACCCACCTTCATTTGACCTGTGAAAAAGCTTCCCGTTATATTATTTAGGAAAAAAAGAAGATTATTCTCTTTTAGAAAGGCTCCGTTTTCGAATATAAAATTAATCGGAGTGTCAATCGTGCTAGAATTGAGAACTATGCCAGCATTTCCGGTAAGATAATTAGCTGAAACAAAATTTGAAAGTAGTACACTTGGGCGATTCGAAGAGAAAGGTATACTGATTCGAAAGGTAGAATTCCCAGTTTGAGCGGCTACAAAATCTTTCAATACGAGTCCTGATAAAATTGAATTTGTATCAGAGTCGGAGAAAAAAGATTCATCTGTGGCTGAGTACAAGACCATATCTACAAAAGATTGATTGAGGACACTTGATCCACTATCGACGGCTCGAACCAAGATTACAGTCGCATCTGCATCACCAAACATTGCAGAGAAAAAGGTATTATCTCGAATGGTTAAAGAGCCTAATCCAAGCGTTGAAACAGAGATAGAATTTCCATTATTGAACATAGATGATTTGAGATATTGGTAAAAACCTTGCGAACCCCGAACTTCCAACGAATTGCCACCCATAACGGTTGTAAAATTAGAAACCCATTGAAAACGATTGTTACTGCCAATTAAAGTGAAAGGATATAAAGTAAAGATTGAATGATAGTCACCTTCGATGTATTGAAACTTACCGTTGAATTGGAAAAACGGAGCTGAATTGATTGCACTTACTTTTATATTAGATTGAAACAAAATGCCGATTTTGTCAGCGATTACTTGTGACGGTTGCAAACTGCTAGTGGACCGATGCATCAAGTAAAGAGTTCCGGATTCTGATAAACTGCCACCTGCATCTGGATATGGCAAAATTTTATTCTTCCAAAAGACAGCCTCTTTAGATTCTCTTAAGAGCTCCCCATTGAAAAAGACGGAAATCTTCATTGGTTTAAAACTGAAATTTGGTGTGGAACCAAGAACTAAATCTCCTAAAAATTTACCTCTTTTGAGAGAAGTAGCGACAAAAACAAGTCCTCCGCCCTGTCGTTCAAAACATGAAAATTGGAGCGTATCAAAGTTATCTCTCGCTGAATATCCGTCACATGAATCCAAACTATAGATCCCACCTTGAAGCTCAACTGATATCATAAGACCCGCGTGCAGACATGAACTATAACCGCCTGTTTCCGTTCCCTCACATGCTGTGTTGGACGCAGTAAAAATTGAATTACCATCATTTTTTATATAATCAAGAATACGTTCCCTACCTTCAAAGAAAGGTTTAGGAGGGCTAAGACTTGCGGAAAAATCGAACCCACAATGGGGAGACCGCTGATTGAATAGACTTTTCAAAGCTAAAGCTTCTAAAAAAGATTTGGAAAATATATCACAACCATTGGAAAAGTCAGGTTTGTTACAAGAAATGATGAGGATGGATAGAAAAAAAGTAATCCAATTAAAATACCGATTCACGCAACGACAATACTTAGGTCAAACAATAAGGAAAAGTCCTTTTTTTGTAAATTGACTACTAATTCTTAAATTACTAAACTGCGATTTTGCTGATTTTGTTTACGGCGGCAAACAAGCGCTCGTTAATAACAGGATCAACGATATAAATTACTCTCGTTGAACTTGCGGCGTGTGATGATAAATCGATGATGGCTCTGCGTTTGTCCATTCTGATTTGGGTTAAATCAAAATCGGCAATTCTATATTTATTTGATTTTTTGAATATTGGTTTGATTGTACAAATTCTCTGAAGTTTGGGCCTTGTTTGGTAGCGATCTACTTCTAAGACTTGACAGATGTCAAAGTGCACTTGTTTTTCAGAATCAATCGCCGCAGTTATGATAAAATCGCCTGCGTTGATGATATTTTCATTGTTTGTTAGGCTTGCGCCAACGTAATCGAGTAGATGTCGTATGTTTTTGTTGCTGTAAGAAAAGAAAGAATCATTGACTATCATCTTTAGAGCCGTTGCCGAACTGAATGCAGGTCTCCAACTTTGAGCAGAAGTCAAAGATGCATACTCACTGGCAAGTGATAGGATAGCAATATCATCTTCTCTGTTTGCCGTTGTGATTTGATTTTCCTGTTGATAAAGTTGTGTTTCGATATCAGTGACAATTCGCTCTTTGCTCACTTCTTTAGTGTATAAATCCCGAACAGACATTAGCTTTTGAAATACGATACGTGGGTCTGGAAAGTTATTGTTTACACCCGCACCACGAAAAGGTCGGTGGTGATTTAAAATCAGAGTTCGCACATCCGTTGAAATCTCAGGCGCGGGCAAGGTCATCATATAACTGATAATAGGATGTTGCTGGATGAGGGCATACTCTTCTTTCGATATCTTCGGATTTTCAGTGATATCGAGTTTCGCATAACCAACATCAGCAAGGTAGCTTGCCATCATGATCGCAAGGTGTTCTTTTTGGTAAGGTTTTTTGTCGTTATCAGAGACAATTTTTTTAGTTCTGACCTTCATACCCATTGCAACGATCGTGCGTTTGGTCATAAGCTCCGATTGTAAGGAAACGCCTGCTACACCTAAAATCTCGAGGATGTTGAAAATACCAGATTCAAAATCTGGATTGCTAGTGAAATCAGTGAGTATCTCATTGATCGAATTTTGGACATGAATTGCTTGTTCGGAACCAAACGATTGTTTTCTGAGGTCTTCAATGAGCGATGCAGATTGTTTTGCAAAAGCTTCCACTTTTTTTGGATCAAATAATTTGACCACTGGTGCTTTTTTGTCTTCTGCAAGACCTATCGGAGATTTCCCTTTGTTTAATTCGGAAATGCGAAAGTAAACTCCTTGAAGTTCGAACTTGAGGAGCTTTCCAAAATCTTCTGCAGTTGGATTTTTTTTCTTGGGAATAATGATTTGTCCAAATCTGTTATAGAGGTCAATGGGGATATTATTGTTCTTCCGAAAACTATTAAGAGTGTCTTCGGTTAACTCAAATTTTGCGAGTTTGTCATTTGCAAACGGCTGTATATCACTCACAACGAAACCTCATCGGTGCATCTGGCCAATTAGGGTAAACCCTAATGCCATCCTAGTTTTCAGATACCAAAAACTTCACCTAATATGTCACCTAATTTCAATCTTATACAATGCGTTGGCATGGTAAATAAATTTATATCCACAATCAATTGTTTCAGTTGGGGAAATCCCAGGTTATGCCGAAATCTGAAGGAAAAATTACAACTATGATGCGTGGAAATCCTAATAATAGTATTTGATTGCCCTTATTTGAAAGAATATCAGAATATTCTAAAATACATTATAGTTCCATTTTAACTCAAACATCGTAAAAAAAATTGAAAATTTGGGGTATTTTTCGTTTGCCTTGAAAATTGGTCATGAAACCCTTTTGGAATGAATTCTACTGACAAAAAACGCGCTTTTGACCTGTTTAATCCCTCGGATGCACATTCTTCCCTACGTGAATCCGTTTCCTCCTTTGCAGAGAGAGAAATGGACGAACAGGCAAAGGAACATGATGAAAAGGAGTCTTTTAACGAGAGACTCTTTAAGAGGTTGGGTTCGGAGCTAGGTATCTTTGGTATCACTGTTCCAGAAGAGGACGGCGGGCATGGAATGGATGCCGTTGCCAGTGTCATCATTCATGAAGAGATGTCTCGATTTGATCCAGGATTTACACTTTCTTATCTGGCCCACGAAGTTCTATTTGTAAACAATTTTTATCAGAGTGCGAACAGTGCTCAAAGGGCCAAGTATCTGGCTCGTGTCATTTCAGGCGAATGGATTGGTGGAATGGGTATGACTGAACCCGGCGCGGGTACGGATGTCTTGGGAATGACAACACATGCCGAAAAAAAAGGTGATCGTTATGTCATCAACGGCGTAAAACAATACATTACGAACGGTTCCGTAGGACAGGTGTTTGTATTATATACAAAATTGGATAAACATGCTAAAAAGATGACTTCATTTGTCATAGAATCTAGTTATAAAGGTTTTTCTGTCGGGAAAAAAGAAGAAAAAATGGGGATGAGGTCTTCACCAACCACACAACTCGTGTTCGAAGATATGGAAGTGCCCGCTGAAAATCTTCTGGGCGATGAAAATGGCGCTATCACTCATATGATGAGAAATCTTGAAATAGAAAGAGTGACACTTGCGGCACAATCTATTGGTATAGCGCGGCGTTGTATCGATATTATGTGCGATTATACGATCCGCCATAGAGAGGCTTTTGGTAAAAAACTCCTCGAATTTGGACAAATCCAAAGACTTGTCGCTGAGTCTTACGCGGATTATTCCGCGGCACGTGCGTTAGTTTATCAAGTGGCCTCGGCTCTTTCTCCCGACTCTCGAAATTCTCTTGGTGCCGCATCTGCAAAATTGATTGCAACACAAATGGCGGAACGCGTCTCACGTAACG
Source organism: Leptospira sp. (assembly GCA_027531445.1). GTDB lineage: Bacteria > Spirochaetota > Leptospiria > Leptospirales > Leptospiraceae > Leptospira_A. The sequence continues at coordinate 44,555 of JAPZRK010000116.1, forward strand.
CTATCCAAGTTCTCGGTGGCTATGGTTATTGTAGAGAATATCCTGTCGAAAGATTGCACAGGGACTCGATCCTTCTTTCCATTGGTGGTGGCACAAATGAAGCCATGCAGAAAAACATAGCTTCCGATCTTAAAAAAATTTGGAGTGAATGACTTAAGCCATCTGGTAGTCTGTTTCCATTTGGTGGGCGACTCTTACGATCCAAGAACTAAAATAGTTTCCGATCGAACGTAAGAGCAGTAGGTCATACTCGGGTCTAACATTGGCACTAGCATCATGTAGGCTTCGAATGGCATTTGTATACTTACCACGAAATTCAAGCAATGAAGTACCAGGTGGGAAAAAGTTTGCAACAACGACGTACTGGTTTTCATCGAATCCGTATTCCTTCATCCATCCTCGAAGTAAAGACTCACATGAATATTTGGAAGCGAGCGCATACTGAGCCACTAACAAGTAGAACATGGATTCTAACGCAAGCCACGGAACAGATGGGAAATTTTTTGCCATGACGAGCAGAATCTGTTCCCCCTTTTCAATTGTTTTCTTTAGTGTGCTCGACTTTTGAAAGTAAGTGCCAAGAGAATTGAAGGCCTTTATGTTCTGAATGATCGAATCAACTTCCTTTTTTTCTAAACTTGTTTCCTTCATTAAGAGTGCTTCCATTTCCTCCCGTTTGCCATCCGAGTATAAAAATTCGATAAATTGAAAAACGATATCGATCGAAAACCGAGCATCCTTCTTTGATATATAATAGAGTTCATTTTTGTAATTTTCATAAACACGGAAAATCAGATATTCCAGCTGTTCATTTTCTACCGTAGAGTTGGGACGGAAGAGTTCTTTCATTGCAATGGTGAATTCAAATCTTTCTGACTGCAAGAATCTCGCTTTCTGATTTTTGAATGTTCGGATCGTCGTTTCTTGGTTCAAGCGGAGGAAACCTTCCTGAAATTCAGGCTGACGAGCCACCGATTTCCAGAGTAAAACTGCCGAATCTGTTGCTTTCATCGATCCAGAGATCATAATATGTTTTCCTAAGACGCAATTTGTATTTATTTTGAGCAAAAGATCCTGTCCAATCACGAACTTTGATCTTTTCTTGCATCCGAACATACTAATGCATAAGTCGTGCCAGTCTATTAGGAGATGAACGAGTTTTTTGACACCATCATCATTGGCTCTGGTATGGGAGGGCTCTCCTCCGCATCACTTTTGGCAAAACATGGGAAGAAGGTGCTCGTTTTGGAAAAAGGGACGAGCCCTGGAGGGTGCAGCTCTAGTTTTCAGAAAGCAGGATACATATTTGAATCAGGAGCAACCACACTTGTCGGCTGGGAAGAGGGACTTCCGATGCAGTCATTAGAGCGCCAGTTAGGGGAAAAATTTCCTAAATGGGAATTGGCTCTTTCCATGATGGTTTATATGGACGGAAAAAAAATCCAACGCTTTGGAGATAAGGATGCATGGATTCAGGAGTCTATCCGACACTTTCAAAATCCCATCCGTCAAACTGTGTTCTGGCGCCTTGTATTTTTTTTTGCTGATTCTGTTTGGAGTATATCTAGACGTTATCGTTACTTTCCTTTCAATTCAATATTAGATGTGGTCAGATCACTTCCTTCTTTTCGACCGAAAGATGCGTTGGCATTTTTTTTCTCCTTC
>JAPZRK010000021.1 GCA_027531445.1 Leptospira sp.
GGGGTCAAAATCCTATGGATTTCCAGCTACCTCAAACAGTTCGCCAAAGCAAAGAAAGTAAGGGAAAAGAGTTGATATAGTTTTAGCGAAGCATAGACTAGAGAAGTGTTCAAAATCCTATTTTTTGCGATTCTGTTGTATTACCTTTTGCGAGTAATCGCCCGCGTCCTTACATTTCCTTCTCGTATGAACCATGAAAATGAAGCCCGTTTTTCCGAAGACAGGGACGAAAAAGACGTGTCAGACAAGGGTCGTACTCTCTAATCATTAAGATTTTTACCTTTTTCTTTTCCGATATTTCACCCAAAACCCGATGATTTAAGTAGAATGACATTCTTCGTGCGCCTGTTTTTACTATTCACGATTCTAGTTTCAATTAATTGTGGGCCACCCAAAGGTGAGTTTGGTTGGGCAACTTCAAAAGCACAAGATTTGAATATACTTGAACGCCATATTCAAATCATTACTGACTATAAAATGATGCGAGAAGGTCTAATTTTTTCTCCAAACGATACGATTCATTATGTTTATTCTTTTTCAAGAAATCCAGGTGTTGAAACAGATTTTTATATCTCTTTAAATCGTTATGAACTTGATTACGTTGAGATAGACATTAAAAAGAAAAATGTAGAATTGGAATCCGGCTCCATTCGTGATAGCTTCTCTCAGCTAAGAACAGGAGAGTACCTGATCAAAATAGTTCATGAGGGCGAAGTTTTAGATGAAGTAAAATTTCAAGTTTTGCCAGAAGAAGGTTATACTGAAGAAACAATAGAGCAAGAACTAGCAGGTGACCAAGAAGACGAACTGATCAAATACTCTCGTTAAACGGTGGCAAAACAACTCCTGTTGCTAATATCTTTTCGACTCTCTTTTTTTCCTTTATTGCTGCTTGAATTTCTGTTTCTCCACCCAATTCGATAACCGAACTATAATAAGTCTTCGCTTTTTCAAAATCACGATCTCCTTCTGCTATGACAGCAAGACGGTAGATGATTTTTAAAATTGGAATACGATCTAACTTTGTTCGTAAAACTCGAAGTCGAGCTTCCTTGTCTTCAATCTTTATATCCAACAACCGATATTTTGAAAGAGCATCGTCCTCCGTTGTAATCAGAAGATCTTTTTTGATCAGTTGCTTTTGTCTTTTTAGTTCGACCAACAACTTCTCTTCTCCTAACATATCTTTATCGATGTTTTTCCATTGATTGTAGGCTAGATTCAGCTTTCCTCTTTCTGCTTCTGTCTTGCGATTTTGTTTGTCAAGGCGTGACAAATGATAAAATGCGACTGCTTCAAGATCTTCAAAGCCAGTTTCTTCAGAGAGCGCCGCATTCCAATCTTTGCTATTTCGATCCAACCAGTAGGCAAAGTAAGTAGATGATTTTTGTAGATCACCCAATTGGGTTGCAAAAAAGACTCCCATCTCAAAAGAAACCCTTGTTTTATCCTTTGTATCTAAGGAAATTTGAAAGTATTTTTCGTAGAAACCACCTGCTATCACTTTACGTTTGATGTCTGCATTCAACGTAGCAAGACGCAAATAAGCTGTAATCACTTTCTGAGTTTGGTCTTCATTCAACGATTCTTGTTTTGATAATAGATTTACATATTTCTCATAAAAATCGAGTGCCTTAGCCTTTTGGCTATCTAGTCGATATTGTTCAGCTACATCGAAAATCACTGATGGATTTTCTGGCCAGACGCTATAGGCTTTTTCTAAGATCAATTCGTAAGCAAAAAAATCTACGTTTCGTTTATAATCAAATAAAACGTAGATACCTTTTCCAGCTGTTCCCAGTTTGTTGATTATCTTGAGACGTTCTTTTGTATCATCTTCTACTTTCTTAACAACATTTGCCATTTCATACAAAGCTAAAGAATCTTGCTTTTGTCGTTCAGTTAAATACTTTTGATATCTTTCAGTAAGAGAACTTTGAAATTTAGTTTCTGCATCTTTGAGCAATTTCTCATTGGTCTTCACAACTTCTATCAATCGTTTTTCTTCAGCCTGGATTTGAGAAAGCGGAGTATTTTCTTTTGCAAGTTTTGCGAGTACTAGGTGAAGATTATCCTGACTATTTTTTAGTTCCTTTTCGGCATTTAGTTTATTTTGATAGATCTGAGTATGTTCCTGCGATTGTGTTTTCCAGTTGGATGCATAGTCTTCCTTTTGCCACTCTCCATTTCGATACATCGCTTCTGTTTGGTCGAGAGGATGGTATCTAAATGCTGCAATAAAGTGACGAAGCGAAGGAGCTGTTTTATTTAACTCCGCGTATAGTCTAGCGGCTCTCAGGTGTAACTCATATAGAACGGGTGAATCTCGTACAATAAATGTTTCAGCTAACTTATGTGTGTTTTGCCAAAGCAACAATCTGACATCATTTTGGTCGGATCGTGAATTATAGATATTTCCACGCTCTCTATCTTCCCAAATTCGTTTCTCTTCAATAAATTGACTGTAATACCTTTTGAGAAGACCCTCTACCTCTGCAATTTTTGTTTCGGGAGACTTTGGACCCACCTCTTCTATCTTTGCTGGCTCTGCAGTTGGTATGACATTGGGATCTGGCGTTTTTGGTTCTTCTTTGAATGCGATTCCGGAATCCAAATCAATTGGTATCCGTTTTTCTGAATCTAATTGTTGGATTTCTTCGGCTGATATGATTTGAAGCGGTTCTAGATATAAATCTTTCAGAGCATTCCTGCGATCTTCTTCCCCGGCAAAAAGAGAGCCGACCAAAAGACAAAAATAGACGAAATAAAGCATATTTTTGAGAGAAGAATATTGGAACCGATTCATTCCCTTTATCTATCGGCGAAAAAAGGAAATCCGACAACCAAAAGGTGTTGCAAAAGCTCGAAACTCCCCTAGCATTCCTTAGCGAGGGAATTGGGGGATCTATGTCGAAGAACATTGTGGAACGTTATCTTGTTCTCAAAAACAAATATCGCAACTATGATACGAAATATGCCCTCAAGCGCATGCAGGCATTCCGCCTTGCAACCCAAGACCTCTCTCGGAAGGGTTACGAGGTTGCCTTAGAAATTCTTGGTTCGATCAACTTCGGAATCGTTGAACCCACTTCGGATGTAGACTGTATCTTACTCATCGAATGTGACTTACATAAGGATGTGGGTTCCTGTCCAAATCATTGCCCAAATGTCACGTATGTAAAAGAAGAGATACGTAAATTTGTCACAAAACGCCTACAGCCTGAGACCTTTAATATCGAATATTTGGACACGATCAACCTTAAATACGTAGAAGAAAAAATTCGATTAGAAGAAATGTTAGGTGATGAAACATTATACTGTTTGTTGTTTTATCGCAACATTGGTAGACCTGTTAATCGTCCTTTATTTATCCCTTATTGTGATGAATTAGAAGAGAATCATTATTTTGTAAAAGAGATCATTCCATGGGCATCGGAAGCTCTGGAAGGTTATCTCAATACAAACCAACACCGCATGTCCTTCAATAAATACAATGAACGAATCAAAGCAAGAGGACTTGATTTGCCAGAGGGTCTACAGCAAGAATTACAATCTTATATGGACGGAAAATCTGAGTGATCTCGTAAACAATTCGTTGGTCACAGGCGATGATTAAAACAAGATCCGATCGGTAACAATCTCCTTTGATAAAACATATCTTCTTTCTTTCTTTTTCTTTTTTTGTTCATTTCACTTTGGTAAACTGCTACTATAGCCCGATCATTCAATATTTACTGAATAAACCGGTTAAAGAAGACAACAGATTCCCATTCTTACTACTCGCACAAATTGCCTCACTTTCTGGAACAGACACTGTGCCACCGACTGATTTGAATTACACTCCCCTTCAATTTTTAAATGGAGTCGAAGGATCATTTACACCTACGTTTACTGGCACAGTTCGGAACTTTGCGATATCACCAGATTTGCCAACCGGAATTCAAATCAATTCATCTGGAATCATTTCAGGAACCTACTCACAACAATTCGGACTCAATGGAAGCTTTACAGTCACAGCATCCAATACGTTAGGTGATACAAAAAAGGACATCACCATTCAATTCTTTGGCAAACCACCATATAAGACGAATCAGACTACATGTTATGATACATCTGGCACACTGGATTCAACTTGCACATTGATTACCTCTATTGGACAAGATGGAGCACTACAAAAAGGGATAGCCGCTAATTTTTTAGGACCGACTCTAGTTGGATCAGACTATATAACTACCGATCAAAACACTGGTCTAACATGGAATTCTTGCTTACAGGGAACTTCTGGGGCAACCTGTAGTGTTGGAATTTATGCATCTACTCTCACCTGGTCATTGGCAACTAGCAACTGCTCATCGCTTGATCTAGACAATTCGGGAACTGGTTTCGCATCGTTAAAAAATTGGAGATTGCCTACACCAGAAGAACTGGACACGCTGGTGAATTTCAATCTATCAAATCCTTCTATTTACAATGCAAATTTTCCCAACACTAATGTAGGTGTTGGATGGCATTGGACTTCCTTGGACAATCCAGCCGATTCGACAAATGCTTGGTGGATTTATTTTAGAAACGGAGAGATGGGCCCAGCACGCCTGAAATCCGAAACCTCGGATAATTTTGCCAGGTGTGTTACCGGAACTTCTACCTACTTACCACCCCAAAATCTTTTGATCGATAATGGGGATGGTACCGTAACCGATCTCAATCACAGTTTAGTTTGGCAAAAATGTACTAGAGGTACAGATTCAACTACGTGTGCAAACTCACCGACTCTTCTGAGCTGGGCAGATGCACTTTCATACTGCAATTCTTTGAGCTTAGGCAAGTATTCCTGGAGATTGCCTAATATCAATGAAGCAAAAAAAATACTGAACCGTAGAACGAGCGTTTACCCAGCCATTATAGACAGTACCGTTTTCCCTTCCAATCCCAACTCAGAATTCTGGACATCTAGCACAGATCTTGGAAATCCAGGAACCAATGCGGCTTGGGTGATATTTTTTAATGCAGCGACGGTATTTCCCGTGAGCAAAAATCTCACAAGAGCCGTTCGTTGTGTAGCTAGTCCTTAAAGAAAAGTTATGTTTATTGACTTTTTAAAAGTATAGCTCACGCTTAAGTAAGACTCTGCCATGAACCCATCCAATCCACTCCAACTTCGCACACCATCCGATAAGGAAATCTATTGGACGCGTGAGTTTCATGCTCCGAACAAACTCGTATTTGATTCGATGACAAAGCCTGATCTCATACGTCGTTGGCTCTTAGGTCCTGAAGGTTGGTCTATGCCTGTCTGTAAAGTTGACTTACGTGTGAGAGGCAGATATAGATATGTATGGAGCCATCCGGAAAGAGGAGAGATGGGAGTAGGAGGAGTTTTTAAAGAAATCAATGCTCCGACCAAACTCGTAAATACCGAAAGATTTGACCAATCATGGTATCCCGGAGAAGCCATCGGTACTGTGATTTTAGAAGAGAAAAATGGCAAAACAATCTTACACTCGACTATGCTTTATGAATCAAAAACAGCGCGCGATACTGTACTTGAATCAAAAATCGAGTTGGGTCTCTCACTCGGGTACAGCCGGCTTGTTGCCGTCCTCGCCGAACTAACTTAAATCTACGATTATTATATCTACCGCATAATCATCGTATGTGACAAAAGAAAGAAACCAATCAATAGCAAACTTTGTGCAATTAGATAAGTAAGCCAAGGCACCTGGAATTCCCAAACTGGATGTCTACCGCCATGAATGGTTGTTTCACCCATTACGGCATCTGATACTAAAAATATAAGACCTCCCAACATGAGATATATCCAATAGCCACCAAAAACCAAATACGCATTCACCGTAAGTGAAACAAAAAAACAAAGAACTAATCCGTAAATTAAAGCAAAAACCATAATCGTTTTGGGACGAGACGGATTGTAGACTCGAAAATAAAAAATCACACTCGGTATGACTAAAAACAGAGCACTGATTAAGTATGGAATGTAGCCATAATAGACTAGGTTCCAAGAAGTTAACTGGAAAAATGCGGATATATAAAATAATTGCGCCATTGCAAAACCTAATATACCACCAATCAGCGGTTCACCATCATTCTTCACTGCGATGGGGAATTGTAGATTGAACCAATCTCCAACAAATGAAAAACCCACTGCAAACAAAGGTGCAAGTAAAACGGAACTACCCATATAAAACAAAAGGACCGCAAATACAAATATTTGTATAGAAAAACCTAAGTATACTCCCCTGGATATTTCAAGCCGAGCCTTGCCAGTGGTCACTGGACGAAGTGTAACCCAGTGGATCAAAAACGCCGACACAACTGCCAAAGGGATAGAGAGTAGAACTGCATAATACGTCATACATTTACTTTTAGGAAAGCCTTCTAAAAGGGAAAGGGAAAAACATCCTTGATTTCTTATTTCAGTTTGATGAAGTTCAATAGTAGCAGTCGAAAATGAGTGTAACACTTTCTAATCAGTCAATCAACGGAGATACTCCACAAAAGTTTACAGTCGTGAACCTGGCGCGTCTCATTGTAATACTCATTTGTACATTTGTTTCTTTTCAGTTTGAATACACATTCTTTCAATATGCCATGCTGGTTTTTGACATCTTTGCTTTCTTTTGGTTCGTTGCAGATGAGACCAACTTAATTCCACAAAAAAAATATCCGCACATTGTATTTCTGCCTACTTTCTTAGATTTGATCATTATCTCTATATTTATGTATTTTACTGGAACCTATTATTCCATGGCAATCGCCGGCTTTTTATATGCGACTGCAGTCTGTTCTTTAAATTTAAGAGTTCCACAAGGATTGTTTTCTGTGGTTATCTCTATTCTATTATATAGCGGACTATCAATATTAGTACATTTAGATGTATTACCTTACGTCAACGTGTTTGGTGAGGATATTTATTTAAAACCTGAAGGATTATTAACAAATATCATTATTTTTATCATCATCACTATCGCTCTTCATATGATAGTAAGAAATCTATCCATAGAAAATCAAAGCCTGCTGATTCAAAAAGAAAACGAAAAAGCAAAAGCTGAAGTCGCAAACAAATTCAAATCTATGTTCATCGCAAATATGAGCCACGAAATTCGCACACCAATGAATGGTATATTGGGTATGGCAGGTTTGTTAAACGATACACAGCTCGATTCCGAACAAAGAGAATTTCTAAACTCAATTCAAACAAGTGGTGACGCATTGCTTGAGATCATAAATGATATATTAGATTTTTCAAAAATAGAATCGGGTAAGGTTGAGCTAGAGTTTCATCCCTTCCCCATCAGATCTTTTCAAAACGAATTGAGTGGTTTGTTTTTACATAGGACGCAAGAAAAAAACATAAACCTTAGTTTTCATTTTGATGATGCTATCCCTGAAAAAATATTGATCGATGCCACTCGTTTGCGCCAAGTATTGATCAATCTCATAGGCAATTCAATCAAGTTTTGTGGCAGAAATGGCAAAGTGAAAGTATTCATCTCTCTTATTAAAACAGAGCCATTAAAACTTATGTTTAGAATTTGGGATAATGGCATCGGCATACCTTTGGATAAAATCCCGATTTTGTTTTCTCCCTTTGAACAAATCGATCACTCTAGAACACGTAAATTTGGAGGTACAGGACTTGGACTTGCCATTTCCAAAAAGCTCGTTGAACTCATGCAAGGCGAATTCAAAGTATATAGCATCGAAAACCAAGAGACAGAATTTTCATTCTTTATCATCACAGAACGGCTAGAATCAAGTGAAGACAGTAAACATGAGTCTACTGAGAGAATTTTAGCAGACTATAAAGTAGACCCTAGCCTGCTAGTACTTCTTGTGGATGATAATCTTATCAATCAAAAAATTGCAGAAAAACTGATTTCCAAAGTAGGAATACAAATCGACAAAGCATATAACGGGCTAGAAGCGGTAGAAATGGCACGAACCAAAGAATATGACCTGATTCTAATGGATATGCAAATGCCAGTGATGGATGGGATTACGGCAACAAAAGAGATTCTTAAACATTACCGAAAAAAAATGCCAAAAGTAGTAGCAATGACCGCGAATGCCTTTCAAGAAGATATAGATTTATGTAAAGAAGTCGGAATGAAAGATTTTCTCTCCAAACCAATCGACAGTGCGAAACTCTACTCTATTCTTGAAAGAGTTTCAGAGTCACAATTTGGATAGATATTATAAGGTGTTGGAACGGGAGCTAGAATTTTCTAGATGTCGTATGTCTTTACCAGTGTTGAGTCGAACAAGTTCCTCAGCAACGTTGACCGCATAATCACCTAATCTTTCCAATGCGAGTATGATTCGATATACATCTGCAAATTCTGTTTTGTCCATATCGGAATTTCTATACTTCTTAAAGGCTTCATCACATAGCCCGTTTAGTTCTTCTTCGATTGTATTTACGCTTCCCATAAAGCGTTCTTTTTCTTCCACCAAAGATTCGATAGCCATTCCAGCAAGAGTCGTTACGCGTGAGAGAATGATTCCCATAGGTTCTTCTTTTTTGAATATGCCGGGTCGTATTGTTTTGTAACGAAAGACTTCAGCACAATTCACTACCTGGTCTCCCATTCTTTCCATATTTCTTGTGATTCGGATGGCAGAGAGTGCAAATCGAAGCGGATCCTTTTTTAAGACAATCTCATTGTCAACGTCTCCCATTCCTAAAATGTTTCTGTTGGTAATCGCTTCCAAAATGGCAATCTGAGAAAGGTTGTCGTTTTCTTTTTCCAAATCATCGATCATGTCATCTTTCTGGACAATTTGGTTCGCTAGATTGTAATCTTCATTTTCTAATGCTTCACCAAGAAGGATCACCTGTTCCAAAACAAGTTCTGCCATTGAGTAAAGGTTTTTTCGAAGATAATAAAATTTTGAAATAATCATGCGACTCTGTTACGATTTACTTAATTGTCCATAAACAACTAAACAGTTGCTAATTCCGAAATTTCTTCAACAGTAAGAATTTTTTCGATATCGATAAGAATAATAAATCGATTGTCCTGTTTACCAACGCCGGTAATATAACGTGACGAAATACCTTTCACAGAGGGAGGTGGTGGGTCAACTTGACTTGCTGGAAAATGGATCACATGCGAAACTTTATCTACAATCACACCTACCGATTTCCCACCAATACGAATGACAATAGCTCGTTCCGCATTTTCAGCGGTATTCGCATTACGAATGTTCAATCGTTTAGTTAGATCTATCATTCGAACAACTTTACCGCGAATGTCCATGATCCCCGCAAAATAACTCTTAGATTGTGGAACCCGAATCAAGTTTGTGATTTTTACAATCTCTTCTACAATGGTGATGGGTATGGCATACTCTTCTTCGCCGAGATTGAAAATAATGTATTGTTCGTGAATGAAATGATTGGAATTGACTGCTTCTTTTGCCATATTTTTGCTACTGTGCTATGGTCTAAAAATAGACATAGCCGTTATAGAAAAAATATGAACCAACGGACAGAAAAGACAACACTTTTGTAAATAGTACCGAACGTTTTCGCACAAGAAAATCGAGAAGTCCAGCCAGCATCCCGAGACAGGCAAGACTAAATCCTAATAAGACATAATCATAGTAGGCATAATATACAAAGCCTGCAATTCCGCATCCCATGCAGAGGTCGATCAAATCTCCCCAGACACGTCTTTTAAAACGTTCCCAAGCCGTCCCACGTGCAAGCCTTGCCTCTCTTCGTTTTCTCCTCCAACGTTGGAATCGAGTCTCACGAATGATGCCAAAAACGGAATCATAACGAGTAGAAAATGGAGTATCACTCCTTCTGTCTCGACGACTGTAAGAAGCATCCTCGGAAGAATGTGGCGGAAAGATATCATAAGACCCACCCACACATGCGAGAAGATCCTTATCAGGAAGACTAGAATAGAATTCTCGAAAAGGCCATAACTTACGAAAAACAGGATAGGCTCTGCCAGAGGAGATGTCTTTTTCTTGGAGTACGACTCCGTCTCGAATCGTGGTCGCATAGATACGACCCTTTTCATTTTTAATCTCTGCTGTTAGTCGAACAAGCTTTTCGTGGAAATTGAACTCTGCCTCGAGGATATCTCCTAGAGGTGTTTCCATTGTAAATGCTCGGATGAAACCAGGTGTACGGGGTTTCTGCTTCCTCCAGACTTGCTTCATAGCAAATCTATCGGAGGAAAGAGAAAGTCACTGAAGGAAGATTATTTCTTCTTTTTGTGTCGGTTGGCTCTTCTTTTCTTCTTACGTTTATGTGTTGCGATTTTTCTGCGCTTTCTCTTTTTTCCGGAAGGCATTCCTTCCTCCTTACTACGGCCGTTTAAGCCAAAATTCTAATCAAGGTACTTTTGTAAAACTTTATTTTTCCTCATCGCTGCAAGCATAGATTTGATCTCGCCAATGCCTTCCCGAGAAGATACAAAGAGAACGTCAGGTTCCTCTACGACGATTAAATCATCCACCCCTAAAAAAGCAACGAGGTCTTTCCCGACAGAAGAGATATTTCCCTTCGATTTGTGATAAAAGACTTCTTTCCCTTGGTGGTGGTTCTTTCCCGCATCGCCAGGAAGAATTCTTTCCAGAGAGATCCAGGATCCCACGTCATCCCATTGGAAACTAGCTTCCACCATACGAATCTTAGTGCTTTTTTCCATAATGGCGGTGTCGATGGCTTCACTCGGAAGCATCGCAAAGGCGTTGCCCAAATCTCCAAAATTTTTAAATGGAAAGCCATTCTTTAATGTGGATAAAATATTGGGCGCATGTTTTTCAAATTCCGAAAGAATCGTTTCAACGCGGAAGAGAAAGATCCCGGGATTCCAGTAAAAATTCTTCTTTTTGATGTATTTCATCGCCGTTTTAAAGTCTGGTTTTTCGAAGAAGGCTTTTACGTGGAATCCAACTTCCGTAGGCTTGCCCGCACTGATGTACCCGTATCCGACTTCAGGGCGATTTGGTTTTACGCCCAACAAAACTAACCCATGTTCTGTCTCGAACAGCGCCTGCTGTATTGTTTTTGCAAATTCCTTCACGGGATCAATGAATGCATCCGCAGATAAAACAATTAGATTGGGATTGCCATATTTCTTTTGGAAATGGAGTGCAGACAAGGCGATGATAGGCGCTGTATTTTTTCCTTCCGGCTCGATGATGAAGTTCTTTTCCGGAAATTTGGGGTCTCTTCTCAAAATTTCATTTTTGAGAGATGCATTCGTTCCAATGTATATGCGATCAAGACTCGTGATGGAAAGAGCACGATCTATTGTTTCTTTGAGAAGCGTTTTGTTAGAATAAACTTTTTGAAGCTGTTTTGGGGAATTCGTACGGGAGCGCGGCCAGAAGCGCTCGCCCTTTCCTCCAGCCATGATGAGTACAACAGGTTGTTCTTTAGGTAATTTTGACATATGTAAAAATGTTTCGATCGATTCTTAAAAAAATGAAGAGTCTATGTCTAGGTTCCGCCTTCTTTTTGCAATTCATCTGTATGAAGTTTGATGGGCTTTGCAGGAATGATCGTTGAGATGGCATGTTTGTAGACTAAATTCTGTTTGGAATCATTTTCAAGAATGATTGTAAAATTATCAAAGCTGACAACTTTACCTTTTAATGGAACGCCGTTTAACAGGTAAATTGTGAGATCGATTTTCTCTTTGCGTGCTGTGTTCAAAAGCTGATCTTGGATGTTGTTTTTTGCAGACATAAAAATCCCGAGTATTTTCTATATTTTTTCTATATTTTGAAACTCATTGAGTGCTTCTTGCCAGGAAACAGGAGACAAAACCGAATCCTTTCGGAACCAAGTGATCTGCCTTTTGGCATAATTTCGATGAGACTGTGCCAAACCTTCAATGAATGAATTAATATCGATTTTTCGGTTCAAATAATCAAGCGCAAAATTATATCCCAAAGATTTGAGACCGGGACAATTTTCTCCATACTTTTTGAGGACAAGTTCTGTTTCTTCAATCATTCCCCCTGAAACAAGGGTTCTGGCTCTTTCATTGATTCGCGCATACAATTCTGGTCTTTGCCAATCGATCCAATAACCTCTTGTTTCAATGTTTGGATACTCGGATAAAAAACCGCCAACTGTCTGCTTCGAGATCTCTGTCCACAAAGCACCTGAAAGTATGACTTCCAAAATCCGTTTTATCCTATAAGAATCAGATACATCAATATTTTGAAGTGCTAATTTATCTTCTTTGCGAATGATTTCAACTGCTTCCACCAAATCCATGTTTTGTGCTTTGAATTTGATTTCGGGGGTAATTGTAGGAACTGGATACATTCCATTGAGAAATGCACGAAGATAAAAACCTGTTCCGCAAACGAGAATCGGTATCTTCCCTTTTTCCCATATTTTGAGGATCGCTTCCTTTGCCCAAAGGGCAAACATATTGGCATCCAAAGAAACATCTGCAGTCACAAGACCAATGTTCCAATGTGGCATTTGATTCAGTTCGTTTGGAGTGGGTAGAGTAGTTCCAATAGGCAGGTCTTTGTATACCTGCCTTGAATCGAAAGAGACGACCTCAAAGAGATCAGAAGAAAGATTACAAACGAGGGAAGTTTTGCCGGAGCCCGTAGGCCCCGCTAAAATCGGAAGAAGGGATTTTGAATTCAAAGCCTACTCTTCTTCTTCTGCAACAACCTCTTCTTCATCGGTTTCTTCCAACTCTTCGGTTTCTTCTAGGATTTCGTCGTCTTCAACCACTGGCTCTTCTTCTTCTACTTCATATTCGCTTTGTCGGAGAGCGGCAAGTCTTGATTTGATTGCTGGCTTGGCCAATTGGTCTGCACCACATTTGGGACATTTTTTTTCAGGCTTATTGAGATCGTAGAACTTTGTCTCACAAGAATAACAAGTAAACTTTTTACCCAAAGGTCCATTGGTCGAGATTTCGACCTTTGCCTTCGCTTGTGGAGAAGTGGAAGGTTTTTCCTTCGTGGCGGTTTTGTTTGCCGGAACTTGGGAGTTAGCCTTCAATTTTGGAGACGAAGTTTGTTTTGAGGAAACAGCTTTTTTAGAAGGAGTTGGCTTGGTAGCCGCTTCCTTTTTACGAGCGGGTTTCACTTCCTTGGACGCCTTTTCCTTAGCCGGAGCTTTTTTCTTCGGGGGCGGTGCTGTTTTTTTCAATGCTTTCTTTGCTACCATAGGAACACTTTTGACGATCTTGGGAGACCCCTATTACGGGACAACCTTTTTGAAATTTGACGTTTTTCTCTTGGACTTATTTAATAGGAAAGTATTTTTTTTAATATGACCCAATTAAGTGTAAATGTGAACAAGATTGCCACTCTACGGAACTCCCGAGGTGGAGAGATTCCTAGTGTGACCCACTTTTGCGAAATCATTCTAAATGCAGGTGCCCATGGTATCACGATCCATCCAAGAGAAGATGAACGCCATATTACCAAAGCAGATGTCTTTGCTATCAAAGACTTTTTGATTTCATACAACAAATCCAAAAACAAACAGATTGAGTTCAATATGGAAGGCGAACCCAGTGCTCGATTTTTAGATCTAGTGAGTGAAGCAAAACCAGACCAAGTGACACTCGTCCCTGTTAGACCTGGAGAAATTACATCTGATCACGGATTCAATCTTTTGAATGCCTCAGAAAGAAAGGCTCTCGAACCTATCCTTTCAAAGTGCAAAAAACAAAACTTTAGGGTCTCTCTATTTATGGAAGCGGACACCAGTAGCTACAAAATAGCAAAAGAAATGGGAACAGACAGAATCGAACTTTACACAGGTCCCTTTGCACAAGCCTTTGATGAATCCCCCGAAAAGGGCGCAGAAAGTTACAAACACTATGAGTTAAGTGCGCTCGAAGCACATAGGTTAGGTCTTGGAATCAATGCAGGCCATGACCTAGATACAAAAAACCTTTCCATTTTTTCAAGATTGCCATTTCTAGAAGAGGTATCGATCGGTCACCGACTCGTTTCTCAAGCCTTGGAGGATGGAATGGAAAAAACGATCAAAATTTATCTCAAAGTTCTTTCGAAAGAAAACTAACTTTTGAGTAAACTGGATCTTGTTCTAACAAAAGCTTTGCAGATCTCTCAAGAGCTAAGGCAAGACTTGCTTCACTGCGTCCTTTCTTTTTTGCCAGCTGAATTTCTGAGATAAAAGTACGAAGAGCAAGTCTCGCTTCCGGTTCGTTGCCGGTTTTTGCGGCACTTCTCAATTTCCTCCAAGCTTCGGATATGGGATTGCTGAAAAACACACCGTCTTTTGGCTCACTGCCTTTATAATAAAATGAAGTATCCCATACTTTAGAAAAAGGATCTGCCTTCACTCTATCTGAAACCATTCGATCGCTATAATTTGTCTTAGATTCCTTTACCAAAGATGAGATCTGCAATTGTTCTGCTTCCGATAGCTTTGAAACACATTGCGAGATGATACCTCTTTTTAGCATATCTTTGGTTAGATGACCTTCTTTTGATAACAATAATAAATTGGGGAATCTTTGGTCTCGCTTGGCTTCTGATCTACAGGCTATAATCGACTCTGAAAAAAGGGAAAAAACTCTGCCTTCTTCATTGCGAGAAGCGAGATCCTCTAAATTATTTGATCTTTCGGCAGAAAGTCTGAGTAAATTTTTGTAAAGACTATCGCCCGGATTACGTTCAAGGGCTTTTTTGAAAGCAGTGTAGCTTTCATTGTAATTACCACGTTTGTATTCGATCAGGCCCCAGGTATAGCACAGATAGCCATCATCTGTATCCTGGTTACGGCATACATATCTTAAACGAGAAAGCGCCATTTCTCTAGACTCTTCCCCCTCCCAAACATCAAGCAAGACCTCCTCAAGAAACATCAATGTTTCTAAACTATAGGGATCTTTATTCGGATTGCGCTCAGGCCCCATACAGGAAAAAAACGCGACGAAAAGCCAAAGAAATCTGCCAACTGCCATCATATCTATGTCTATTCCTACGAATGATTCAAGGTCTGTCTCATATTTTTTTATCTTGCCCAGTCTTTAAAATATAGATTTAATTGGATTATCAATACACAAAGCAGAGAGTTCCCTTGAGACGAAATCTTTATCTAATCTCCCTATTTATTCTATTTAGTTTTACCCTTCCGGCGGGCTTTATCTCCTGCGAAAGGGAAGCGAAAAAAGCACCGAAACGTGATACAGACTTTACTTATCGTGATTTTGAACAAGTCGTCGATTCAATTGATAAGTACTATATCGACAAAAACATTAACAAAAACCGAGCCTTCACAGATGCGGCCGTTTATTCGGTAATGACTTTACCACATCCACTTTACCTTTTTCCTGAAAGTTATTTTGCGGAAAGAGAGAAGTACGAAGACAAAGATGACATGTTTCCTGGTCGATCATTCAAAATCACTCCTTCCGACAAATTTGTGTTATTTGATCCTGATTATGTGCAAGTCGAAAAGATCCAAAAAGAAAAGATCAAAAAGAACGAAAACAAAAAACTATCAGATGATGAACTTAAAGCTCTTATAGAAAAAGAAAAGATCAGAAAATCGGTAATAGCCGCTCGCTGGGAAGAAATCAATTTTACAAAAAAGGATTTTGATCGAGTCATTGCCTACGTTAAAGATAATCTTGATACATACAAGGTGCCAGTCTTAAAAGGACTCCAAGAATTGGATGGAGATTTGGAAGTTGATGCCGAAGAAGAAAAGAAAGATTTCTCTATGGAGCAAGTATTCCTTGCCGCGGCGAACGGATATTTAAATTCTCTCGACCCTCATTCTAGTGTTTTCCTTAAAGAAATGTGGGAAGAGTCAATGGCAAAAATCAGTGACGGTTCCTTTGAGGGCATTGGAGCGATACTTTCTGGCGGTGGAACACGAGACGTGATCGTAGAAAGTCCGTTAGAAGGTAGCCCTGCCGTGAGAGCTGGCGTTCGTTCCGGAGACATCATTGTTGCTGTTGATAACAAATTGATCAAAGGGCAAACCTTGGATAAAGTTGTTAAAAAAATAAAAGGTAAAAAGGCAACAAAAGTTGTATTGACCATCAAAAGAAAAGGTAATACTGCAAATCTCGATATCGAAGTGATTCGCGATAAAATTACGATCAAAAATGTAACATATCATTTACTCAAAGAAAATCCGCAAATTGGTTACATCAAATTGACAGGTTTTGTAAAGGCCCCAGGTGAAGAACCGGTCGACTCTCAAATCGTTAAGGGTCTACGTGCATTAGAAGAAGAAGCAAAAAACAATGGCAAAGAGATGAAAGCGTTGGTTTTAGATCTTCGCAACAACTCTGGTGGGTATCTAGATCTTGCAGTAGACATTGCTGATATGTTCATTCCGAAAGGTTTGATTGTTTCAACAAAAGTTCCAAATCGTCTTTCGAGTGATGACCAGTATGCAAGCAAAGAAGACATCACCAAGTTACCTTTAATTGTCCTTATCAATGCAAAGTCTGCATCCGCTTCCGAAATTGTTGCCAGCGCGATCCAACACCACGGTAGGGGATTACTTTTAGGTGAGCGTACATTCGGAAAGGCAACTGTCCAAAGACTAATCGACCCACTTCCTGGAAACGATGATTATGTGTTAAAACTTACAAACTCTCGTTACTATGCACCATCTGGAAAAACGATCCAAGTAGTGGGTGTATCTCCAGATATTGAACTCTCAGAAGAGGCTGATGGTGGATTTCCTTTCCGATACCGGGAAGAAGATATGTGGAATCACTTACCAAAAATTCCACATGAAGGTGTCGTCAAATCAAAGTTCAACATTGACGCCATCAAAGCCTATGTCAAAAAAAATGGGAAAGCAGATTCATTCCTAAAACAACATGCAAACGATGCAATCAAACCAGATTATATGCTTGTGAGAGCCGTTGATTATATTGAAGGTTTTATAAACAGCAAGTGAATCGCATCACTGCAGATTTTCTAATTATTGGGAGTGGTGTCAGTGGACTGTTTAGTGCACTGAAACTTGCTCCTCTAGGTTCTGTTGTAGTTGTAACGAAAAAAGCTGATTACGAATCAAACACAAATTATGCGCAAGGCGGAATAGCTTCCGTCTTTGATGACAAAGATAAGTTTGAAGAACATATCGAAGATACTCTAAGTGCGGGTGCTGGTTTATGCGATCCTGAGGCAGTACGCATCCTTGTCGAAGAAGGTCCGACCCGAGTTAGAGAACTTTTGGATATCGGTGTGCCGTTTACGAAGGACGATTCAGGTAATCTGGATCTGGCTCGTGAGGGAGGACACAGGAAAAATCGAATCGTCCATTCCCATGACAGAACAGGCAGTGCAGTGGAAGCCGCACTACTCGATGCCGTTCATGCATCCGCAAACATTCAAATTTTAGAAAATCATGCGTGTGTGGATTTGATTACAAGACACCATTTAAAAAATAAGGAAGGCCTCCCTTTACGATGTTATGGAGCCTACATTGTCGATACAGAGAGTGGTGAAGTTTTCCCCGTCATAGCAAAAAAAACCTTACTTGCGACAGGCGGTGCAGGTCAAGTTTACATGCATACAACCAATCCATCCATTGCTACTGGCGATGGAGTCGCTACTGCATACCGCGCCGGTGCCGTTGTCAAAAATATGGAATTTTATCAATTCCATCCTACTTCTCTTTTCCACGAACAAGGTAATTCCTTTTTAATTTCAGAAGCGGTGCGTGGACATGGCGGCATTTTACGCGAAATGAATGGCAGGCCGTTTATGAAAGACTATCATGAAATGGGAGAGCTTGCACCCAGAGATATAGTTGCGCGTGCCATTGATGATACGATGAAAAAAAGAGGAGAGCCTTACGTTCTTCTCGATATCACTCATAGACCAGCCAATGATATCATTCATCATTTTCCTTCTATCTATGAACGATGCAAAAAATTAGGTATCGATATCACTACGGATCCGATACCTGTTGTTCCTGCCGCTCACTATATGTGTGGTGGAGTTGCAACAGATTTGCTCGGTCGCACTGCCATTCAAGATCTATACGCATGTGGTGAAACAACTTGCACTGGAGTTCATGGTGGAAACAGACTAGCTTCCAATAGCCTTTTGGAGTGCCTCGTTTTCTCTCATCGCATAGCAGATGATATAAAGAAAACAGGGAATTTGAGTTTTCCCATCGAAAGCAAGGATATTCCTGATTGGAATAAAGAAGGTACTACAAATACGGAAGAATGGGTGCTCATTTCACATAATCTTGGTGAGGTTAAGTCGATCATGAGTAACTATGTTGGAATTGTTCGTTCAAACCTTCGATTGGAAAGGGCTCTCCGTAGACTGAACCTAATTTCTGAAGAGGTGAAGGATTACTACAACCGAACGACAGTATCTCTCGGTCTCTTGGAACTCCGAAATTTAGTCAAAGTCGCGGATCTGATCGTGAGGTCTGCACTCAAACGAAAGGAAAGTCGGGGCCTTCACTTTAGTACGGACTATCCAGAAGATAGAACGCCCTCACGAAATGATACGGTGCTTGTAGCAGATTGATCATTAATCAATCACCAAGCACGTATATATCTCCCGAAATCTTATCCAGACAAATTTGAAATTTGATTTTGCCTGTATTTTTCGTATTTGTATAATAATGATGTTCCCCTTCAAAAGCAAAACATTGATTATCACCTTGTTCTAAAAATTTTTGAAAATGAATGTGTGCATCGGTATGGATATACGTCTTTAAAATATGCCCTTGAATCAAAAAAGGAATGAGAAAATTTGGATCTTTGGTCTGGAGCATAAATGCTGAACCAACTTTATTTTTTTCTTGGGACTTCAAACGAGTTACATCGATTCGATTTAAACTAGAGAACATACTTTCATCTACAACGATTCGTTTTGCGACATTGTCGAGGAAAAGGATCGGCTTCCCATTCAATACGATTTCTTTCGGTAGCAGTAAAGCTGTGAATTGACTTTCATTTGAAAGTGTAGAGGCATCTTGTGCTGGAATCAACTTACCTTTTTCTTCTTCTTCAAAAGTACTCGTTAAGCCATTCCATGGACTATCTCCCCTGGAAATAAAGTACTCAGTCTGCTGGAGTTGTATTGGCATTGGATTTGTGATACCTCGCTGTAGTGCGTCTTTTAGGTAAGTTTCGATTTTAGAACCATCTTTGCTTAGAAAAGAAAATTCCCATTTTTTGCTACTTTTTCCTTTTTGATGGATGAGCAAACCCGTTCCCTTTCTTCGTGCATTCGATTTTCCTTTGGGCAAAAGTTTCCCTTGCTTTGACATTTGAATCAAAAATCCAGTTAATTCTGTAAATTGTGATTTTGATAGATTTACACTTTGCGGATCACCGCCACTATAAAACCCGGAAGAACTCATTTCCTTTGTTATAGGAATGTAATTCAAATTAATTTTCGAATCCTTATTTGTCAAAAGGTACTGATTTGCATTGCCATCAAAGTATTGATATGATTCGGCCAATAATTGCATCAACGAGACCAAAAAAAACAATGCGACGAATAATCCAAGATTTCGCTTCATGTGAGTAATGATTCGAATGATACTGTATTTTCTCCTGAAAGAAAATCTATTTTTTTGAAGTTTTAAGAAATCAAAATGGAGATAATAGAATCACCTTTCGATCCACGTATCGCTGAGTTTGCAAACCTAAATGGTAAAAAAGAGAAAGGTGATTTTTTCATTTGCGACAATGAAAAAGCTACCGTTCGTTTACTAGAGTCAAATTTCGATGTGCCATCTATCTTTTGTTTGTCGAAGTATTTCAAAAAACACCAAAACTTGATCGAAGATCGACTCTATAAAGGATCTTCTTGTTATGTGGCAGACACTTCTGTATTCAATCAAATCGTAGGTTTTTCAGTCCACCAAGGTTTTATGGCTCTCGGCAAAAAGCAATGGGTCTCGGAAAAGGAGCTTTCATTTCCTCAAATCTATTTCGATACGATTGCAGATAGTGAAAACGTAGGATCGATGATTCGGGTAGCGACTGCCTTTGGAGTCAATGATCTCGTTTTTGACCATCGAACTGCCTCGCCCTACCTTCGCAGGAGTGTTCGAGTTTCGATGGGAACTATCTTTAATACAAAAATCGCTTTGGAAGATGATCTGATCCAAACTTTCACAAGCTCAAAGAGAAAGGAGATTGTAAAGATTTGTTTGAGTTTGCCCAAATCGGACTCAAATCTCCGAGCGAAAACGATACCTATTTCAGAACTTCCCGTGTTAGATGAATTTGTGATCGTCGTTGGAAATGAAGCGGACGGGATCCGATCCGAAATATTGGAAGCCTCAGATATCTTAGCTTATATACCCATGCAGAGAGGGATCGATTCCTTGAATGTTTCCCATGCTCTGGCAGTGGCACTTTCCAAAATAAGGCAATTTCATGTCTTTTGACTTTTTTTCTCCTTTTTTCTGCTTTTTATTTGACACATTTGCACAAGATATGTCATAAGTTATCAAAAGAAAAAGGAATTCAATATATGAAAACAGCAATCACCCTTGTCCTCAGTCTCCTGTTTGCTTCTAGCATCAGTGCCCAAACCTTTACCGTTTTTATCCACGGAAAGTCTGACAAAAATCACAACGGAGTCGGAACGACAGATGTAAACAGCTATTGGGGAACTTCTGCCAATACGGTAGCTGGTTCTAAGATTTTTGTTGGTTACGATGGAACTACCGACCCACGAACATACGGAACAGCTCGCGCACAAACAAACATTACCACAGCACTTACAAATAATTGCAGAAGTGGAAAAACTTGTAAAATCGTTTGCCACTCAGCTGGTTGTTATGCGATTGAGTTCTGGCTCGCTAACTTAGGTGGAACCGCTTCTTCCAAAGGTTTTGGCATTACAAAAGTAACTGCACTCGCGGCCGCATCTGGTGGTTCCGAACTTGCTTCCGCACTAAATGGTATCTCATTCGGTTTTGGTGGCAATGCGATGGACAAGTCTCTTATCGTTGGAACTGCAAGAGGTGCATTCAATCACAATAACACTGGTGGAGTTACGATACACCATGTTCCAGGATACAAAGGAGCTTTCGGTGCTTCCGCGATTCTTCCAGGCGAAGACGATTATGCGGTAGCTTACCATTCCTCATGTGGATACAATCGTGCAGGTGGACTCAACCTTTGCCAATCATCACTCGTAAGCGGTGGTACAACTTTCATACAGTACACAGGACACGTAAGAGCATCTTCACTCACTTCGGCTGGGCTTTACAAAAACCACAGCGAAATCAAAAACGAAGGAACTCGATAAACACTTTTTAAGGTTGGTTGGTAGGAATACCAGCCAATCGATCTGCTTCTACTCTTGCCACTTCCATATTTTTTAACATAGCCCGTTCCACTTCGAGTCTTTGCTCTTCAAACTCTTCTTTCGTAAGATCTCTAGGTACAAATATCGGATCACCATATGATATGACAAAGGTGGTAAAGGGTTTGGGAATGCGGTGTTTATCCCAAGCTTTTTGCAAAATCCATTGCCTTGTACATTCATAGTGAAACGGGATGATGGGCGCCTGTGTCATCTGAGCGGCGGCAATCAAACCAGGTTGAACGATGAAAGCAGGTCCTCTCGGTCCATCGGGAGTAAACGCAACGGGGCCTCCCTTCTTTAAATGTAAGATCATTGCCTTCAGAGCTTTGGAACCACCATGGGAAGAACTTCCACGAATGCTTGTGTTTCCGAATCGGTGGACAACTTCATTGATAAAGTCTCCATCCTTAGATTCTGAGATCATCACAGCAACATTCTTATAGCGGTGAAGGTAGGGAGAATAGAGAACATTTGTATGCCAAATGGAAAGGATAAATGCACGAGATTGCCATGCTGGGTCCAAATGAGGTGAATTTCCAACGGTGATAAACCTCGACGTCAATCCGATTAGCCTTTGTAATGCGACAACGATTAAAGGCAGGAACCAAACCAAGAATTTGCGTTGCATCCATTCCATTTTTTAGCTTAATTCCCAAAATCAAGAACTAAATCTGTGTCCTCTAAAATGGCTGGCAGAAAAAAATATAAATTGGATTTTAGGATAATGCTCTTTAATTCGATAGACTATTTTGTTTTTTTTCTTTTTTGCTACGCCATCTACTGGCTTGCACCTGGGAAAATACGGAAGTACATTCTCATTTGTTTCTCGTTACTTTTTTACGGATATTGGAGCATTTCCTTTCTTTTTCATTTTCTAAGTATCATCGTCGTCACTCATCTGTTTGTCCAAGCTATTCTCAAAACTAATAAGAAAGTATTTTTGGCAATAGGTATTATCCTCAACTTACTAAACCTATGCTTTTTTAAATACATTCTCACATATTTACAGTACCTAACGAAAGAAGGTGATATTTCAATTTCCTGGGTTCAAAGCTTGAGCGAGTTTGCCTTACCACTTGCCATCAGCTTTTACACATTTCAAATGATAGCCTATCTCGTTGATGCATGGCGGGGAAAGTTCCAAGAGTCTCCATTTTTAAATTTTTTGCTCTTTATTATGTTTTTCCCACAATTGATCGCAGGTCCTATCATGCGCCACGATGACTTTTATGGCCAAATACAAAACTCGCGACTCAATTGGGATTATGTGCAACGTGGTATCTTACATCTTCTTTCTGGTATTATCAAAAAGGTGTTAATTGCCGATCAGATCGCACGTATCATCAATCCAGTCTGGCAACAGCCAGAGCTTTATGACGGTTTTAGTATCTTCCTTGCAGTTGTCGGCTTTTCCGTTCAAGTATATTCCGATTTTTCAGGCTATACGGATTTGGCGCGAGGATCCGCCTTTTTATTGGGATATGAAATTCCCGAGAATTTTCACTCACCATTTTTGTCCGTTAGTTTTTCAGAACTCTGGACGCGTTGGCATATAACACTATCAACCTGGATCAGAGATTATATGTACATACCGCTAGGTGGCAATCGCGTTAGCCAAACACGTTTTATAATCAATACGCTCATCGTCATGTCTTTGGGCGGATTATGGCATGGCAATACGTATACATATTTCCTTTGGGGACTTACTCATGGAATATGGCTTTCCCTTGAAAGATTCTTTATTGGGAAATGTGACAGGTCGCAAATGAACAATTTCAGAAAGGTCGTTGGTTTTATCTATGTCTTTATCGGTTGGCAAATCGCGACGATATTTTTTCGCGCAGAAAATTTTGAGAAAATATCAAAGTATGTTTCTGCATTTTCCAATTTAAAGGGAAACATTATTTATAAGGCAGACTTTTGGACTCTCGTTATTTCTTGTTATTTGATCCAATGGATTGAATTTAAAAAATACTTTTCAGAACAATTAAAATCATATACCTTTTATTTGATCCCAGCACTTTCCGCTATTGTCTATTTTGCAATGGTCAAAATCGAAAATCCGATCGAAACGTTTATTTATTTCCAATTTTGATGCGAGTGCAACTCATGAAAAATCCTTACCTCTATCCATTGTATATCATCCTATTTGTTTTTATCCTCGATAAAGTAGCCTGTATCCCAAACTTTAGGGATCTAGGAAAACGAGATTATAAAGCAGGCCAAAATGTAATTCTTGGTCTTGATGCAGTTTGGAAGGAAAACCAGGAGCGGCAAAAAAATGGCAATCACGTTGCAGTCGTTACAGGAAGTTCTAGGTCTGAGATTTTTCATCTTTGGAAAAATATTCCCCTAGATACAAATTTGAGTAGAAATGAAATTTACTTTGAAACCAGAACAGCAGTTAAAGCGGCAGAATTGTTATACATGTACATGGTAGTTGATTCTATGAGACAAGCTGGCTTCCGACCAAATGTACTATTTTTAGAATTTTCTGAAGAAATGTTCAACTTAAATAGTCCTAGGTCATTTGATTCTGCATGGAATGAAATGATTTTGAATGAGGAACAGTTGATTGAAGCAGTTCCATTTTTGAAAGGAAAGTACTTTCGGGATGGATTGTTCCAGATACTCTTTCCTTCTTATCATTACCACTTCCAACCGATCAAAGCGCTTTCAGGTGGAAATAAATCATCTAACGACGTGGCTCAATACTACATCAATCTCGCTTCGCTACAAAATCATAAAAGAGATTTTACAAAAGCGGAAGAAGGATTTGCGGATCAAAATTTTCCGATTTCCGAATACCAAACTCGAATCGTTTCCTATACAAATGAATTGTTTAAAAATTTTTTAATGAGAAATTATAAATATTCCCCATACGAAGAAAGTATTTTTGCTCTTTTGGTGCACCATATTGAAAAAAACAAAATACCAACCGTGATTTGGGAACCTCAAATCCACCCCTACTACCAAAATCTTCGTGCGCAAAAAACAGGTGGGGCACTCTTTGAAAATTTAACAAAGAAATACGTTGACCCCAATTCTAAATACATCCGAGTCCTTTCTCTCAACAATAAAAATACAAAATGCACGACTTACACAGATAGTAGCCATGTATCACCGATTTGTGTGCCCGAAATAGCAAATCAGCTTTTAAAGGTCGCCAAAGATATTGACTCGATCAAGGAATAGATTCAACGATATAGATCTTCCAACGGTCTATTTGAGACTCTTCTAAAATTCTATACTTACCTTCGGGAATGTCAATGTATTGCCCGAGATTGTCTTTTTTGATGAAATCAAACCAGGCTGGAATCACACCAATCATTTGAGCAAAGGCGATTTTTTCCTTTTTAGAGGCATCCAAAACCTTTTTGTGTAAACCAGGATAGTTCATCCCACCCATAAGTTCGATAGCTGGTGACGAAAGATGTTTTTGACCGGAAAGTTTGATCAAGTTATATGCAAGCCAATGATTAGAAAAACTAAAGTGAATCTTTTTCTCTTCAAAGTACGCGTAAACCTCCTTTGAACCTGGGGAACCTTCAAAAGTATACAGCGCAGGTTTCGTATAACCGGTAATGTAACCTCCCAGTGTTAGCAGAAAAAACACGGTCACGACAATTCTTTGTAAGATCAGTGAAATGGAAGCCAATTCGGTCCACGCCCAAGCAACCATAATCGGCGAAAATATGGCTACAGGCATTAAGTATCGTATACCAAAATCATCTACATTTTTGCTAATCGCAACTAAAGCAAGGCAATTGCCACCTAACAAAATTACATAAAATATGAAAAAAATCAAACGATTGTCAGAAATCTTTATCGTTTTATCTTTCAATCCTTTAACCAAGCGAAAGGTCAAAAAACCTACAACAAATCCAAGCAAATTGATATAAGCAAAGATTTTGATAAATAAACCGAGATTCTTATTAACTTGAAAACCATAGTATCGCATGTACGGATGAGAAAGAATTCCGGAAATCGACTCAATTCCATACTTCAGCAATACGAACAAATTGTTTTGAGCAAACATAAACCCAGGTACTGTCACATCTTTGTTATGTGTTGGCTCAACTACCCGGTAAATCTTTCCTAAAATTTCAGGCACATAACCAAAAATACAACCAAAGGCCAAAGCTAATATCAAACCTGAAAGAACTTTTAAATTAAATTTAAAAATTGATACCAGCTGATAGAAGAAAATCGGAAAGCCAACAAGAAGCATGAGAACATTGAGATGGGATGTATAATAAGATAATAAAAAGAAGAATCCAACTAGAATGCTATATAAATAATTCCTGTTCCCTTTTTGACTGTCGATTTGAAAAATGAAATAGATCGCCATGAGGCCGATCACACTCGCAGTAAAATGTCCTCCGTGGTAAGTAGCAGACATAATCATAATAAAAGAGCTTGGTAAGAGCGTAAGAAAAAAGGTTAGCTTCCCAACGGATTTGGAGAAGACATTTTCAGAAATCGAGACAAGAAGGAAGGCGGACAAAAGGTAAACTAATGTCAAACCTAACTGATTCGCAATTCCTGAATTTCCAAAAAAAGGTAAAAATGGAATGGTAAATAAAAAATCCGTCATCCCCAGATAATCATGGTTAAATGGGTGTAAGGTAACATCGTAACCATCTAAATTATTTTGATTGCTCAGCCAAAGAAAAGCTTCGTCACCATGCATTCTCTTCTCTGAGAATAGATAATATGGTAGTCGAAAAAGTAAGGTAAAAAGGGTAAAGATAAGCCAGCGAAACTTTGAGAGATAGATAGAGTCAGTTATTGAAAAAAAAATGGAAGTAAGATATTTCATACAGAAATCTCCAGAAAAAAAAGGAAGTAAGAATAGACTTCTCAAAATTCTATTTTCAATAGAATTGTAAACTCACTTTTTATGATAAAGATGAATGGATTGACGAATAGGATATCACCAATGTTATTACAGTAAAAGCGGGTATTCCCTATGGATTTAAAAGAATCTGATATTTTAAAAGATCATATATTTGAACATTGGTACTATAAAATTAAGTCTGAATCTCTACAAAAGACACTCGGCGGTCAACATTTTGATTCTGTATCAGATATAGGGGCCGGCGGTGGTTTTTTTTCCAAAGTACTTCTAGATGCCGGTGTAGCAAACAAAGCTCATTGCATTGACATTGGTTACCCACAAGAACGATCCGAAACCTGGAATGGGAAAAAAATTGAGTTCATGCGAAGTATCTCACACCTACCTGAAGGTTTGGTGATGTTAATGGACGTATTGGAACATGTGGAAGATGATGTCACTCTACTTCGCAACTACACTCAAATTGCCCCCAAAGGTTCTAAATTCTTTATTACTGTGCCTGCCTTTCAATTTTTATTCTCAGAACATGATGTCTTTTTAGAGCACTATAGACGTTATACATTAAATCAAATTGAAAGTGTAGTTGAAAATTCTGGCCTCACAATTATCAAATCACACTATTTATACGGAACTCTCTTCCCAGCCATTGCATGTATACGTTTGCTTAAAAGATTGATGACTGGATTTCGTCCCCCGACAAATCCGAAAACAGAAATGAAAATCCATTGTAAGTTTATGAATGCCATTTATTATTGGATCCATAAACTGGAACTTCAAATACAGAACTTTAACAAATTCTATGGATTAACAGCAGTGGTCTTTGCTGAAAAAAAATAAGAGTAAGCACTAGAAAGTATAAAGATCCAATTTTTGAAGGTTCATTTGTTAGTTTCGATTTACGACTTTCTCTTTACGAATTTTAACTTTGATTTGAAAAAATTTTCTCCCTTTTTTCAAAATCAGACATTCCATTTCTTTGAATTGGGAATGGATAACAAAATTAGTAACGGGAATTCAATGGCGATATGAAAAAAGCCCAATGCAAAATAGAGCCGCCGAAAACTGACAGGATAAAGCAGGAACAAGACAAAAACGATAATGAGTGATACCGGTAAAATCAAGTGATAAGGCTTGAGATTGCTGGTTATCCCATTCAAAGTAAATGATTGTGAATTTGTTTTGTTGATCGCTACTTTAGGGATCAAATAGATCCAAAGAAAGTAATGAATGATCTGTTGGTATGCAAAGTATCCCAGTAAAGTCGTCCCTGAAACCCAAGGGAATTCCGAATGAACCACTTGTCGAAAAATCTCTTGTTCGAGTTCTGCTGAAAGTGCAAGATTGGACACACTTCCCTCAAAGCAGAAAATTAAATAGAAAATACAAAATGGTATCAAAAAACTTACCAGTATTGATGGTATGATCACAAGCTTATTTCTTGTTAGCTGGTACACAACAATCCATGGAAGTAAATTATGAACATGTACTAGAAAAAAATAATTCAGAGACGGTCGCATCCAAATTAAACAAATAAAAACTGCAACCCATATCCAAAGAAAACTGAGAGCGATCTTCGCCTTCGCTTTAACCAAATGATAAGTACCAAAAACAAATACCCATACCGTAAAGACGGTTAGAAACATTGGAGAATAAAAAGATAGCGGTGGCTGACCAAACGCATCCAAAATCAAAGGAAAAACGGAAAGAATGGATAGTCCCATTGCCGAATAAAACACCCATCGCAATAAGCGACCAGAATCCTCAACATTCAGGTCTATTTTCCACCAAACAACAACCTCAGAAAGAATATGTCCTGCTCCAAATAGTGCCAATGAGCCAAATGCGGCATGATACGGGAAAAAAAAACAGAGAGGTGCCAAACACAAAATGATAAAATAATATTTGAATTGAAAAATATCTATTGCCATTTTTGCGAACGCACTATCTATTCATCGTTATCAAATATCGAAACTGAAGTTAGGATTCTTACATCATGAAACAATGGAACCACCCCACAAGTAAATTTTATCTGCTCACATTTTTGGTTTTTTCTCTGCTCATCCCTACGTTCCTCAGTTCAGACGAAGCACCGGATTATTATTTTATACTTTCTGAAAAAATCAAAGCAAGTGCGAGTTCTGTTCTCGTTGAGCCTGGCAAAAGCAAAACTCGTTATTCTGCAGATAAAGCGATGGATGGAAAGACAGATACTTTCTGGTGTGAAGGCAAAGAGGATGATGGAATTGGTGAGACTATCAAACTCACTTGGAAACCAACTTTGATTGAAGGTATTTTAGTTGGCCATGGTGTTTTACTTAATCGAAATTATTACCAACTCAACAATCGCATCAAAGAATACGAAGCAACTGTGACTTATTCTTCAGGGAGAAGCAAGGTCTTCAAAGGTTCGTTTGGTGATTATAGTTGCCAAAATGTTTGCGATAGCAAACGAATCGATGGAGTAGAAATGGAAGAGTGCCAGAAAGAACACAAAAACGATTGTAATTTTGAATCGGTTGGTGAGGGAGGAATGGTCGGAGGAGAATCTATTACAGGAGTTTACGGTTGTTCAACGGGAGTAGAAATCAAAATATTGAGTGTTTATCCAGGCAAAAAATTTAAAGACACATGTATTTCGGAAATCAACCTTCGTATTCCTGCACCAAAATGGGGAGAGGAAAGAATCGCTGGAGTAAATAAAGACCAAAAAGCTTGCAAGTAGCTTTTGGACTTCTTCTTTTCTTTACATTTTTCATTAAGGTACATGCCCTTGAACTAAAAAGGGAAGTAGTAATTTTAAACGTAACCGAACACGGTGACATCACTGTGTTCGTTGATTTTGAGTTGAATGGGAACTTAAATTCAAAACTTGGTCTGGCTTTTCCAGAAACAGATGCGTTCGAACTCAAAAATTTTTTCGTCTACTGGAATGATAAATCTCTCAAAGTCACAAAGCAATTGGCAGGCAACAATCACCGATTTTTTATAGGTGATCTTCAGCTTCCGGCTATATTTAAATTCTCTGTTCCCAAATCGAAAGGAACAAAACATCGTTTAAAAACGACCTACTCCTACCAAACATTCCTTATGGACGGCACAAAATCACCAGAAGGCTTCTATTTAGAATACATTTTACAAACAGGTTCAAAGTGGGACAAACAGATCAGTGAGGTTGTTTTTCTAATTCGCGGTGTAGAGCGCATTTGTGAACGGATTTATGTTTTGCCCAACTCCTACAATGGGCAATGCAATCAAAATGGTGAATATGCTGTTACGCTAACTAATATCGAGCCATCAAAAGATTTTCGGTATATTCTTACAAACTAATCGCAATCAACTAAACAAGGGTCTTAGTTTTAAAAGCTTTTCTATATTCTGCAGGCGTTTGTAATGCATACTTTTTGAAGGAATCATTAAATACTGATTTTGATTGAAATCCGCACTCCAGAGCTATATCCAAGATGTTTTTATTTTGATCCTCTAATAACATACGTTTTGCCTCCTCAATTCGATAGAACTTGAGGAGATCAGAAAATGAAGTATTCAATACCTGATTGATAAGTTCTGAAGTTTGGTGAACAGAAAGACTCAAGTGTGCCGCCAAATCGGCAAGCCGAAGTTCTTCTTCTAAAAATAATTTCTCATCTGACATCAAACTTTTGAGTTTCGATAAAACTTTGTCTGTATCTACTCCAGTCAAATAGGACTTTTTGACGACCGTCGTGGATTGAATCAAATGTTGATTCAAATCATTCTTTAGGCGAGATATATCATTCTTTGAAAGAGTATCCTCTGCAAGTACTTCTTTTATTTGGTCTTTGATTGTTTTTGAGACAAAGAATGCATTCGCTGGCAGAAACACTGCAAGGAAAATCATATAGATTTTACTATCATGTGTATCAAAAGACCGATAAGAAAATATATTCAAAATTTCAAAGAATAAAAGACACAGTAGACTGAGAAGTAACCAAGGTGACGGTTTCAATTGGTCCTTTGATTTCGAGATTGCAATTCCAATAAAAATAAATGTTAACAGAAAGTAGATTACTGTATAAGAAATCGAAATATAATATCTAGGGAAATCGGTAAAGCTTAGAACGATGAGAAGTAAAGTGACTCCCTTAAACAAATTCAATGTTTGGTGAAAAATAAGAAACTTTTCTTTTGTCTGTAAAAATCTTGAAAGCCATTCCGTACCCGACAGAATTAGAATACCGATGATTACTTTTTTAAACAAAGAAAGTGAAAGCCCCCAATTCGGGAAAAGATAACAACTTCCCAGTCCAGTTCCTATTACGAAAATTAAGGTAATGCAAGCATGAAAGAGGAGATTAAAGAACATCCACTCTTTCGGGTAGATCAGAGTCAGGTAGATTAACCTAACAACAAAAGCCGAAATCAAAACCAAAAAGCCAAAGACCAAACCCGTTTGCCAACTGATGAGATAAAATAATTCTTCTGTAGTTAAAAGCTGAATCTCTGAGCTGATAAAATTACGAGAGCGAATGGTAACTTGAATGGTTATCTCTTGTCCAGGCTCCAATTGGATCGGAAATACAGGAAAAATCTGTGCGATAGGCCAAGATGAAACGGGATGTGAATAGCCCGCCTTTGAGCAGTTTCCGTTTGAAAGGCAAACTTCTACTTCATCTAAATGGCTCCATAAAAAAATTAGGTAAGCAATGTTCGAATCATTTCGATCGTTTTTAACATTTAAAGGAAATGAGATTTTCTCCTTCTGAAAGCCATAGTGGATTTCTATCGATCTGGGGGAGAGAGATTCTAACTGACCTTTGGCATTCTGCAATGAGGAAAGAACAAGTGGAAAGTCCGACTTTTGTCCAAAAACCAAACTCGGAATCAATAATTGGAAGATAAAGAATACGGGAAGGAAAACGGCTTTCATGATTAATTAGAAAAATTCCAGTCAGAATCTTGACCCAACTTATAACCTGGGACGATGAAAATTCGCATTTCTGATATAAAAGAGGGTAGAGGCAAAAATGAAACCAACAAATCCGTTTTTCCAATCCTTTTTTTGCATCGTAGGAGAATGTAAGTTATGGAGATAATTTCGACCATCATCGTGAAGCTACAAACGCCCATGATTCTTGCGTTCTTTCTCGGTATCTTCGCTACTCTTATAAAAAGTGACCTCAAATTTCCAGATGGAATGTACATGGGACTTACAATCTATCTTCTCCTCGCCATCGGTCTGAAGGGTGGCGTTAAGTTAAGCCATACGACAATCGAAGAATTTTATCGGCCGGCTATGGCGGCTTTGTATCTCTGTATCTCAATACCAATCATCGCTTACTTTATTTTGATGAAGTTAGGAAAATTCAGTGCCATCAATGCCGCCGCACTGGCCGCGCATTACGGCTCGGTCTCTGCGGTCACATTCAGCGAGGCACTTTCATTTATGGATGCTCAAAATGTTTCTTATGAAGGTTTTATGCCAAGTATGCTGGCGATCATGGAGATCCCTGCAATCATCATCGCACTTTTTTTAGTGAAATCCAAAGCCGAGGACGGCTCAGGTTCCATGAAGAAGGTTCTTCATGAACTCTTTACAGGTAAAGGAACAGTCTTGTTAGTTGGTGGCTTATTGATAGGACTGATTTCAGGCGACAAAGGTCTGGAACAATTTGGTCCGCTATTCGATACCCCTTTCCGAGGAGCGTTGGTTCTCTTCTTATTGGATGTTGGAATCGTTACAGGCAGAAGACTTGGTGATTTGAAAAAGGCAGGCTTCTTTCTCATGGGTTTTGCCATTCTATTCCCAATTTTCAATGCTTGCATTGCACTGCTTCTGGCAAAGGTCGCTGGTCTTTCCTTAGGTGGAGCAACAATTCTTGCCGCACTCAGTGCCAGCGCCTCGTACATTGCCGCCCCTTCTGCGATTCGAATTGCCTTACCAGAAGCTAGTCCCGCATACTATCTCACAGCACCATTAGCGATCACTTTTCCATTTAATATCTCTATCGGTCTGCCACTCTATCTTACCATCGCAAAACAAATATATGGAGCTTAGTATGAATTTAGAATCAGCAAAATTAGTAACCATTATTGCCGACGAAGCCATAGAGGCCAAAATCCTCGACGAACTTCGGAGTGTGGCCGTAAAAGGATTTACTTGCACGGAAGCGCGTGGCGAAGGACTGAATACTGCTCACATTTCGTCTTGGGAAGGAAAAAATGTACGCATAGAGACTCTAGTTTCTGAGAGCAAAGCCAAAAAGATTATTGAAATCATGGCTGACAAATATTTGGACAAGTTCGGTATGATCGTATTTTCATCCGATGTGCAAATCTATCGGAAAGAAAGATTTAATTAAATCATATAAACTCAAAAAAGAGAAAACAATGGAAAACACATTAAAAAACCAAACAATTTTAATCACTGGAATCACGGATGCATCATCTCTTGCTTTGATCATCGCAAAAGAATGCAAAAAGCAAGGTGCCACCTTAATCTGTACTGGACTTGGAAAAACTCCTTTTCACAAAAATGTTTCAGAGAACGGACTTGCTTTTTTGGATAAAACTTATGCTGACTTCAAAAGCACAGTTGAACGTGAACTAGGCGCAGAAACGAAAATTTTTCCTCTTGATGTAAGTATTCAAGAAAGCATAGATGATTTTTCAAATCAATTGACAGCAGAAAAAATTGAGTTAAACGGTTTTTTACATTCCATTGCCATGGATAAAACAATCCGACAAGGGAAGGTTAAAGCGATTATGGATATCTCACGAGAGGAATTTATGGATGCGATGAATGTTTCCGCCTTCTCTTTGCTTTCGCTGACACAATCTCTTTACCATAAAAAATTACTTAAAGACCATTCATCGATCATCGCATTAAGTTACTTAGGTGCTGAAAAAATTGTAGTTCACCCTTACAAAAA
Organism: Leptospira sp.; assembly: GCA_027531445.1. Lineage (GTDB taxonomy): Bacteria > Spirochaetota > Leptospiria > Leptospirales > Leptospiraceae > Leptospira_A. The sequence goes on from JAPZRK010000021.1 coordinate 33,094, forward strand.
TATAGGGGTAGCCAAGGCGGCTTTGGAACGACTCGTGAAAGAAATGGCTCTAGAACTTGGAAAGGCAAACGGTATACAAGTCAATGCCATCCGATTCTCTCCTTATACCGCAAGCAAAGCTGGTGGTGCGATCGAGGGTTTAACGGAAGCCGTTCAATCAGCAAATCAACTTGCCCCTTTAGGCAATGCGTTACCTTCTGATTTAGCCGCAGAAATAGTATATTTATTTAGAAAGAACAACAGGATAACAGGTGAGATAAGACACGTCGATGGTGGATACCATATACGTGGCTAAATGATGATCAATATAAATCCTCTAATAGATTCAAAAATCTATTCTTAGGACACTTTAACTTTTGTCATCCTATCGGATACATTAGGAACACAGACTTATGTATCCTATAGGATGACTTTATCTTTCATCATATTTTGCAATGATTTCAATTATATCTGTCATTTTAATGGGTTTAGCTAAAAAATCATCCATACCTGCATCTCGACATAACTGACGATCTTCTTCAAATGCGTTGGCGGTCATGGCAATGATGAGCGAATGTTCAAACGATCTCATCTCTATTTTGCGAATCCGTCTGGTAGCTTCTAAGCCGTCCATAATTGGCATTTGCATATCCATAAAAATCAAATCATAAGGTTTATAAAAATGCTGAAGTACGGCCATCCTTCCATCGTTTGCAAAATCCATTGGAATATTCAATGTTTTCGAGATTCGGTGCATCAGCTTTTGATTGATTTCATTGTCATCAACACTCAAAATGCGCAATCCTTGCCGAACTTGGATTTTGTTTGCTTTTTCCTTCCTTCTTGACTCAAGGATTGTCTCGAGCGCGATCTCATCTGCGGCCTGGACTGGAATCGAAAAATGAAAAATGGATCCAGAACCCAAATCACTTTTTACTTCTAATATACCACCTAGCATAGAAACAAGTTTGTTTGATATTGCAAGACCAAGACCTGTTCCTCCGAATTTACGATTTGTGTTTCGATCGAGTTGTTCAAATGGTTGGAATAACAATCGGAGCTTTTCATCAGCAATTCCGATTCCTGTATCCGATACTTGGAATTTAACCATGTAATCTTTGGCGACATTCGATTCCTTTTTTATGAGGATTTTTATTTGTCCTTCGGGTGGAGTGAACTTAATGGCATTGCCCAGAAGATTGATCAAAATTTGACGTAACCGCACAGGGTCTGAATGAATCCACTTTGGCAAATCTATATCAAAATCAACTGTCCATTTGATTTTTTTGTCTCTTATCCTAGTTTGGAAGATGGAATGCAAATCTAGGACTAATTTTTCCAAATTAAAATCCTCGGTGACGATTTCGAGTTTGTTTGCTTCTATTTTAGAAAAATCTAATATATCATTGATGATGGATATCAAATTGTCTGCACTAACGACTATGGAATCCAAAAAGTCCAATTGTTCATCCGTTAGTTCCGTATTTTTCAAAAGACTTGCTAGTCCAATGATACCATTCATCGGTGTCCTAATTTCATGACTCATATTTGCCAAAAAGAATCTTTTTGCTATATTAGATGCTTCAGCCTGTCTTAACGCTTCTTCCGCCTTCTCTCTCTCCAGATCTTTTTGCTGTATTGATAAACTATTCGCTAGGCTTAATTTTTTGACAAAAACATAAATCCCCAAATTGGAGCCCCAAAAAACGAAGACAGATAAAATCATCTTGGTGAGTGTGATATCTAAAATGATGTGTCCAAACGTATTGATGTTGGGTAGCCATTTATAATAATCAGCCAATGCGATCATCAAATAGAGCATATTTCCATAGATGAGCGAAAGAAGACCCTGGTTTAACTTTAGATTAACAGAGCTAAATCCAGTTGCTAACAAAAGTCCTATCGTTAGGGGAGATGAAACTCCATCCGTCAAATAGACAAAAAATGCAATGATGGATAGATCTAGAATGGAAGGAATGTATGCAAGGTGACCGTCTTCATCGATCCTTTTGAATAATGTAAGAAGAAGCCAAAGCAGGGAGAATAAAAAATAAAGAGAAGAAAATCCAATCAGGACCATCAATTCCAAATGAACCGATAGTCCGACGACCACAAAACCAGTCAAAATCCGCATCAGATTGACTGGCAAATACTTTGTTCTAGGGAAATCTTCATTCATTTGAATGTTAAGATATTTGGTCCAAAGGAAGGACCTGCAATCATTAAATAGACGAAAAAAAAGAGAATTGTGATGAAAGAAAGTTTATAAATTAAATCATTTTTCCCTTTTTTTCAATACTTTCAAATCCAACTAATTTGACTAAAGCGCTCGTTCCAAAGAAACCTTGGCCTTCCGCCAAGGAAAGATTTTCCTAATCTTGTTTATTGGAAATTTTTTTTAGATCAGAATATGATGCGCTTTGAATACTCTTTTCGCCAAAGCAACTAACTCATTATCTGTTGGATGATCTACAGTTTCCACACCTATCACCTTCTGTAAAACATCCTTATGGTGCTCCTCCAAATACTTTTTAAAATGATCCTTTCCTAAACCTGGACCAACTAACAAAATCTCTTGAAAATGGGATAAGTCTTTTGAAAGTGCATTAAAAAACTTTTTTTCATCTTCCTTGCCTGCACTATCTGAATGATGGTGGGTGTGATGTTCTTTGCGATCCACCTTGTGTCCCTCTTTTGTTTTCTCAGTGAATTCAAAAATTTTAGCGTGTTTATTATCTAACCATACGATCGAATGCGACATTGATTCCTCCGCGGCAATTGAAATGATGCCAATTACAGCTTAAGAAAAAAGTCTTTCTATGGCGCGTGTAAAACGAAAGACTAAGAGGCTAAAGAGAATTGATATTCATCAAGGTTGAAAAATGATCATAAAAGTCGCAGGCGTTTACGTGGGATTACGAAGTGCTCGAATTAAGGCCAGAATTCCCAACGGAATCGGCGTCCAAAAAAAGTCTTTCAGTTCGCTCAAATGAGAGGAATTGTCCCCGATCAAGTACATAGAGATGGAAGCTAAAAACGAAATCACGGCAATCACCAAAAGTAAAGTTTTATTCAAAATAGTCTCCCTTTAGAAAGAAATAGTTGTACACTGAATTGAGCATCTAAAAATCATAGATCAAGATTGTTTGCAAGTCTTTTTTGAATAAGATCTGGATTCAATTCAACGTTTAGGAAGCTCTGTTGCGTAAAGCTAGTATTTCGGAAAAAGGCAAACTTTCAACACATGAATGATTTATTATTTGATGATATCTTAAAACAACGTGAGGAAAGAAACGAACGAATCGTCGCCTTCGCTCGATTATTCTTCGTATTGGTTCCGGGAATTTTGGATTTTCTCGCATACTTACAAGTGATCCAATTTACGGTGATCGATCCAGACCGTATGACTTTGTTTATTGATGCGATGTTTATCTCATTTTCTGCACTCGTTTTATTTGTTGTAACGAAGTCATCATACAACCCAAATTTAAAATTTCTTACGATTACAATGGACTACTGTTTCGTGGGAGTCATGATAACATTTGATCCAACGATTCCAAGAGATGCAAATAACGTGAATTGGATTGCCATGATTGCAACACTGTTTATTTTCATGTACAATTTAATTCGATTTTCAAAATTAGCCACCTTATACTCCGCTAGTTTATCTATTATTTTTTTCTTTTCCCTAGTTCATTTTTCAAACACAGGAATTAACGGTGATACATATCCGATTCTTATGGGTTTGGTTATGTTTTTAATGATAGGATATTACATTACAAGAACAAATGCTGAGATGATGCAAGAAGCAAATACGAAAAAGATGATGGAGCGGTTTTTGCCTCCGCAACTTGTAGATGAATTGTACAAACACCAAAATAACCTAAACCCCGCTGGAAACCATCAAAAAGTAACCATTCTATTTTCTGATATTCGCTCCTTCACTGCGATTTCAGAAACTATGCATCCGACTAACGTAGTCTCATTACTCAATGATTATCTTTCACTGATGACTGAAATCATATTTAAATATGAAGGTACAATCGATAAATTTATTGGCGATGCCATTATGACAATTTATGGAGCGCCGATTCGGAATAATAATGATGAAATGCGAGCCATTCAGACCGCCTTAGAAATGGTACACGCTCTTCCTTCCATCAGCTCAAAACATCCCGAACTCAAAGAACCCTTAGAAATCGGTATCGGTATACATACTGGAGACGTGATTATCGGAAATATAGGATCGAAAAAACGTCTCGACTATACGGCGATTGGTGACAATGTAAACCTTGCATCTAGAATAGAGAGCCTAACTAAATTTTACAAATGTAAAATCATCATCTCAGAAACCACTCTCCAATCAATTGAACCAATGGATGACTATAAAAGCTTGATCATCAGAGAAATTGATACAGTCTTGGTTAAAGGAAGGACTACGTCCATAACCTTATTTGAAATAATGGGATTTCAAAACGACATCCACTCTAAAAAAGCGAATGCAACAAAAGAAACATTTGGAGTCGCTCTAACTTTATTCAAACAAAAAAAATTCGAAGCTGCGTTAAAACATTTTGAAGCTTTATCAGATGATAACGTATCAAATATTTACAAAAATCGTTGTTTGGAATATATCGATAATCCTCCGCCCGAAACTTGGAACGGAATTCATACGATGACTGAAAAATAGGCGAGACATATTTTCTCTAATCGTATTTCTATTGTAAAGTGCGGTATCTAATCCTTTTACACACAGCATTACTATTTTACAGTTGCCAAATTAGTTGGTATGTAAATAGTTCTGACCCAGAGAAATCTCTCGTTTTCGATCCGTCAAAAAGATCATGTTTTATTTCTAACTTACGCTATCTTCCCGTTTTAAATGTTAAAACAAAATCTCCATTCAATCCCCTTGCTGAAATCATATTATCTGACACTACTTATACGATACAAAAACCTGAATATATAGGTCTCGATCCAGAATTTATCACTTTTCTAAAGCAAAGACTAAAGACAAAAAATAAAATCGAAATTATAACTCAACTTTATAATGTTCCCATATCTTTCAAAGAAAATCCTGATTTTCAAAAGTTATATTCAAAGAAATCATTTTCAAGATATGAAGAAATCGCAAAAAGTAGAAAAGCGAATCCCGCATTTTTTGATCTTCTAAAAACATATGCAGATATAATGGATGAAAGAACGATCATTCTTTATGAAAATGAAAATCCTTATACACATAATATCGAAAGCTGTGATAACTACTTCTATTTTTCAAAATATCGTAATGAAGAAAATCAATACAATTTACAGTTTCTACTTACGTTAGGTCTTTTGCCTGATTTTCGATACCAAAATCATCACTATGAAGTTCTTTATCGAAAAAATGCAAATGGTAAAATCGAAAGTTTTCCTTTTGTCATTGGCTATCGAAAATCCCTATCATTACTTTATATTCCAACGTTTTCTCTTTACAATACTGTCTCTGATTTTGATCAGGAATACAAATTTTCGGAAGAATCTGAAGAAATGTTTTTAGATTTACTTGCGAAGCAGATGGAAAGATATCTATGAAATTTTTATTCATCGTATTGGTATTTCTAATTCAATGCAAAACACTCACTCCTTCTGATAACTTTGACCCTGATTATGGTGACATTGAAGGCAATATCTATGAATCCAAGAAGGGTAAGTTTGTGTGTTATGTTCCTGTGGATGCGAGGGATGCAGTCATGGAAGATGGAAACTTCAAAGTAAGCTTTTTTCAAAAGGATTTAGGTTTATACAAAGTTCAAGCTATCAATCTTACATCTGATTTGAAAAATAAAATCGTTGAACAAGGAAAGGAGAGTGTGTTTAAGAATTTTATACAAGATCAATTGATTCAAAAAATTAAGCCAAGTTATCCAAAAATACAAATATCATCTTCCATCTATTCAGCAGACTTCCGAGATGGAACTTACTTCTTTTTGTTATCTCTCGGAAACGATTCACAGAAAATTCAAAATGATAAACTACCATATTCAAATTATGCGATGATGATTTTTAGCGTTGGAGATTTTTTATACTTAATCACGAGAGATTCTATTCAATTTGATTCGAACGAAGCCATTCAAAAGAAAAACTTGGATCTAATCCAAGAGGATGCGATAAGTAGACTATTAGATTTTCATTCACGTATTGCTATCGTAGGCGATCTTATGAGTTCAGATTTAGCATTAGAAGCATTCGATGCAGAAATTGAAATTGAGGATGAAGGGTTAGAAGAAGGAGGTTCTAGTTCTAGCATCGGTGGGGAAATCGATCTATCTGGTATTATAAAAATCTTACAAACCCAATGGAATGCAAATAGAGGTAGATTCAATATAAGACCAGGAAGATTTAAATTTGATCAGAGACGTTTTAATACAAACAGATTAAAAATGAGCGGACGCACACACATTAAGCCAGGCAGGTTTAAAGTAAAAAGTTCTTTCAAAAGCAGAGGATTTAAAAGATAATTCAAAATCTACAATACCGCCTTCCAGAAATAGGTTAAAAATTCTGATTCTTTTACAAAGCCCTCTTTTTCATACAAGGACCTTGCCTGTTGATTGTCAGCGGCCGTGCTAAGTTCCAATCCTTTTCCCAGATTTGAAAGTGTAAATTTCTTTGCTTCACCAATCAATAGCTTTGCGATGCCCTTTTTGCGAAATTCTTCACGGACATACAAATCATTAAGAATATATGACCTCTGCATTGAGATCGAAGAAAAAACGGGATACAACTGAGTAAATCCAGCAAAGGAATCATTCTCCTTTGTTTCAGCTATAAATATGATGGACTGCATGTGCTCCATTCGATTTTGTAAAAAAGTCTCTGCGCCTTGTATATCTGATCTTTGACCATAAAACTGTCTGTATAGATCAAAGATCTCAGCGAGTCTGGAAATGTCTTTGTAGTTTGCTTGTCTAATTATCATATATTTATTGTTAGTGTGTTATTTAGATGGGATGGTTTAAATTTACGCAAATAAACTTCCTTAGAAGCTCCAACCCAATCTTCAACATTAATTCCATTGCGCATCCTATATGCAATCAAATTCAAAAATTGGACCATAGAATTCGATCGACAAAAAGTAACTTCCAATCTAAATGAACAAAGGATCGCAAAACGGTGTCATCATTGGAACAAATTGAAGGAATCATTTTTGATATGGATGGTGTGATTGTAGACAATCACAGATTTCATTTTCGTGCCTGGATGGAATTTGCATCCAAATACAAATTTGAATTGAACGACGAGATTTATCGAAATGATTTTAATGGGAAAACGAACGCCGACTTGTTTCGAATGATTTTTGGAAAAATCACCGAAGAAGAGATATTAGCCTATTCTCTGGAAAAAGAGGTCAATTATCAAAAACTCTATGCTTCTGAGATTAAGCCACATACCGGACTAGTAGAATTTTTAAAGGATCTCAAATCAAAAAACTACCGAATCGCACTTGGAACCTCCGCTCCCACGACAAATGTAGATTTTACTATGAATGCTCTCGGTATGCGTGACTACTTTGATGTGATCATTGACGGATCCCAAGTATCAAAAGGCAAACCCGATCCCGAAGTTTATCTCAAATGTGCAAAGAGTCTTGGACTTCATCCCAATCATTGTGTTGTCTTCGAAGATTCGTTAGCTGGTCTACAATCAGGGAAAAATGCAGGATGTTCCATTATTGGAGTTGCGACTTCCCATACAAGAGAAGAGTTACTTCCTACTGTCAAAAATATCATTAATGATTTTACAGAAATTGGGAATCAATTTCCCGCCGTAATGAAAGCATAAATAAAGGAAAGTCATTTGAATTCAGTTGCACAAAAGATCTCGAATCCTCCAAAGATACAAGAGTTCACTATGGATTTGTTTGGAATGACCTGCGCCAATTGTGGACTCAGAATCGAAAAAGGTCTCGCAAATCTCGAAGGTGTAAACGAAGTTCGTGTCAACTTTGCAAGAGAATCAGTATTTTTAAAGACAAATGAAGATGTAACCGAAAAAGACATCATCGATCAGGTAAATTCTCTTGGTTACAAAGCATCCATGCACAATCCTAACCAATTTTCCGAAACAGAAGAAAAGCACAAAACATACGTTAGAAATTTAAAGATTCGTTTCTTTCTTTCTGCTTTTTTTTCCCTCCCTCTCATTTATGGAATGGTCATGCACTTCCGATTTCTGAACTTTCTTCCCATGCCACATATTCTTATGGAACGGTGGGTGCAGGCTCTCTTTGCCACTCCTATTCAATTTGTGATCGGATTTCCTTTTTATTTATCAGCTTACCGTGCACTTCGTAACAAAACTGCCAATATGGATGTATTAGTTGTTCTTGGTACTACGGCGGCGTACGGTTATAGTTTGGTGGGAAAGGATCTCTATTTTGAAACTTCAGCCATCTTAATCACATTTATCCTACTTGGCAAATGGATTGAACATATTGCAAAAGGAAAAAGTAGCGATGGCATCAATGCACTCATCAAATTAAGACCCGAAACAGCACTCGTCAAACACAAGGATTCTTGGTCTGTTGTACCAACCGAATTTTTGAAAGTTGGCGATGTGATTCAGGTCAAAGCTGGGGAAAAATTTCCTGTGGATGGGAAAATTGAAGATGGAGAGAGTTTTGCCGACGAATCGATGCTTACCGGCGAAAGCCTACCTGTAGACAAAAAGAAAGGAGATATGGTGCTTTCTGGCACAATCAATGGAAGCGGAACCCTTCTTTTTCGAGCGACTAGAGTGGGAAGTCAAACTACTCTCTCATCCATTATCAAATCCGTAGAAGATTCGTTAGGTACGAAGGCTCCCCTCCAAAGAATCGCCGACCAGATTTCTTCTTACTTCGTACCTGTTGTTGTTCTCATAAGCATATTCGATTTTTTCGTCTGGTATTTTTTGATCAATCCTTACATCATCACTTCTGCGCTAGAGACTTCGATTGCGATCCTTGTCATCGCCTGTCCTTGCGCTCTCGGACTCGCAACTCCTATATCTTTGTTAGTTGGCACGGGCAGAGCCGCAAAAAAGGGAATCTTATTCCGAAGTGCAGATGCTTTGGAATCCGTTGCAAAAGTCAATCTCATCGCATTTGACAAAACGGGAACCTTGACAAGTGGAAAACCAAGTGTGGTTGACATAGCTAAAGATTCACAACTCTCCGATGAAGATTTTTTAACAATATTACAGAACATAATTTCCATCGAAAACAGTTCCGACCATCCATTAGCAAAGGCGATCGTATCATATGGAAAAGATAACAAAATACAAACCGCAGGTACGACTTTGACCACATCAGTCATCGGAGGTGGCATCAAAACATCAATTGATGGTAGTTACTATTTTATCGGCAAACAATCATTGATCGAATCTTCAGGCATTGTTATTGGAGAGTTTCTCCTCACCACTGTATCAACCTGGAACAAAATCGGCATCACTCCTGTGTTTGCCGGAATCCAAGGTAAAATAAACACCGTTCTAGCTTTCGGCATTGAAGATACAGTGAGACCTGAAGCAAAAACTGCAATCAAAGAATTACGATCAATCGGAGTGGAACCAATGTTACTCACAGGAGATACACCATCCACTGCCGAAAAAATTGCCAAACAAGTTGATATCACAAACTTTCACTCATCGCTCCTTCCAACAGATAAATCAAATATGATTAAGTCCTTTATGTCTTCTACTGTTTATACGGCTATGGTAGGTGACGGCATCAATGATGCACCAGCTCTTGCCACAGCAAATGTGGGAATTGCAATGGGCACTGGATCCGATGTCGCGATCCATACTGCAGATGTAATTCTCGTTAAAGGAGACATCAGACGAATTGTAGATATGATCCGTATCGGTAAAGATACTGTTACCAATATCCGCCAAAACTTCATTTGGGCACTCGGCTACAATTTGATTGGAATCCCGATTGCGGCATCAGGTCTACTTGCTCCTTGGGTGAGTGGTGCGGCAATGGCATTCAGTTCAGTTTCTGTTGTCGCAAATGCACTTCGTATGAATTTCAAAAAATGATCACATTATGAAATTAATGGCGCCTCGCATTTGTTAGTTCACAGTAACTGAAATCAAGAAGCGACCGGGCTTTTCGCTACAATCTTCGCTTCACTCCGATTTCCGCTACAATCCCTGGCGCGTTGGAAATAATTTTAAACCAACCTACGCAATTCATTACGTCTAAATTCCAATCGGAGTCCTTAAATCAATGTCAGATTTGAATTATAAAATCATCTCCATGAATCCACACCAATTCAGTGATTCATTTTCCACTTTCGGTTTTCGCTGTCCTAAACCATTTCTAAATCTTGATATCTTTCATATGTCGGCTCCCACCTTCCCGCCGCATCCACATTCTGGATTTTCAGCTATTACCTATCTATTCCCAACGTCAAAAGGCCAATTTCAAAATCGTGATAGCCATGGTGACAAATCGGTGATCGAATCCGGCGGACTCCATTGGACACAAGCCGCAAGTGGCATGTTACACGAAGAGATACCCATCCTATCTGGAACGGATTGTTATGGATTACAAATGTTCATCAAATTGCCACAAATTCATGAACTTGAAGACGGTAAGGCATTTCACCTCTCACCGTCTGAAATTGCTTTGCATACTGAAACTGGTTTAAATCTAAAAATACTCACAGGCGAATATCAAAATAAAAAATCTAACCTAACAGAAATTCATCCGGCTGTAGATTTTTATGATATCACCCTTGAAAAGCAGGCAAAACTCCAACTACCGACCAAAAGAGCGCGGATCAACCTTCTTGTCTGTTTGGAGGGAGAGATTCAAATTCTAGATGAGACCAAATGTAAAGCTCACGAGATCTTGATCGTTCAAGATTCAGAGACAACATTAGAAATCGTAGGTTCCAGCGAAACGAACCAATTTCTATTCCTTTCAGCAGATGCACTCAAGGAAGACTATACTTGGGGAGGTCCATTTTGTTTGTCCTCTGTAGAAAGATTGAATGATGCACAAATTCGTTTCCAACAAGGCAAGATGGGGAATCTTACGCGTTCATTTTAGGGGCTAGAATCCAACCAGGCTTTTTGCCTGGCTGGATTTATTGTCTGTTTTTAGAACAACGTTAACTGACATTATGCGTCAAATGTCTAATAGCAGTTCATTTTTAAATCGCGTTGGAGCCTCTCTCGCCGCTACGGATTCGAATCACTTCCTCTACTGGCAGAACAAATATTTTACCATCGCCGATGGCGCCTTCACCTGTTTTTGCCGCTTTAAGGATCGCATCTATTGTTGGTTTTACGAATTGATCATTGACTGCGATTTCCAATCTAACCTTTCTTAGAAGATTAACTTGGTATTCATGTCCTCTGAAAACTTCGGTTTTTCCTTTTTGCTGTCCATAACCTTGCACATCGCTTACAGTTAAACGATAGATTTCGTTTTTGGTTAGTTCGTTTTTGACTTCTTCCAATTTATGTGGTTGGATGATTGCTACTATCAATTTCATAAATATTCTCCTTAAATTCCGTAACCGCTTTCACCATGGATCTCTCTATCGAGACCAGCGATTTCTTTTTCTTCATCAATTCTAAATCCGATGGTCTTTTCGATCACAATCGCTAAGACGTAAGATACGACAAAAGAGTATGCCCCAGTTGCCACAACACTCAACACTTGAACATAAATCTGATTCCCTCGTGTCATACCTTCTGCAAGTGCCAGCGCAAAGACTCCAGTAAGTATTGCACCGAAAGCTCCACCTACCCCGTGCACACCAAAAGCATCCAAGGTATCATCGTAACCAAATTTCCCCTTTAGAAAAATTGCCACATAACATATGGGAGAAACTAATAATCCCATGATGAGCGATCCTTCCACACCAACAAATCCAGATGCAGGCGTAATTACCACAAGACCAGCAACAATACCGGAGGCGGCTCCCAAAGCGGTCGCTTTTTTTGTATTGAACCATTCCAATACCAGCCAAGAAGCTCCAGCCGCGGCAGGGGCCAAGAGTGTTACAAGAAATGC
>JAPZRK010000086.1 GCA_027531445.1 Leptospira sp.
CATCTGTTTTTCCAGCAATTCGAGATTATAATCAATGGGTTCCAGTGCCCGTAAAATATGTAAGGGCCTATCCTTCGAAACAAAATAGTGGTACAGACACCCCATGTCCTGGAGGGATCCCAACAGGACCACCTCAGATCATAGCTTGCACGGGTAATCCAAATCTAAGATACTATATAGATAAGAGGACGGGAGGTCCCTCGATTGCGAATAACGAGTATTTTTCATTGTATGCAAATTCAATTTCCAACGTCCCAAATTTTTCTCAGACAGAGTATGATTCTTTTAAGTCTAGCGGTCTTCCATATCCTAGAATTCCATCTTCTGTGCTAAGCAATCAAGTTACGTGGGAAATCCCAGCTAACTCTAAAGAGTATGAAACACCGATTTGGAAAGCAGAGAGGGTCGTTCTACTCGAGTTACCTAAAGCCGCGGGACGCAGAAACAAGGTTGATTTCAATTTAGATGCTACGAAGACATTTGTATTTCAAACTTCCTCAACCGGATCAAAATTTGAAATGAATGAAATACCTAAATTTAATTTCCAGAATGAACCTGGCGATGCTGGTGGATTCAATAATCTAGATTCTGCCTGGCTGTTTTCGGACTATTCTACTTGGTCGTACGCTCCCAAAAACGGCAACCAGCCAGATCCAGCTAACGGACGTGACTTTGGGTATTTTTTGCCAAAGTTTACCGTGACGGCTGAGTAGGGCACAAATGGTCCTTTTCACATCCGGAGTTTATCTCGCTTTTTTCCTTCCCAAATTATCGGTGACTGTAAAATAAAACCAATGTCACGGTTTTTTCTCTCTCTACTGATCCTACTCTTTGTATCTTGTAACAGTTTGGGCATCAAACTAGCCGAAACGAAAGTTGCTCCCTCGCTTGCAGTCTCAAAGTGCAGCAAAGAGAGCGAAGTGCGCACATATCGTGTGCTTTTTCTTCTTCCCATCAAATATACGCAAGTGTCGGGTACTCCTTTGTCAGAAAAGGATTCCATTCTATCTATCAAAGAGTATGCGAAGCCTTGGGATATTGGTTTTACTCTACTTGGATTTTTGGTTTCCCTGAATTCCTCCACCAGCTTTTTTTATGCTTGTGATGGAGTAGAGTTGCAAAAGTTAAATGCAAATCCAGCAGGCTCGGAGAAGCCGGTTGTTTCCTTCCCGCATTATAAATCGGTAATTGGTTCTAGGCCAGCAGAACAGTTGTTATTCCCGAAAGATGATTACCATTTGGGAGAAGCGGAACGAGTGAAGTTGGTTTCGCTCGCGCAAAGCCTTCTCAAAGCAGAAGAAAAATTTCAAGTGTTGCTTGTAGGAAAGACGAATACCTCTGGTGACATTGCCTACCAAACAAGACTGACAAAGCGCCGGTCCGAAGAAATCAAAGCGATTTTCGCTGGCGAATCTTTTGATGTAGAACGCATTCATACAGTGTTTACAGATAAAGATTTTGGCGGTAGTGAATCTGTATCCACCATCGCGATCTTTCTTATCAAAGAAGATAACAAATAGCGAATTTGGATCGGAGTTATATATGACCGATAGAGAAATTTATACTCCATCCGAGGGGCCGCCTGGCCCGTTGCCCGGACTCAACCAGCTATTTTTAGAATGGGGTGAGGAATCGATTCGCGATTTGGTATCTAGATTTTATGACCGCATCCCTTTTTCAAAAATTGCAAATATGTTCCCAGAAGATTTGGTTATCGCCAAACAAAAACAAGCTGACTTTATCATTCAAGTTACTGGTGGTCCTTCCTACTATATGCAAAATTGGGGGCCAGCAAGAATGCGGATGCGCCATTTCCCTTTTGTGATAGATTCAGAGGCTCGCCTAGAGTGGCTTAGGTGTTATGAGGAAAGTTTGGCTGAATCAGATTTTACTCAAGAATCAAAAGAGATTTTTCATAAGTTCTTATCAGAATTCAGCATTTGGATGATCAATTCAAAGTCTTAAATCAATTATTCTCAAGTAACTTGAGTATCACAGCTTTCTGTGCATCAAGTCGATTCTCGGCTTGTGTGAAGATAATGGACCGTTCACTTTTTACTACATCACGCGCAATTTCATAACCTGCATGAATTGGCATATCATGCATGATTTTAGCTTTTGTTCCTTTTAAAAGTGCCATATTTACCTGATACGGCATCATGAGCGCGATCCGTTCCTCTTTTTCTTTTTGGTATTCTGGATCATTAAAAAATTCCATATCCACCCAGGTATCAGTATAAATGTAGTCCGCATCTTTTACTGCGACTTTGACATCTTTTTCCCAAGTGAGAGTTTTTTTCGCCATACCGCGGTTAATGATTTCTTTCACTTTCGATTCTTCGGTGGCAATAGGTGTGACTAGAGTTAGATGGATTCCAAGTGCCGCTGTGATACCGATTAAGGAATTCACCACATTGTTATGTACACCGATATAACAAATTTTCGTTTTTTTCCAATCGTGAGGCCTGTCCATAACGATCGTTAATATGTCTGCTAATGATTGGCAGGGATGGAAAAGATTGCAACATCCATTGATTACCGGTACATGAGAGCCATCACGAAGAATCAATAGGTCTTCATTTTTTTTGAGACGAGCCATGATGATAGAAACATTGCGAGAAAGGTATTCTGCTTCAAAATCTATATCAGAAAGTGAAAAATTGGAACTCATCCAATCTAAAAAGATCGCATGACCACCAAGTTCGGTCATGCCTGCTTCAAAGGACACGCGAGTCCGAGTGGATGTTTTTTGAAACAACATTGCCATGGAACGGCCAGCCATATGACCCGCAAAATATACACGGTTTTGTTTTACATAAATTGCAAAATTGAGTAGTTCTTCGATTTCCGCGTCGGTCCAATCTTTCCATGAGATAAGGTGTTTGATAGCAGACATAGGTTGATCCTATTTCAAATATCGGCAGCTAGATTGGCGGATTGGAGTGGGGTTTGTTAAAAAAGGTCGGAGGGAGTGATCTCCGACCTTGGGAAAGGTATCTTAGGCTGCAGCCATCGCAAGAGCAATCAAAACATCGGGAAGAAGCAATTCTTTTGAAAACTTCAACCCAAACTGGATTCCTTTTGATGTCTCTTTCGTCCAGAGCACTCTACCCTCATATTTGATGGTCGAACCCATCTGGTCACTGACAATCAGACCCGAAAGGGTATCATTCTCCTGCAGGCTCGCTCCTGCTTCAATTATTCCACTCATTCCGATTTCTGTGATAGATTCGACTGCGGCGATAAAAAATTCAGGAGCTTCATTTTTGGAATACACTTTGACAACAAAGTCTTCCCATGCTCCTGATATCAGTCTTGTTTTAGTTCGTGATTCATTCATAAATCATCTCCTAGTTACAGCTAACTCTTTGCATAAATCGTGCCAATATGAGGAAAGGCGGAATGAAATCCTGACGAAACAGAAAAATCACAAAATTGACCAGATATGCCTCTAGAATTTGCATTTCGACACACCAAAATTCGCAGAATGCCTCAAAAATGAGTAGATTGAATAGATTCTTAAAAGAGATTGAGTCTAAATCGGTGAATGATCGAACGATTCACGTATAAACTTCCTAAAAAGGATCAAACTATGGCAAAAAAACGAATTGCACAAACGATACTCTTACTCTCGTTACTCGGGGTAATCACTTGCGGACCATCGCAAGAGACAAAAGACTTACAATTGAAAGCCAAGCAGTTGATAGGCGCTTTGCCTTCTAAAATGCCTGGTTCTGAAAATGACACCGATGCACTCATCTCTCTCGGTAAAAAATTGTATTTTGAGAAAAAACTTTCTCAAAACAATACCCAATCATGTAACTCATGTCATAACATAGAAGGAAAAGCAGGTGGCGTTGATAATCTGCCTACTTCGCCTGGTGCCTTTGGAAAAAATGGGGGAAGGAATTCACCTACAGTTCTTAACGCAGGATTTCATTTTGCACAATTTTGGGATGGAAGGGCAGCTGATTTGAAGGCACAAGCCAAAGGTCCGATTCTCAACCCGATCGAAATGGCTATGCCATCTGAGGGTGAGGTCATCAAACGATTAAAAGAAGATGCTGAATATCCAGCACTTTTCACTTCTGCATTTCCAGGCGCAAAGGATGCGTTAACTTATGACAATCTTGCGGCGGCAATCGCGGCTTTCGAGCGAACGCTCTTAACTCCTTCTCGTTTTGATGATTTTGTTAATGGCGACCATAAAGCACTTTCAACTGAAGAACAAGCAGGTCTGCAAACATTTATCACTGCTGGTTGTACTTCTTGTCATAATGGAAATCTTGTTGGTGGAAATTCGTATCGCAAAATGGGTCAGGTAAACGCATATGATACACCAGATCTTGGTCGATTCGAAGTGACAAAGGATCCAACTGATAAATTCTTTTTCAAAGTCCCTTCGCTCAGAAACGTAGCGATTACAGGTCCATACTTCCACGATGGAAAGTCGGCAACACTTGAGGATGCAGTAAAACAAATGGCTTACTTACAATTGGGTCAAAAGTTGTCTGATGAAGACACTTCAAAAATTACCAAGTTCTTGGGTTCACTTACAGACAAAACCAAAACAAATTAAGGTTTAATTTAGAAAACCAAGTCATAGTTCAATATGGCTTGGTTCTTCTTCTCTATAATTAAATCATAGATAATTTCTTCTTTTCAATCCTTCTCTTTTTCAAAATCCTTCATAAATATGTCAGAAACACTTCGATTTCAACTCCTAGGTTGGATGAAAGAATATGTATACCGGTATTCCGAGACTCCCTTTCGTTTGGCAAGTGGGCTTGAATCACATCATTATTTTAACTGTAAAGAGATCACACTTCATCCTGAAAGATTACATACCCTTGCCAATTGTATGATAGAAGAGCTGATTCCGAAACTTGCCGGTAACTTTGATTCGTTGGGTGGATTGACTTTAGGTGCAGATCCTATCACCTATGCAGTCTCACTTGCATACCAAAGGCAAGGTCGGCTTGCGTATCCACTGATTGTTCGTAAGGAAGCCAAAGGTCATGGTACAGGCCAACAAATTGAAGGGTATTGGAAAGAGTCAAAAAAATGTTTGGTGATAGATGATGTGATTACTACGGGCGGTTCTACGATCAAGGCTGTGAATGCTTTGCGTGCCGCAGGAATCGAAGTGACTAATGGAATTTGCATTCTGGATCGAGAAGAAGGTGGCAAAGAAGCGCTCGAAAAAATTGGGGTTCATATCGAATCACTTTTCAAAAAAGCGGATTTTATAGTATGAGCAAGAATTTATTTCGATACAACATCGCTCTCTTTCGAAAAAAGCTACTGACTCGAACGAGTATCGTGATATCTATGTTTGCTCTCTTTCTTCTTTATAATACATTGCAGTTACCCGAAGCAGAGAGAGGAAAGTTCCTTATGATTTTTTCTCCACTTTTTCTTTTGTTGATTTGGTTTCTCCAAAAGAATTATAAAAAACAACTCGAAATTCTTTCCAAAGGTTATGTTGAAATGTCGGGTGGAACGATAAAACAATTTGATGCTTACGGAAGTTGTGCGGCGATTCGCTGTAAGGACATTGAAAAGATTACCCACGATTCATTTCGTGGTTATGATCGTTTAGTAATCGAAACTGAAGAAAAAATTTATCCCTTTGTCAATATATTAGAATTTGAATCCTTTAAAACCCTAGTAGAAAAAGAGACTGGCAAATCTGCCGAATTGGATACGGAAGTGATCAATTACTTCAGTATGCGAAGCTTTTGGTTTTTTTTGCCAAGTATTGTCTTCATAGGCGCAGTCTTCACACCATTTTTGGCGGCCTTATACCCGATTTTAAATCGTGATACAGCAGTTCTATTTTTCAATGTGAATCTGATTATATTTTTTCTTTATCTTCCGGAGAAAAACAATTATATCATCACAGGGTTTTCTATGAAACGGAGAATGTTGTTTATAACTTCGATGGTATTTTTCTTTCAAGTTTATACAAACTTAAGTAAGTCGGGGTTTTTTAAATAGTTTATTTTGTCATGCTAATGCCTTGCCGTAACATATTGATTTTGGCTTGGCAGTAACGTCTCAATTCAACCATGGTTTCCATATAGCGTTTTAATATGCGGTCCTCATTTGTCCTTGTTTCCATTAGCAACAAAGTATCTCTAATAAACTTTAATTCCTTTTCGGATTTGATCTTTCCTGTTTGGATTAGTTTTTTTATGATATCGAACTCGTATTTTCTAAAGTGAACTCGTAATAAAAATTCAACCGTAAAACTTTGCGTTGCCTTTGTCCAGCTAGCATCTGTTTTTTCTTTTGGTGTTTCGTTGATTTGATCGGCGGCTCTTTTTGCGTCGGAGATGCTATTCAAAGTGGCATTGAATTCTTCTACTGAAGTGACTTCATCTTTAAATATATCTTGGATTTTGTTTCGACGCCATTGGTCTGTATATTCAAAACTCGAATTTGTCAAGATACGGGCAAACTCTTCCAACATCACCACAAGATTGATGGCACGACCCAACGGTGTATTATTGTATTCTTTGATCTTAGGAAATAGTTCTCTTGAGATCTGAAAGGCTGATTTGCGTTTGTAATTGCTTGCTTCGTAAATTCGTTCTAAATTCTCTTCTGCTGTGTGTTTCAGATCATTGAGGATGGTTAGATCAGTGAAAATATAGGCCTCTTCCCCATAGACAAATAAATTTGGGTCGGGGGCTACAATGTTAACCACAAAGATGAAATGTGCATCCCTTAGTCCATTCAGTATCTTTCGAATGTCTTCTTCGGATCGACTGAAGTTGGATGCCCATACCCGAAGAAAGGATTCGGAAGTAGGAATCTTATCCTTTCCTTCCGTATTTTCCTTTTTGATCAGCTCAGCTAATTCAAAAGCAATTTTGATTGATCCAGCCATCTGCTAGATTTCACCTCAATCCAATTCGTTGTAAAGAATTATTCATAGTTTAGACTTTCGCGGAGAGGCTTCTTTCTCGCCTCTAAAAATGGATATAGGCTCACTGTAAGCGAAGTGATGGGAATAATAATACTAAGGTAAAGCAACATACCAAGTGGGAAATGTAGATCCAAAAGCCAACCAAAGGCATTTCGATTCACACCATAAATGACAATTGGAGAAATTATAAGACTATTCAGAATACCCATAACAATACCAACCGTTATAAAAAATAAACTTTGAAATATTAGGTATTTAAAGAGCTGTGGAGAACTCAGACCGATCGCACGAAGTGTTGCTATAAGTTTTGATTTCTCACGTATATTATAAATTAATGATGTTAAAAGTGCCAAAAAGGAGATAAGTAGCGCTGTAACTTTTAGTGATTCTAAAATCGAAAATACAGATTTCATACCTTCAAGGTAAATTGATTTTAAGCCTTCTCTATCTAAAATTTGTAAATCGTTACTATGGAAAGAAAGTTCTTCCTTTAAAATCTTTAATTTCGTTTCAGAAGATATTTTATCATTAAATTTAACTCTGACTGAGTTTAGAAGATCATAAGAAAAATGAGATTCAAATGTTGCCAGACTCATCATGATAGTACCTCTTTCCGAAAAGAAATGTTCTTTTTCAGCAATGATCTTAAAAGGTAAATTTCCACTCTTTTCGGTTTGAAATTCGAGAGCATCTCCCGTACATTTTTTCTCTAAATAGCAAAAATTTGATGAAACAATGACTTCATCTAACTTCGATTCAAATGGATAGACATGTAATGTATAGTAATTATTCCCGATGCTAAACTTTGGTTGGATGATGAATGGTTCAATGCTTTCGATCTCTTTATACTTTGCCAATTGTAGAACGATTTCTTTCGGGACTCCGGGAAGACCAGCAGAAATTTTGGAAGGGTTGACAATAGAATAATCAAATAGATTGTCCTCGTCTACCCACTTAACCAATGTTTTTTCATAGCTATCCGTCAGTGAGGTGAGTGTAATCACTAGGGAAGAAGATAGTAGGATGGTTGCCGTTGTTAGCGTATTCTGTAACGGTTCCAAACGGATCTCTTCCCATGCGATTTTAAAAATGGGTAGAGTGATAAATCGTTGGATCAATTCGTTAACAATTCGTATGATTTGTGTTGATAGATAGGGTAGTGCGGAAACGAACCCAAAGATCACAAACCCTACTCCCGCAAGGCCAGGTAAAAGAGATTTGGGCGTTGGTAAAAATCCGATCACTGCCCCAAAAAGAACCATTCCGATTCCTAAATAAGCCAGCCGAAGCAGATCATTATTGAAAGAGCTTGGATTTGAAGTAGATTCCTTTTCTCTAATCAGTTCTATAGGGCGTATAAAAAATGAGCGTAGCGAAGAAAATAGTGAGGATCCTATCGCACCAATAACGCCTATTAGCATAGAAACTGTATAGATCCAAATTGGAATTCTGAAATAGGATGAAATTTGATTTGTGTCTGTAATAGTTGAGACATTCATCAACAAATCAAGTCGCAGTGCCTGCCATCCGAGCAAGATACCTAATGCACCTCCCAAGAAGCCTAAAACAACGGATTGGGATAAAAATAAGAATAGATTCTGAATTCTAGAATTCCCTATTGAAAGAAGAATTCCGAATTCTTTTCTTCGGGCAAGATAGATGCCTGAAAACGAATTGGCGACCATAAACAAAGAAATCAAAACAGAAATTAAAGACACAATGGTTAGGTTAATTTTTAGAGATCCCAGTGCCTTGCCAGAGCGTTCTTGGATCATTTCTTTGGATTCCCACACCCAATTATTATCTTTCGTTATGCGAAGTGCGTCCTTGAAATGGTTTTGACTGTCAGCTCTTTCCTCCGGGTCTTTTTTTAGTCGAACAAATATTTGTTTGATAAACCCATTTAAGCCGCAAATAGATTGTAAATACTCGATGTCTGTTACAATAAAGTTACCATCTTTTGATATAGAGAGCACTTGATCTTTGTTTATGACAAAATCTTTTTGACAAAAGTGTATCGTGCGAGTCTTCTCCTTCTTGAAAAAATTTTGATAGAGTCCGTCACTCATTAAAAAGCGAGGAGTGATCCCAACGGAATTATCTTCTGTAGGATTTTGAAACTTTTCTTCTAAAAAGAAAGTAACTATGTCCTTTCCTATGATTGGGATATGTTCAATGGTGGCATTGTTTTCAGAAACAAACGCATCGATGGTTAGGCTTGGTTCTAAAATGAACTGGTCAGGTAAAATAAAATATAACTCTCTAAGGATTGAGTCCGGTCCATACTTTCCATCGATGTTGTATTGGAATTGACCGATATAATCTTCTTTTTGGTAGCCGAGTTGGGCATCAATGATGCTTGCCTCAGCCCTCCAAGAATTAACCTGCACTGTAAAGAATAAAGCAATTCCGAGTGATATACCGAGTAGTGAAAAAAAGATCCGCGATTTGTGTTCCTTGTAATACCCCCAAAGAAAGGAAAAATAAATATGGATCATAAAATTTTTGCAATGCCATCTAGCATTGAAATGCGAGAATCTCCTAAATTGCCTATATCTGTGTTATGTGTTACTAAAAATATAGTGATTCCTAAATCTTTCACACAGGATTGAAATAATTTTACAATTTGATCAGATGACTCCGAGTCCAAATTACCTGTAGGTTCATCAGCAAGAATCAGTTTAGGTTTGTGGACAAGAGCACGTGCGATCGCAACTCGCTGTTTTTCACCACCTGAAAGTTCTTTTGGAGTAAAATTCAAACGATGGCTTAGATGAACGAGAGACAATGCCTCCGCTCCAAGTTTTTTCGCTTCTTTTTTTGAATATCCCTGAAGGTAAAGGGGCAGTATTACGTTTTCGATTGCAGATAGATAAGGTAAAAGGTGAAAGAACTGGAAGACGATTCCAATCGTCTTTCGCCTATATTCAGTTAAAGCTTTTTCAGTTTTTCCAGCTAGATTGTCTCCAAAAACGAAAACATCTCCCGCATCAATACTCTCTATGGCCGAGAGAATGTTGAGCAATGTGGATTTTCCACTGCCGGAAGGGCCCATCATTGTAACCAATTGTCCTTCTGGTATTGAGAGATCAAAACCTTTGAGGACTGGTACGGAAAACTCACCTTGAGAATAGGATTTTTTGATCCCTCTGATTTCGATGCTTTGTTGTGTTTGATTCATTTGATTCCGGTTTTTGGAAAAATGCTTTTCATTTTGGAACTATTCGATATAGTATTCATTGAAAGCACTGCGATGATACCACGTTTATTTTTTTTACTTCTTCTGATCTTTTCACTCGCAGGGAAAACGACGCAGACGACGTATTTAAATGCAGAAACGAGCGAAGTAGAGATCCAGGAGCTTACGGAATCAAAACCCACTGCAAAAGCGGAGGGACATTTCCATTCCGATTTCATTGCGGAGATTCCTTGTCTGTTTCTTTCGCACACATCCTCCTTTAGTCTACTTTTCATTGCCATTCGTTCTTCAGAACTTTCCGAATATTTTTCTTCTGCCCTTGATCGGGGCCCACCCATCCTCACTTAAACCCATCTCCTTTTTTTTCGTATTCTTTCAGTGAGGTCACCATGCCAGAGAGCCAAAAGTTCTCCAAAACTAGTTTAGTTTTAGTTACAATTAGCACTTGTTTGCCTTTTATTTATTTTTGTTCTTTTGGAGAAGATCCACTAGGAGTCGGTTTTCCTATCTTTTTAGGTCTATTCCTTCAAATCCTCATTGGGTTTTCTGCCTTTATGTTGGTTCAATCCTATGAAACCATCTATTCAGAGAGGGTAGCACTCGGGTATTCTATATTTTGGACCGCGCTTGGAATCTGTTATTTGGCTGGTAAAAGTGTTCTCCTTCCTGTTGCTTTGGAAGTGGCATCATTTTCCACCATCATCATTTATTCGGGAACAGAATTTGGGAAAAAACAAATTGAAAGCCTGGGAGCTCTGCTTCTTGCCTCTGGAGTTTCCGCTATTTTTTTGTCTGCCTGGGTGTTTCTGCCGGATAACGATCCAAGAGGACTTTACTTTCTAACGATTGGATTACTTGTAAAGTCTGGTTTTTCGGGTTTTCATATTTGGCTTCCAAAGGTGAATGAGGGAGGTCCTTCGCATGCGTTAGGTGCTTTTGCAGGCGCATTGGAAATTTTCCCCTTATTGCTTTTTACTAAATACGTTCTTCCGAACCTAAAAGATCCATTTTTGTTTACCATTCTTTTCCCTCTTGCCGCATTGGGTGTTTTTTTTGGTGGGATCACTTCATTTTTTCTAAAAGATCCAAAGAAGGCTTTGGCATATAGTTCCATTGAATCGATAAATTTTCTTTGGCTCTGTCTTGCTACTTGTGGTATGTTCCAGTCTAGTGAAGATCCTGAGTTGAAATTCTTGAGCAATTCCTTCTTTATCCTGTTTTTTATAAGCCTTCTCCATCACTCATTTTCGAAAACATTTCAATTGTTTTCCATTGGACTCGTTGCTCGTCTACGCAATTCGAGTTCAACCGATGAGATGAAAGGCATTGGTCGTTACATAGGTATATCACCGTTGTGGATGGGCGTAGGGACTTTTAGTTATGCGGTCATTCCTGGGACACTTGGGTTTGTCTCGGAAGCGACTTATTTATTTTTGAATGCTCGAATTTTAGATATGCCTTTGGGAAGATCTGTATTCCTTTTACCAGCGATGATCTTTATCTTTTTTGGAATTGTGTTAGGTGGATTTACGCATATAAGATTATTCCTAAGTATCTTCCTATCATTTCCAAGCCAAAATATCGCATTGCCTGAATGGAATCCTAAAAAGAGAGAGTGGGTCTTGATCTCGGTTGGTACACTTGCACTGATGATTGTTCTTATCCCAATTTTACTACCATTTATTTTGCGATTGCCTGCACTCACTAAATATGTAGATAAAAGCTTAGGTGATTGGATACAAAGTCTATCGATAGTTTCTGCGATCACGGTCGCGTTTGTTTCAAGTTTGGTGGTATTCCGTTGGGCGCATCAAGTCAAAAGAAGAAAGTATTGGGATTGTGGAAACGGCTATTTAGGTCCAGAACTTTCCATCCCGGCCACAGTCTTTTCTGAACCATTACATAATTCGATAGGAAGATATTTTCTAACGAAGGATGGTCTTTCTATTTTGGATCAATTTGTTTTGGGTTTGCTTAAAAAGTTTTTAGACATTGGAGCGTTTCTTACACAAAATGAAGACCACCAAGGCGAAGAAATTAGCCATTACCTAGCAATTTCTTCCGTGTTTTTGATTTCTATCCTTGCCGTCTTGATACTGGGTGATTGGGGGCGAATATGAGTACCATTACGTTTCTGTTACTCACTTTCTATCAAATAATCATTTTTGTAGGTTTGCCAATCATTCTAGGTGGGATTGTTAGAAAGGTTCGGGCAAGGGCACAAGGAAGAAAAGGCCCCAAGATTATGCAGGTATATTATGAAATACGCAAGTATTTTACAAAAGCACCAATTGACAATCCAAACTCTGGTATTTTTGCCGAGTTATCCCCTGTTGTTGCACTTTATTCCGCTATTATTATTTGGTCGATTGTGATTTTCGAATGGGCGCCTTTCATTTTGATTCCTTTCTTTCTCGCGTTATACAGATTTTGTTTTGTAAGTTTTGCAATGGAAAGTGGAACATCGTTTGGTGGTTTGGGATCAGGTAGAGAAATTTTACTCTCTGTTATGGCTGAACCAACTATCATTTTGATGATCCTCGTCGCACAATCTCACATCGAAATTTCAATGACTCCTGTTGGATCGTTTATAGGAATCTTATTTTTAGCACTTTCATTTGTCGCAATTTTAGCCGAGCTCGCCAAGCCACCGTTTGATGATCCTCGCACTCACTTAGAACTTACAATGGTACACGAAGCGATGATTTTGGAAGCATCTGGCAAAACGATGGGTTTTTTTGAATTTGCAAGTCAGATTAAACTTTCAGGTCTTCTTGCCTTTTTAATCAAACTTGCCTTGGAGCATTCTAAATTGTTTCCGTCTGGTGAATATGGCAATTTATCAAAAGAATTATTGGTTCTTCCTGGAACCGTTGGTCTTGCCATTCTTTTGGGTTTGTGGGAAGCAAATTCAGTTCGAAGAAAATGGTCATGGGTGCCGGAATTTATGGGACTTTGTTTTTTAGCAATTTTGATTTTAGGAACTCTGGTTAAGTTGGCTTAGGAGTTATATGTTATACGATTTCATTTATCTACTGTTATTCCTTTCGGGTGTTGTGGTGCTTGTGGAAAACCGCTTGCACCGCATCACCTTTTTTTTGAGATTGCAGGGCTTTCTTTTGATTTTCCCAGTTTTGCAAACTCATGAAGGAGATCTGACACATTCCTTAGGACTAATATTTTTGGTATTATTGTTTAAGGCTTTTCTTACTCCATTTATCTTGAATTGGACTGCTAAAAAATCCCAGATGAGAGAAAGCACCATTCCTCGGTTTGGCTACCTAGCAACACTCCTGTTTTTGGTTTTGGGACTTGTAGTTGCAGTAAAAATTACAGAAAACGCTAACGACTTTTCTTTTCCTGTGCATAAGATTGGACTCATCTACGTGATTTTAATGATCTATGTCGGAGTCTTGTGTTTTATTGTTCGTAGGAATTGGCTGGCTTTGATCGCTGGTTTTTGTGTTTTTGAAAACGGTATTTTTATCCTCACATTGGTTCTAGATAAAGGTCTTCCTTTTGGTCTCGAGTTTGGCTCATTTTTGGATGCCATTCTTGTGATCGTGTCGGGAGGTATACTCCAGTTATCACCTCATATGCATGTAAAGGGTGACAAAACATGACACAATATCTTTTTTATATAACTGGTATCTATTGTTTTTTAGTCGTATTTTTTATATTTGTTTTGGCTCCAACAAAGGGACAAACACGAATTTGGTTGTGGTCAGCACTAAAGCTTTTCTTTTTTGCAACATTGTTTTCTTCGTGGTTCACAGAAAACATTGTGCTAAAGTGGATTTTGATTGAAGCTTCAACATTATTTGGATCCCTCTTGATTTCCTCGAGTGGCACGGAACGTTCATTTCAGGTTGGATGGAAATTTTTACTCATCAACTCTTATGGTTTAGGTATTGCCTTTCTTGGAATCGTAATACTTTTGTTTGCATCGAAACCACTAGAAACTTTGGACTTTTCTGCATTGGTTGTTGGTTTGGAAGGTCAATCGGGTTTGCTCATTGAAATCGCTCTTCTACTCTCAATTTATGGATACAGTGCGAAGTTAGGTTTGGTTCCTAATCACTTTTGGGTAGGGGACACATATGCAGAGAGTCCAAGTCAGATTTCTTCATTGATTGCTTCTTTTGTCCCAGTATCGGTCGCATTAGCTCTTCGACCACTCGTTCAACTCGAAAGATCTGTGAACACCTCTCTAGTCAATTCGGCAAATGGTCTTTTGTTTATTGGTATTCTGACAATCTTATATGCAACATGGATTTTAAACAAAAGGGAAGATATCCGTCGCATCGCGGCAAAAATTGCACTCTTTCATACAGGAATGTTAGCCGTTTTTCTTTGGTTAGATGTTAAGGACGACGTATTTTATTTTTTATTAGCATCTACACTCATAGTAAAGTTGATTGTTTTTGTTGCAATGGGTCTATTGAGAATGGACGCAGGCAAACGGATGATAGGTCAAATAGTGGATCTTCCTTCTTTGAATCCAAAGTCGTTTTATGCCTATATGGCGGCAGTGCTTATCGCATTTGTATTCCCACTTTCACCTGTTTTTATTTTAGATATGGAAATCATACGCATCGGCCTAACCACAAATTTGATTTGGTTGTTTTGTTTTCCATTATTAGGTCTAGTATTCTTTTATATCGCTTTAAACAAACTCCTTCCCATCGTAAGAGTTAAGAGTCGTGATTTTGAAACGACGGAAAAACATGTTCTTACCGTCAGGTTGCGTTTTTTTATTATGAGTGTCGTATTTGCTTTGGGGATAGGCGCTTTTGGTATGTATGCGCTTGTTATGGGAGGGTTTAGTAATGTTTAAGATAACAGGACTTTTCCAAACCAAATCGGATCCTACCTTCTATCATTTTTTAGCTGAACATCATGGCGTAACCATGGAGAAAGTTCCAGACAAAAAAAGTCCTATCGACTTTTTGATGGATGAGAAGTATCCAATTTGGTTACTCCGCCATTCACTTGGGAAGGATATGGGTCCCGAAGATTATTCTGCACTTAGTGAATTAGATTATCTAACTGAAAAGCGGAGCAAAGTACTTGGTCTTCACCAAAGGTCAGGTTCCTTACGTGACCTCTTTTTTCATGGTATCAAAGTGCCCTGTGGGGACAATTCCTATTCTCATGCTGTAGGTCCGATCCATGCTGGTATCATTGAACCAGGACACTTTCGTTTTGTCGTTGAGGGAGAAAAAATACGTCACCTAACGATTCGCCTTGGTTTCCAGTTCAGACATCTAAAAGAAGAAATGTATAGATCCAATATTTCTCGAATTATGCATCTGTCGGAAACCATATCAGGTGATTCATCTGTAAGTTATGCGGTATGTTTTTCGAGAATTTTTGAGGAAGCGGCTGGAATAAAAGTAACAGAGTCTATCAACTTATTTAGATCCCTTTTGATCGAGGCAGAAAGGATTGCGATCCATATCGGAGATATGGGTGGAATCTCTGAGGATATAGGATACTATCCATTATATGGCGTTTGTGTAACCGATAGAGGAGCAGCTCTTGGCCTGACAGAAACATGGACAGGAAACCGTTTTGGCAAAGGAGCAGTTCGCCCAGGTGGTGTTCGAACAAATCAAAAGATTTCTGCAGTAGATGCAAAGTTAGCTTTTAATCAGTTAAAGAAAACATTTGAAAAAAACATAGAGCCACAAATTTTAAGAGCTCTTTCCAATTCTACAATCAAAGAACGACTCCAAGGTTGCGGACAATTGAGGGCGGCCGATGTTGATTCGTTTGGATTTGTGGGTATGACGGCTAGATGCGCTGGTGTCATGAAAGACTTACGACTTTCGGATAAGGCTTATCCTCATTGGGTACCACTTTCTCTCCATCATGATGTGGCAAATTTTTCTGGGGATGCATGGAGTCGGTTTTATCTCCGTTATATGGAAATCAAACAGTCTTTGGCTTGGATGGAAAAAACTATTTCCCAAATTGACTGGGATGCGCTTTGGTCAGGCCAAACTACAAAAGAAACGATCATAAAAAGAGATTACAAACCTGGTATTTATTATCAAGCATTGGAGTCTTGGCGAGGGTCTATCCTTACCGCACTCGTGATTGAAGAAGATGGCAAAGTTTCTGATGCTTATATTAGAGATCCATCTGTTTTGAATTGGCATGCTTTAGAAATTGCGGTAAGAGGTCAGCTGATTGGCGACTTTCCTTTAAACAATAAGTCGTTTAATCTTAGTTATGCAGGATTTGATTTATGAAAAGTCTTCTCGAAATCACAAACCTATTTAAAAAATCGAATGTTATGAATTGGAAAACAGCATCTCCGATTCATCCAAAAAATCGAGGTATTCCAACCCCTTCCAAAAAATTCAATACCAGTTGTGAGGGATGTAATATCTGTGTGGAGGTTTGTCCCACAAAGGCGATTCAGTTAGAGTCTCCACAGGTTCTTCATATCGATTACGGCGCCTGTTTGCAATGTGGAGAGTGTGTTAGTCATTGCCCTGAAAATAAATTACAAAACTCCGGGTTCATCTATGTCTTTTCAAAACATAGAGATTTATTAAAAGCAACTTACAAAGATGGTGAGTTGATTCCTAAAAAAGAGTTACCAAATACGAAAAACCATGATGATTTCGAAAAGCTAACATTCAAAAACGGATTTTTATATCGTGAAGTTGCCGCCGCAGGTAATAATACTGTTGAATGCGAACTCAATGCTTCTTATAATTCGGTGTTTGACTCCGAGCGAGAAGGTGTTAGGTGTGTTGCTAGCCCGAAGCATGCAGATGCTGTTGTATATTCGGGTCCGATTTCAGGCAAGATGGCAGGGCCACTTGCGGATGCTCTTGCGGTCATTTCGGAACCAAAAGCATTGATAGCCTGTGGAACTGAAGCAGTCAGCGGTGGATTGTATCAAATGGGTACAATTCCTAAAGACCCAGATCTCTATATCGCTGGAGATCCTCCTCGTCCGGACGTTTCGATCCAAGCATTTCGTTATTTAATGGGAAGATTTCCATTTTCATTTCAAGAGGCGCTTCACAAATTTCTATCGTCTGAAAAATAAGACGTGTGGAATTAGAAAAAGAAGAAATTGTTCGAATTCTTTTAATTGAACCCAAAAAGGGTTCCTATGATATCTTGGTCTCCTTATTAAAAGAATGGTTTCAAGACTATGTAGAAATTGTTTGGCGATCCATTTATGAAAATGGTATCGAAGAGTTAAAAAAAGGTGGCTTTGATTTATTGATAGCTGAGATCAATTTCCCAGATTCCGAATTATTGGAAGAAGAGAGATTACAGGATATCGCGGATACAGCAGGTCCTCTTGAAGTTCCCATTGTCATATTTTCAAATTCCAAAGACAAAACGTTACCAGTCCTATCTTTCCAACTCGGCATCAGTGAATTTTTTTCAAAAAGGGGAATCAAAAAAAATCTCCTTGAACATCGGTTTCGAAACCTATTCAGAGAGATTTATCGTAAAAAAGTGATCTCGATTCAGATGGACGATTCACTCCGACGTTTTCAAGAATTGTATGGAATGAATCAAAATGAAATTCAAGATCTCAATACTCTAGTAAAAAAGTTTAAAAAAGAATTAGAGAAAGAGTATGAAGAGAAGATGAAGTTAGATTTTGAGAAGAAAAAAATGCAAAACGTTTTCGGAATGTATGTAGATCCGATCGTTGTAGAAAGCATTATGAATAATTCTCTTTCTTTGGAACAGAAGGGTCATGTCCAAGAAATTTCCGTTATTTTTTCGGATATCAGAGGTTATACTTCATTATCGGAAAAACAAAAGCCTGATCAAGTGATTTCATTTTTAAACGAATACTTTACTGCAATGACAGAAGTGATATTAGGTTATGGCGGAATGATCGATAAATACATCGGTGATTCCATTATGTGTTTGTTTGGAGTACCGATCCCGCAAACTGACCATAGACAAAATGCACTCGATTGTGGAATTGAAATGTTACAAATCTTTCAGCTTTGGCAACCAAAGTGGCAAGAGATCTATGGTTTTACTCCACAACTTGGTATAGGTATTGCTTCAGGTAATGCCATTGTTGGAAACGTAGGTTCATTTCAGAAGTTATCTTATACAGCTGTAGGGGATACAGTGAATATGGCGGCACGATTGGAGTCGATGGCAAAACCCATGCATGTGTATGTGTCAGAAGGTTTGTACAATCACCTACCGGAAGAATACGCGGCAAAATACAAATACACAGAACTAGAGCCAGTTAAAATCAAAGGAAAGGAAGGTTTGCACCGCATATTGAGTGTGCAACCATTATAAAGTCGAACAGAATTGATACAGTTCATTATTTGTGAGTTTTACGCCATATGTTTCTGTTAGGGGAGGATTCTGTTCTTTATTTAAAGAAAAAATGTCTTGGTACATTTCAAATAAACTTTGTGTGTCGGATTCTTTTTTCCCATGACCAGAGAGTTTAGCTAAACTACCACCAAAACCGATGGCCTGTCCAATGACGGATTGATCTTTGGGAGCTTTGCCTTTGTCTTCAATGGCTTGAATGATGGGAGCAGGAAGTTTCCAGAGTTTTGCGGCTTCTGTGCCCATTTCGATCGAGTCTACGCCAAAGGCTTTAATCTCTAACTCGGAAAAGGTTAAATCTGAAGTCTGGTATTCAGTAAGTATCTCAACATACTTTGGGCGATCGATCGTATTGAGTACGATCTTTCCAAGATCTTGCATAAGACCGCAGGTAAGTGAAAGTTCCGCTTCCTTTCTCATTTTTTTCTCTTCGCAGAGAAACTGTGCAAGGATTCCTTTTGCTATGGAATGATCCCAGACTTCATCACGAAATTTTTTATAGTTTCCTTGGCTAAAAAGTGAATCTGACATAGACATCGCAACCATAGAACGAACAGTTTTGAAACCAAGTCGTGTGATCACCTGTTTCATGTTAGCTATAGGATTGCCCCTGGAAAAAAAGGGAGAATTCGCTAACTTAAGAAGTCGAGCTACAAGTACTTGGTCAGATTGAACTTTTTTTTCTAATTCACCAAAACCCAACTCATTATCATCCTCAAGAGATAGAATGGAAATGAGAACGGGCGGTACGATTGTGAGGTCTTTAATTTGGGAGAGGTATTCTGTTACTGTTGCCATGGAATTGACTCTTCTGTCAAATTTCCATGAATCCTCTTATCGTAAAATCAAAAAGGGATGATTTAATTTTGTGCCATTCTAGCAAAACTCACACCTTTGTAGTAGTGATTCAGAATTTCTTTGTAGTCAAAGTTTTCTTTTGCCATTGCGTAACTGCCCCATTGTGAGAGCCCAACACCATGACCAGAACCAAGTCCTTTCACAAAAAATTTTCCGTCACTTTCTCTACGGATGCCAAATCGAGTGGATTTTAACTTAGTGGCACCGAGTAGTTTGCGAAATTCTGTTGCTTTGATTCTTTTTGTCGTAGCAGATCCAATGACGTCAATTTCATTGACCCGTGATGAAGCAAAGCGATTGACTACAATCAAATCCTGAACTTCGCCAACTCCTAGACTTGCCAAAGCGGAATTGATTTGGGCTTGGTCCATTTTTTCTTCCCAGGCATAATTATCACCCTCTTTGTCATAGTCTGATCGAACGCTTGTTAGATACTCCACTTTATTTCCCCAGACGTTTAGAGGATCTTCAGTTACACCACCGCTATTTGAATGGAAAAAACTCTGAATAGGTGAACCGTTGTATAATAATATCAAACCTTGAGTGTCTTCCACTGCTTGGTTGGTTTTTTGATTTTCCTTTGCCATCCCTCTATAAACTTGGGTATTGGTCGTCGTATCGACGTCGTAAGGTGCTTTGCGTTTCGCGATCATTTCTCGAACAACGTATGTTCGGGCGCATACCGCTTGTGCTTTCAATGCTTCTTCAGGCCAAGAAGCCGGAACTTCCGAGGGTACTACTGACATCAAATATGTTTCAATATTGACAATGTTAAGAATAAGAATTTTACCATTGGAGGGTTTGATTTCGATGTGGCCTCGATACTTCCCTCCTTTATACTCAAGGTAACCCGCATTCGAAGTGATTTTAATTGGAGCCTTAATCAGAGTAGGGTCCATACTTAAAAACTCATATGCTTTTTTGATGACCAGGTCATTTGCATCCCATACTTCGATAGTTCCAGTTGATTTAAATGATTCTTCGCTGGACGCCTCAGAAAGAAGGACTCTTACTTGAGCAAACGCCTGACTCGTATCTGATGGAACCCACGAAGATACAACAATGGTTCGGCAGCCAATTGAGCTGATAAGAGATAGAGTAAGAATGGCGGACAACCTAGCGAATTTCATAAAGCCTCTCTCCTTTGAGATTCGGACAAAAACTACTTTTTCCTTTTAAAAAAAGCTTAGATTTTTCGACGTAGATGGAGGACCGACTCGCAATGAGGGGTATGCGGGTAAGGATCGATGAGAAGTGAGGCAACCACATCATAATGGGTTTGATAGAATTTTAAATCCTCTCGCTGGCTGTAGGGATTGCATGAAACATAAAAGATATCGCGAGGACCATTTTCCCGTATCCAAACATTGACCTTACCACCGGCTCCCGCTCGAGGTGGATCCAAAATCAATACACTATCTGAAGGACATTCCATAAGAGAGGCATCTTGAAATAAATTTACAACTTGAGTCAAAATTTCTTTTTCTGGGAAGGCCCTATGTAAGGCATTCTTTGCAATCTCAATGGACGAAGGGGTGAGCTCATAACATTTGATTTTAGAGAATGATGTACCAAATAGAATGGAGAAAAATCCGTTTCCACAAAATAAATCGATTAGGCAGTTTCGATTTTCGGGTAAGTGACTTTGTATAAATTCTAAAATCGGCAAAAAACCAGAAGGGTTGGGTTGGAAAAAAGAATCAAATGGAATCAAAAAATCGCGCCCTAACACAATTTCGTGATAAACATCGGATCCTTTTAAAATTTCGGATCTACCCATGGCTGAGACTTCCGACTTAACTCTGTTATAACAAAAAATAATATGATTTGCAATACACAATTCCAAAGTTCTTTCTTTAAAATTGGCAAAGTCAGAATCGAATTGAAAACCTTCTGTAAATGTAAAGATCGTCATACAGTCTTCTGTGAAGCGTGCTTTACGGATGGTGATGTATTTTAAACCACCTCTTTCTGAATTTCGATCCCAAGGCAATTGAGGAAATTCGTTAAGTAAATTACGAACATTCGCGAGCTCTTTGTTTGCCCAATCGGAATGGATAAAACAATGATCTATATCGATAACACGTCTAAAATTCCCTCGTGCACGCAAGCCTATCGTCGGTCCAGGAAATACACTGAAATCCATTCTGGAACGGTAATTAAATATTTGATCAGAATTGATTGTTTGGAATTGAACTCCCAGTTGAGAAAACAACTGTTGGATAGGTTCAAATTTGATCTTACATTGGTCATCGTAAGGGATGTGTTGGCCAGCGCATCCACCGCATTCTCCATAAAATTGACAGGGAATCGGAGCACGCTCTGATTTTTCTAAAAATTCGACTAACCTGTATTTTGTGGATCGTGTCTTTCTTTTATACATCTCGACTGAGATCAAATCGCCAGGCAGAGTATAGGGATAAGAAATTTTCTTACCGTTAGGTGCAATGCCCGTGCCTAGAAAATCAGAGCTAAGAGAATCGATACGGATTTGTTCCAATGTTTTGT
Organism: Leptospira sp.; assembly: GCA_027531445.1. Lineage (GTDB taxonomy): Bacteria > Spirochaetota > Leptospiria > Leptospirales > Leptospiraceae > Leptospira_A. Next base: position 21,846 of record JAPZRK010000086.1, read on the forward strand.
TCTTGCCAGTATTCAGGGATTTTAATACACTTTACTGCATGGTTTGGTTGCAAAGATTCTTTTTTTTATTTTGTATTTTTACTCTTTTACTTATAAAAGCTCCTGATTTAGAAGCACAGGTTTTATTCACGGGCCAGATTTTAGATCTTCGAACGAATAAATCTTTCGGTGGTACAGGTCAAAAATGGAACTTCCGTCCGGGTGATTCACCAATAGCGCCCGCATCTCCTGGGGAATCAGATGACGAGGATCCCGATTTTGAATCTATTGCGCCTTTACGCTTTTCAAATGCATTGCCTGTTCTCACCGATGAAGTCAAAAACGGTTGGATATCCGGATTTCAGATACAGACTTCCTGGGATCGAGTGAGAGATGGTGACGGCGAAGTTTACTTTCCAAATTTTGCAGAATACTTTCAAAAGTACAAAGGATACGGTTGGTATCGAACCGAAATCCTTATCTCCCAAGATGACCTGCGTAGCAGATTCAAATCTCGTTATCTCACACTCCGTCTTGGTCAAATCAGTCAGGCTGATGCTGTGTATTGGAATGGTCATTTCATTGGAAGTACTGGACTTGCTTTAGATACTACTTCCGATACAATATTAGAAGACCGTTATCTCTTTGCCGACAAAACTCGCTTCTATCGAATACCAGTTGGACAAATTAAAACATCTGAACCGAATGTGCTCGCTGTACGCGTGTTTTCAAAGTATCCTTTGAGTCCAGGGCTATCACATGATAAGTATTATATTTCATCACAAAGATATTCCGAACGGGCAGAATATTGGAATGATTTCAAAAAAATCTTTGTTATCGTACTTACCATGTTACTCGGAGCATTCTATTTGTACTGGCAGTTCCTCTTCCGAAAGGATGAACATGCAACGATTTATTTTGCAATAGGATCGTTTTTTATGGCAGTCAATACATTGTTCCAAAGCCAAATCATTTACTCTATATTAAACGATGGTTTTTGGATCAAAAAAATTGAATACGCCACATGGATTGGACTCACTCATTTCCTTTTTAACTTTGTAGTCCAATTTGCCCAAGTGCATAAAGGTTGGATTCGCCGTGCGAATTTTTTTGTGGATGGGATGGGGATCATCGCATTTGTAGCAGTTTTCCTTTTTCCTGATCTTTATACTCTCTCACGATTCTTTTTCTTTTGGTCTTTTCTTACTATCATACTTGGACTTTCACTTTGTTATATAGTTTTTTTAGGAAGAAAGATTCCGGCGATGGGAACTGTTTCTTTTGGAATGTTAATCATGGTGGGCCTAATTCTCAACGATGTATTGGTTGAACTCCAATGGGAGTTGTATCCGAACGAAACGTTCATGAAAGATTATGCATTCGCTGGATTTTCGATTTCTGTTGCTTTGTCTATCATTGGAAATATGGTTGCTTCTCGAAAATTAGTTGAAAAACAAAAAGAAGAAAAAGATAGATTGTCACGTTATTTTTCGCCAGAAGTAATGGAGACAATAGTCAATGACGCAATCAAGTTAGGTGGTGAGGAAAGGGAAATTGCTACTTTATTTTCTGATATAGTAGGATTTACAACCTTTTCCGAAAAGAATTCTCCTGCCGTGGTTTTGGCGAGTCTCAATACCATTTTTGAATCCCTATCGGATTTGATTTTCCATTACTCCGCGACTTTAGACAAATTTATAGGTGATGCCATTATGGCATTTTGGGGCGCACCGACAAAAACAGATTTAGATGCTTATCATGCTATCGCTTGTGCAGTTGATATGCAAAAACGTATGGTTCAGATTAATAAAGATTTAGGCCTACCTCCCGAAACATTTCGACTTCGCATAGGTGTGAACTTTGGTGACGCGATAGTTGGCAATATTGGATCTGTTAGACGAATGGATTATACTGTGATCGGTGATGCAGTCAATACTGCCGCAAGACTTGAAAGCCATGGTACGCCTGGACGTGTGGTCGTCTCAGAAGCGGCTTTCCTTGCCGCCGGTGGGGATACATATATCAAGTATGACGAAACCAAAGAACTGACATTAAAGGGAAAGGCAGAACCAGTTAAGGTCTACTATATCACTGAAGTTTTAAAAAGGGATATGTAACAATTGATGTATTTCAAAATACACGTTGACTGCTTGCATTTAATTGTTAAACCAACAATGACTCAGCATTAGATAAATTATGAATCAGAACAAAAAAAAGATTTTAGTCGTTTTGGGTCATCCGAATCCTAATTCGCTTTGTGCAAAGTTTGCGCAAGTTTATACCGAGGCGGCAGTAAAAGAAGGTCATTCCGTAGAAATCCTTCGTTTGATCGACCTAAAATTTGACTATAACCTTCGATTTGGATATGGAGCTGAATCTATACAAACTATGGAGCCAGATATCAGAGAAAGCCAAAACAAAATTTCAAAGGCTGACCACTTGGTGTTTGTTTTTCCAAGCTGGTGGGCAAGTATGCCTTCAGTTTTAAAAGGTTGGATTGATCGAGTTTTTATACCCGGATTTTCGTTTCAATACCAAAAGCACTCTCCATTCCCAAAACAGTTGTTAAAAGGGAAAACTGCACATATTTTGGTGACTATGGACGCACCTACATGGTATTATAAATTGGTCAATTGGTCTCCAGGTATTCGAATATTGAAAAAAGGAACACTTGAATTTTGTGGCGTTGGTCCTGTAAAAGTTTCTTATTTTGATCAAGTTAGAAAACGAAAAGAACCAGAAATTGCAAATTGGATCCAGAGGGTAATGAAGTTAGGTTCGGTCGCCGCTTAGTCCTTTCCAATATCTTTAAATACTCAGTTTTGTCGCTAAGTCGAACAAAGGTTCATTGAGATCCGGATCGATGATATAAATAATCCTTTGAGTGCTTGATGTTTGTGAAGCTAAATCTGTTACTGCTCTTCTTCGATCCATTTTGATATCAGTTTTATCAAAATCTTCGATATAGTATTTGAGCCCTCGTTTAAAGATGGGTTTGATCGTACATATTCTTTGAATTTTTGGACGAGTCTGGTAGCGATCTAGTCCCACTACTTTACAGATGTCAAAGTGGCCTCGTTTTTCAGAATCAACAGATACGGTGATTACAAAATCTCCGAGATTTATAATATTCTCATTATTGGTTAAACTAGCCCCTAAATAGTCGAGCAAATGTCGAATATTTTTATTGCTATAAGAAAAGAACGAATCATTTACAATGATTTTTAGAGCGGTTGCTGATTTGTAAGCTTCTCGCCATGGTTGGTTTGATGTCAATGAGGCATATTCACTAGCTAATGAAAGTATTGCGATGTCTTCTTCGAAATTTACCGAAGATGCGTTGCTTTCTTGAATTCGGAGTTGAGCTTCAATGTCTTCGATGATTTGTTTTTTGCTGACATCTTTGGCAAATTTATCACGGACGAGCATAAGCCTGTTAAATACATTTTTAGTATCAGGGAAGTTATTGTTAATTCCATTTCCACGAAAGGGTCTATGGTGATTCAAAACCAAAGTTCGAATTTCTGTGGGAATATCAGATGCGGACAAGGTCATCAAATAACTAAGAGTAGGGTGTTGTTGGATTAAGGTATACTCATCTTTTGATAGATTGGGTCCTTCGGTTAGGTTGAGCTTGGCGTAACCTATATCTGCTAAAAAACTTGCCGTCATGATAGCTAGATGATCTTTTTTGTTAGGTTTTTTGTCTTCATCGGCTACAATTTTTTTGGTTCTAACTTTCATGCCCATAGCAACAATAGTTCGTTTGGTCATAAGTTCAGATTCCAATGGAACGCCAGCTACATTAAGTATTTCTAATATATTAAAAAGACCATGTTCAAATACGGGATTGCTCGTAAAATCGTCAAGGACAGCATTCATCGATTTTTGAACTCGTGCAGAATGATCTAATGAGAATGTTTCTTTTCTAAGGTCATTCAAAAGGTTTGCAGTCTGTTTTGCAAATTCTGTAGTTTTTTCAGCATCGAATAGTTTTACATTTTTCGGATCTGATTCATCGCTTCCAACTCTTAGCTTTTTTGAATCTGTAGAAAGATAATATGCTCCTTGGAGTTCAATTTTGAGTAATTTGCCAAAGTCATCCTCTGTGGGATTCCTCTTTTTGGGCATGATGATTTTGCCATCTTTATCATAAAGGTCGATAGAGATGAATTTATTTTTCCGAAATGTATTCAATGAATCTTCAGAAAATTCAAACTGAACGAGTTGATCCGTTGAAACCGGTTCTTGTTGACTCAAAATTTCCGCCTTTTTGGAAGAGAATGATCTGATGTTAAATCTATTTCAAACCCATTTATAAGACGAGTGGATTTTGATTTCTCTGATCGTTCAAATGTTACTTTTGTGTTTTAATTTTAAAATTTGGATCGAAACAAGCGAGAATCGAGCGCTGTGGAATTTTATCGGCGAAAATCAGAAAGTTGTAATCACTGCCAATGGTAGCGATAATTTCTACAAAGCATTTAAACAACTAAATATGCGCAATCCTACCTCAAGAACATTCTAATAAGAAAGGATTCTCGAATGAAACAAAAGAAGAAAGTGATCGTCATCGGCGCAGGATTTGCGGGGTTGCAAGTCATCAAATCACTTGCCAATCAGAAGGAGTTTGAGGTCGTTGTGATCGACAAAACAAACCACCATTTATTTCAGCCTCTACTTTACCAGGTGGCGACGGCTGTTTTGTCACCCGCAGATATTGCGATACCCACTCGAACCATTACTACTCAATTTAAAAACGTAATACTCTACATGGCCAATGTAGACAAAATCGATCCCGAGTTAAAAGAAGTTCACTTTGCAGGTAAAATCGAAGTATATGATTATCTAGTATTTGCGGTAGGTGCGCAGACAAGTTATTTTGGAAAAGATGATTGGAAACAATATACATTTGGCTTAAAAAACTTGAAAGATGCCTTGGGTATCCGAAGACAAATTTTGCTCTCCTTTGAAGAGGCTGAGTTGTCTGGAGACCCTCAGATGATAGAGCGTTTGTTAAACTACGTTATTATTGGCGGTGGACCTACGGGCGTTGAGTTGGCAGGTTCAATTGCAGAACTTTCGCACTATATCATTCGTAAGGACTTTCGAGTGATCGACTCAGCGAAGACCAAAGTTACCCTGATCGAAGCGGGGCCTAGACTCCTTTCAAACTTTCATGAATCATTGAGTGATTTTACAAAAAGTAAATTAGAAGAACGTGGAGTTGAAGTTCTTTTGAATTCACCTGTTCAGAACATTGACGCTGAAGGTGTTCATCTTTCCAATCAGACTCTTAAATCGAAAATGATTATTTGGGCCGCAGGTGTAGAAGCCGCGAGTATCACACGTACGTTGCCTTTCGAGAAGGATCGATCAGGAAGGATTGTTGTTGATGAATTTTGCCGAATCAAAGGCAAAACAGATATTTTTGTAATTGGTGATGCGGCAAATTTTTCTTACCAATTGGAAAGGCCATTGCCTGGTGTATCACCTGTGGCAATGCAACAAGGTAGGTTTGTTGCTAGTTTTTTAAAAAATGAAATCAATAGCACAAAACAAAAACCATTCGAGTATTTTGATAAAGGAAATATGGCGACGATTGGGAGAACGGATGCAGTAGCAGAATTCTCAATTTTTAAGTTAAAAGGTTTTTTTGGTTGGTTGGGCTGGTTGTTTGTCCATTTGGTTTATCAAGTGGGATTTAAAAACAAAGTGAGTACTCTCATCAGTTGGATTTGGAGTTATCTCACCTTTCGTGCTGGTGCCCGCCTCATCCAAGAAGATATAGGGACACCAAAAAAGATTTAGCTGAATAAAAGACGAAGTGAATACCGATGGTCTACTTAACTTTCTATCGTTGACTCTAGATAAGGTTTCATTTCGTCTTCAACACTCTTTCGTAATTCCATAAGTTTGATTGCATAATTACGTAGTCTTTCTTCTTTTTCATTTTTTGGTACCCATGGCAATACATCTACTGGATTGCCGCTTTGATCAACTGACACGAATACAACGATGCAATGAGTGTTTTTTGTAAATTCTTCTTCTCTCACACCCTTCGAAAAAACATCCACAGCAATGTGCATGCTCGTCTTTCCCGTATAGATGATATAGGCATGTGTTTTGACGATATTGCCTATGTGAATGGGATCATAGAATCGAATGCCACCAACGTAAACAGTAACACAATATGACTGCGACCACTGAGAAGCGCATGCAAAGGCCGCTTGGTCAATCCATTTCATAACCATACCACCGTGAACTTTGCCACCATAGTTGATGTCAGTTGGAGCACTTAAAAATTGTAGCGTAATTTCAGATTTCATAACTTACATTCCTTCCAACTAAAACTGGTAGTTGATCCCTAATTCAATACGAGATGTTTGAGTCTGTGTTTGTTGCATTCCATAAGCATCACGATAGGTCTTAAAATGAAATGAGACAGGTTCGGAAGATTCTACAGCTTTGATTTGATTCAGATTTGCCCAAGAACGACCTGTAAAATAGGAATGTACCAATTGGCCAAAATAGAGTACTAGTGTGAACTGTTCGAGATGATTGGAAACCTCAGACAATCGATTTAAATTTGCCGAATCTTTTTGGAGATTATTGATTTTGTCATAACTTCGGAAGTTTAAAAAGCTTGTAACAACCTCTTGACTGCTAGCTGGTGTTATGGATATGAGCGTTTGTTGGAGGATAGGCTGAATAAGTGTCAAATCCACTGCGTCCGATGTAATATTGTTTTTTTCGATTCGAATCGCTTCTTTCGATCCTAAATAGAGAGCAAGGGAAGTAAAAAAGAGTGATGTGTAGGCGGTACCAATGGTTTCCTCTTTTGCGTAGATATGACCCCAACCCGGAAGTATAATTGATCGTTGCACAATATCCCAAGGAGATCTCGGAGCTTCGTAGTACCTTCGCCAATCAGTTTGTCTTCCGAGAAAGTCTTCCATTTCCTTTACTTTGATTTCCAGATCACCTATCCTTCGTTTGTATGAAAGCATGGTTTCTTCAGATTCTCCGACAGGAACTTTGTTTTTCTCTAACACTGCTTCGATCTCTTTGAGCCTTTCTTCTTCTAATCTTAATGATTCTTCAGCGGCGGCGGAGTCTTTTGCCAGCTTTTCCTTAGCTAGAAGGGCTTTTGCGGATTCTTCGGCCTTTAACCGTTCCTTTTCGGATGCATTGTAGAGTATTTTATAAATCTTTTTTTTGGAAATGGAACTTTTGGAACCTTTTTTATCAACAAAGGTGACACTCTCCGATGTTTGATCTAAAATCTTTCCATCCAAAGATTTGCCAGATTGAAAAACGATAGTTTCTGACCAAACGGGTATTACACTAACAAGAGCCAAAAAAAAGAAAATCTGGCAAAATTTCATAGGTTTATGTACCTCTAGTGGGGGATAGTTCGGGGAAAGACTTAAGAAAGTCAGCGATTCGTAAAAAAATCCAGATTTTCTGTTCTTCTCTAGATTTTGGATCAGAAATAGCCTTTAAAACATCAGATATCAATGCTTTCGTGAATCCTGGATTCGACAGATTCGAATATTCTTTTTTTTCATCAATTGAGTCCCCGAATTTTTTAAGCTGATTTAGAAATGTCAAATAAAATGGCTGATCTATATCAAAATAAACTTGATACTTCAAAAATTCAGATTTCACTAATTCGATTTGGGCTTCGTTTTTACTGACACCATCTTTAAATTCCGTCTCCGTTATATGATTTCTTTCATAGGAATATTCCAAAGAGGTCATATCAGTTAGGATTGGTAATCCTTCATGCCAATTTAGAAATTGAAACATTGCTTTTTGTATCTCTTCTGAGTGCATAAAATTTAGTTGTCTTTTGATTGAATCACAATTGTCGTATTATCGAAACCCAATATTGAAAATTAATTTTCTTTGATTTTGTAAAAATCGATCCCTCAAAAATGAAAGAAATTCTCGTCTAAGTATATCAAATTTATGAACCAAATCAATGTCCTCTTGGTTGAAGATGAAGCACCCACACGCAATTTTTTAGCCCAAGCACTCATTTCGGCAGGTTACCTTGTGACTAAGGCTGAAAATGGCGAAGAAGCACTGCAATTATACAAAAAAAACGATTTTCCCGTCATTCTAACGGACTTGGAGATGCCCGTCATGGGTGGCAAGGAACTGATCAGCAAAATTATAGATTTGGAATCTGTTTGCCCGCCGATGATCATTGTTCTTACAAGCCATGATGAATCCAGTGTGATCGTAGAAGTGATGAAAAAAGGAGTTCTTGATTATTTAATAAAGCCAGCGAATGCCGACGAGATCTTAACTAAAGTCAAGTTTGCCTCCAAGAGTTATGATCTCAAACGGATGCAAATCATTTTGGAAAAAGAAAAAGAGATTCGACTCAAAGAACAATTGGATTGGCTCAATTATAAAAATGCTTTTGCCAACAAAGAAGCCAATTCTTTCAACGATAACTTGATTCATAATATGCGTCACAATTTGGGACAAAGTGGTGGTTTTGGCAATCTAGTGAGTCTCCTAGAGCTGATTTACAACGAAGCAAAAAAAGATGGAGACGAGATTCGGATTGATAAAGAAATTTTTGAATTACTCCACCAATCCGTACAAATGATAGACAAAACTTTTGTTTCTCTCGAGAATATTTCCCGGATCTCAGAATCTGAAATTACCTTAGAACCACTTTCTATTTCCAAACTATATGAATTTGTAGCCACTTTGGCAGTTTCATTTGCCGATATTGCAAAGGTTGGATCACATCTTATTATATTAGGTGATCCCAAAGAATCTTTTTCTAATCAATATGTTAACGTAAACCTTAAACATTTTGAAGAAGTCATAAAAGAATTGCTAATCAATGCATGTAAGTTTTCAGAAATGGATTCAAAGATATTTATTATTTTTAGGATAGAAGGTAAAATGTTTCATCTATCGGTTGTTAATGAGCCGAAAAAAGGGATGCCCGTATTGGGAGTTCCGATCGAGTATTCGAATCTTGTCTTTGAGCCTTTTTACCGAATCAATAAATTTATATATGAAAATTATACAAGTTTAGATTTGGGATTGGGACTTTCCATGGTTAGAACGATCGTACAAAAAATGAAAGGGGAAATTTCTATTTCCAATATCCAAGACTTCATTTCATTGGAAGCTCAGAATATCAGAGTGGATGTTGGCTTGCGGATTCCTCTCGCCTAAAAAATGAATTCCGAACTTCCAATAAAAAATATTCCTTGTGACTTAGAACCGATCCATCTGATCAATGAATTGCAAGAATATGGTGCACTCTTCATTGTCAATTTTGAAACGCACGAAATCTTCGCCGTCTCAGAAAACTGTTTTGATTTTGTTTCAATCCGTCCGAGCGAACTCTTAGGTAAAAACATCGATACCGTATTAGGAGATCTGAATCTTCCTTGGGACGGACTCTCCGACAGATTATCATCATCCAAAACTGAGAATTTTCGTTTTTCAAAAAAAATTTTTGGTAAAGATATTTTTCTAACTCTTAGGCGATCTGAATCCTTCCTGCTCATTGAGCTTGAGTTAGATGATATGAGTTCTGGGCTAGAACTTAGCTTAGTTTATAATGAAGAGATGCTTCATTCCATTGCGCAAAACTCTTTGGCAAACATCTATCAAACTTCCGTGGATTCCATACGCAAGCTAACCAAGTATGATAGAGTAGTTTTGTACCACTTTTTCCCCGATTTTTCGGGAAAGGTAATCGCGGAAAGTAAAATAGATTCGATAGATTCCATTTTAGGTTACCATTACCCATCCACCGATATTCCATTGCCTGCTCGTAAACTATATGAAAAAAATCCAATTCGATGCATCAACCGAGAACAAAAAGCTAAAATTGGTTTGGTTCGAACTTCTGCATATAAAGATTATGCATTCCATTTGGGCGACACGATGTTACGTGCCCCACATTCCCATCATATAGAGTATCTCACAAATATGGGCATTGCCTCTTCGATGTCTATATCCATCGTTTGTGAAGGAAAACTTTGGGGTTTGTTTATTTGTCATAATTTAATTTCCACAATACCGACTCCTTCTTTACGTAAGGTTTTGGAAGTGTTTTCGGCATCTGTCTCCATGCAAATCGACCTGTTCCTTCGGAATGAAAGGATATCTTACGCTCTTGCATTGGAGTCGAGTTTATCTTTAATTCTAAAGAAAGTGAGTCATGAACCAATCTCAAATTTATTTTCTATTTTTTTGAATGAAGCTGAACATCTACGAAACCTTCTGAAGTCGGATGGATTTTACTTTTGTTGTCATGGCAAGCAAGGTATGGCTGGGGAGATTCCATTAGAAAATGGTTTGGTGCAGATCCTAGATTTTCTAGAGCAAGAACACCTTGATCAGATCTTTATTACAGACCAAATAGGTCTGCATATATCTAATCCGAACAAAGATACTCTCAAGTTTCCGGGTCTCATTTCGTTCCCATTGTCCTCTGATCCAAAAGATAGACTTTTGTGGTTTCGCAAGGAGCTACAGATGACGATTGATTGGGCAGGCAATCCAGAAGATACATTCAACAAAAAAACAGAAGTTGTTTCTCCTCGTACATCATTTGGCAAGTTTATCGAGACAGTCAAAGGAAAATCCCAAGCTTATTCTCCATCCAAAAGAATTGCCTTGGAAAGTTTTTTAGGTGTGAGAGAGATCATTGATAAAAAAAGAATTGAGGCACAGTTAGCATTGACCCTTGCCAAGGTAATTCAATCTGAGAAAGAGTTACAGAGATTAAATCAAACCAAAGATAAATTTTTTTCAATTGTTTCGCATAACCTTCGAAGTCCCTTTGGAAGTCTCTTGGGTTTTTCTGATCTCCTACTCGAATCTGTCTCTTCAAAAAATAACCTAGACACTTCAGAATTAATTAGCTTAGCCAAAAACTTAAATTCCAGTTCTCACAAAGCCTATGATCTATTAAAAAATCTCTTCGAATGGGGAAAAATCCAACAAGGTCGGATCATCATTCAAAAAACGAATCTTACATTTTCCTATGTATTAAATGAAGTAATTTATAATTTTTCATCCAAGTTTAAAGATAAAAATATTAAGTTCACATTGGATTGTCCTGAAAAGATTCAGATTCATTCCGATTACGGTGCGCTCGTCCAAATTTTTAGCCACGTGATCAATAATTCTATAAAGTATTCACATCGAGGTTCACAGGTTTCCTGTCATGTAACGGAAGAGGTGGGTCATCTTCTCATATCTATCGAAGATTCTGGTGTAGGTATGAGCACAGATGATCTGGCAAAATTATTTCATATTGATTCTAAGTTTCGGAACCTAGGTACAGAAAAAGAGGATGGGACAGGATTGGGGCTGATTATCGTTAGAGAATACTTGAATCTTCTGAAGGGAGATATCAAGATTCAAAGTGAAATAGATAAGGGCACAGTTGTTAAGATACAACTTCCCATCAATTCGCAGTAAGATGGAATGAAACATTTGAGAAACAGAATCTCATAATAAACTGATTTTGATTACCGAAAAATCATCCGTTAGCTCGAATTGATTTTGAATTTCAGAAACTACTTGTTCAAGATTCCCCTTAAACTTTTCAATCAGATGTAAAAAGATTTCCTCGTCACTTGTGATTTGGCGTAATCCAGTTTCGGTCACACCTACAACTAAATCGTCCTTTCCATCAGATCCGATAAAAATTTGATCACCAGGCTCGATCTGGAAGGTTTCAACCTTGATCAGTGCACCTTCACCAAGAGTACCAATTTTGCGCGTTTTGTGTTCATTTTCAATAAAACTTGCTTTGCCATCACGAAGTAACACCGCATTTGGATGTTCTGCGTTTACAAAAAATAATGTTCCAGAATCTTCCTCTAATAATCCTAAAAAGACTGAAACCAACATATACCCATCAAAGGAATAAAAAACTTCATTTAACTCACGGAAGCTTCTTTCTAGCCAGATAACTGGAGTAATATTTTTATCTTCTATGATGACTTGAGTTCTTGTGATGATAGATTTTAAAACGACTCCTAAAACTAATGCTCCTCCTGCACCTTGCATCGATTTGCCCATTGCATCTCCATTAACTACAATGGTATACTTTTTTGAACCCAATTGAATTGTATCGGCAAGACAAATGTCTCCACCCAATTCGTTCATAAAATCCCTAAAGATAAAACGTTTGTATTGTCGGATACTAAATTCTATTTTGATGCGAGGGCTATTCGTGAGGTTGGAGGCTAGAGGTTCAAGTAAAAGCGAAGTTAAATAATAATCTCCATCTTGTTGGAGTTTGAGCTCATTGATTTTTTCTAAACTTTCGCTGAGTCGTAGGTTCTTTTCATTTAATTGCAAATAGATAGAGGCAATGACTTGGTTTGTGATTAGGCAGACTACTACCAACAAAACGCTAGATAATACAAACGAAAATGTTGTCATATGAATCGCTTCGTTCGAAACAATGTTAATCAATGGAAACAAACCTAGATAAACTATTGTATTCATCACAAAAAAAATAAGACAACTAACATATGCGGCAAATTTTCCTCGATTTTGATTCGTATCTGTAGAACTGAATGCCGTAACGATCACATAGCCAAGGATAGCGGGTGAAAAGCAGATTCCTGTAACAAAGACCGAGGCGGAGATACTCATTAAATCGAGGCTGGCAGGTAGGTACCATAGACTGGGATGTTTGTCATAATACCAGTATTTGCGTTCAATAAGCCAGAACCACCACGCGGATATGATTAAATGAAATGCGGATAAAAGGACCATTCCGTAAAACTCATTTAGGATGAAGGATATTAGGAAAATCATCCCAAAAATGAGTCTCGCTACATTGGAACCTCGTGAGTCCTTTATATGTTCTGCTTCAGATTTTCCCATTTTGTTGGAGACCGTAAGGATAGCTATAGATTGGTGTTGGCTAATTTTTGATCAAACGTAAAAAAAATTGAAAAAAATGATTATGAAGGGTAGGTTGTTTGTTATATGATATAGTGAAAATTGGATTTGGAATCAAAAATATGAATTTGAAAATATGGATCAGCATTCTCTTAGTTACATTCAGTTGCAAATATTTTAAGTCGGGCACACTCGCCACACAAGATGAAACTGCCGGTGCCGTGGTTACCTTCCTTCACGGAAATGTCACCGTAATTTCCGAAGGCAAAGAGACCCAGCCCAAGGTCGGTCACGTCATTCGCGCAGGCGATCAAATACGAACCAAGTTAGGATCTATCGATATCCAAACATACCGAGGAGAGGTCATACGAATCAAAGACAATTCTTCTTTGACTTTTAAATCCCTTCCTGGAGAAGAGAGCCAAACAAACACAATCGATGTTGCATTTGGAAACCTTGTCGTAAAATCCGTAAAACTAAAGTCAAATCAATCCATTTCCATCACCTCTCCTACCATGGTTGCGGGTGTTAGGGGAACTTCATTTTCTTTTGAATTGGAAAAGAATGGTGTGCCTAAAGTGAAGGTGTTTGAAGGCTCTGTGGGTATGTCATTTCGAACTTCTCGTGAAATCATTGAAGCCAATGAGATGATAAGCAAAGAAGCAATGGCCAAACTATTAAAAACATTAGAATCCAACGAGGTAGTTTTAGAACCGGGAGAAGCTTTAGAGGTCAATCCGAAAATCAACGAAATGGTGTTTTTGATCAATACAAAACTCTCAGAGAAAAATTTATCATCTGCAGAAATTGAAAGTTTTAAACTTTCTGAAAATGATTTGTCAAAGAAAGGTTTCCAATCCTCTCCCCAAGAACAGGCAGAATTGGAAACATTATTTCCAATTGAACAGGGAACGGTCCAGAAAGCGATCTCTGAAAACAAAAAAGGAACTCCTTTAAACGCATCTATAAGCGATTCCATTGATTCACAACATGAAGAAAAACGTAAGGATGTCATTGCCAAAATTACAGAGAATGCCGAGTCAAAAAACATTGAGAGTGAGACAGAAATACACGAATATTACAATATACTAGAATCTATTCACAAAACCAATGGTGAGACCCTGTCTGGAGCTGTTATCGCACAGTTAGGAGATACATATATTGTTCACTCAACCAAAGGCATCCATGAACTAAAAGTAGACGATATTGAGTTCATTGAGTATAAAAACTTCAAAGTAAAGACAAAGCCAAAAACGAAATAACCTTCGTTAATAGTTTTTATCCTTTTTGATATTGCACAAGATGTCTTCCAAAAGCATTCATGACCATTCTGTGCATGGGTGCTTGAGAGATAACATAAATATACCAGGGTAAACTGGGAACAAATTCATGGATGGCAGTTAATGTGTATTTTTTATTTTGAATCTGCCTGAACTCCAACCAACCTGTATCGTTTGTACTTGTTAAGATCCCGCCCACGATATGGAACTTTTGTCGGTCCTCATCGTATTTCCCTTCTATAAATTGAAGAAGGAGTAATGGCCTTTTCATAAAAAACAATCGAAAGCCTACCTTATGAGACTCCTTATCAACATCGACTTTGATAACCGACTTAAAAACTTTCGGTAACCAATTCATGTATTCTCTTGCGATCCAATCGCTATCCTTTACAGGAAGGGAAGGCAAACGTTGGATGGAGCGAACATTTTTTTTGTGAATTGTACTACGTTTCGTTTTTTCTTTAGGTTGGAATGAGGATGATAAAACGCTCGTTAACATTTGGTCAAAAGTTTTGAATTTTATGTTTTTTGCAATCAGAGCATTTGGCTGAACTTGGGGCAAATCACATGCAAGACTGTCGATGAGTGGAGAAACCAGAGAATAATGCGATTTTCCAAACCAAGTTACCCAAAGTTTGCTAAAGCCTGTCGAATTGATAGGTACGGGAATCATAATCCTTCTTAATTTGAGAGCTTTAGCCATTTTACGCATCAGATCTTCGTAACATAGAGATTCGCCATTAACTAAGTCTATTGTTTGATTGCTGTATGCAGTATTTTGAATGCTTTCTTGTAAGGTTCTCACTACATCATCCAAGTGGATAGCTTGGGTTTTACGTTTTGTCCATTTTGGAAGAATCATCATCGGCAAACGTAACATGAGAGATCTCAAAATTTCGAAGGATGATCCACCTTCACCCACGATCATCCCAGATCGAAAGACAGTTACATCGATTTCAGTTGCTTTTAATACTCCTTCGACTTCTTCGCGACTCTGTAAGTGTTGGCTAATAAATCCTTCAGGTATGATACCACCCAAATAAACAATCTTCTTGACTTTGTTTGCAATACAGGCTTTGGCGATGTTGTCCGCAATCAGTAAGTCTGTGTCATGGAAATCTCCTTGGAACAAACGTGAAGAAGGTAACATTGAGTGAACCAAATAAAATACAAGATCGATTTCTTCCAATGCTTCAAGTGTACTTTGTGTACTGAATAATTCACAATACCTCCATTCAGCATTTGACGGAAGCGAGACAATCGGAGATCGGGATAATGCCAATACATTGTGTTCGGTATTGGCGAGAGTTTGAATCAATTTTTGACCAATAAAACCGCTGGCACCTGTAATTGCAATTTTCATGATTTTTTTATTCCCCTGCAGGCGATTAGACTTAACGGAAAGAGGAGGTTGTAAAGAAACTCTAAGGGAATTACCTTTTTAATTTAAATCCTTCCAAGAAGGATCAGGTATCCATGAATTCATCCAAGAAACGAAATTTTCAGCAGGCATTGGTCTTGCGATGGCATATCCTTGTGCCTTTGTGCACCCCAATCGAATGAGCTCTTCACCCAGCTTGGGTTCTTCCATTCCTTCAGCGATCACATCCCTTTGGAAGGCACTTGCTAGTCCAACGATACCTCGTACAATTGCATGGTCATCAGGATATTGCATCATATCCTTCACAAAGGTCTGATCAATTTTTAGAGTATTTGCTGGTAGGTGCTTTAGATAAGTTAGTGATGAATATCCTGTTCCAAAATCATCAATTGAAAAATGGACTCCAAATTTTTTACAAGCAGTCATGGCAGATGACACTTTTGCGATATCTTCAAGAGCACTCGTTTCTACTATTTCTAATTCAATTGATTCAGCCGGCACATCTGGATATCTGTTTAAGATATTTGATAGTTTATTAACAAAGTCAGCCTGAAGGATTTGTCTGGCAGAAATATTGACACTAATCACTAAATCGATTCCCATCTTTCGCCAAATACGTATTTGATTGAGAGCATCTTCGATTACCCATTCACCTAGTTCGACAGATTCATCATGATCTTCTATAATAGGCAAAAATTGATTAGGCGGGATCAAACCTCGCGTGGGATGTAACCAACGAATCAAAGCTTCAGCACCATAAATTTTACCAATTGTGAGCTCAACTTTTGGTTGATAATAAAGAACAAATTCCTTTTTTTGGATGGCTTGTCTAATTTGATTGAGTGTTTCCCTTCGCGTTTTAATGGCCAAATCCATAGACACATCAAACATGTGGTAACAATTTTTGCCTGCAAGTTTTGCCAAATACATCGCTTGGTCGGAATGGCGTAGGAGTAATTCACCATCAGAAGAATCGGTTGGATAAATGGTTACTCCAATACTAGCAGAAATGGCAAATTCTTTCCCATTAATATAAATTGGTTTGCTTGCTGCTGTTAGAAGTTGATTTAGGATAACTTCGGATTCATGTGGCTCTGTTAAATTAGTTAAAACCGCAATGAACTCATCTCCGCCAATGCGAGCAAGTGTATCGTAATCCCTGATGGAATTTTGAAAACGTTTTGCTACAGTTATCAAAATTTCATCACCGATCGAGTGTCCATAAGTATCATTGATCTGTTTGAATCCATCCAAATCTATATAAGCGATCGCCAGTAGATTTCCTCTCCTTTGCGTTTCTTCCAATGCCTGATTCAATCTATCTGCAAGTAAAACACGATTTGGAAGGC
>JAPZRK010000065.1 GCA_027531445.1 Leptospira sp.
TCCTTCGAGGACTCATCTTTTGGGGCAAGTGTCGATTTTTTAAAAGGTTCGCAAGGCAGTAAAACAACGCTGGGTACGAGGAAAAGGATCAAAATGTAGGAACGCATAGTTGAAAATTCTAATTTTCCCTTTCCAAGTTCAATCCAATTTACTTTGGTCTCCCTCGTTGAATATTTTTTATGGGACATAATTTTTTATCTTCAGGAATCTGAAAATCCTACCGAAGTTGATCTTAGTATGGAAATTACGAATTTGCCCTCTCTCCAATCGGTCTTCTCTCGCATTCGTGAGCTGGAAAATATGACAATCGACCCCAAGCAGGCGATTTCATTTCCAGATATGATTGAAAGAGAATGGGCAAAATCAAAGGGCAATGTCGATTCAAGAGCGAACCCAACACCGACATCAGAGCTGAAAATTCCAAATTCGCAAATCCCGTCCCTTTCCCTTGATATCCAAGACAAACAAATTGGTCCCACTCCAATTGGCAGTGGAAAACCACTACGCGATTCCGATTTGGTATCTTTCATCGAACAGACAGCATTAAATAAAGGTATTGATCCCAATCTCGTAAAGGCAGTGATCAAAACGGAATCTAATTTCAAACCAAATGCAGTTTCTCCCAAGGGAGCTCTGGGTCTTATGCAACTGATGCCATCGACTGCAGACATCCTCGGTGTGGATGATCCTTTAGATCCAAGGGAAAATGTCGTAGGCGGAACCACTTATCTTAAAGACATGCTTACAAAATTTGGTGATACGGAGAAGGCTCTTGCGGCTTATAATGCAGGACCAGGTGCTGTCCAAAAATACAAGGGAGTTCCTCCCTACCAAGAAACACAAAATTATATCAATAAAGTCAAAGAGAATTATAGAAAGTTTTCACAGTAATAGAATTGGAGACATCCCTACAATTCATCGATAAAAATTCCTACTGTTTTCGTCTTTGATGTATCAAAGACAGAAGCATCTGATTCTCAAAATGCGCTGAACACGATGTCAGGTGATGCAATCAGAATTTCCTGCCCACCTGTTCGCACCAATTGTTTCGTATTAGGGAGGTTGACTACCTGTAAAAACTGATTGCACCCGATTGCCTTCCCAAATCTGATAAGGTTAGGTGAAGGATCTTTATCTGAGAGCTTAATTTCAATAAGGCAAAACGGTTTTCCTTCAACAGTCAATAAGAGATCCACTTCCCTCTTCTCTTTGTCGCGTATAAAAAAAAGTTCGGCCTTCGCTAAACCAAAATCATTCCAATAATCTACGGCTCGCTTAAAATGAGAAACCACAAAGTTTTCAAAACGAATGCCAGGGTCAGTCAATGTGGCCCAATCCCAAAAATATATCTTTTTCTCTTTTCTTATCCCTCTCGTTATCTTTTTGGAATACGGTTTGATAAAATAGATATAGTAAACTCTCTCTAGTACTGTTAGCCATGATTCGGCTGTTTCAAATGCAACTTCCAAATCTTCTCGGATGGAATTGATGGACAATAATGAACCTACTTTCGACGGCAATAGCTCAACCAAGCTTTCGAGTCGATCTATATCTTGAATTCTTGTTAGATCACGAATGTCTTCTCGAAGGATTCTTTGTTTTCTGGTTTCCGACCATCGACGGTAAAACGATGCATCATGTTTTGTGTATGGTTCCGGAAATCCACCAAACTTGAGCAGTGATTCATAGTTAAATGGACCTGACTTGGAAGTTTTTAAATTGTCCCATGATCTTTCTGGACTCTCTAGACGAACTTGCCTTAATTCACTGATTGTAAATGGATGTAAATGATAGAGAAAGTATCGACCCAGTAAGCTGTCCCCGCCCTTTTGGTAGAGGTCTAATCTCCCTGATCCCGTCACCCATATGCGAGCACTGTGTTGATTCTCATCAAAGAATCCTTTCAAAAAATTTTTGAACCGAGTCATTTTGTGAATCTCATCAAAAATGATAGTTGGTTTTTTGAATTCTAATCTCTGATTTGATAATAGATCTCTTTCGTTTTTTAACTTCTTTCTATCAGCTGGGATGTCATAGTTCAGATAGACTCCAGGATACTTCGTAAGTACCGCTTTTGCAAGGGTTGTCTTCCCGACTTGCCTGGGGCCTGCCAAGAACAGCATTTTGTCTACTGGATGGTGAATCAAAAAATCAGGCAAATAAGGACGTGAATCCATTTGACTAATTTTTTAGGTATATATCTAAAATAGTCAAACTATTATTTGGGTTATATCTAAATTAGTCAGATAATAAAATAGGTAGATGCGAATTCAGGATTGATTGATAATCACCTAATAGAACGAGTTATAGCCGAATTTTTCCTGTAAGCCACGAGTGTATTTGTGGTAAGGAATTAAACTTGGGCTGGATTCCCATGAATCTTCTATCTTCTTCACGAGAAAGGAAAGCGCGGGGTATCCTTTCATTCGTTCCAAAACGCTCTTTTGAATCAAAATGGAGTCTTCACCCAAGGATACAAGTCCCAAAACACGACCGCCTTTTTTCCCTAGAAGAGACTTTTGGATTGATATCACATCTTGAGACCAAATGTCGGTTACGTACTGAAATGACTTTGGAGATTCTGTCGTATTACGAAGGTAATGTGTTTTCGTTTTTGTCAAAAAATACAACGCAAAAGAAAACTCTTTCGGAAGATAAATCGGATCCGATTTCAGTATGGAGGCTTGACCATAGGCTTTGGTAATGCTTGTAGTTTTTGCTTCCCATGGTTCCTCAGTTTTTCTGAGGTCTCGATAGATAAAGAACATGGATACTGCAATCAGAATTAGGGATACAACGGACGCAGTGTATGTATTTAACTCTTTTTCTGTCTTCAGTAGAATATGCCCAATTCCTAAAACAAGAAGTGGCAAGACAACGACCTTTGTTATCGACCACCATTCGTTAGCAAGTGACTGGATCGAATGTGGACCTAAAAAATCAAAGTAAGAAAAAAGCAATAAACAAAGAATGAAAAATCCCATATAGGACGTAAGCATAATAAATGGAACATTCTTCTTCTTATAAAAAACTGATGTTTTCTGAGCCTGTTTTCTCGCGCCACGAACCCCTGAAAATAAAACGAAAAAAGAAAAGCCAAGAAAGAACATGGTAAAACTGGAAAAAAACGCAAGTAAGGTGAGGAGTGGAAAGACAATCAAATCTGTGATCTTCTCCATACGAAATGTCAGAAACACTAACAAAATAAATACGAGACACACTGTTTCTGGAAAGTATTCCGTTGGGAAAGAATACGAAATCGGAAAGAATACCGCAAGAAATGCAAGCAGATAATGATTGCGACCCCAAGAATCCCTTCGAAGCAATAACAAAAACAAATGAACAAAGAGACTATAAAAAAATCCAGCTAACGATAGAAATGCGGGAATGTAGTTTAGACCTGTAATCTGCTTCCAAAATAACAAAATCACAAATGGAAGCGGTTCTTTGGCAGAGTAAAAGCCACCTTCTTCTGTAAGAGCGCGTAAATTTGCCATATATTCCCACTCTGTTTCGGAAATTGGGAACGGGCGGAAAAGCGAAAAAATGGTAAAGCTGAGTGCAAGGACCAAGATGCTAAAAAGGAAGTTGGGGAGGGAAATTGATTTGGGTTCTCGCATGTTGAAAAGCCGGAAAATAGCCTATTCCTTTGATAAATTTTAGGTGAAATTATTCCAGAATAATTTCGATTATACATAGAATTTCACAAAAAGAGGCGCAAAATGTCCATGGAGAAAAAAGAATATCTCCTTCACGATGAGAAAGGTCAGGTATCCCCTGACAAACCTTGGATTTTTAGAACGTATGCCGGACATACGAATGCAAAGGCCTCAAATGAGCTCTATCGCAAGAACCTCTCAAAGGGCCAGACTGGTCTTTCTATCGCTTTTGACCTCCCTACTCAATGCGGTTATAGCTCTGATCACGAAGTATCTCGTCCGGAAATCGGCAAAGTCGGTGTACCGATCAATTCATTAGAAGATTTTCGAATCCTCTTTGATCAAATCCCGATCGAAGAGATGAATACTTCGATGACCATCAACGGAACTTCTATGTGGTTGCTTTCCCTTTATGTTGCTTTGGCTCAAGAACGTGGAGTTCCATTAGAAAAATTGAATGGAACCACTCAGAATGATTTGATCAAAGAATATTTGGCACGGGGCACATACATTTACCCACCCAAAGAATCCATGAAAATTATTGTAGATATGTACGAATATTGCCTACATAACATTCCAAAATGGAACCCATCCAATATTTGTTCTTATCACTTACAAGAAGCAGGAGCCACTCCTGTGCAAGAGCTCTCCTTTGCGCTTGCCACTGCCATTGCAGTACTCGACTCCATTAAAGAAAGAAACTGCTTCAATGCGGAAGACTTTGAACAATGCGTAGGACGGATCTCCTTCTTTGTAAATGCTGGCATTCGCTTTGTTGAAGAAATGTGCAAAATGCGCGCCTTTACTGAACTATGGGAAGAAATCACAAGGGAACGATACGGTGTCAAAAATCCAAAATACCGAGTTTTCCGCTACGGAGTTCAAGTAAACTCACTCGGGCTTACAGAAGAACAACCCGAAAATAATGCTTGGAGGATCATCTTAGAGTCATTAGGTGTCACTTTATCCAGAAAGGCAAGATGCCGCGCTTTACAATTGCCTGCATGGAATGAAGCCCTCTCCCTTCCAAGGCCATGGGACCAACAATGGTCACTGCGACTCCAACAAGTTCTTGCGTACGAGACGGACCTCCTCGAATATCCAGACTTGTTTGATGGATCAAAAGTGATCGAGTCAAAAGTGAAAGCACTCAAAGATGAAGCTAATTTAGAAATCAAAAAGATTTTGGAAATGGGTGGAGCTCTTACTGCAATTGACAATGGTTATATGAAATCACAACTAGTGAAGTCACAAACGGAACGACTTTCACGTATCAATTCCAACGAACAAATCATAGTCGGTAAGAATAAATGGACCGAAGGTATCAAATCCCCATTGATGACAGATTCTGACGGTGGAGTTTTCAAAGTTGATCCGAAGTCTGCTGAACAAACACTCGGCGTATTATCGGAAGTCAAATCAAGAAGAGACAATACAAAAGCAACAAATGCAATCAACGACCTAAAACAGGCAGCAAAAGATGGAAAAAATCTTATGGAGTATTCTATCAACTGTGCGAAAGCTTTGGTCACAACTGGAGAGTGGGCAGATGCTCTCAGAGAAGTTTATGGAGAATACAACCCACCTACTGGTGTAGAAGGTCAGAAACTATTTCTTACTGATGACAAAGTGGCGACCGTTCGTGGCAAAGTGGAAGCATTCACAAAATCTCATGGTCACCGCCCAAAAATGGTCGTTGGGAAACCGGGACTTGACGGGCACTCGAATGGAGCTGAAATGATTGCCGTTTCTGCTAAACACAGTGGTTTTGATGTGATTTACTCAGGGATTCGTCTTTCACCGGAAGATATTGTCCAATCGGCAGTTGAGGAAAATGCGGATGTGATCGGAATTTCTATTCTTTCAGGATCGCATAAGGAGATCATCAAACAACTTTTTGATGAGTTAGACCATTATAAGGCCAAAGACAAAATCCCAGTTGTTATCGGGGGAATCATACCTGAATCCGATTTTGATGAACTGAAGGCTATGGGCATCAAAGAAATCTTTACTCCAAAAGATTATGATTTGATGTCAATCATGAACAAAGTCATTGACTTGATTTCCAAGGAAGCGGCTCCCGTCTAACACAGTTGGATATCCAAAAATTTAAAATTCTTGTGGTTGAGGACAACGAACTCAACCGCAAGATCATTGTTCAACAATTAGCAAAAAACAAATTTCATGTTGATGAAGCTGAAAATGGTCAGATAGCTTTAGAAAAAGTTGCTCTCCTCAAACCCGATCTAATCCTTTTGGATGTTATGATGCCCGTCTTGGACGGATTTGCAGTCTTAAAAAAACTTAGAGAGACCCAAACTCAAGTCGAACTACCGATCATTCTTGTAACTTCGATGCAGGATTCAGAAGACATTGTTAAAGGTTTTCAGCTTGGTGCGAATGACTACCTCCCAAAAAACTTCAACACAGAAGAATTACTCGCGAGAGTAAACTCTGGATTAAAAATTCGAGACCTTCACAATTTATTGAAGGATCGAAATAATACAATCGAAAGAGAACTGGATATGGCAAGACTCATCCAGAAAAAGATACTCCCTGTCTCAACTCCGCTACTCCCGGGTTATACGATCTCAGCACTGTATGTCCCTATGGATAAAATTGGCGGGGATTATTATGACTTTTTAGAAAACGAATCCTATTGCGATTTTTTTATGGCTGATGTTTCCGGGCATGGGGTACCAGGTGCGCTCATCGCATCAATTTTAAAAATGTCACTGAAATCGATTCACGATCCAAATCCATCAATTACGGAAATTCTATCTACCATGGATCAGGCAGTATATGAACGCGGTGCGATTGGTATGTTTGCAACTGCTCTCATTATGCGATTGTATTTTAAAGAAGGACGGATAGCCTATTCAAGTGCAGGTCACCATCCCCTACTCATTCAACGTAGATCAAATGACACTTTTATTAATTTAACAGTACCCGGAACGCCGCTTGGGATAAACTATGATTTCAAAAAAGTAAGTTTTAATTCGGAAGAGTTCCAATTGATACCAGGAGATCGAATCATCCTCTATACAGATGGAATTCTCGAAGCCACTAATGAAGAAGAAGCAGATTTTGAATCAACTGAATGGTATAATTTTTTAAACGAATACCGTGATTCTAAACTAACAGAGTTATCCTCTCAATTGTTAAAAACACTTTCAAAATTTTCACAACGAGAGCACTTCGAGGATGATTTAACATGGGTTGTCATTGATTACGATGGAATCTGAGATTTCTGGAATTTGAAAAAAATGGGAACAAATCTATGATCAGCGAAATTCAA
Organism: Leptospira sp.; assembly: GCA_027531445.1. Lineage (GTDB taxonomy): Bacteria > Spirochaetota > Leptospiria > Leptospirales > Leptospiraceae > Leptospira_A. Next base: position 6,958 of record JAPZRK010000065.1, read on the forward strand.
AAACTAATCGAAGAAGCCATTCTTGGTGAAAAATATTCCATTGCTCAGATCATTTCTGAAATCGAAACCAAAAATAATATCCAGTTTCGCAAAGAACTATTTGAAAATCTAAAAAAACAAATATCAAAAAGTGATGCGCTGACTATTGGCATTACAGGTACACCTGGAGCCGGAAAATCATCCCTACTCGGAGAAATTTGTAAGGTTTTTCTATCTATGGCACCTGACAAAAAAATGGCGATCGTAGCTATTGACCCCTCTTCGAACATAAGTGGCGGATCCATACTTGGCGATAGAACGCGTGTCACACTACCAAGGAGAGAAAATCGAATCTACTTTCGCTCACAACCATCACAATTAGAATTGGGAGGGTTAAATCCATATACTTATCATGTCATTCGATTTTTAAGAATGATTTTTGATTATGTTTTTATTGAAACCGTGGGAATCGGTCAAAACGAAATTTCGGTCTCTCTGATAACCGATTTATCTTTTCTTGTCATGCAGCCATTAGGTGGCGACCAAGTCCAGTTTATGAAAAGCGGAATTATGGAAGTTCCAGATGCATTTATTATAAACAAATGTGACGAAGAAAGCCTTGCGAACGCTAGTTATTATATGCTAGAAACTACTCTTTCTTTTTTGAAAGATATACTCCCCGATCAAACACTCCCTCCCATTTTTAAAACTTCCGTTGTAAAACATACAGGTATAAAAGAGTTACTTACTTATATACTTAATTTTCACGAACAAAAGGATCGAAACTTCGAAACCAAAACTCAGTTAATAAAATGGATAGAAAGTGAATATGGTAGATGGGGAAAGGAGCAAATTCTTCCAAAAATCAATCTACCAATTTATTCGATGAGCAAAAACACACTATTTGAAGACTTGGAGCTGAAAGCAATCCAAGAAATCGAATCAAGGCTGAAATGATATTTAACTATTTAGCCCACTCGTAACGTTTATCAACAAGAGAGGCTTCTATTCTTGCTCGTTTGATGTCCCAACCAAGACCTTTCGCAAGCTTTTCATCAATTTTTTTACGATCCATAGCATTGATTTTACCAACAGTTCCTGCTCCAGACCTTCGGAAATAGAAGTCTGTCGCATGAATGATATCTAAAAATTTGACAGCATATTCAATTTCTTCTTCATATAACAATTCTCCATTCGGCAATTGGTATTTTTCCTTGCCAGATAACGAAAGAATTCGAAAGGTTTCTTTCCCATATCTGCCTGCCAAGGTTTCTAATTTCAAACCATTTTCATTCGGGAATTGAGTCGTGAGCTGTTCGACGAGCTCCTTTCTTGACGTGAAATCACCACCTATCAACGTTTGCTTATCGGATTGACAAAGTATCCTTTCTTTTTTTAGAAAAAAAGAAACTTGATCCATCAATTTTTCAGAAACATTTCTGCTCGTCGTATATTTTCCGCCCAGTGCCGAAAAAAATCCTGCAAAACCTTCAGCTGTATAGTTCATTATTTCCGACTTGCGAGAAGCCGAGTATGTTTCTTTTTTAGAATCAGCATCTTCCACCAACGGTCTCAAACCACCATAATAGTAGACTACATCATCTAACTTTAATGGTGCGAGACCAAAAGAAGAATTCACTTCATCAAGTAGATTTTTGATTTCTGATTCAGTCACTTCAAACGAATCAGGATGGTTATCAAAGATCGTGTCTGTAGTACCAATGATTGTTTGATTACGCCAAGGTATTACAAATAAATGTGAGCCATCTTTTTTCTTTAAAATAATGCATTCTTTACTACAAATATTTCGAACAACAGCATGAATTCCTTTTGATCTTAAGATTTTCTTTTCAGTTGAAATGCCTGCCATCGCTTCAATGATATCTGCCCAAGGACCAGCACAATTTACAACTACCTTAGCTGATACAGTTCGTTCCTTTCCTGTCTCGGTATCTGACACATTGATTGAATATCCACCTGAATATTGTTTTGTGATATAATTTACATTTGTATAGTTTAGGGCATGGGCACCCCTTGCTTTTGCGGAAAATATAAATTCACAAGTGTGATACTCCGGATTGATATTCATATAATCGTAATATTGATAAGAACCTATGAGAGAGTTTCGGGAAAGCGGAAATGATTTGTAAATCGTTTCTGATTTTGAATTCCAAATAAATCTTGGTATATGAGTATCAGATACGATTTCCTGATTTCGGTCAAAAGATAGAAAGTTGTACAATAGCATTCCAGCCCAAAGCACAATCCGTTCAAAAAATGAATGAATCGGAATGATAAACCCTAGCGGTCTAACTGAATGTGGACCAATTTTTGCCAATACTCGTCTTTCTTTTAAAGACTCTCTCACTAAAGAAAATTCTAGATTTTTTAAATACCGAAGTCCGCCATGTATCAATTTTGAAGTTGCCTGACTTGTTCCTGATGCATAATCTGATTTTTCAACCAAAAGGCATTTAAATCCTCGTAGAGTGGCATCCCACAAAACATTTGCACCTGTTATACCACCGCCAATGATGATCAGATCATACTCTTTATCTAAATGATCAATTCGGCTCAATTTAAAATTCTTTTTGGACTGTGGTTTTGGTAATTGTGTTTTTTTCATGATTTTCTGATTAACAACGAATGGAGATACAACTTGGAACAACGGTAAACTTTGCAGGCAATTGCCCCATATTTTCACCGTCCACATCGATGAATACATCTTCATCGGAATTTGCTTCTAAAGAATTGATTTGACGAGATGTTACTTTTTCTTCTTCCAATAACTTTCCTTTATAAAGTTTAGAAAATTTTGCCATCGTTTCAAGAACACCAACGTCCTTTATTGCAAGCACATCCATCTGGCCATCATCTAGTTTAGCCTTTGGCGCAAACCACATACCGCCACCAGCAAACTCAGCATTAGCGCAGACTACTAACCTACACTTTGCTTCTATACTTTCTCCATTACCTAATTTTAATTTTATGAACTTATTTTTATAAGTGAAGAGACAAACAAATGTATAAAATAAAAATACAATTTTTCCACCTAGCCATTTGCCAAGACTAGAACGATTTACTTTGTAAACCACCTCTCCGCCCATACCAAAATCCGCTAAATTAAGACAATAATAGATCCCCTTAGACTTGTCTGTTTTTGTATATTCTACCTCGACCAAATCGATTTTACGTACTTTTCCATCTATTATTTGTTTAATGGCGATGGCTGGATCTGTACTCACCTTTACTGTTTTTACAAAATCATTTCCTCGACCTGCAGGTATCGGACTAAAGATGGCTTTATCGTTAATCGGTTTTCCATTTTCTAAAAATCCGTTTACGATATTAGAAAGTGTTCCGTCTCCGCCTATACCAATGATCCAATCGAATCCATCTTTGATGGCACGACTTGATATTTGTAAGGCACTCGTTGCAGGAGCGGTCTCCTCGTAATGGTAGTCAATCTTACGGTTATCAAGTTCCGCTTTGACCTTTTCCCAGACTTTTGTAGAAACCCCTCCTCCGGAGACAGGATTTAAGATAATTTTGGCTTTCATTGCTTTTCTTCTCCAACAAGTCCAGGGAACAAACCATAAAACAAAACATCTTCGATAGTTTCTATATAAGACTTTTCACTTTTGATTTCTTTTTGAAAGTGACCATCTAATAAAACCTCAACGGCGCCACGAATCATTCCCCAGGCCACAGCGACATTCGGGTATGCGCCTTTATTATTTGTAAGATTTTCATTTTTACTTTGCTTATAAACTTTTTCCAAGATAGATAAACGAGTATTTCTCTCCGTTGATAACTTTTCTCTCATCTCTTTCGAAACATTATCTATATTGAGTGAATCGCCACATTGTTTTGCTACTAAATACATGTTTTTATCGCCTAAACAATGCTCAATGTAAGTTCTTAGTGCGGATCTTGCCATCTCGATCGCAGATCCAGCTTTAAGGCAATCTTGTAACCTTTCTCTTAGCCTCTCATAGTCTTCCAATTGGATACGCGCCATCAAATCATCTTTACTTTTAAAATGTAAATAGATGGTTCCCCTACCTATTTCAAGCTGTTTTGCGATGTCATCCATCTTGACCATCGATGGATGTCTCAACTGGAATAGTTTAATTGCAGTTTCAATGATATTTCGTTCTCTAATTGCAAACTCTCTACGTTTTCTTTCTGAAACTCCCATACTATTTTATACCTAACAATCCGCCTGGATTCATGATCCCTTTTGGGTCGAATGCTTTTTTGATCGCACCCAGCAACTGCAAACTAGACTTTCCAATCTCCTTTTCCATCCAAGGTGTCAATAATCGTCCAATACCATGGTGGTGAGAAAGTGATCCTCCATTTTCGTGGATCGTGTCAATGAGACCTTTGTGAAATTTTGCAAAAGATTCTAATTCACCTGTTTCTTCCATCGGTTTGATAAATATAAAATACAGGTTCGCACCGTTTTCATATGCATGTGAAATATGAACCATACATGCTGTGTTTGGAAAACTTTTTATATACTTTCTTGTTTCTGACCAGAGTTTGTGCAATTCATTCCAAGTGACAGCCGTCTCTATTGTATCTATCCTAATTCCTTCATCCATTAATGTATCACGTAGATAGGCACTTGAATACCTTTGGTGTAACCATTTTTCGACAGGAGATTTCCCAGTTGAAAATGCGCCTCTATGTTTGGCGATCTTTTTGATTTTTTTAAACACAAAGGTCGTATACTCCGGATCTCCATCAATGATAATGTGCATCAGGCTACGCTTCCCCGACTTATAACCGATAAATGATAGAAATTTATCCTCTTTACCTCCGGCAAGACCGCTCATTTGGAAAGAAATTTCAGTTTCTTCTGGATCTTGGATACGGAAAAAATGAGGTTTCCCAAATCCACCTTGCATCACTTCTCTCATTGTTTCAACCGCGGATTCAAAATCCTTAAAAATGAAGGAACCCTTTGTCGAATGATTCAAATTAAACTTTCTAATTTTCAATGTGGCAGATGTGATTACTCCAAAACTTCCTTCACTACCTAAAAATAGTCTAAATAGATCTGGACCGATCGAACTTGCAGGATATGCTTTTGATTGGATCACTCCAGACGGTGTAATTGCAGTGATTGCAAGAAGAATGTCTTCCATCTTTCCATATCCAGTTGAGGCTTGCCCTGCTCCTTTGGCCGCGATCCAACCACCAACAGTTGAATATTCAAAAGATTGGGGGAAATGACCGCAGGTATAACCCTTTTCATTTAAAAAAGATTCAAGTGCAGGTCCACTAATGCCTGCTTGCACAGTAACAGTCGTATTGATTGGGTTAAATTCTATAATTTTGTCCATGAGAGACATATCAATCGAGATGCCACCTTTTGGAGCCTCTAAAGCACGTGTTACACTCGATCCAGCGCCATATGGTATAATGGGAGTTTTTGTTTGGTCTGCTAAGGAAACTATCTCTTGCACTTCCTTATCCGATTTTGGGAATAAAACAGCATCAACAACAGAATCTACCCTACCATGACGAGCATTGAATATCTCGGTATAAAACTTTCCTATGGAATGTCGGGCTCTTACTTCTGGATCCGCTGAAAAAGCATTATTCCCGATGATTTTTTTAAACTTAGCAAGCGTTTGCGTGGCAACTTTACTTTTCTTAAGTTCTTTAAGTTTAGGTTCGCCCTTAGGAATGTTCGCTCGGAAATTAGGATCTACTGGGAATGTACTCTCAAAAAAATTACGAGTATGTGAGGGCAAACTTTCTTCAACTTCAAGAGAGCCCCATTTATAAATTTTACGTGTGTTAGACATGATTGGTACCAAAAACGAAAGAATAGCCAATTTTTGAACCATGTTCATATTTTGACAAGAACATATTTTTTTATGATTCCGTTTTAGCCACGAAGTTCTTTCACATATTCTGCTCTTACATTTTCCACAAATGATTCAGAAAATATTTCCGAATGAGAGAACAGCTTTGAAAAATACTGCCCGAGTTCTTTATCGATTTCGAATCCAGTTAATAGCCATTCCATGAGTTCCATACAAATATCCAATGCCTTTGGTTCATCGTTGGACAAATCGCCATTTGCAATTTTATAAAGCAAATCACCCACTTTCTCATAATCTCCATTTGTTATGAACTTACGGATTTCTGTAGGATATCGAACCATTAACGTTTGTTTTACTGCATTTGGGGTAAAGTAGAATTTGTCAGTCGCTAAGTTATGCGAGAGGGAATCAACCAGATCCTGCTCTTTATGATTGGATGAAGTCCAACATAATAAAATTTTTTCTCCAAGAAGAGAATCTTTAAACGGTTCATAAGGGTAGGATGATTTTTCAGGCTTACTCATTTAAAAGATAAGGGGAGAAAAAGAATCCCAGGTCACAGAAATGAGAACCTGGGAGTAGAAAGTTATTTCTTTGGTGGAACAATAGCGTCTTTCGCAGACTTTGAGAGAGTGAATTTTACAACAACTTTTGCAGGAATCAAAATTGCCTCACCAGTTGCAGGATTTCTTCCTTTTCTTTTTGGACGATTTCTCTTTACGAGTTTGCCCAATCCAGGGATTACGAATACCCCATTTTTCTTTGTTTCTTTGTAAGCGAGCTCGACATATGCATCAAGAAAAGCCGCGACATTTTTTTTCGTCATACCAGTAGTCTCAGCTAATTCAGTGAGCATCTCTGATTTTTTCATAGGGGTAGGGGTTGCAGTTGCCATACTATATTTTTCCTCGGAACCGATTTAAGGTTACACTATACTTCGATGAATATAGAGTTTGGTACAAGTAAAAATTTTTTGGATACCATTTTTCTTTAATTTTCTTAGGAAATTACATGTTTTTTGAAAAAAACCTTTATTTTCTTAAGGAAAAGTGCAAAATCTTACATATATATGCCTAAAAATTCATACGAACGCATTCTCGTCGTCTTTAAACGTACCAAGTATGAATTAGATTTGGAAACTTATGGCTCCATTGATGCTTATAAATTTGTAACGAAAGACAAAAAAGATGTGTTTGAGCGTACTTTTGATTCCCACTCAAGACAAATTCAATCTCGCAACTATCTGAAGGAAAAGGTTTTTCCAAAAGGACACTTTGTATTTCGTGAAGACTTCGATAAAGAAAAACACTTAGAGTCGTATGATCTCGTTGTTTCTCATGGTGGAGACAATCACTTCACCTATGTAGCACATCAAGTAGGCAAAACACACCTAATCGGTTGCAACTCGGATCCACTCTCTTCTGTTGGAGCCCTGCTTGGATTTACAGCGGAAGAACTTGAAACTGTTGTTGAAAGTAATTTTGAAAACACAAGTGTTGAAAGTTGGTCGCTACTTTTAACAAAAATAGAATATCCGACAGGCGAAACGATCGAAACTGTTCCTGCCATTTGTGAGGTCTCGATCCGAAACAATAGCCCCGATCTCACGTCGAGGTATTGGATCTCGTATGATGGCAAAAAAGAAGAGCAAAAGTGCTCTGGCCTTCTCGCCTATACGGGAGCCGGATCAACAGGCTGGATTTCGTCCTGCTTTCCGAAGAAATTTTCTCCTTTTGCAAAACATGAGCCCTACTTTCACGTTTATGCTCGGGAGATTCGTGCAAAAATCGCAAACAAAGAGTTTTCCTTGGCAGATTTTCGGGCTTTGGATGAAGTGGAAGTAATTTCGGAGATGAATGGTGGAATTGCGGTCGACTCTCTTACCGAGAGGCACTATCCGTTTCCACCCTATTCAAAAGCTACATTCAAATTATCGAATGAGACTCTCTCCGTCGTTGTTCCAAAGAACAAGAGGACATCCCATGCAAGAACTTCCATATGAAATCGAACAAGAAAAAATAAATGGAACTGTCATCGTGCAGATCAAAGGACGCATGGAATCTGGTCCTTTGGATAAAATCACACAAACCATTTTAGACGAGATGATTTCGCCTGAGAGACACTTTCTAATTTTAGATTTTTCTGAATTACGTTATATTTCAAGCTTAGGGATTCGTATGATTTTGGATGTAAAGATGAGTTTGCAAAAACGCTCCAAAGAAATGGCATTGGTTGGTGTGAGTAGTTCCATTTCTCAAGTGTTTCATCTGTTAGGTTTGTCGGGTTCATTTCAATTCTTTGAGACTAGACAAGATGCAACGAGTCACTTCAATCAAAATTCCAGCAAATAGATGAACGCTCGTTTACCCACTTGGGTATCGAATTCCATTCTCGTATGTTTGTTAATATTTCTGATTTTATTTGCAGTGGTTTCTTTTGAAAATCATAATCTGAGAGAAGCATACGAAAGATTACAAAGCCCTTCAAATTTTAGTTTTGCAACGATTCAAGAAATTTCCCGAATAAAGAATCGATTCCCGATCGTCTACCAATGCCATTATACTTTTGCGATGCCGGACGGTAAATTAGCCGAATCCTCCGAAACAATACCCTACTCTATTTACAAAAAACTAAAGCTAGGTGATCCAATCCAAATATATAGAATGGAGACATTGCTGTTTGGAAGAAAAACAGCTCTCTCAAAAATTGTAGAAAACAATGCAGTCCCTCCTCTCATTGATAATCTGGAACGATTTTTTAGAGGAGGTTTGCTTTTTTTTACGTTTGTAGGATTATTAGTTTTTCTATTTAGGGTTTTGGGATCACGATTTCAAACTTATCTTTTCCTTCAAAAATAAGTTGTGTTTGTCTTGCTTCTTGTAAATAGGATTCTGGATTGGTCTCAAAAGTAACAAAACACATGTACTTATCATGTTTGACAATGTACATAAAATCTCTGACCCCTAAGTGAGGCATCTGAGCAAGAAATCCACGCACCCATTTGCTATCACGATAGACACGTTCGTATTTTATATTAGAAGAATCAATTTTTTGCATCAACTCCATAGTCGCTTTTGAGTAGTCGCGACTGCGAATTTCTCTTTTCAGAGATTTGATTAAGTTGTATTCCAACTTTGCTTTTTTTAATGGAAGGTTTTCAGCTTGAGTTTTGTAGTAATACTCGTAAAACTCTTTGTCCTGTCCTTCTTTTGCATCATGGTTTTCTTCTTTTACAGCAGACGTTGAATTTGCTGAAGAAGAATCCTGAGCGTTCAGTGATGCTCCCGCTAATGTGAGAGACACGATGAAAATGATGATTAATTTGTATCGTTCCATTACTTTTAGTATCGGAATTTGAGGACCTAGACTAGAAATAAAATTTTCGGTTTCCAAAAAGGGAATCTTAGCGAACAACTGTAAACAATGCCTTTGCAAACACTTAGCTCCTTCCAGGAGGCATTTTTATCAGGCAAATCACTCCAGAAAAATTTTATCCATTTTTCAGAGCAAAATTGCCAGGAATTAGATATTTGGATCGGAAGGATCTGCAGGACCGTTTCTCTCGAATTTTTGCATGAAATTTTATTTACAATCTTGAATGAACTTCTGGTCAACGGTTGCAAAGCAAACGCAAAGCGGATTTTTTTTAAGTCACAATCCTTAACGATCACAAACCCAAAAGACTATTCTGTGGGGATTCCAAAATTTAAACACGAATTTGGATATCAGCGGAATCGTATCTTTCAGGAGCTTGAGAAAACTGATTTAACAGTTTTTGTAGAAGCGCAAAATTTTCCTCATTTCATTCAGTTCAGTGTAACAAATAATTCAAAAATATTGGATGAGGAACGACAAAGAATCGAATCACGAATTACATCTTCTGTTCGTTATAAGAATATAAGTGATGCGTACAGTGAATCGATAGACTCGGAGGAAAGTTCTGGCTTAGGTATCGTTCTTATTCATATTCTGCTTCGCAATTCAGGTATAAAAGATAAATTTTTTGAATTGGAGACTACGGACGATGAAACAACGATTACGATCCGTATCCCAAAGTTACTCATTCCACCAGAAACTCAAAATCAAATACGCAATCTTCTAGTGAACGAGGTAGCGGGATTACCGCCACTTGCTCCTCAAATACAAAAATTGATCCAAGAAGCTAGATCGAAAGATATGGATTGGAATGGTTTAAGCAAAACCGTTCAAAAAGAGCCAGCCATTACTGCAGAAATACTCAAAGTATCCAACTCTGCATTATTTGGTTCTCATACAAAGGTTGTGTTGATCGTTGATGCATTGAAAAGAATTGGCATTCGAAACCTAGAATCCATTTTTTTAACTTTGGGTGCTCGAAAAATTCTTAACGGCCGTTATCATTCCCAATTATCAGTTTGGTCACACTCGATTCGCACGAGTATGTACAGTCGTTTTTTAGGTGAAGAAGTATCCAGCTTTTCCAAGTACGCAGAAGTTGCGTCCATCGGTGGCCTATTACATGATTTAGGAAGAATGATTCTTCTTTCATTGGATTTGGCTATTGTAAATCAGATTCGTATCTTTCGAAGCGATAGTGCGAAGGAGATTTCTGAATGGGTGGAAGAATACATGCTTGGAATAACTCATTCAGATATAGGACTCTTACTTGGCAAAAAGTGGAATTTCCCGGATGAGATTTTAGATATCATTAAATACCATCACAAACCCTGGCAATGTAAGTCTAAAAATTTACCGTACTGCCAAATGATTTACTTGAGTGACATCCTTGCTGGGATCAAACAAGGGAAGGGAAATTATTTTACTGTAGAGCCAGAGATCCTTCAAACATTTGGCATTCAATCTGAAAATGAATTCCATGCACTTTTAGTTCGTTTTCAGAATCGGTATGAATCACATCGAATGGAATTCGAAGAGTTAATTTAAGTTATGAATTGGAAAGAGTTATCAAATCAATCGGAAGATTTTTTAAATGAGCCATCAAACATAAATCAGTTTAGCTTAAAAGGTCACCCTGAGTACCCTCACCTTTCTGATTTACCCGAGGAAGAGCTAATCGAGATGTTATCTGAGTTTGTTATAGCTGAGGGGCATCAAGTTACCATAACGAATATGTTAAACTATGCGCCTATCTTTGAAATGTTGCTTTTTAAAAAGAACAATCCATCGATTTATGGTTAATACCTAAAAATAACTAGATCTTATAAATCTTCGACATCCGTCACGGAAGAAGGGTCACCTTTTTCCCCGTCTGTGCTAAACTCAATCTTCTTTGCCACCGCATTTTCCATACTTGTGATTAGTAATTCATTCGTTCGAGCCAAACGATCTGCCATTATGGAAACCATCTTCGCAGCAAACTTAGGATTCTTCACAAGAAAATTTTCCAATTGCTGTTTGCTTTCAATCGTGGCCAAATCAGCCGCCGTTATCGTTCGGGCTGTGGCGCTTCTGGGATTCGAACTGAACAATGCCATTTCACCAAAGAAGTCCCCAGGCTTCATGATTGCCAGACGAGTCTGACTATTATTTACAGTAAAATAAATTTCAACATTCCCTTGAAGGATGATATACATCGAATTGTTCATCTCACCTTCTTTGAAAATTATCTTACCAGCAGGAACGCTTAGTTTACTCATCGGTTAAAGACTCCTATATCTATTTTTGGCATTTAGTATGGAATTCTGAATTCATTTTCACTTCCGTTGTCACTAGAAATTAAGAATATTGAAAAAAAAGAGGGTTTTTAGATGGAATGGGAAATTTTGAGCTTCAGCATTGTTGGATTCTACGCATTGTCTAGCTATTTGTTCAGAATTCCCTTTCAAATTCCGTACGCTATCTCTGTAGGTTCTCGCGATTCAAGATTAGATCAACTCAGGGGAATCTCGATGGTTGGAATCGTGTGCATCCATATTCACTCCTACTTTGAATTCTTTCATCCAAATGAGAGACATGTCACCGATTTTACCCTATTTATTGCCAATCTTAGTCGATTTTCTGTTCCGCTCTTTATCGTCGGATCCTCTATGTATTTGAAAGTAAACGAGTATTATTGGAGAAATAAACTAAAAACACTTTTAATTCCATATACCATTGCTTGTATCTTTGGGTATCTGATAAAGTTTAGTACGATTTCAATCTTAGATTTTTTAATAAGATTTCTGACCGGACAAATTTTTGCTCCTTTTTACTTTGTTCCCCTACTCTTTCAGTTTTATATTCTATT
>JAPZRK010000026.1 GCA_027531445.1 Leptospira sp.
GTCCTTGTCGGTTGAGTCAATCAAATGCCTGATCGTCTGCCGTGGTCCTGTTAGAAAGGAGACAATGGATGTCTTTGATCTTATCGGTGTAAAAGAATACGGGATTTTGCTTTCGGAAAAGGACTCCATCGTCTATCCTAAAGCCCTGGCGCCAGAACTTCGCGATTTCCATTTTCCAGAAAACGTCCATAGAGTTCCAGATTATATGGGATCAGGAAAAGAAGAAAAAGAACTTCGCATCAAACAAATCATAGGCATTGCGAAAGACAACGGTTATACGCATCTATTTGCAGGTTACGGATTTATGGCTGAAGATGCAGAATTCATTGAAGCTATAGAAGAATCTGGACTCATATTTATGGGACCTAGCTCTCACGTTGCAAGAGGTGCGGGTGCGAAGGACGAAGCCAAGAAGTTGGCTCGTTCCTTAAAAGTATCGGTGACTCCTGGAGTGGACAACATCACGGCCCTTGCTCTTGTAAATAAAATCGGAAAGTCAAAAGATGCATTGGTTAAACTTGCCAAGGAACATAAAATTGATTTCTCTTTCAACGATGGGCTGAGCATCGAAGACAATGCAGAGTTACTTCTCCAACTTTCCTATGAAAAGTCACTCGATTTAACGGACATTTCAGACCTCCAAAAAGAATCACACATTCTTTGCGAAGAGATTTGGAAACAATATCCGGGCAAACGCATTCGATTCAAATACATCGGAGGTGGTGGCGGTAAAGGTCAGCGAGTGATTGGAGATAAATCTCAAATCGATTCCGCTGTGATGGAAATTTTAGCTGAATCAAAAGTAACTGCAGTTGGCTCGAATCGTAACTTTCTAATCGAGTTAAACATTGAAAATACCCGACACAATGAGATTCAATTGATTGGGAATGGTGAATGGTCTCTTTCCTTAGGTGGAAGGGATTGTTCTCTCCAAATGCACGAACAAAAGTTACTTGAGATATCACTTACCCAAGAATTGCTTCAGAAGGAAGCAGATGCGTGTAAAGCGCAGAATCCTAAAAAAGCCGGTATTCTTCTTAAAGATTTAGAATCATTGAAAGAAATGGAGAATCAAGCAGAAGTATTCGGTAAGGCGATTCGTTTGAATAGTGTTTCAACATTTGAATGTATTGTCGAAGCAAATAGCTTTTTCTTTATGGAAGTAAATACTAGGATCCAGGTGGAGCATAGGGTCACTGAGATGGTTTACAAACTTAAATTTGTCAACCCATCGAATCCAAATGATGTGTTCTATATCGACTCACTTGTAGAAGCCATGGCAGTCCTTTCCATCCATGGCCCGCGTGTTCCTAAACCTGAACGGATCGTTCGCAACGTATCTGGAGCTGAAGTTAGAATCAATGCGACCAACAGAGCCTTACAACCGCACGCTGGTGGAATCATTCAGAACTGGTCTCCACCATTACCTGATGAGATTCGCGATGACCAAGGTATTTGCACAAGAAATCCGGATACAGGGTCATTCGTACATTATAATCTTGCAGGAGCTTACGATTCCAATGTCGCACTTATCGTTTCCTACGGTGAGACCAGAACCAAAAATTTAGAAATCCTTGGCGACATCCTCCGCAAAACAGTGCTTCGTGGACAAAACCTGGAAACGAATCTATTGGTTCATTATGGGCTCATTCAGTGGATTCTCGGCAAAGATGCAATGTTCAAGCCTTCGACAGCGTTTATGATCTCTTACCTTGCTGGTATTGGATCATTGCAGTCTGTTCTCAATGACGTGGATCTAGAGTATCTTTGGACTGAGAAGGCGAAAAAAGCTGACCCTGAACTAAAGAAAATTTTGAATAAAAAGTCTACATTGATGCTCCGACCATTAGAGAAATTGTTTAACAACCCTCATGTGCTTGGGGGATTTCTCGGTTATTATGATGGGAAGCTTTGGGACCGGAAGGCAGGTAAACTTTCTTTCAATGAAAACCCAGTGATCTTTTTAGATCGACTATACTATTACCTCAATCTCGAGGCAGTAGCAATCAAGGCACCATCTGAGAAAATTTGGGATCACGATGATAATTTGCTCCAGAAGGCAAAGGCATTCTATGCGGAATTTCAGTCTCGAACAGGACTGTCTTTATGGAAGGATATTTCGGCATCGTTTGAATCAGGCAAGAATCCAAAACCAGATCGAATGAGTGATTCTGAATGGTCAGGTGCGATTGCGGCACATAATGGATACCAGGCGGGAATGGAATTGCTTTTGATCATTCCAAACATAGGTCTCAAATCCAATTTCTTTGCTCTTGACATGGATGAAAATTTAGAAGGTGTCGTCCCTGATCAATTCAAAAAGGCCGAAACAAGAGATGCACTCATCAAAACGTTGAATCCACCTCCAAAAATGAGTGGAGACGAGATTGTAGCTCCGATGGGTGGTATGTTCTATTCTAAAGAAGCTCCGAATCTACCAGCTCTTATTGAAGAGGGACAGCATTTCGTTGCAGGGCAACCTTTGTTTATCATCGAAGTTATGAAGATGTTCAATAAGATTCTTGCACCGATTAGCGGGACTGTAGTCAAAAATTTGATGGTGGACTCTGATGGAAAGATTGTGACGAAAGCGCAGCCTATATTTAAGATCAAGCCAGATGAAATGATCAAAGAAGAGTCAGTGGAAGAGATCAGAGCAAGAATGATCCAGGTTACTTCGGAGTTGGGGCTACTTTAGTCCCAACGTAAGCTCTCAGCTGTAACCCACAATCACCTTATACATGTCGCGGAGTGGAAGTATCGTATCCACAGCTCCGCGACGTATCGCTTCTTTTGGCATACCGAAAACAACGCATGACTCTTCATTCTGTGCATACGTAGTAGCTCCTGCTTCTTTCATTTCTAAAAGACCGGAGGCTCCATCATCACCCATTCCAGTGAGGATTAGCCCGCGTGCATTTTTACCTACATTTTTTGCGACTGATCGAAACAATACATCTACGGAAGGTCTGTGTCTGTTCACAAGTGGTCCATCTGTCACTTCGATATAATACTGAGCTCCCGATCGTTTGACTTGCATATGTCTATTTCCAGGTGCTATGAGCGCAAGTCCTGGGGTGATTCTATCCCCATCTTTGCCTTCTCTGACATTGATATCACAAATGCTATTCAGCCGTTTCGCAAATGCTTCTGTGAATTTTTCTGGCATGTGTTGTACGATGACGATTCCTGGGGTTTTGTTATTTGGAAGTTTAGTTAGAAGTTCTTCCAGTGCAATCGTGCCACCCGTTGATGTGCCGATGGCCACAATTTTTTCAGTTGCTCTCATCTGCGAGAGATCTGGATCAACTTTAGATTTCGTAACTGTCTGATAAGTTTGTGTTGTCACCTTGCGAATGTTTGTCTGTGAGGCTCCGAGAACCGCATCAACGAGCAACATCGACGATTCATTTAAGAAGTCCTTTAATCCCACTTTCGGTTTGGTGATGATATCCACCGCGCCAAGTGACATTGCAAGTAATGCTGTGTCTGAGCCTTCTTCAGTAAGAGTCGAACAGATAACAATGGGAGTAGGTTTATCCCGCATGATCTGTTTTAAGAAAGTGATCCCATCCATACGTGGCATCTCGATATCCAATACGATCACATCTGGCCAGTTTGAATTCATTTTCTCCATTGCAAAAAGGGGATCAGATGCACTTCCCAAAAATTCAAAATGATCATCTTTCGAAAATAATTCAGTTAAAACTTGGCGAACAACCGCCGAATCATCGACGACAAAAACTTTAATTTTATTCATTGTTATTCCTGATGTGTTTCAAGCCAGACTTCACCATCCCAAATGGTAAAAAACACCTTTCTGGAAGCAGTTCCCCCGGTGTTTTCGGAAATGATTTTTATGGAATGTTGATTTAAAATATCCTTCGCAAATTCAACATTTCGAATGCCGACTAGCTTTGAGTTAGATATATATTTTTCTTCCATCAAGGTTCTTTCCGTTTTAGAAAACATATTTGAACCTCCAAAAATTTTTGCTACGTATTCATTTATTGGAGCAAAATGTGATTTGGAAGATTGTAATAAAATTTGAAAGGCATCTTCACCATACTTACCTTCGAGACCTGGTTCCACTTTTCTATCACCTTTCGTAGCGAGTAGATAATGGCACATACCACCGATATGTAGCTTGGGATGCCAAAGAATAATTGAGACACAAGATCCGAGTAAGGTTCTTACTCTGTAATCAGGTCCACCAAAATATAACTCTCCTGGATTTAAGAATACATCTTTCACCAATTTGGGAGAGCTAAAAGATGTAGTCATGCTTCCGTTGAGTGTGTGACAATGATAGATTTATCCTGGAGAACTGCTAATTCTTCCAAGTTTAAAATTTGTTCAATATTTAATAATATAACAAATTTCTCATCTACTTTTCCTAAACCATAAATGAAATCCAGACGTATCTTTGCTCCAAAACTTGGAGCGTTTTCAATCATATTTGGTTGTATGTCAACGACTTCGTTTACCGCATCAACAAGTAGTCCTACATCAATTGATTCTTTTTCCATCTTAACTTCCGTTATGATGATACAAGTTTTCCGACCAAATTCAGTCTTCCGTTTGTAAAACCTGTGGTTCAAATCAATGACAGGAACTACATTACCTCGCAAATTAATGACACCTGGAATGTATTCAGGCATCATTGGTACATGAGTTACTGATTCGAATTCGATGATTTCTTTGATATGCAAAATGCCCAAACCAAATGCTTCATCAGAGATTAGAAAGGTAAGATATTGTATTTCTTGCATAGTCTACTCCCAATCTTAATATTTCTGAAATCTACTATCATCTTCTCCAGAATCGGTTCTCTGAGAACTCAATTGATTCTGAACACCTGTTTTGATCCGTTTTGCATCTTTTGTATTTTGGAAATTCAATTTTGTCAGTTTGAAGAAGCTGATGGAAGAAAGAAGCTGAGCCGCCTGTGACTTTAATTCTTCGGCAATCGCGGCTAGTTCTTCTGAAGCTGACGCACTTTGTTGTGATACCTGATCCAACTGTGACATCGCCTTATTGACTTCGTTTACTCCTGACGACTGTTCTTGGCTCGCCGCTGAGATTTCTTGCACAAGGTCAGCCGTTCTATTGATCGCTGGGACAATTTCTTCAATGAGCTTTCCTGCAGTTTCGGCGATTTGAACAGATCCGCCCGCCAAAGTTCCAATTTCGTTCGCTGACTTCTGGCTCCGCTCTGCAAGTTTTCTCACTTCAGATGCCACGACTGCAAAACCTTTACCATGTTCACCAGCCCTTGCTGCTTCAATAGCGGCATTCAAGGCGAGTAGGTTGGTTTGGTAGGCGATGTCTTCAATGATTGAAATCTTATCTGCGATTTCTTTCATTGCCGAAACAGTATTTTTTACCGCTTCACCACCTTGTTTTGCTTCCCTTGCAGATTTTGTCGCAATGGAGTCAGTTTGTTTTGCATTTTCTGCATTTTGATCGATAGATGCACCCATTTCTTCGAGTGAAGCAGATGTTTCTTCAACGGATGCGGCTTGTTCACTAGCACCTTGAGAGAGAGTGCTAGCAGTAGATGAAACTTCTTCAGCAGCATTACTTAAGGAATCTGCTTTCATTTTTACTTCACCCAGTATGGATTCAAGTTTAGCGAGAGTATTATTTACATACTCTTTTAACATACCAAAAGTGCCTTGGTAATCATTCGTAATGATAGCGCTTAAATCACCGTTTGATAACTTTTCTAATGAAGTTACAACATCGTTGAGTCCTTTGGATGAGATATCCATCAGATTGTTCATACCCGTTGATAAATTTAAGAAGAAACCATCCTTTCCTTCCATTCCAATTCTTCTCGAGAAATCACCTCGAATGGCGGCATTGACTAAGCTGTCGATTTCATCTTGGATTCGTGTCTGGTTTGTAATATCGTTCCATTCGACAACCGATCCTAGTCGCTGGCCTTTTTCGTTGATAATTGGGTTTGCGATAAGTGAAAAATGCCTTCCACCAATTGTAATCGTTGTTCTATGGGTATTTGTAAATGAACCTAACATACTTCTTTGGTGGGATGGATTTTTATGAAAACTATCAATATTGGCACCCATCAAATCACGTAGATTGAAGTTTGAGAGTTGTTTTTGAATGTCTCGTTCCCCGTTTGCGAACATTTGTTGGATTGCCTTGTTCATGTAGACAACCTTGAGATCTGGGTCAGCCATCATTACATTGGTTGTTACATTGTCTAAGGCAACTTTGATTCTAAGTGATTCATTAAGGATGCGGATCCTTTCTTCTTCCATTGCGTTGATTTCTGTTACATCTGCCCATTCTACAACGCTTCCAAATCTTTCGCCATTTTCGTTTATGATTGGGTTAGCTATCAAGTTGAATTGACGACCACCAATATTAATGCTAGAGCGAAATTCTGATGTAAAAGATGCTAACAATTTTCTTTGATGACTTGGATCCTTATGGAAGCCGTCAATATTGAATCCCATAAGATCTTTTAAAGAGAAGTTTCGTAGTTGGGTTTTAATCTCAGACTCTGATGCTGCAAACATCACCTTAATCGCTTTATTCATATAAACAACGTTCAAGTTGTTGTCGGCCATCATTACATTGGTAGAAACATTATCTAAGGCTGTTTTGATACGAGCCATTTCGATGAGCGATCTCTTTTGCTCAGTGATCACGTTTGCATATTTAATCACTTTAGCGGGTTTACCACTTATATCTAAGATAGGTGAATAGCGCGCCTGTAACCAGACTTCCTTGC
>JAPZRK010000023.1 GCA_027531445.1 Leptospira sp.
AGGGCTTTTTTCCTCAAATTGAAAATCAAAAATACGAGGATGGAAAGAATTATGTATTGAATCAAACTAGAGTCGAAGATGGGCATAAACTGATTGACGGCCATAAATGACCCAAAAAAGACTAGAAAGTATAGTCCTGTAATGCCATTGATTCCATCCATAAAGTTTATCGCATTGATGATTCCCAAGGCTATAAAGTAAAGGATAGGCAACGCCCACATGGATTTTTGATCAAACATCCCCAAATCATAAAATGACATAGTCAATGCTATAATCTGAATCCCAAATCTGAGCTTTCTTGACAAAGTAAACATGTCGTCCAAAAAACTGATTGTAGCAATCCAAATCAATCCCAAAACCATCCAGGTATGGAGAAAATCGCTGGTTATCCACCAAAGGATAACAGCCATAGGAAAAATAATCCCTCCGCCCCTTACAGTAGGATTTAGATGAGAGCTACGATCATTTGGATGATCAATAATTCCAAATTTAAGCGCTAGTCTTCGGTAAACTAATGCCACTAAAAGCAGGGATAAAAAGACTATGAGTTGGGATAAATTCATGATTTCAATAATCAAAGAAAGGAATCAATACGCTAAACGATCACCATGCTTTTTGATCCATTCTTCTGCCTCCTTCCAATCTTCCATAGTGTCTATATTGACATAGTATAACGGATCATTTTCCAAAAAAGCAGATTTAGAACCATAAATGGAGCCTTCTCTAATTACTTCGGATTTTGTCAAATAAATACTTCCATCTCTAAAATATGCTTTTGGCAATTCCTGTCTTCTCGGAATAATTTTTAACTCTCCTGTAGCAATTTTCAAAAAACCCGAGGAATCCTCTTCAAATGTCCAGTGCGGATTATAGGTTGCAGGAACAGGAAGGACAGAAACTAATGAATCAGCATTTGAAGAAATAAATTTTTCTATCGCTGCTTCCAGAAAAGCTATACTTCTAAAAGGCGATGTGACTTCTAAAAGGCAAACTGCATCAAAATTTTCTCCATTAGAAGCAAAATACTCCAAGGCATGTTGTAAGACAGGAAGAGTTGGTGTGGAATCAAGTGCCAATTCGGAAGGTGTCTTTATATGAACCTCTAGACCCTCCAATTTTCGATGTTGTGGTGTTTGTGGTTGTTGTGTTGT
>JAPZRK010000035.1 GCA_027531445.1 Leptospira sp.
GCAGAACCGAAATTTGTAGAAAGGCGAAGATTTCCAAGAAGGCCAAATGAGCCGATTTCAGAGGACACTCTGTTAGCTGGCGATATTGATTTAGACATAATGGGTGCCGAGTCTAAATCAACCCATAATCTCGATGAGGAAGTTGAGGAATCGTCTAGCTCAGCATCCCATGCTTTACCAGCAGAATTAGTAGAGAGTCGAAATCCTGGCTTACTTGTAGAACATTTCATTAAAGTACTTGGTGTGTACAAAGAAAGAGCGAATGCTATAGTTCGAAATATACAATCTTCTCGTATATTCGAAGTTACCGGAGATCCATCAGAAAACAAGAATATTGTGGGGAACTTGGCAAGAGAATTTGAAGCGCAAGTGTTTGAAGCCACGGATAAAATGGTAGATCTTCATAAGGAAATGACATCTTATCCTCGTCCTATTACCTACTACATTTCTAAGGCACCTGCAGATATGCGCGAAGACATGAAGATGATTGATTCAGACAGAGAAAAACTGGAAAAGTTACATATTTTTGAAATGCAAAAGCATACAACAATGATCGTCAATGACATGAAAAAACTTAGCCTTCAACTTTTAAACATACTTAACTTGAAGTCAGATATCCAAGTCAAACAATTACAATATGCCAATCAACTTATGTACATTGATGCAAAAAATGCTTCATTGTATTTCGCACAAGATCTTGATAAAACCATTCTTGAAATTGAAAATTGGAAAAACATTAAATGAGTAAAGAGCTATCAGACGCAGAAATCAAAAATATACTTGAGAAAATCAGAAGTGAATACAAAGAACACGGTAGTCTGAATCCAAAAGCATTCGATCAAACTGGATTTGAAACTAGATACCTCCAAGTTCTCAAAATGCGAGGCAATATTGGAAAGTTTTTATCAGAAGAAATTGCTTTCCTCGAACAGTTAAAAGGCAAGTTTCAACAGTTAGTTGCTAAAAAGGAAGCTGCAAAGGGATCCACATTAAATCGCATCATAGATGAATCCATGGAAAAACTCGAAAAATATAATAAAATCGATTTCCATCCTGTCGCAAAACTTGAGTTACGTTATTTTTATGGTGCAATGGTTTCTTTTGCAGATACTGAACTACCTGTTTTAATAAACATTTTTAAAGGTACTCCAGAGTATAGCTATTTACAAGATGCCGTATTGGTTGTAGAGAGGATAGGAATTACAAGGCGCGGTATGCCATCGCTTAAAATCCAAGAGATCACAAAAAGTCTTCTGGATGCCAATGGAAATCCAATCTTGATCGAAAAAGTATCCCAAGGATTGCTCAGAGACGGCTGTCTTGCACTCAAAAACATCGCTCAATCAATCAAAGATTTAACAGCAAAAAATAGAATCAACCCGGACCTACTCATTCAAGTCTCCGACCGAGAGTATCCAAAGGCATATGAAGTCTATAACGGGAAAAAATTTGGAACCTCACTCAATTCTATTTCTGAACGATGTAAGGAGATCATTCAAGATTTTCGAATGAATTCCTTGCTAGGTATGGAGAGTTAGATTTCCTTTGGTTTTATGAAACCAATTTTACTCGGTGTAGCTGACACAATCGAATCCGAATTTGATCCAGAATCGTATAAAAGTGCGAGCACGATGGACAAATACTTTCAATTATTATTTCGATCTGTGGATAAGCTATGTGACTTTCTTGGTACAAACAGAAGTCAGCTTGCCCCTTTTCTTACGGACTTTGT
Source organism: Leptospira sp. (assembly GCA_027531445.1). Taxonomy (GTDB): domain Bacteria; phylum Spirochaetota; class Leptospiria; order Leptospirales; family Leptospiraceae; genus Leptospira_A. The sequence continues at coordinate 1,733 of JAPZRK010000035.1, forward strand.
TTCCATAGATTCGCTCTCACTCGGAAGATCAGGCTATGGTCACGCTGTAAGAGATGCAAATGATTTAGGATTTACGGGAGTCTCCTGTCATATGGTGGACCTCGGTGGTGCCAGTGTAGGTGGCGCCTTACACCAGGCTTATTCGATCGTCACTAGCAATCCCAATGCTGTTGTTTTACTAGCCGCGGCCGACGTTCCCAAGTCAGTATTTAAACAGGTATCAGATTTAAAACGGCTTACCGAAACCGTTTGTCACAAAGATTATGAAATTGATTATGGTGCTACCTTGATCGCTCTTTATGCTCTGCTTGCGGAAAGACAAATGAGTGAATCTGGGATCTCAATATCGGACTATAATGAGATAACGCACGTTTTTCGAAACAATGCCATCGACAATCCAAGAGCATTTCAATTCAAAAAAGAACTTACACCCAAACAGCTGAGTCGCCCTTTAGCCGGCCCTTACTCAACTCCGATGATTGCAATTGTTACCGATCATGCTTTCGCAACACTTGTTACAACTGAGTCGAAAAAAAAGGAACTCATTGATAAAGGAATCCTAAAAAAGGACGCAAAACATGTCTATATCGCCGGAGCGAGCCACGCAGTTCATGCAGAATATTTCTATCAAAAGAAATCCATGGCAAGTCCTGCCGCAATCGCTTGTGAAAAGGCATTTTCACTTTCAGGATTAGAACGAAAGGATGTCGACTATGCCTGGATATACGATTGTTTTACGGGAATGATCATCCACCAGGCTAGTTTATACTTTGGAGTATCTCCGAAAGAAATCGCCACCTCACTTAAGTCAGGCAAAATTAGAACGGGAGATAAAGAAATCCCCATCAATTACGGTGGCGGGATCTTAAATTACCAAGCCGCTATGTCTTTATCGGGAGTCACGGGACTTATAGATATCGCATCCCAATACGATTTAGCCGTGAACCCAATACCGAAAAAATGTGCATCACATCCTCGCGTTAGTCTACTGGGAGGGAATGGTGGAATTGATAGCATCAATTCAGTTGTGTTATTTGCAACAGAAGACAATGAAAAACCAGCGAAAGCTCCACAAATTTCTCGATTGATTGGTGTCAATACAGTGGACGCAAAAGATGGAGAGTTATGTACGCTATTATCGGCAACGACCGTACACTTTAACCCAGGTGGCGATAAAAAAACTCCCTATGTACTCTGCGCTGTAGAAACTGAAAGAGGAAGTTTGCTTGTGACAAACCTTTTTGACAAATACAACAAAGAAATACTAACCACTGAAAACTTTAGTTTCAAAGGGAAACAAGTCAAACTGAAGTTCATCAATCAGAAATTACAAGCGTGCTTGATAGAATAAAAGTTTTGAAACTAGGAATTAACTAAAATTGTTTGAGAAACCGGAGATTACCCGATTGAAAGTAACGGATATCTCCAATCCCATATCTCATCATAACGAGACGATCCAGTCCCAAACCAAAAGCAAATCCTGACCATTTTTTTGGGTCATGATTTGCATGGGACAAAACGTTCGGATGAATCAGACCACATGGAAGAAGCTCAAGCCAACCAGATTGTTTACAAACGGAACATCCATTGCCATGACAAACCAAACATTGAATATCTAATTCAAAGCCTGGTTCAACAAAAGGGAAATATCCTGGACGTAATCTTGTTTTCACAGTCTTCCTAAAAACAGTTGATAACAAGGTTTCCATTGTGTAGATCAAATTTGCGATAGAGATATTTTCACCAACTACCATCCCTTCAACTTGATAGAAGGTGTTCTCATGAGAAGCATCGACCTCTTCGTATCGAAAGACCCTTCCAGGTGCAATCATCCGAAAAGGAGGCTTTAGGTCACGTAGCGCACGTGCCTGGATCGCTGATGTATGTGTTCTTAAAAGATTGCCATCTGTTGTGTAGAAGGTATCTTGCATATCTCGTGCAGGGTGATCTTCTGTAAAATTAAGGGCTCCAAAATTGTTGGCATCCGTTTCCACTTCGGGACCATCCATGATTGAAAATCCCATAGAAGTAAAGATGTCTTCAATTTCATATTGGATTTGTGTGATCGGATGCAAAGTACCTCTTTCGTTTACAGGCATAGGTCGCATAGCGTCGAAGATTTCTGCTTTCAATTTGACTTCGTAAAACTCTTCTTTAAGTTTTTTACGTTGAGTCTCTAAGAATGATTCGATTCGGACTTGGGCTTCATTTGCGATTTTACCTATCGTCTTCTTTTCTTCGACAGATAAAGAGGCCAATCCTTTCAGAACATTCGTTAGCTTTCCTTTTTTGCCAACATAGATATTTTTTGTTTGATCTAATTCTTCTTCATCTTTACAAACAACAAGTGCTTCTTCCGATTCCTTAATTATTGCTTGAATGTCTTCAATTAAGCTCATTTCGTTTCTCTTTCTGATATAAGTTTTTTCAACTCAGGATAAATGCCACCAAAGGCTCCGTTGGACATTGCAAGTATGATCAATTTTTTATTTTTTAATTTGGGAAGTTCTTTTGCCAATTTTGCTAGTATATCTTTCGGTTCTTTGCAATAAAACGCTGGTTTATTTGTCTTTGACTCTACATCACGAATTAAGCGTTTTACATTCAGACGATTTTTGCTAGATACCTTATTTAACTGAAATACTTCTGTAATGAAGGTTGAATCTGAACCTTTAAAACATTTAGCAAAGTCATCTTGAAACACATTACGATGAGAAGTAGCACTCCTCGGTTCAAATAGTGAAAAGATTTTGTAATCAGGATATGCTTCCTTATGTGCCTTGATGGTCTCATAGATAGCCACGGGATGATGTGCAAAATCCTCAACGAGAATGCTGTTTTCTGACTTAAATAGAATCTCTTGTCTACGTTTGACACCAGGAAACCGGAGAAAGGCATTCAGTATCTCTTCTTTTTTGTTTGGTGCAATTTGTAAACATACGCGCACTGCTGCTTCTGCATTGCGGTAGTTATGTGCTCCGATTAGTGTTGGTTTCAAAACTTTTTTAGATTTAATATCTGACAAAATCCCTTTTTTGAAATTAAAAATAGAGGACTTTTCACCTAACTCAAAGTATTCGACAGGTGCATGTTTGAACGTCTCTAGAATTGAATTGAGATTTTTGGAACCTTTCCACGAAAAAATCTTTCCGTGATTAGGTACTAAATTGAGAAGTCTACGAAACATTACTTTGATCGCTTCCAAGTCGGAAAAAATATCTGCATGATCAAAATCTAAAGCATTTAACACTAAATAATGCGGTCTATAGTGCAAAAACTTCGAACTTTTGTCGAAGAATGCACTGTCATACTCATCTCCCTCAATGACAAAGTATTCTCCCTTCCCTATCGCAAAACCGGGAAAACCATCTGCTCGAATGCCACCCACAAAAAGGCCTGGCTCAAGTCCTATCTCTGATAGCAAATAATGTGTTAAAAATGTAGTCGTTGTTTTTCCATGTGTTCCAGCGATCACGATCGGCTTTTTCCCTTTTAAAAAGAAATGTCCTATCGCTTGGGCCATACTCATATATTCTTTTCCAGAATTAAGTACAGCCTCTACTTCCGGATTCCCACGAGAAATAGCGTTCCCGATGATCACAAGGTCAGCATCTGCCACATTTTCTGCCATATAGCCAGACTTTGGTGATAGACCCCATTCGATGAGCTTATCCGACATGGGTGGATATAAATTTTGATCAGATCCAGAAACTTGGTGGCCTTGTTCCTTTAGCATAAAAGCTAAATTCCCCATGGCTATACCGCCGATACCCACTAAAAAAATCTTCAATTGAGAGCCGTCCTAATGATGTGATAGAAAACCATCGGTATAGTTAGAAAAACCAAAAAGAACAAAACGACCTTCATTAGCAAAAAGAAAAAATCGCGCGTTGACCAAGATCTTTGGACAGACAAATAAAGATAGGCAAGATGGAGTGAGTATAAAAATCCAAGTCCTAAAAAGAGAATGGGAATAGGTTGTGGTAAGCACCAGAAAATCGAAGTGGATGTAAGTGGCAAAAAAGAAATCAAAAATACATGTGGTTCCGGACCAGACCAGTCTTTTGATTTATCGCGCATTTGGTGGTACATTCGGAAACTGTCTGTTAAACGAAGTAAAACAATCACTAAAACATAAAATAGTATAACGGAGACAACTCCATCAAAAAGAGATACGTTTGATTCCTCATCGGATGTGCTGATTTTAAATAAAAAAATTGAGAGGAGATTGCCAAAGAATTTGGAGATGCCCGCAAGAATGACTAAGTTCAAATGAATGAGAAATAAATCTCTGCTTGCAAGCTCAGTCTTTTGATAGTAGGATTCGAAAGCTGATTTTGGAGAGAAAAAAATATCTCTTAAAATTTGACTTCTTGCCTGATAGGGATCCGAATTTTGCACCTTATTGGATTTTCTGATTAGGACGTTCAAAGCGGGAAGCATTTTTCACATTCAAAGCAGATTGTAGGAAATTTTGGAATGTTTCCTCCTTAAGATAGCTAATACTCTCTTTAAAATGCGGCTGAATCTCCCGCAAAATGGGTCTGTAGCTTTGCCCATTCCAATCGATTTTGGCGAAGATGAACAATTTCCATGAGTATCTTTGGGAGTGAGAAATTTCGAGAGTCATTTCAGGGATAGAATTCTTAGTCTCTGCCGAAAGCTTTATGCCTGGACCGTTTGCCTCATCTGGATACAAATCTGCTCGAAGGGATCTAATTTGATTTTCAAATTGATTTCCAACATCTGGAGGTAAAACAATTCGTTCCCCAGTCAGTCGACTCCAATGATTTACGTAGGTATCATATTGGTTTTTTTTGGCAGTATTTTCTACACGAACATCCAATCCTTGTCCACTCAAGTGGATATAGGATAAAAATCCGCCGCTATACGCAAAGAATTGTCTTTCTCTTAGAGTAATCGGATTTGCTCTAAATTTATCCACCAAGTAAGTGTATGGCGAGATTATCTGTGCATCAATTCGTGCAATGACCCGCGACGAGTCGGAGCCTAATTTTTTTCCGATCATCATTTTTTTGCCAGGCAAATCTTGCGATATATCCAAAAAATCTTTGCTTAAAATAAATGTCGGCGCGTCGTCTTTGAGGCAATTTGACTCGTTAATCGGATCAGTCGTTACTTCAATGAATTTAGTTCGTAAAACACTCATGTCTGAAAAAGTATTTTTGATATTAAAATTGCCTTCATAGGTTAGCTTTTCTTGTGAATTAATGTCGATATTTGTTACAGAAAAGACTGGTGGCTTTTGCCAACCTCGGTCAAAAATCTCCATTTGAACTAATGATTCAGAAAACGCTGGATCTTTTTCTCCACACCATGTAGTTTTGGGTGGGATAAAGCGGATTACTTTCCAATTTTCTTTTAAAAAACTAACTTCCGTTTGATTCTCAACTTTTTCATCAAGATACAAAAATACCGTAAACAAAACAACTAAGGAAAAAATAAAATAAATTATCCGTTGGTTCATACTTCGACTGTTGATTTTTTCCTTCTTGAATTTACATAGTATGAACCTAAACCAAATATGAGACCTGGATATAAAAATACTCCAATCGCCCATACGATTAACTTTTGATTGTCGGATAAACTGACTGTGTTAGCGTCATCTTTTTGTTTTGGAATCTCAGCGATGGCCGTATCTAAAAACATACCAGTGACCAGACTATTTGCGAATGGTGTGTTGATGGTATAAGATATATATTGATCCGTAATCCAAGAAGTACCAGAATGAATCACAATCCGTCCTTTTTTCTCCGGGTCTAAAGTGAGAGGTGTCAATAAAGCTGAAAGGATATGATTCTCTTTTTTCTCCTCTCCATCTAACTTTGAATTTTTATTTTTATCTAAAAAGGCCTCAAACCCTGATTCCAATAAATTCTCTGCTTTAAATAAAAATGGAGTTGTTCCTACAGACAAAGTTTTAAACAAACCACTATACGGAAACAATACACCTAAATCTTTTTTGGGAATCAACTCAGTAAGTTTGTTATCACTGAATCGCTTTGCAATGATTACGCCAGGCTTTTCAACAACTTCGACCAAAGTTTCATTTTGAAATGCCAATCCAGATACTTCCAATAACCATGAAAAATCTTCTCGTCCTTTCGGTTCAATGGTGATAAATAATTTTCCGTTGTTTTCTAAGACATACTTTTTGATAGCAGACCGTGCATCTTCGGAAAATGGGACAGTCGGGCCTATGATTGCAACCATATCCGCGTCAGCTGGCAAGGTGGAAGGCCATCCATTCGCAAAACCCCACTCATTGACTTTAAAATTTAAAAATTGAAGATTTGTGGTGAATCGATTGATTTGTTCATTGGGAAGGGACTTAAAACCTAATCCATACCTTTCTCCATTGGCGGTAGTAAAGTATACTTTTTTCTGCTCGGTCGAAACAGTAAACAAAGCAGAAACTAACTTTCGTTCCATTTCTTCTAAATCATTCGGTTCTTTGATGAATATTTTTTCTTCGGCAAAAGGAGTACCTCCATCAAGAAGTGAATCCTTTTTTGATCTAATGATGATTGTACCGTTAGAAGCTTGACCAAAATCCTTCATAAGATCGAGTTCAACATCCGCATTGATAAACTGAATGGATATGAGAGAATTTTCAGATCGAATTTGATCCAACATTATTTCTACATCGGGACGAATACGCGTTAAAGCAAAAGAATTTGCTGGTCCATCTGCCTCAAGTGGTCTTGGGTAAAAAGCCGTGATGGATGTTTCTTTCGTTATTTGTTTGAGAAGATTGCGAGCGACTGGTGAAAGTGAATGTTTTCCCTTCGAACTCAGGTCAAAATTGTAATTACGTTTGATGGCAAAGTAGTTGATCGCGATTAGAATCGGGAGAACGATTAAAAAACCGAGTAATGCGTTTTGTATGAGAGTTCCTTTGGACTTTGCTAGATTGCTTTGAGCCTCAAGTGAGGCACGTCCGATTTCAAGTAAAACAACTTGAATCAAAAATGAAAAAGCAAAAATAACTACAAACAATAATAGAAACTCTCTGATTTTAGGAATGGCACTTGCCTCGGGATTGATTCCTGCAACCTGTGTGGAATCCAGCCAATCTCTAAGAACAGATAACAGAAACGAACTTACACCAAGTAGCACACCGATCATACGGTTTTGGTCTGATTTACGAAAACCAGACATAACCAATCGATATATCGTATCAGAACATATAACTAGGAAAACAGCACCCAACCATATCAATCGTTTCGCTGGATCGGTAACCATACCGTCCAAAAGAAAATAGATATAGAGTGCAAGAACACTGATAAAAGGAAAAATACGATCCAATGAAATACTCATTTAATTATCCTCTCCATCTTCTAGATTCGAGAACTTTAACAGTCAGATATAAAAACAAAAAAGATCCTGTAACAAAGAATATAATTCCCGTTAAAGGAAGAACACCTTTCGAAAATCCGATAAAATGTGAAAATATATGAAGGTGAAACAATACCTTTCTAGTCGTTGATTGGAACAGATGTGAAAAGTATCCAACGACCCAAAGAGTAAGGAGGATCACGACAGAAATTAAGAGTGATACCATTTGATTTTTGGCAAGACTAGAAGCGAAGAGCCCCACAGTAAATGTGAACGTACCTAACAGAAAAACTCCAATTGTGCCAGACAGAACGATATATAATGGCGCTTGCCAATAAGCGTAAAGCAGGATGGGAAACAATCCATTGATAAAAAGACTAATGATGGCGCATATGGAAACACCAAACATGAATTTACCGACTACGATTTCTAAATCTGTTATGGGACTCGTAAACAAAAGTTCAAGTGTACCTTTATTCTTTTCTTCAACAATCGATCCCATTGAAATAATTACCATAGCGATAAGTATTGTCGTCATAAAGGAAACGAAGGTGACTACGGTTGCTTCTTCATAATTTGCTCTTCCATTGAAATTTAAAATCATGATGAATAGTGCATTTAAAAACGCGGTACCACCGAGCACCAATGGGCCCATATACGTTCCAAAAAAAAGTTTGAATTCTTTTTTAAAAATCCAAAGTGCTGTTTGAAAATTCATATTTTCTCCATAAAAATTTGTTCCAGCGAAACTTCTTGTTTTTTAATCGATTCGATTTGAATTCCGTTTTGTGTCGCAACTTGAAAAAGTCTTTCTTTGAAGGACTTTGTATCTTGTGATTGAATCACAAAGGTGCTTTCCTCTGAACTAGATTGTAATACAGAAAATGTATCTGATCCATTGAGCAATGATTGAATAAAGGAAGTGAGATCTTCTTTAGTTTTGCCTGAAAGAGAAAGTTCTAAACCAGCAAGTCGCGACATCTCTTCATCCAACTTCGAAAAACTCAGCTCTTGCCTGAGTGCCCCTTTATGCAAAAATAGGAATTTATCACAGGTTTTATAAATCTCGCTTAAGATATGACTGGAGATCAGCACAGTATGTTCTCCCGCCAAACTTCGAATAAGGTTTCGAATTTCCACAATCTGTTTGGGATCGAGTCCGGAAATGGGTTCATCCATGATGACCACTTCTGGATTCCCTAGAATAGATTGCGCAATCCCTACCCTTTTTCTAAAACCGAGAGACAAAGTTGAAATCAATTTGTCCTGTACATCTTTTAAATTCGTTTTAAGAATCACTCTTTCGATTTCCAAAAGCAATTCAGATTCACTGATCTGTTTCAATCGACCAACAAACTGTAAGTAATCGAAAACGGTGAAATCCTCGTACAATGGTGGTGATTCAGGAAGATACCCAATCTTTCGTTTTGCTTCTAAAGGAAAATCGAAGATCGACTTACCATCGATTTGAGCATCACCGGAAGATGGAATCAAAAATCCAGTGAGGATTCGGATCGTAGTTGTCTTTCCTGCACCATTCAGACCAAGGAGTCCAACCACTTCCCCTTTCTCTAGCTTGAAATTCAGGCCCGAAATTGCCCGTTTTTCCCCGTAAAATTTTGATAAATTGCTGACTTGGATCATAACTCTGGATTTAATTTAGATATATTTGGACTTATGCGAGAAAATTTAGAAAAAATCAAAGGCTTTTTCAAAGATGAACCAAGCTTTTTTGCGGCAAAGCAACTTCTTTTTGAAATGGAACAGAATTTGTCTCTCGAGGCCCTCCAGAAATCATTGGATTTGGTGCAAGATGCCATATATATTTTGGATAAGGACTGGAATTACGTTTATGCGAACGAAAGAGCCCTCCTAATGACAGGTATGTCGGCAATCGAACTACTCGGTAAAAATGTTTGGACCACCTTTCCCTTTGTTATGGAAACAGAACTGGGCTTGGCCATGATGAAATCTGGAGAAGATAAACAGCCAAGGGAAATCAAACAATTCTACGGATTCGATAACCGGTGGTTTGATTTTTTTATCCTACCTTACGAAGCATTTTTGATCGTTCGCACGGATGAATGCACCCAGAAGAAAGAAGTAGAATTGGACTATGGAAACGTTCTCTTTAAAAATAAAGCCATTATCACCGCGATCCCCGATGAATTGTATCGCATTCATAAAAATGGGCTTGTGATCAATTACAAAGACTATCCTGAATTTTCTAACTGGAACGAAAGAAACGAAATTCAATTTTTTGCCTTGGAGGAAATTTTTCCCAAGGATAGATTAGAGTGTATCACCACCAAACGAGATGAGGTGATTGCATCCGGAATCGTTGCGACAATGGAATTTTCTATCGATAAATACGATGGGGAAAAGTTTTTCGAGATGAGACTCTCCAAGAGTGGTGAAGAAGAAGTTCTTGCCATCGTTCGAAATATCACGATTCGAAAAAAAGCGGAGATTTTAAAGAACGAATTTATCAGTCTCGTCAGTCACGAACTACGAACACCATTAACTTCGATCAAAGGTGCCATTGAACTTTTGATTGGTGGCGTAGCAGGTGAATTAACTGCACAAACAAAATCACTTCTCAATATTTGCAAAAAGAATACACAAAGGTTGGTTCGATTTGTTGGCGACCTCCTCGACTTAGAAGCATTGAATTCAGGTAATATCAACTTTACATACAAAAATCATTGTCTCGGCGAGATTGTCGAAACAGTGACAGAAAGTATGCGATCGTTTGCAGATCAATTTCATGTAAGCCTAAAAGTGGAAGGAACAAGTAAACCAATTATAGTTTTTGTGGATGAAGATCGTCTGATCCATTGCATCAATAATCTAATCTCAAATGCGGTAAAGTATACACCCAAAAATGAGACAGTTTCCATCAGGGTTTATGAGACGGAAAAGGAGGCATACATCGAAGTTTCCGACTGTGGTCCAGGAATCGATGCCGATTTCCAACCACGTCTCTTTCACCGTTTTGCCCAGGGAGCTCCACCAAAAGATAAGTTAGTGGGAGGATCTGGACTCGGTTTATCTGTTACCAAAGCGTTTTTGGAATCAATGCTCGGTTCCATCGGTTACAAAACTTCTGATTCGGGCACAACATTTCAAATCAAACTGCCAAAATCCTTAAACGAAGTGAACCAATAGTTATGCAAAAACAACTTCAATCCATACTCATAGTCGAAGACGAAGAAGACATTATAGAAATTTTACGAATTGCTCTTTCAATCAACAGTAACTTTCATCTAATCTTTGCTAGGAGCGGAAAAGAAGGTTTGGACAGAGCAAAATTGGAAGCTCCCGACTTGATTTTGATTGATGTGTTGATGCCAGGAATGAACGGCTTAACATTAAGCGAAGAATTGAAAAAAGAAGATAAAACAAAACAGATTCCAATCATTTTTATCACATCTAGAGTCCAAAAAAACGAGATTTTAGAATACAAAGCCAAAGGAGCGATAGGCGTCATTGAGAAACCATTCGCTCCAATGGAGATTGTAACAAAGATAAGGGGATTTTGGGGAGAGGTATCAACCCTCCTCTACTAATCTTTAAAATCTTTGAGTATTTCGTCTTGTCGTCCCATTAGCTTGATTGTGAGTCGGGGACCAACTTCCTGAACAATACGCGACGCAACATAATTGCCCCATCTAGCGGCCTTTTTGTTGGAATATCCATTTGTCAATCCGTATAACACACCTGCGGCGAATGCATCGCCTGCACCAGTTGTATCAATCGGTTTGACTGGAAAACCAGGCACCAACGAAATCATGCCCTTTTCTGCAACATAAGCTCCGTCTTTGCCTGCCGTCATAAAAACATAGTCCGCTAGCTTACTAATAAATTCGACTGCTTCCCGAGGATCCGTCTTTCCACTCAGGGCAAGTCCTTCTTCGGTATTACAGAAAACTACATCAACATATTCTTTTGTTAAATGGATGAATTCATCTCGTGATCTGTTCACACAAAAGGGATCACTATATGTAAAGGCAACCTTAACATTGTGTTTTTTTGCTTCGGACATTGCAAGTTCACTTGCCTTCTTTGTAGAATCTCCGTCCCATAAATAACCTTCAACGTAAACAAACTTTGAAACTTTAAGTCTTTCTATATCAATATCGGCTGGAGCAAGAGAAGTCGAAATTCCCAAGGAAGTTAACATAGTCCTTTCTGCATCTGGAGTTGTTAAGACAACGCAAGTGCCTGTATGGCCTTCAAGATCGGGTTCTGTTTCGAAGAACACTCCTGCTTCTTCCATGTCCTTTTTATAAAATTCGCCGTACGTATCTTTGGTAACTTTGCCAGAATAAGCGCATGCTCCGCCAGAATTAGCGATCGCAATCATCGTGTTAGCCGCGCTTCCACCTGATCTCAATTCCTTTTTGGCCTCATGTAAATCTGCCAAAATCTGTCCTTGCCTTGTTTCGTCGACAAGTGTCATCACACCTTTAGTTATGTTTTGCTTTTCTAAAAACATCGGTTCAATGAACGCGATGATATCTACCAGCGCATTTCCAACGCCAAATACATCATATTTCTTCATAAGAACAAATCTTTGAGATCTATAAATCAAGTCCGCATTTTTTCTTGCTCAGTTGGAGAAAAAAGAAACACTGTTCGTAGACCGTTTTGTCTGAATCACAAATGAGAAGTCGCCTACGAGCATCTAACTGCAGATATATTTTGTTAAGTGCCATTTTGGTCTTTTCTATCCCATCACTTTCTCAAACAAATAAACAGACACCGATCGAAGTTTCTACGGAAGTGGATTCTTCCTCAAAAAATCCCAATCTTTCTAAAAATCCAACTTCCTTTCAAAAAGAGATCATTCTGGATTCTACAAAAAATAGGTATCTTTCGCTACCAGATATTTTGGAGAGAGAGGCAGGGATTCGGATAAGACAGTATGGTGGTCTCGGTTCCTATTCTACACTTTCCATTCGAGGAACAAATCCTAACCAAACAAAGGTGTATTGGAATGGAATTCCACTTAATAATTCACAGGGAGGTGAAATCAATCTTGCAGATCTGCCATTTGACAATCTTGAAAAAATTGAAATCTATAAATCATCTACACCTGCTGGTTTTTCTGGATCAAATATTGGCGGCTCTATCAATTTGGTTTCAAAAACAGGAGCAGTAAAACCTAGAACACGTATTTCTATTCAAGGCGGAAGCTTTAAAACAACAAAGTCGACAGTCACACATATGAATTCTTTTCAGAATGGTTCGTATTACTTTCAAGCATTGGGAGAAAAATCAGATCAAAATTTTGCTTATTTGAATAACCAAGGGACATTGTTATTTAACACTTATGATGATATCATTGACCAAAGAAGAAATGCTCAATATGAAAAAGGTGGTCTCACAGGTAACATCAACTATCAAATTGGCAAAACAAATATTAGTTTTTTGAACGATTTTTTATACCGAAAACAAGGACTTCCGGGCCCCGGCAACCGCCAAACAGAAAGTGTCCAAAGAAAATTTACACGTTTTTCAAATGCGATCTCTACAAATACAAAAGAGTTTTTGCACGACTCAATCAATTTAGAAACGAAACTTTTTCACAATACGAGTACCGATGATCTTTTTGATCCGAAGAGTGAATTTTCGAACGGATTGCCTGATTCCAGAACTGATATCAAACAATACGGATTTTCTATTTCACCCACTATTTATCTACTCCAATACAATCAAATTTTGCGAACCTCGGTATCTGCAGAACAGGAGTATTTTAATAGAGACAGAATGCGAAGTGACCACCAAACAGAAAGTAAAGATCCCTCAAAAAGAAGGAATTATACAAGCTTTCAATTACAAGATGAGATAAGGTTTTTTAAGAATCGATTATTTTTCGTTCCTCAAATTCGTTTTGATCGATATGAAGATCGATTTGGAAAGGATTTAGCTTCTCTACGTAATCAATTCAATGATCCATTAGTAGATCAGTTTAAAATCCAACGAAATTTCACAAATCCAAGTTTTGGGATAAAGTTTATCATTTTCCAAGAAAAAAGTTATGATTTTGGTATTATGGGAAATATCAGTAAGGAATTCAGGATTCCCGCTTTTATCGAGTTATTCGGTGAACGAGGAAGCATAGTTGGAAATGCTTCTTTAAAGCCCGAAATGAGCCGCAATTCAGATGCAGGTCTTTTTTTAAAATCAAAGGTAACGCAGGAATGGAAATGGGATAGTGAACTTGTTTATTTTCAAAAGAAAATCTATGACATGATCCTCTTTTTACCAAACTCACAATTTACTCTAAGACCAGAAAATGTAGATCAAGCGACAATCAATGGAATTGAAACGAGCCACTTGTTTACTTGGAACAAAGGTTGGAAATTTAATTTCCAATACACCTATCAAAATGCAAGAAACACGTCGGATTCTCCTTCATTGAATGGAAAATACTTACCCCTTCGGCCAAAGAGTCAAATGAGTTCGCAAATTACTTATTTTAAAGATTGGGGAGAGTTAGGTGTCGAATACTTATTCATTGGGGCAAACTTTAGAGATCGGACCAATGAATACTTTGGATACCTTCCCGCACGACAAATTTTTAACTGTTTTTTGACTTATATACCATATCGAGACAAGGAATTAGATCGAGAATTTTTAATTACATTTGAAGTTAGAAATCTAACAGACAAAAAAGTCGAGGATTTTGTTGGTTATCCACTCCCAGGACGTAGCTATTACTTAACAGGGAGCTATCGTTTTTGATATGTTCGTTCGTAAAATGAAACGCCTAATACTCATAATACCACTTTTCATTTCATTCCATTGCAATGTTTTGGAAATTGAAAAACCAAATCTCCTTCAATACCTTTTCGTTTTTTCCTCTCCAGCTTCTGTCGGAGTTGTGACATCCGATTTTAGTAGCGGAGGTAGATTTAAATCTTTCGACTTAAATTCGCTTACATCTTCACCTACATCTGCAACGATTCATTCAGATGCCATTGGTCGGTTTTTCAATCAAAAAGTGTACATTGTGAACCGATTGAATCGGGACACGATTCAAGTGCTCGATCCAGCTTTGGCTTTTTTAACCGTCCAAGATTTTAGTGTTGGGCAGGGAAGAAACCCGCACGACATTTCGGTTTGGAATGATAAATACTACATTGCTTTATATAATTCGGATGCAATCCCAATTTATAACGCAAATACAGGACTTTTACAAGGAAGTATTTCCTTGTCTAGGTTTAGAGAAACATTTTCAAGTTCAGGAAATCCAGACGCTTTTTTAGAAGCGGAATCGATGGTACAACATGAATCTAGGCTTTTCGTAACATTACAGCGGTTAGATAGAAATGACACATCGGGATTTTTTCCACCAAACTCTGATTCACTACTAATCGAAATTGATCTTAATTTAGATCAAATCGTCCAGGTCTATACGCTTCCTGTCCGCAACCCAACTGGTAAAATTTATAAAAAAACATTATTTGGTGATCCGCATCTGCTGATTTCATGCACTGCCTTTACTGGTTTTCTCTCAAGGAATGATGGTGGGATCATTGCTTTTCATTTGCCGTCGCGAACATTCAGACCAGGTTTTTTATATAGTGAAGAAGTAGCAGGTGGCGATATCTCAAGTTTTCAAATCAAGAATGAATCGATTGGTTATGCTTCAATTTTGGATGCAAGTTTCAAAAAGAGTATACAAATCTTTCAGCCGAGTACGGGAGCAAAACTTGGAACTCTGATCGAAATTCCTGGCAATGTCGGGGCAAATTTGAGTGGCATGTTTCTGACTGAAGACGGAAAGCTAATTGTCGGCAATACCGACTTCCGTAGCCCAGGTCTAATCATATACGATACAAACCAAGCAAATTTACTTTTAAGCCCAGCTCCAATCTCTGTTGAGCTGACACCTCTCGACATCTTTCAATTGCAGAATTCACAATAATTTTTAAAATAGGATTATAGGAATCAAAAGTATGTTATCACTCACCAAAAATCCCGCTGGATCACTTGCCAAACAAGTTTTACTTGTTGTGTTAGATGGAGTTGGTTTCACAAAACACGGATCAGAAGAAGGAAACGCGATTGCCGCGGCAAAAATGCCCGTCCTCAAAAGCCTATGGTCAGAACACCCATCCGTCCTATTAAAAGCACATGGTACCGCTGTTGGAATGCCAAGTGATGAGGATATGGGAAACTCAGAAGTTGGACATAATGTACTCGGATCAGGCCGAATCTTTGACCAAGGTGCCAAATTGGTGAGTGCTTCCATCGATTCAGGTAGTATGTTTCGTGGTGAAATTTGGAAAAAACTCATCCACAATACAATCAGCAAATCATCTACCTTACATTTTTTGGGATTATTTTCGGATGGTAATGTTCACAGTCATATCGATCACTTAGTCGCCATGATTCATAAATCGAAAGAGGAAGGAGTAAAAAAGATTCGAATCCATATCCTACTGGATGGTCGAGATGTGCCAGAAAAATCTTCTTTGGATTATCTCATTCCTTTCGAACAAAAGCTAACTGAATTGCGTAATGCTGGATTGGATATAGCCATTGCTTCCGGAGGCGGCAGAATGGAAATCACAATGGACCGTTATGAAGCGGATTGGTCAATGATTGAAAGAGGATGGAATATACACGTATTAGGTGAAGGAAGAATTTTTTCGTCCGCCAAAGATGCGATCGAATCCTACTATAAAGAAGATCCAAAATTGATCGACCAATATATTCCTGGATTTGTTGTAGGAGATACCAACGGCCAACCAATCGGTAAAATTCAAAATGGCGATTCTGTTATATTCTTTAACTTTCGTGGTGACCGATCGATC
The DNA here is from genome assembly GCA_027531445.1 of Leptospira sp. Lineage (GTDB taxonomy): Bacteria > Spirochaetota > Leptospiria > Leptospirales > Leptospiraceae > Leptospira_A. Next base: position 17,920 of record JAPZRK010000035.1, read on the forward strand.
GAAATCTCGCGAGCATTCACGGAAGAGCCGTTTACCCCTTTTGATCGTAAATTTTTTCCCACTATAGAATTTGCTGGTATGATGCAGTACGATGGTGATGCCTTTATCCCCAAACAATACTTAGTATCTCCACCTCAAATTGATCGAACTATGGCAGAATATTTAGTGAACGAAGGTGTAGCTCAATATGCGATTTCTGAAACTCAAAAGTATGGACATGTTACTTTCTTTTGGAACGGCAACAAGTCCGGTTACTTCAATGAATCTCTAGAAACCTACGAAGAAATTAAATCTGATATCATTCCATTTGACCAAAGCCCTCAAATGAAAGCAAAAGAAATTACTGATACTTTAGTACAAGCCATCCAATTGCATAAGTATCCTTTTTTGAGAGTCAACTACCCTAACGGAGATATGGTTGGACATACTGGAAACATGCCTGCAACGATAAAGGGTTTAGAATATCTAGATGTTTGTATCGAAAGACTTATGAAAATATGTAAGGAATCAAATACAGTTATGTACATTACTGCCGATCATGGAAATGCGGACGAAATGTATCAATTGGACAAAAAGGGTAACCCTCAAATATCGAAGGCGGGAGAGCCTGTTCCTAAAACTAGTCATACTCTAAACCCAGTACAATTTGTAGTGTATGATCCAAACAACCAAATTCATTTTAAATCACAAAAGAACGACTTTGGTTTAGCGAATGTTGCCGCGACGATTTTAGATTCACTTGGGTTTATTCCTCCCGAAGGATACCATGAAAGCTTAATCCAAAGATAACATGCATTTTTCGCTCTTTTGGTTTTTTGTTTTTAATATTTTCTGTTTGTTTTCTTGTGGAGAGGATTCGAGTGGTTCGCTTTCACAAGAAACGAAAAAGGAACTTCGACTCCGACTCAAAGCCGAAAATTTCCAAGGGGTAGTTCTGATCTCAAAGGGAAATGAGATCTTGATGAGGGAAACTATCTATCAAAAAAAGGGAGATCTTCCCTCTCAACTCTATCGAAAACATAGCTTCCCTCTCGGTGAAGGTTCCAAGCCCTTCACCACTTATGCCATTAAAATTCTGCTACTTGAAAAAAATATAAGCGAATCATCTCGTGTCATCGATCATCTTCCTTGGTTTCCATACCCTGATATAAAAATCTCACATCTGCTCCGCCAAACAACAGGACTTCCGAAAATCATTGAAGTAGATCCTAATTTTGATTCAAATCCAGGCAAAAACCCTCGAGCATTGTTAAAAACTAATTTCATCAAAGCTAAAATTCCTTTGGCATTTCCACCGGGAGAATATTGGAAATATAGCAGAATTGACTATTTTATATTAGGTCTTTTGATCGAAGAGTTATCCGGAAAAAAATATGATGAATATATTAGGGAAAAAATTTTTGCACCACTTCACATGACACATAGTTATGTGGATATGAATGAGACTGTCCTGGGTAATAGTGGTATTTATTCCAATCCAGAAGACTTGGTATTATGGAGCCAAGAACTTTCCAAACCAACTCTCCTCTTCAAAAATCAAGTCACCTCTATTTTTGACAAAACCGTGATTAAAGATGCTGTTGCCAGTGATCCAATTTATTTTGGGGAGGGGCTTTATGTTGGTGATTATTTTCATTGGACGTACGGAAAAGAAAAGGGAATCTCTAACATCATTTATCAGGATAACAAAAGTAATATTCTTATTATTTTGGTGAGTCCATGGGGTGGAACAAAGGGAGATATGTCCTCTTATAAATCCATTGTTACCGAGATTATCTTTGGCGGGAGACAACTCAAGCTGAAGGAGAAACCCAAAAGCGATCAAGATATATCGCTTGAAGAGGTGATGAAAGCACAAAATGTTCCTGCAGTAGGTATTGCCGTTTATAAAGATTTTTCGTTAGTGTGGAAAAAAAACTACGGAGTTAAAAATTTAAAAACAAAAGATCCTGTAACCAACCAAACATTGTTTAGAGCTGGGTCTCTTTCAAAAACAACAATTGCATTAGCGGCTGGAAGGCTGATCGACGATAGACGATTTGATCCATATGAGAATTGGAACCATAAACTCAGAAAGTATAAAGTTAACTTAAAAGAACGTAAAAAAGGTGAATTTGTAAATTTAGACCTGCTCTTATCTCACACAAGTGGTCTGACTGAGAAAGGCAATTGGGATGATCCCATCAATAATGGGAAAAAGCATCTAACGGAAATTAGCGATACATATGCAGAAAAAAATGGCCATGGGCTTGCACTATATTATTCCCCAGGTTCAAAGTCTCGATACTCCGGTGGTGGTTACTCCATCATACAGGAAATTCTTTCTGAAACTACAAAATATGATTTTAATACAGTCATCCGACTTTATGTTTCGGAAGACCTTCACTGGAAACAAAGCACCTTCCGCCAAAATTTGACCTCCGCAGATGATTTTTGTGAGGGTCATGATGAAAACGGGAATCTGATGCCTCAAAAAAAATTTGTAACGCCAGAGTTGGGTTCCGGCGGCCTTTGGACGACACCTGAAGAGATCGGGAATTTGTTCAATGAAGTTGCGAAAGCATACAATGGAAATTCAAATCTACTGAGTGAAAAAACGGCAAAATATCTTCTGACCCCCAAAATGAGCGCGGCAAATCTTACTGTTCATGCCCTCGTTGGTAGAGGATTCTTTTTGAACCGATCAGGCTCGTCTGAGTATTTTTTTCACGGAGGTCACACAAAAGGCCACAAGGCCCTAGCCTTCTTCAATGCAAAAAAAGGATATGGAATTGTCATACTGACGAATTCCGAATCTGGATCCAACCTCATTTGGAGAATCCTAAGATACGTATCGATGCAAGAAAAATGGGATAAATTTGTAAATTAAACTGATTGACCAATCAAAAAAATCGATTATATTCAAAGCGGTTGGAATGGAATATACAGAAACAAATATTCAAGACATTACAGTTCTTAAGCTCTTCGGAAACTTAGACATGTTAAACGCTGGTCTATTAAAAGAAAGGATCAAAGAATCTGCCTCAGAAAACGCATTTAAGTTTATTTTTGACTTGGGCGGAGTGAGTTTTATAGATTCGTCTGGTTTTGGACTTCTTATGTCATTGAACGACAAGTTAACTGCGCAAGGTGGTGGACTGAGGATTGTCAATGTTTCAAAGACAATCCAACAAATTTTCAAAATTTCAAAGATTTCTTCAGTGATCCAAATTTATGCAACCACTGAAGATGCCATCGCTTCGTTTTAAACCGACACGCTCAACGCTAGTTTTTTCCAAAAATACCGAAGTTTTGCTACCTTTGAATGATTCGGATGGATAGCTTCCATTTGATCTAATAGGGCTTCCGATTTGTTTACTATCTTCATGTGCATCAAGATTTCACATAACAACATCAAGTTTTTGAAGTTGTTTGGATCACGAAGCCTGAGTCTTTCTGCGAAGTCACAAGCCAGTCCAAAATTTCGCCTTTGTTTATATGCATATGCTATATAAAACAAGAATTCGGTATCTTGTGGATTGGAATTGAGATACTTCTCAGCAAGATCGATTGCTTTGTCGTAATCTTTAGACTTCAAATACAACTTTGCCAATTCGCGCAAACAATAAGCATCACTTGGTTCGGATTCCAAAGCATGTTCTAATGAAATGATTGCATTTTCCCAATCACCCAATCGATACGAATTGATCCCATCTTCCAAATGACTGAAGTATTCCTCTTGTTTGTTGACATCTTCCAAATTTGTGACCACAGATTCTAGAAAGGAAATACGAATCAAACTTAGATCATCTGTTAGTTCACCTTCTTTCAATATGGATGTAAAAACTTGATTCAAATCTCCCTCACCGTTAACTACATGCTCAAGGAAAGTATGTTCATTGTCATTGATCACACGTACACCATCGTCCATACTGAGTAAAATATCGTCTCGGCCATCTGACCCAGCGATAATGACATCGCCGGGCTTCATCGCAAATACTTTGATCACCACATCGTCCGCCAACATCTCAGTAAATCCAATCTTTCGCATCATATGAGTTGAATCTAAAAAAGATGCCTTATCATCTCGATACAAAACTGGCCATGGATGTTCCGCATTTACATAATACAAGACACCTGTCTCTTCATCAATGAGACCAAGGAATGCTGAAATCAACATATGACCATCAAAGCTGATAAACACGTTATGAATTTCTTGAAAGCATTCCTTCAGCCAACGTTCTGGATGTCGTTCTTGCATGTACTTTTGTTTTTGTGTGCGTGTAAGGATTGATTTGAAGACTGTTCCTAAAACGAGTGCTCCGCCGGCTCCTTGGATCGATTTACCCATCGCATCTGCATTCACAAATACAGTATATTTTTTACCATACAGATTGATGCTGTCTGAAATGGTTATATCTCCACCAATTTCACTTTTTTTCTGTCGAAAGGAAAAATCTTTTTTTTGTCTTTCCAAGATAGAAATTTTTAGCGTTTCAGATTTAGAAAAAATTCCTTTTAAAGGTCTGATAAGTAGAGATGTCAAGAAGTAGTCACCATCTTGACCTTCCTTTAACTTCTGTACCTCTGCAAGACTTGCATTCAATTCAAGCGTACGTTGTGTAACCATTTCTTCTAAGTGATTTTGATGGTGAAACAATTCCTCTTTCATATCTACAAAAACACGACCCATTTGACCAATTTCGTCAGAACGTTTCAGTGGTAGATTCTCTGGTGTCCAATTTTCCAAATCATTCATTGCTCGGGTCAACATTTTGATTGCTTCAACGATATCCTGAGAGAACAAAAAGGAGATCAAAAAGATAATGCCGAATAACATAAATGAGGCGATTGAGAAAAAAGACCAAATTTTTAGAGTTTTGGATTCAACTTCATTTTCATCTATCAATACACTAAAAACCAAGTCCTTAACCGTATTTTCTTTGACTTGGTAAGGTATCTTAACTACGTAATAAGGTTTGTCTTTGAAATGAATCCGTTGATCGTTGACAAGTAGTTCGGCATCCTCTTTGATCAATTCCTTCATCAAATCTGATCCGATGGTTTTTACTTTTCCAGCTTGAAATATAGCCAGATGAATACGGTTATCTTTTGAAATTGTCTTTGTAAATTGGTCGTCAACGACTTGACCGATCAGGAGAGTTCCCCTACCAAAAAGTGGAGCGGCCAATCGGAAACCAAGTCCGCTATGTCCATCTTCTAAACTTGCAAATGTTTCGCCAGCAAGAGCCTTTTGAATGATAGGCTGTGCAATTTTTTTATCACCGAAATCTTTTGGCCGATGTCCTCGAAATTGGACGACTCCATTTTTATCTCCAATTTCAAATATGGATAGTCCATAGCGCTTCATGATCCCTTCGATATAGGGTAGATTCTGAATAAACACATTTCGATTGGAAAGTCCCCGTTCGAGAAGTGACCTTGTTGTAGGATTGATCGTGATTTCGTTGAGAAGGAGTCTGAGTTTTTCCTCCTTAAATTCTAGTTCGCGTTGGAAATTGCGGGAGAGATCCTCTGCTCTCTGATTTTGTGGGATGTTCTTTACAGCTTGAATTAGGTAAGCAAAACTTGTGGTTAAGGCGATGACTAAGAAGATTTGGCTGACACTAAGGATTAACAAAAACTTATATCGAATGCTCATATGGGTCTGGTTCCAGTATCAAGGATACCCTTTAATCATTTCATTTTGATGACAAACTCTTAAAGAATCGCTTTCATTATTGACATATACCAGCGTGAATACCACTACTTACTTTTTTATAACAGTCATTTTACTATTGCTCGCCTATCTGATCTTAGAGCGAATTATTCTTTATTTTCAATTAAAGCAGTTTCCAATACGTATCCATGTCAATGGCACACGAGGAAAATCAAGTATAACGAGACTTATTCGAGCAGGTCTAACAAGCTCAGGATTTTTTGTTTTTGCGAAAACGACGGGAACGCAGGCAAGAATGATATTTCCGGATCATTCCGAACACCCTATCTATCGCTGGGGGAGACCATCGATTGTAGAACAAATTTCTATTTTAAAGAAGGCGAAGGAAGAAAACGCCAATGCTCTCGTGATTGAATGTATGGCTCTCGAACCCAGATACCAATGGGCAAGTGAGGGAATGATACTCAAATCTAGCATCGGAGTCATCACAAATATCCGAGAAGATCATCTGGATATAATGGGTCCCACATTATACGATGTTACATTGTCTCTTGCTTCTGCCATCCCTGTAAATGGCAAACTCATCTTACATCCAACAAAATATATGGAAGTTATACGAAAGGCATGTAAGGAAAGAAACACGGAAATCATTGTCGTAGAAGATTCAAACGCAATTCAGATCACAGATGAAGATATGCAAAAATTTCCTTATTGGGAACATAAAGAAAACGTAATCCTTGCCCTTACTGTATGCAAAGAATTAGGAATAGCAAAAGAAAAAGCACTTGCTGCGATGTGGACATCTACTCCTGATCCTGGAGCTTTGAGCCCAGTCGAAATCTCATTTTTCGGAAAACAGATTGTATACATCAATGCGATGGCGGCAAATGATACGGAAAGTACGCTAACAATCTGGAACCAATGTATTCAACGTTATGGCAAAAATAGATCAGCCTACATACTTTTTAATTGTCGTGACGACAGAATGGATCGAAGTAAATTAATGGCTCACGAAATTTCAAAGTGGGACCACGTCGAATCTATTTTTTTAATTGGAAGTGGGACAAAAATTGCCTTACAAATTTTGAAATCTAAATGTAGGGTCGGAACAAAGCTCTATAATTGGGAAAATGCAGACGTAGACTCAATTTTTGAATCGATTATCTCACAAATACAAGAAAACTCTTATATTATTGGGATTGGAAATATTGCTGGGATCGGACTCGAATTGAATCAATATCTAAAAAACAGGACTACCTTCTCATCATGAACGATATACTATCTATCTCTATTGGACTAAGCCTTGTTATAAGCTTAGCCTTCTCGGAAATTTTCGGCATCGTAGGAACAGGGCTTGTGATTCCAGGTTACATTGCACTCCACCTGCACCAACCAAAAAGTCTCGCGATTACATTTCTAATCGCAATCCTTGCTTATTTTACAGTCGAGATTTTGTCTTATTTTTTTATTATCTTCGGAAAGCGAAAAACTGTGCTAATTTTGTTATTTGGATACTTATTTGGCTATCTCTTCAATTATCAAATTTTACCGGATATCCAAACTCCTATCATTTCTGATGTTCGAAGCATTGGTTTTATCATACCAGGTCTCATTGGTTTGTGGTTTGAAAGACAAGGTATAATAGAAACATCTTCCGTGCTTATCATAGCGTCTATTTTGGTTAAGATTTTATTGATTTTAATATTGGGGTCTGAATTTTTATGATGACCCGTGTATATTGGCATCTATGGAAACACTCAAGAATAGGTATTTCGCTTCTCGCCTTACTTGGGATAGCTGGTCTTTTATCCATTGAAAATTTCAAAGTAAAAAAAGAACAACCCTTCTTTAAAAAGAAGATACAAGCATCAAAATTGGCAGAAAGAGCATTCTCAGCCTTACGTCCCGAGCTATTAAAACGAAAAAAACCTGATTATTTAGAATTCGACCCGGCCAATAGCGGACTTATCGGTGAATTTTTAAGCCCAGTGACAAGCAATTCTGGTTCCCTCTCCGCCAAACAAACATCCATCAACCCAAATTTTGCGGCGGTTATCGTACATCTTTTATTGAAAGCAAACTTGGAAGAAAACGACACGGTAGCCGTTGCCATATCGGGATCTTTTCCCGCCATGAATATTTGCGCCTTCTCTGCCATCCAAACTCTTAAGTTAAACCCAATCATCATTGGAAGTGCATCCGCGAGTCAGTTTGGAGCAAATCACCCACAAATGCTTTGGTTGGATATGGAATCGTTTTTGATTGAAAATTCGATTTTTTCCTTAAAGACTAGCTATGCATCGTTAGGTGGAACGCAAGACAAAGGCATTGGTATGTCCGAAGAAGGAAGAAATATTTTAACCGCAGTAGTCAAAAGAAATTCCGTCCAATTGATTACTCCTTCTTCATTCGAAGATTCAATCAAACAGAGAATGGATGCTTACGGAAAACTTTCCGCCGGAAAACCGATCAAAGCATTTATCAACATCGGCGGTGGGACCACAATACTTGGAACAAGTCTTGGCAAACAGATTTATAAAAGCGGCCTTATCACTCAACTTCCAGATGATATCAACCCACCTAACTCTGTAATCAAATCGTTTTTAGATCGCGATATACCAGTGATCAACGTAATTCAGATCGAATCACTAGCTCGAAAATTTGGCCTTCCACTCACACCGAAAACGACTCCAAAACCGGGTGAGGGCAAAGTTTTCGTGCAGGAAGAATACAATTATTATCTTTGTGTCTTCGTATTCAGTTATCTTGTCATTGGTCTATATGGAATCACCAAACTCGGTTGGGGTCAAAATCC
>JAPZRK010000034.1 GCA_027531445.1 Leptospira sp.
TCAAATAAGTTAATCAAGATATGAATCACATAAATTTTTTAAAAAAAACAGAATCCTTTCTTTTGGAAAAGAAATTAGATCAAAATTTAGTCAATCTATTAGAAACATTTATAAAAGAAAGCGATGATTTAAGCTTATTCAGAATCAATCCATATTATTTTGCAAAAGACCACTCGTTAAGTGAAAATCAGTCAATAGATCTTTTTTTATATTCTGCAAAAGCTGGGATATTCTTCATGGAATGGCTGTTACTTTGCCCCAGGTGTGGAGATCCAGTTAAGAATTTCAATAAGTTATTACATGTGCAAAATCAATATCATTGCGAATTTTGCAGAAGAGATTATCAAACTTATATAGATGATTCCATAAAGATATCTTTTACAATTCATCCAGATATTAGAAAGATTTCCTTCCATGATCCCCTTAATCTAACAATTGAGGACTATCAATATAAATATCTTTTTTCTCGTGAAGGAAAGATCCCAGGATTAGGAAATAAATTTACAGTTTTTTTTAGAAATCGCGAAAGATTCTTAAAATTTATTGAACCTGGGGAAACGATCGAAGCTGATCTTGTAGCAGAAAAAGGGTTTTTGGAGGGCAATGATCTCTTTCACCATGTAGATTTTCTAATTCAAGTGAAAGAAGATTCAAAGAATGATACGAATGAAATTAAAGCAATCTTTGAAAATGATCAGCTTACTGTTAATCAATATGAAATCAAACCAGGAAACTATAAATTTGAAATAATAAACAAATCGAATTTAAAAATTCCTTTTTCCGTTTACCAATTGGATGAAGATTTTTTGACATCAAAGTTCAATATAGAATTTGATCCATACTTAACCGCAAAATCTCTGTTAAATAATAAAACATTCAGGGATATTTTTAAAGGAGAAGATATAGTTGGAGCCTCTGGATTATCTATAAAAGATGTAACATTATTATTTACTGATTTAAAAGGATCTACTAGCTTATATGAAAGAATTGGTGATTTGAAAGCATTTTCCTTAGTCCAACAACATTTTGATGAAGTGGCTCAAGTAATTGTTCGAAACTCAGGAGTTTTGATTAAAACAATTGGAGATGCGATCATGGCCTCCTTTCTCAATCCATATGATGCGATGAAAGCATCCATTGAAATGTTAGAAGCTATAGAAAATTTCAATCAAAGGCAACATAATAAAGAAATAATATTAAAAATCGGAATTCATTCAGGTTCTTCCATTGCTGTTACATTGAATGAACGGATCGATTATTTTGGACAAATTGTCAATATTGCGGCCCGAGTCCAAGGCGTTGCAGAAGGAGAGGAGATTTGCTTTACTCGCGAAATATTTAATTTCCCGAATGTAGATGAGCTCGTTCAGAATGGAAAATTAGAGATGGAAGAACATTTATTAAAAGGTTTGAGTAAAGAAATTCCAATATACAAATTCTCAATGAATTGAGAGCTTTCATACTTTTGCCGAATTAAAAATTCGCTTTTAATTTTACCAACTACTGGCCTCCACTCAATCATTCTCGATAACCTGAGGAGTAAGAAGGGTCCGAAGATCAAATTTCCGAATTCACAAGGGAAGCCCCGCACATATGACAAAATGCTCGTTATGCGAATCCAGCTGCATTGCAGATCAAGATCTTTAGCCCCTGTTATTCCTTAGAGGTTTGGCAGGTCATTTTTCTACCTTCTCTAAATTCGTAATAAAATAATTCTGTTGTTCGAATCTTAAGAATTTAGATCCCTTCGGGATAGAATATATGGTTCGAACGATCGAGCTACCTTTCGGTGGGACCCATCCAGTAGAAGTACGACCGCGATCTGTATCCCGAGACATCGGAATCCCATATCTGCATGAAGTCATGGCGGCCGCGAACTCTGGTTTCGACTGCGATAGTTTAGGAAATACTGCCATTTTGTTGTAAGTTGCCGTTGGCCACAATACTGGATCACTGATTTCGACGACTAACTTCATTTCCGGCTTACCATTTAAGAAGCCGACTTTATCAAACTTTTCAGGATTCGACTGATAGATGTTGTTCAATTCCGGTCTAACTTTCAATATATAATCAAAATTAGATTCCTTAAGTTTATCATCACACAAATTAAAAAACTTATACATCTCTGTTTGGTTTGAAATTTTAAATGTTGCTACATAAAAATCCTCACCCCACCAATCATCCTCGACTTTTCTATAAAAACCTAAATCAGTCAATTCGATGGTCCAATCAGCGCTCAAATTCAGAGGTTGTCCCGCTTTGAAAAACGGCTCTTGGGTCTGTAACGAAGCACATTGGAAGAGAACATTTGATATCAAAAAAAGGAATGTAGTCTTTCTCATTTCTGTAAAGAAAATCATATACCAAATTCGTAAAGTAGAAATGATACTGACAAGGCAAATTTGAGAGGATTTAAAAAATAATTAGAGAACACAATAACCACACTTGTTGTGCAGTTACTGTGAATTAGAAAACGAGCTAGTTCTTTTCCTTCTGTTTAATTCTCAATCAAAAGAAGTTTTTTTATCCAAGACTAACCATAAATTAAGGAATAGCATAACCACATTTATTTGATATTTCATCTGCATAGACTTTACGTGGTGCAACAAATTCGAACTCTTGTAGATTTTTTTCCGAAATATGCAAAACTCGAAATCTTCCAGATTCGCTTCGGCAAAGAACTGCAACTCCTCCACCTGGAATGATTACATGATCCTCTCCTTCTTTCTTCGTTGTATAGGTAATCTGTTTCCCTTTATTGTTTTCGTAATCTTCCATGCTGAGAACTTTATATTTTCCTGATTTTAAATCTTGTTGTCTGATACCAAATTCACCTAATCGAGTTTTGCTGAATAATCCTTCTTCCTTGATTTCGTTTCCTTTTTCATCCAATTGGATCAGAATAAAATTCGCTAAATTTCCATTCGTAACTAATGTTTCCTTTGTTTTTGAAGCTTCTAACTCTTTTTGATACTTCAAGTATGCACTTGAATTTTTATTTTCCTTAAAGGAAGCATCAGGTTCGAATTCAATAAAATGTTCGAGAGGTGTGTACCGTTCAAACCCACCTGCAAAATAATCTACTGCAAAACCAACAGGAGAGAATGCTAAGAAAAGAAAATTTCCCCAAATCCAAGGGTTTCGTTCAGTTGTTAATGCTATATTCTTAGGCTTATTACCGGTTAACTCTACTTTAAGTTCGTATGCTTGGGCTTTCTCGCGATCAGGGAGATTGATTTTTTTAAACGTATAGGAGTCACCGATTTTTTCTTGATTTAAATAAATGCTACTACCTTCGGGAGCAACAACTTCCAATCGAGTGCTAGCATTTCTAAAAAATGAAGCACAGTTACTACTTCCAAATAACATGAATAATAAGAAAATGGATTTACAATAGTTAGGTATTTGCATGGATTTCAGATTTAAGTTAAGAACCTAAAAATCAAGCAAAAATTACATCAACCAAGCAAATACTTTGAAAGTGTTTTCCCAATACGTTGGAGCCATTTCCTAAAGTATGTTTGCTCTAACTTCTAAGGAAGAAACTAATCTAAAAATCATTAAAACCAACAAAAGATAGTAGAAGTTTCGTAACCTAGCGATGTATCTGTGAACATTGGCTCTGTTTTGAACAAGAAATACCACTACCAACGTCCTATAAGGTTAAATAAGTACGCGTTTGAATATAATAATGTGCAGAATGTTTTTTAAGAATAGACTTCAGTTTATGGATCATCATTCAGGATGATTCCAGCAAAACACTTTGACATGATGGATTAAAATCGCATCAATATCTTGCAATTCAGAAGTAAGTTCTGAACCTCCCCAGTTGTTACTGAAAAAATGAGAATCATTGAAAGACCCATCTTTCGTGTCCTCAACTAATTTTAATAAAGAATTGGCAAAAAATGTTAGTCCTTCTGGAGACCCATGAACGAATAATTCCTCTTTATTATCCCTGCTCATTTCAAATGTTAAAGTATATTTCATTTGTATCTCCTTCCATTAATCATAAATAAAATTTTTTTATTGTTTGATCAATGAAATATTCGTTTCCATAAATAATGAATGGAACCAAAAAGGAGCCATTTTGTTTTTGTATAGTTTGAATTATTACATATTGGAGAATTTCAATTTTGAAAACATATAGACATAAAAAATCAGGAAATATTTACGTACTCATAGGATATGCGAAAAATTGCACGAATGAAAATGACGGACAAGAAATGATAGTGTATCAACCCGCCGATTCAGCTGAGAACCGAATGTTTGTAAGAGAGAAAAACGAATTTCTGACAAAATTCGAAGAGTGCTAAAACTCTATTTTTCATATGTTAACGTATACTTTTTTATCGGCGCATATTTTCGGCTATTCGGGCGCGGAGCCGGGTCACGGATATGGAGAATTTTGCTATTTATTCCACCAGATAACTAAAAAAGTAATTTCAAAAATAAATCTTTCCTTTATTTGTAGTCCTGGCTCATCTAACAGAGTTGACTAAATTTCATTAGGATTTTAGTTTTGAATTAAGGAGATATTCAAATGAGAAACATTTTAACAACACTTTTATTGTGCGCAGGATTACTTGTAAGCTGTGCTTCACCTGGCTTTGGTCCAAACGGAGGTTTGTTTTCCAGCACTACTACGGGTGTTCACGGAGCAAATAATGGTGCAGGTGCGAAAGTAGGTCAGGCTTGCGCTTCAAGCATTCTCGGTTTTATTGGCGTTGGCGGAGAAACAGTAGCAAACATAGCTGCATCTGCTGGAATTACAAACATAAAAAGTGTAAACTTAAAGACCTTTAGCATTTTAGGCCTTTATGCAAATCTTTGCACGGTAGTTACAGGGGATTAATTCCTTTTTTTTTGATAGAGAGAATTCGTTTTGAAAAAAATCAAATTCTCTCTATTATCATTATTATTCTCCTGAAAATCATCATCAAATCTACTCACGTCTTATTTTTTCTCTATTTGTAAATTCATATTTATTAATACTCTAACGAATTCTTGTCGCTGCTTACATCGAACGGACTTCTTTTACGAGCAATCTATCGCGAATCGGATTGGAAATACTTTCGCCGACATCTTAGAAAGAAGCAATGTCTTTGAAGGATAAGTATAATCCACAATTAGCGGAAACTACTCATTGCGGTTATTTAGATAAAGCGTTATTATACATAGCAAGATGATGTTGAAGTTTCTGATCCCCATGTATGCGTTACTCCTCAGCCATTGCGTCTCTCACCCTTTTCGTTTGAATCAAACATTTACAGAAGAGGAAGAGTTTGTCGCCGTAACCCCATCCCAGATACAGATAAAATCTGCCCTTATCTCCTTACCGATTCAGGATAAGAATACAGCCGAAATAGAATTCCGTGAACAACTACAAAACCAAATTGATCGAATCAGCTCACGTTCCGTAACATTTGAACGCCCAATAAATGTAGAACTTACATTAGTTTCATACAATCATAAGTTTAACTCGGATTTTATCGGTGTGTTCCTTCATTTTATAACATTTACAGTTTATACATTTTCAGGAGGAGTGGTAATGCATGAAAAATTGACATCTGAATTCAAATACTACCCAAACGAAATAGGAGAGTCGGGAAAAAAGGAATTTACCTTTTTTTTCCAGTGTGAAAGACCTCTTCGATTTACTGACAATATCTCACATTATCAATCAGTAATCGATTATGGCGATTTTTGTCGCAAGAAAATGATTGTCGATCTTGCAAAAAATATACATGCCAACTCCAATCAATAGAAAATTACAATATTAACAAATTTATGTTAAATCAAAAAAGAGCCATCATATTTTTCATTTTCATGCTTGGTATAAATGTTACATTTTGTAGCTTTATATTGAAACGAGACTCTACACAATCAAAAGATTATAGTGATTCGATCCAAGTAGTTTATCCTGGAGTATTTCAATTATTGGATTTAGATACAATGTCTGAAAAATATTTGATTGTAGATGGAATTCCAAGATTTGCGAGATTCTCCAAAATGAGTAAATTCGAATATGATTTTACTCTTCCTTTCGTTATTGAACCTTCAAATATAAACGAAATTGATTCAAACTTTAATGTGACAAAAATCGATGATTACTTTGCAAACCTAAAATTGAGCCCAAATAATGAAAAGTTATCGGAAGATACTTCGGCAAGAAAGGTTATCTACTTAGGCTTTGCAAATCATAGAGCGGGACGAGTCTACGTCGCTCCAAGCGGAGTGAGTTTAGTTTCGAGCTTACGAATCTCAATTCAAAAGAAGAATATCTATGGGAACTTTTCTGAAGTTGCCTTTTGCCAAAAAACCGTTTTTTCAGGATTACTCAGCAATCAATTCGTCGAAGATTACCTACTGAACCAACAAGGAAAGTGTAGCTTCCTCAAAAGTAAACTAAGTTCAAAACAGCAATGTCTTGGCGAGGTCTTTAATGATAATTTTTTTGACGCATACAATCAATGTCTTTTTGAGCTGAAAGAAAGTCAGAAAATAGATACTTTTGAGTAAACCAAGACGTAGAATTAAACACAGACGATTCAAATCACTGAGTAAATATATTGACTTTCTTTGAAAAATTAAATAAAGTTGCTACTCGCACCGGTAGATAAAGATTGTATCCTTATTTTTTGCTTTATTTCAAAATCAAAAATTTCAGTAGTTTGTATTAAAGTGTTATCGAAATGAAAAGATCAAAGGCCACAATTTTCCTTTATTGTATCTTTTTGTTTCTTTCAGTCTGTAAACCAAAAGATCTTTCCAATGAGTGTGACCTCAATTCAAAATCATTAAATGATCGATTCATCTCAGATCAAATTATTGCAAGTAATCCAAATATTGACAAATTGATTCTCAAATTAATTTTTCCAGATATTATTTCCTACTGCAATTATTCTTCAAATAATGGAAATAATTCTCCCTCGGCTAATTTATCAAACTTTATCATAACCACCACAAACACCGGTGATGTGACAAACTTTCCTGTCGCTGGTCCATTTACGTTTGATTTTAGCGCCGCAATTGATGCTAACAGCATTGTAGTCAACTCTACCATTGGCAGTACCTCGTGTACTGGCTCGGTTCAAGTCTCACAGGATAATTTTGCCACCTGTGTTTCTCTGAAAGCACCCACTCTCGGCAACGAAAACAAACAGCTGATCGTGACTCCTCTGCCTTTTATGAGACCGCTCCAAACATATAAAGTACGCATTACAACCGCCCTAAAGAGTTTTCAAGGAGTCAATTTGGGTGCTGAATTCACCACTAACAACTATACCACGAAAGATGTGGGAAAGTGGGTGTTTGTTGCTGGTTTTAATGGTGACATACATTACTGCACTTTGAACCAAACGACTGGCGTGCTCGGAGCAGTAAGCTCAGTTTCGGCACCCAATCAAACACAATTTATTGCTCTAGAACCTTCTGGTAAGTTTGTCTTCGCTCATCCCAACAATACTACTTCGTTATACTATGCGAGCATCAATCAAACAACAGGTGCGATTCCTGCTCCATCAAATATAACCAACGTAGCGAATGGTGGTCTGGCATATCATCCGACTTTACCTATACTTTATGCGACAGCCGCAAACCAAATCAGGCCATTTTCCATTAATACGGTTTCGGGTCTGCCAACTTCGGGATCGGTACTAACTGGTGGCTCGGCAAATAACATCGGTATTGTGATCCATCCCACTGCGAAATTTCTATATTGGGGTACCAGTGGTGGCGGTAACAATGTCCACTCTGCCCAGATCGCCTCCGATGGTAGCTTGAGTAGTGTGATTTCAGCATCAACTGGTAGCGCTACAACTTCCTATTTCCCGACAATCGATCCAGGCGGAAATTTTCTGTATGCCACCGACTACGGTGGTACAACTGGTGTGTCTTATTTTTCCATCAATCAAACTACAGGTGCCTTGACCTTAAACGGCAATGTGGGCGTTCCAACACCCGGACAAAGTACTACAATAGACCCGACCGGCCGTTTTCTTTACAGCATCGGCACAGCGAATCCGAACTCGACAATCAGTGTATTCAGTCTCAATTCATCTACGGGTTTGCCCACTTTGGTCCAATCGCAAACCGGATTAGACTCATACGCAACATTCATGGCGATCGATCCCTCGGGCCGCTTTGCTGTTGTGGGTTATGGCGCTTCCGGCGCTAGCGGGGATAAAATAATATCATACTCGATTGACCAACAAACGGGCGTTCTGGTTCAGGTCACGGTATTAACAGCGGCCAATGCCCAGAGTGTCGCCATTTATTAGAATACAAAATAGATCGCGAAAGAGTATAAATATGACAACAAAGAAAATTCATTACTTATCAGGACTGACCATTACGATTTTTATTGCGCTACATTTGTTCAACCATAGTTGCAGTATCTTCGGCGCAAACCAACACATCGAAATGATGAATACTTTACGACTTTTTTACCGCAACATTTTTGTAGAAACGATTTTGTTTATTGCTGTCATTACTCAAATTGTTTCGGGTCTGAAACTTTTTGCTGATTATAGAAAAGAAGCTAAATCTAATTTTGAAAGACTTCATATTTGGACTGGCCTTTACCTTTCGGTTTTTTTTGTGATTCATCTGACGGCTGTTTTAGGTGGTCGGCATTTCTTGCATCTTGACACGAACTTCTATTTCGGAGTGGCAGGTCTCAATTCATTTCCAACAAACCTGTTTTTTATTCCTTATTATGGATTGGCCATTATTTCTTTCTTTGGACACATTGCTTCCATTCATAGTAAAAAAATGAAAAAAAGCATCGGTGGTTTCACACCCGATAGCCAAGCAAGCGCTATATTTATTTTCGGTTTGTGTGTAACCCTAATCATATTTTATGGGCTGACCAATCATTTTACGGGTGTGACCATTCCAAAAGAATACAACATACTTATTGGAAAATAAAGCAAAGGTCTTGTCGGAGTAATTTCTACTCTGTGGTCATTATAATGAAATTTATATTACTGATTTCTTTAATTTCAATGGTCTATTTTGCTTGGCTAACGGTAAGTCGGGCAGGATTGCCATACAACGAAGAAGGTCGTTATTTTGATGAGACAGATACAACAGTATACCATGCGCAAGCAGTTGAGATTTATTTTGCCCTGATGGTTCTGTTTAGCATTGTATTTATCATTTCCATTGTAATTTTTTTAAAACAGAATCGCTACTTACGTTAACCCACTCCGCTTAAAATATGTATAAATTCCATTGATTGCCACCTGGATTAACGTCACCTAGCCAAGTTAAGACGCCCGTATTCTGATCGATACTATACTGCTGAAGCGATCCTGCGTTGTCCGCTAGATATGCAAATCGACCGGTCGGATCGATCACGATATATCTCACACTGCCACCCCTAGGAGACGTGGTAGCAATGAGTGATAAAGCCCCTGAATCAGGAGTAATAGAAATCGTAGAAATGGTTTGATCTAATATATTCGCTGAATACAGAAATCTTCCATTTGGATGGACTACGATTCCATTCGGTAGAGTTGGAAGATCCAAAGTTCCAATCAAGGCTAGATTGCCATTTTCCCGATTTAATTTCATAGAAGAAATACTATTCGGCAATCCACATGCGACGAAAACATAGCGTCCATATGGGTCAGTGGCTAATGTTCCAATGGGACTAACTGTAGGACTGGTCGAGGCGAGTGTCATTGAACCAGAAGAATCTAGTAGGATGGAAAGCAAATTGGTTCCTGTAGAATTTCTGACGAACAAATATTTTCCCGTTGGTTCCATGGTTAGGTTGGCCAAAGGACTTCCCACGGAAAACGAATCGATGAGTGTCAATGCCCCTGTCGATTGATTGATCGCAAAGCTTTGAACGGAAGTCAGTCCTTGATTCGCCAAGTATAAGAATTTTGCATCAGGTGAAATAAAAATATTTCTTGGTAAGCCACCAGTTGTGATTGAGCCATTCGCTGTGAGTGCCCCCGTACTCACATCAATTTTAAACTGAGAAATATTGCCTCCGTTAAAATCACCAGTATAGGCGAATCTCCCGAAAGGATCCACTGCTATGCCAGTCGGATCGATTCCTACAGTTCCGATAGTTGAATTAAAAGTTAAGAGTCCACTAGATGTATTCATAGTTAGTCGACCTACTGCAGTATTAAAATTCAGCGATGTATAAACATATCCTGAATACACATGGATCGCACATACAGCGAAAGCACTTCCGCCCATTTCTCTTACGGTGATGGTAGCTAGTCCTGTACCGACACTTGTCACAAGACCGTTCTCTGAAACAGTAGCTACTGACGTATTTGAAGATGTCCAAACAAAACTAGTGGTCGTTGGATTTCCGTCAACAGTCAGGCTTGCAGAGAGCTGATCCGTTCCCAACCTTTGAATCACAGACGAGTCTTTATTGAGCTTAATTGTTCGGATTGGTCTTTGTAACAGGTAGCCAAATACGGAACGTAAGAAAGAATTTTTATCAGTTTCATTTGATAAAACTGCTCCATTCACAACAGGATTGAGTAAACAGGAATTGAAAATAAATATTATCTGCAATACAAATAGAATTCGTTTCACAATCACCACTATAGAAAATTAGCCAGCGTTATGGCGACTCATTTTATCCAAGATTCTTCCCAATTTTCACCGAAATTTATCTGTTGTTAGCTTGCTTTTCATCCATTAATTTCTGTATTCGAAATAAGAGGCGGGTGCGAACGATCGAGTTCATAGCGCCACTAATTCCACTCCCCTCGTTAATCGAATATTGATTGTCAGCGGAGAGATAGGACATAATAATAATTGGCAACCAGCCGTAAAAAACATGATATCGAAAGACAACTTGGGTATTCAATACTTCTATATTTTCCTTACTAAATTGCACATTGACCGTCCCCTTAAAATTGGTATAACAAGGGGAGATCCCAAACGTAACCAATGTTATAATACTACAAATTCCTCCATCATACTCATCAGGCAAATCGTAACGAAGTTTCAGTTTTTCAGTCTTTGTATTCTTTGTTTGGCCATGTGCTTCCTCCACATATATCATCGCCTCGTATTGGGAAGGGTTGTTTTCTTCTATAATTTCAACGTTGGATAATGGAAACTCTTTTGCCGATATGTTACTGCTGTGCAAATCTCCAGAAACATATCCATTGCATGAGACAAAGGATATGATCAAAATAGGTAAAAAGAGTCGATATATCATTTTCATTTCGAAAGTTTTTGGACGAGTGCTTCCATGGTTCCATGTTTGGAAAACTTCAACCACGTCCGGTATCGTTTCGTTAGTTTTCCTAGGCGCATTTGGTCTGCGACAACCTCCATGGCGGCCTTGACGATGTGGTTGGAGAGCACTTGCCCATTAGGCAAGGTAAATGAGGAAAAAATATCCATATACCTCCACTTCTAGAACATTGAAGATCTCATCCAGAAGTTTCTTGTAGCCCCCGAGAAAAGCGAAGACAAGGCAATCACCAATCTCCCGTGGCTCCACCACCTCCACTTTGGCCACCTTTGCCTTCCATTCCCTCTTTAGAACTTCCACTACTATCCTGTTTTGAACTTGAATGACTAGCATCTGTTTGTTGAGTAGAATCCTTTCGCTTTTCAAAGACAGAGCCAAAGTCAATACTGGAACTTCCACCCAACCCCAAAAAAGGATATTTGGTCCTTTCGAAAAAATCTTTCCAACTAGAAAGTGATTGATAGATAGCGGCTATGGAGAAACCAAATGTTACAGTATAAATAAAGAAAATTTTATCGTAATGAAAATCAACCAATTCACTTACCCAGCGCAATATGCCTGCAAAGATAAGTACTCCCATTATCACTCCAATACCGGATCCCATGACCCAAAAAATAATGAAAGTGGTTACCTTCCGATACGATCCAGTAAGCCAAAGTAAGCCGTAGATAATTAAAAATCCAAGGCTTATAATGGTTAGAAATAACAATCCGTAGACAAAACTTTCCATACCACTAGCATACTCGATCCTAAGTTATTTGGATAATAAAAAAATTATTTCAAGGGTTGTTTGGTTTTTTTCTTATACCTGGATCAGTAAGATGATATGTTTGATTGTGATTTAGTTGATTACCGCAAATGTGGGTTTCCCCTATTGCGAGGGATAGCTTTTCGTGAGATCATCAGTCATCGTGCTAAAATTTGTTTTGTTTTTTTTTCTTTACTTCAATATATTTTGTTCCTCGACAAGTTCGAAAATTCCATATGTAAGGAGACTGGCTATTGCTATTGGAGATTTTCAAAATAGATCAAATGAATCACTTTATGATGAATTGACTTATAATCCATCGGGAAATTTTACCTATGAGTTGAATCGTTATGATCTTTTTCGAATCATTGAACGAGAACGTTTAGGAAGTCTATTGGACGAATATAAGTTCACCATGACTGGGCTTGTTTTACAGCCTCGAGAAAAATCCATCGGTAAAATTTTGGGTGTGGATGCAATCCTCTATGTTACATTAACCTCAGTTATTTACAAAGTTGATGAAAAGAATTTGGATGCGAAAGTTTTTTTAAAAAATACAGCCGCCACGCGAGGAGGAAAACTTTACTTTCTTTCGGGTATTGAGGAGCTAACAGTGACAGTGGACGGCCGACTAGTTTCGCTCACTACGGGCGAAGTCTTGGCGTCTGCAAAGTATAAAAGTAGAGTAGAAAATAATTACGCGGCGATAACAGGAATTGGAAGGAGTGGTAGCAGTATGGACAGAATGAATGTTATCAAAAAAATTCTTGATGATTCATCCTATTTTATTGCACGCGATATAGCAGACCAGGTAGACAAAAATCTTTACGCTTCTTCAAATTGAGTTTTTTTAATCATTGATGCACCCTTTGGCTCAAACATTTCTTTCATACTTTGGTCGTTTTGACTTTTCCATATAATTCCATCTACGATGTAATGATGAAAGGTTAAACTCATCGCAAGTATCACTGCAATTGGTACTGCTACAGCTTTAAATATTGTATCAAGTGTTAATCCAAGTTGAGGAAGAAGGTAATAGAATGGCAAAGCAAAGGCAATGGTTGCAAGAATATAAAATATGGCACGTAGGCTTCCCGCCTGAGAAAGCCAAGAAAGCAAAGGCGCCTTAGCATCTCGCCCATTAACAAATCTTTTTCGATTATATACCCAAACAAACGCAATATATTGAACGTTATGCCAAACGTTTACTAGAAGCCAACCTGAGCACAACTCTTCGATCAGAATATAACTAAAAAAATATACCGCAAAATGTGAGAGCAT
Organism: Leptospira sp.; assembly: GCA_027531445.1. GTDB lineage: Bacteria > Spirochaetota > Leptospiria > Leptospirales > Leptospiraceae > Leptospira_A. Next base: position 13,275 of record JAPZRK010000034.1, read on the forward strand.
GTACAGCGTATGTCCTACTGCAAATTCCCCCCGTTTGAAGGCGGCCACCCTCGTAAAAATCCAATAGCTCCAAAGGAGACAACTTGCGCTTCCAAAAATGTAGACTACGGTTTGAGGTACTGTCGGAAGCCAAAAATTCTGGAATAAAAATTCCTCAGGCTGTTGGGCACATCGATGCAACAATCCCCAAATTGGTACAGACCAAAGCGTAATCTCCGATAGGCGGATTGGGTCCCACTTGATTCCTCCCGCCGTACGCCTGTAAGTTTGAGCTATCCCCCAGCTTTGCCGCACAGTGTGAAAAAATTGGCCGAAAAAATAAAGAACGTAAAGTCCTCTGAGTTCAAAGGTATATCCCACGGATACTATCCCGATCAAAACGAAACCAGGAGCAATGAAAATAAGTGTTCGATGCCTTTTTCGATCATCGGGATGCGCGATTAACTTAGTAAAGGTGGCCCAAAGATGTTCATAGCCAAACAACCAGCTATGTACTGTTAAAACTGGTATAAACAACAAAGGCCAAAATACGGTGATGCCGGACATCAATCCTGCAAGCAGGACAATTCCGAAGATAAAGGCCAAATCAAAATATGGACCTTTTATCCAACTCTTTTCAAAAGTAGCAGAGTGCATACACCACTCAAAAAAGTTAAGTCACGGTATTTGGGGGAAGTATTTGTCGAGGAGGAGCTGTGCAGATATTTTTATCTCCACTTTTTGTACAAGCATGGTGTTTTTGGCATTCATCTGAAACCTTACACTCTTCACCTACCTTCTTTTTATTTGGGTCAAAAGGTGTGGGCATCATTTCACTTGAAGTCTTTGCACTTGGACTACCCGCAAGACTATTAGCCAAAAGTGCAAAGGCAGTAATCATCATTATTAAAGAAATTTTTTGTCTCATCGAATGCTCTCCAGAACTAAAAGTAAAGATTAAATGGTCAATTTGTTCGAATCATCGAATCTCATTCAAAAATTTCATACAACAATTTTAAATGGATAAAAAAAGATTGGCAAAAGGAAAAAAATTGCACTAATTCAAAACTCGAACTGAAAATGAATTTGCAAAAGAGAACGTTATTACTGGTAGAAGATGAAGCAGTTATTGCTCTCCTCGAAAAACGTGTACTAGAAGAACACGGATACACTGTCATCCACGCAAATTCTGGAGAGTCAGCATTAGAGATGGTCCGAACGATTCCAGAGATACAGTTAATTCTAATGGATATTGACCTCGGAACTGGAATGGATGGAACGATTGCTGCAGAGTTGATCCTAAAAGAAACAAACATTCCTATCGTCTTTCTTTCAAGTCATACCGAACCAGAGATAGTCGAAAAAACGGAAAAGATCACCTCATACGGATATGTTGTGAAAAATTCATCCACAACAGTTTTGGATGCATCAATCAAAATGGCCTTTAAACTTTTTGATGCGCAAAGGACTCTCGAAAAAACCACCGAGCTCTTAGTGTCCACTGGAAAACTCGCAAAAGTCGGAGGATGGCAAGTAGATTTATCTACCTTAAAATTGTCATGGACTCCAATGACATTCGAGATTGCGGACATTCCTCCTCCAATTGAACCACCTCTCGAAGATGGCATCAATCTTTTTGCTCCAGAAGCCAGACCGGTGATTTCAAAGGCTATTGAAGAAGCGAGGGAGAGTGGCATTCCTTATGATTTAGAACTTCCAATCATCACGGCATCTGGGATTTCAAAATGGGTCCAAACGCAAGGTTTTGCAGAGATGAGACAAGGAAAAGCGGTACGATTATTTGGTACATTTCAGGATATAACAGATCGAAAAATGATCCAGCTTGAAATGGATAAAATTCGAGAAAACAACGCAACACTAATCAATAGTAGCACGGATATTATGTGGAGTATGAATCCTGATTATACCCTTAACATAGCAAATCAAACATTTTTAGAAGGTTATTATAATTTCACGGGAGTATGGTTTAAAACAGGTGACTCACTTCTCATGTGGAATTTGTTTCCAAAGGATTTCCTCGAATTTTGGAAAGGTTTGTATGATAGAGGTTTATCAGGAGAAAGTTTTGAGATCGAAATTGAAATACCGACTCCCATAAAGGAGGTTCTTCATCTTTATTCTATCAGTTTTAAACCGGTTATCTCCAATGCTAAAACCATAGGATTGTGTTGTTACGGTAGAAACATAACAGAGAGTCGACGTTCCGAAGAAAAAATAAATTCACTACTCAATGAAAAGGAACTGATTTTAAAAGAAGTTCATCATCGCATTAAGAACAATTTCGCCACCATAACATCGTTATTAAAAATGCAGGCGATGAATCTAAAAGACGAAGTTGCCATCCAAGCATTAGAAGATGCAAGTCTCCGCGTACATAGTATGTCTGTCCTTTACCAAAAGCTCTACCGATCAACAGAATATAGTAAACTTTCTTTTAAAGAATACGTGGAGCAATTAGTCGGTGAAATCGTCAGTAATTTCCCGATGCAGAATCTGATTCAAATCTTCTATGATGTGGAAGATTCTTTACTAGATTCAAATAAACTTCAAACAATAGGAATCATAATAAACGAACTCATCGCAAATATTATGAAGTATGCATTTATTGGTCGTGAAGAAGGCTGTATACGCATCGAGGCAAAGCTAAAAAATTCCATAATGGAAGTAATCGTTCAAGATGATGGAGTAGGAATTCCGGAAAGCATTCTCCATAATAGCAATCATACCTTTGGCCTATACCTCGTGAGAGAACTTGTTTCTCAATTGAAAGGAGAACTAAGTATTTCTTCCGATCAAGGAACAAAAGTAGTCTTTACATTCTAAAGAACAAACCAGTTTTCTCACTACACGCACCGATTAGCATCTTAAAACTAGGTGAAAGAAATTCCTCGGTGCTAGAGTAGAAAAAAGAATTAATTCGTTTCGATAAACTTAGCTTCCTTTAAATCACAAGCGATACCTTGTGCAATAAACTGAGGTGTTGTTGGATTGTAAATTCCGCATTCCTGATAACGCGCGTTGGCTTCGGGAGCAGCCGATGAATAAGCAAGGGCTGCCAATGTAAAATTCGCCTTACATTTTTCAAAAGATTCGTAAGTGTACATTGTATCGTCTTTGATACCAGCCACGATCGGCGCTGTTGTCTCGGAAATTAAATTGAAGGTAGAGTTTAGATCTGCAAGAGGTAGATTCGCTGCAAGTCTTTGAGGTCTTGGATTTAAAGAAATCGTATACTCTACTCTTGTTGTAGTGTTAAAGCTTGTATAACATGCAATACTAAGTGTTGAGGGAACGGTTTCTACTGCGATCGTATCAGAACTGTTTAGAAAAGTGCCTATTGATAACGTAGCTTCTGCATTCAATCGATAGCGACAGCTTAATGAAGTTATTAAGCGCACATCTATATATGATACAGTTGTAATCGGTTCACTCAACCAATTTTGAGTCACTGTTCCATTTGCAATACCTGTAATCGTGCCTGAAAGGTTTACATTCGTGAATTCAGAGGGTTGCGGAAGTTTAAAATCAGGGTTTACTGTATCTGTTGTGAAACCAGGGCATTGTTTCGCGGAACTGGAACGCAAACTTGATGTAAGCGCAGTAGAACTTGCGGAAACAGGAAAGATTATATTTGTTTGAGATTCTTTTCTGAGTTCACTTTTTATCTCGGATCCCTTGATGGTTGTATTGGGCACGGATACAGGAATAAAATTACAGGTTAGAAGGAGACTGGAGAGGACAAAAGTTACTATTTTAAGCATTTGAATGAACCATTTGATTTATTATTTTGGATAACTTAAATTATCTCGAATCTTAGGGCAATCAAAAAACTAACTTGTCCATATGTTGAATTCGCCACATGCTTTTTAGTGTTGGAGATGGTCTAACTTTTGTTACCTATGAATTATTTTACAGCCCAGATGTATAGTTCAAGATTCTCGGAAACACTAGGTTAAAACTAATTCTTCCCAATCTCCCGAATCTGGTATGTGTTTAGAATTTCAGTGTAAAATTCCGGGAATTCTTTTAATAAAATATCGAAGCTTGGTTTATCTAGGCTATAGATATTACAGAAGCTGACGGCCCTGACTGTGGCATTTCTTGGTTGTTCTAACAATAGTGAAGTTTCTCCAAAAAAACTTCCTTCACCTAGCATAGCGAATCGATGACCATCTTCATCCAAAATCTCAACGCTGCCCTTGCTCACAAAGTACATACTGTTCCCTTTTTCCCCTTTTGTAACTATTGTATCACCTGGCATATACACTTGAATTTGCAAATAATGAACTATCTTTAGTTTAAATTCGGGATTTGCTTTTTGAAAGATAGGAACTTTCGTGATTAATGGTTGCCTTAGATGAAGCTCAACCTCCAATTTTAGAGAAACAGGTAAATCATTGATAACCTCATCTTCCTTGTGGTCTAAACGATTGTCCCAAATATAGTTATAATACGATCGAATTTTTGCTTCTAGTTCGGGTGGAATTTCTCGGTAAGCTAGAAATGCATTCACAATAGCCATCTTACGAGAAAAATCGGAGCGAGCGGTGTCTATACTACCAAAATAACTCGATAAATTCGCGATCACATAACTATATGTACCTACACCTAAAATCATAAGTACCATTGTAAAAAGATATTGAGGTAACGTCTGAGCTACAATGTCCCCATATCCCACAGTTGTCATTGTAGTTAGAACCCAGTACATCGCTCGAACATAAAGTTCAACTGAAGATCGCCCTTCAATATTCAAATCCAAGGCAATCCAAATGCAAGCCATCCAGTGAGCGGCTATGATTAAAAACAAAAAGAAAATGAGCATTCTCACTATACTTGGATTAATAGCTTTCAATCTTTCACTTTTACGAATGTATGGAACGAGCTTTGCTAATTTTAACAATCGCAATAACTTTAAAAGACGCAAAGCTCGCAGGCCTTGAACTGATTCCAAGTATGGTCCAGAAAAAATGAGTCCAAACGGTATTGCCGCTAGAAGGTCGATTACAAACCAAGTTCTAAAGTATTCTTTGTCCCAAAAAGAGGGCTGTTTCTTCTCCAAAGTAGTCTGATCAGAAATTTTTTGAATCGAATTGATAACAACATCCAAAATGAAAATGATCGTCAAAGCATGATCCAGAATTTGTAGGAATTGCCCTGTTGGAATGTTTAGAACTAAACGCAAGGGAATCTCAAATGCTGCAAAAATGGATAAGGCCATAAGTATAGTATCCCATGACCGTCGAAATCCAGTTCGTTTGAATTGGTAAAAAAAGTATCTTAATCTTGTTTGCATGTTTTTGAAGACGCTGGTATACATGATTGGACTGACTTTATCAATAAATTCATACAATCATTTGCTAGTTTCCAATGTTGGTAAAAAATTTATTCTTGGTCCATTTTATCCATTCACTGGAAAATGTGCCAATGGAAAAAATCAATATACTCAAAATATAATTTCGGATAGGTTCATACCACATTTCGTAGAGGGAATCAATTACAGAATAACTATGATTATCTGGTAAATAATACAATGGAACAGATTGCCCCAATTGGTATCCTGAGCCTATTTTTCCAAAAATCTGTCCGTGCACTTCGTAAGTTGTTCCATCAACTTTATATTGTATAATGGGCCTATCAATATAGTAAGCAGTTCCGTAACTTTTACCTCTTGTTTGGGTGGAATAATCGAATTCCTTATAGGAAGAAACTACCTTACCTTGCGTGCGAGTAGCTGTCTGAAGAATCGAAACATTGCCTATTGTTTTGTAACTCGCCGTTAAAAAAAGATAAACGGCAAAGATTTGTAATGCGCGTGATATTAATTTATATGCCATCATACCCTAAAAATATGATTCTAAAATAATTTTCTATCTGAAAATAATCTTCTTAATTTTAATTTAAATCGGTAAGTTCATTGAATAATATCTTCCAACACAAACTTTGTCACAGAATCTTTCAAAATACTTACACCCGGCTCCTCATAGGGAAAGTGACCTGAGCCTGTAAGTTCAACGAAATATTTAGTCGTCGGTAGTTTGTCAAAAAACCGTTTGCTCAAATGAGTAGGAGTCCAAGGGTCGATGCTTGGGTGGGCAAGTAGTACCGGACTCACTCGAAATAATTCAGGTTCTAATTTTGGTTTGTAATTTAGAAAGGTATTCAAGAAGCCAAGGCTTACTTTAGAACCACCAGCATAAGGATCTTCCGAAAACACATTCGAAAAACTTGGATCATTTGTGATATATTCCATTTTACTAAACCACTTTATCGGAAAGTACATCCCATTCGTAACAAAGGAAAAAAAAGAATTAAGAGGCATTCCTACCCGACTGAAAAAAAGATTGGATGCAACCGCATCCCTCACTTCGGAATCTCGCGGATCTACTAACGTTGTTGCGATGAGACCATCTACTTCACCATTATAAGCAGCAGTATGGTAAGCAAGCATACCTCCTATGCTCAAGCCGAAAAGGATCATTTTTTGATTTGGTCTTTTTTCTTTTTGGATTAATTCGTTCAAGATGATTACCCAATCATCATAAGGTATGTAACCTTTCTTTGGTGGAATTTTAGTAAGACCAAATCCTGGTAGATCTGGTGCTAACCATTCACAACCTAAATTCTCCAAACCGATCGCCAAAGTTCCGAGGATACGGCCATTCCCACCTCCTCCGTGAATTAACAAGATTTTACATTTGGCATCTTTTTTGCGATATCGATCCAAGTGAACTTGGTATCCTCGAACCTCTAAATACTCTTCTGTCGGTAGATTTTGTCTTCTAAACCTCAGATTGTCCGGTAGAAAATGCTGGTATTGATGCCAATAAGAGATTTCAGAATAGTTGTCTGGTCTGTGCAAGGAAGAAGCACAAGATAACAATGTAAATCCGATTGCAAAATATATAGTTACGTAAATTGATTTCATAAAATGGAATTAATATACTACTTAAGTCTTGTCAAAACTTTAAGTCACATTCTGATAAGATTGGATTTTACACATGTATAATAAAAAAGACCGAATTTCTGAGACATATGAAAAATTAATTCATACATTTCACAATATTTTCCTAACGACTCCTTATGAAAAAATTAGTATCGAACACATTGCAAAACATGCTGGAATGACTCGTGTAAACTTTTATCACTATTTTGTGGATAAGGAAGATATTTTATATCGAACTTATATTTTCTTCTATAGAAAAATGGAATCGGAAACACCGAAGATTGATCCTATTACCCTGCTTGCAAACGGACGTTCTTTGACTTTTTATGCACTAGAAAATGCGAAGTCAAATAGACAGTTTTATAGAATGTTATTTCAAAATACGATTCCCGCTTCGGTAACCTATCGGATCTTAGATTTTATAACGGAAGAATCATTTCGCACCCACGAACAGCTGAGAAAACTATACAATGCCGATTTCCCGCCTTATGAATGTATAAATCAATATCTTGCTGGTGCCTTTTGGAACCTACTTCGGAATCTCGTGTTATCCGATTCTGATTTTGATTCAGAATCAATCTCTAACTTTTTTCGTAATCTATCGACGGAGGGACTACAAAAATTCCTTAGTCCATTGAAATGAATTCGACCGTTACTGGCATTCCTTTCACAAAACAGCTCATTGTCGATTAGGGCACTGCCAATGCATAACATCGGCAGATCACCCTCAACTTTAAAAAACAAGTGTTAAAACGTTTCTATTTGACCAACAAAGAATCGAGCGAAAATTTTCCCCCACCATTAATGATAAGGGCGATCGACATCGAAAGGAAAAGGATAAAAAACTCGATCCCTTCACCCTTTTGATTTCCAAACCAATTCATAAAGAAACCATTTTCCCAGTGAACCAATATCATTGCAAAAAGCAGAATGATTCCTACATAAAGGGCAAAGAAACGCGTTCCGATTCCTAAAATTAAACTAATCCCACCAAAAAATTCACCCAGAATGATGAGTAGAGCAATGATCCAAGGCAATCCCATTGTTTTTGTGAAAAAGTCCATCGTTCCTGAGAATCCGTATCCTCCAAAAAGACCTAACATTTTTTGAGCACCATGCATCCATATCACGCATCCTAAGCTTAGCCTCAATACAAATGACCCCCAGCTGGTATCAGTCTGTAATAATCTTAAAATTGTTTCCATGGGAAACCTCCTATTTAGTTGACATGTCAACTACAAAGACACTCGTAATTAATAATTGTTGACGTGTCAACTATAATTCATAATTTATCCCCTATGGCAGAAAAAAAAGATCGAAATGATGATATCGAAATTTGGAGAAATTTCCTTGTCTATCACGATGAAGTTACGAGCAGAATTGAGTCTGTTCTAAAAAAAGAAGAATGTATTTCCCTTGCTTGGTATGACATTCTGATCGTACTAGAGCGCTCAAAAGAAAAGAGTCTTACCATGAAAGAACTGATAAAGGAAACCGTGATCACCAAAAGTGGTGTTTCAAAAATCTTAGATCGAATTGAGGATGGGAAATTAATAATTAGAAAAAAATCGCAAGAAGATGCGAGGTCTGTCTACATTCACATAACAAAACAAGGTAGCCTAGAGGTCCGCAGAGCATGGAGCATTTACAAGGAAAATATTCATCAATTATTTTTGCATCCTTTGGATACAACCGAGAAAGAGACTTTAATGACCATCTTATTGAAACTGAGAGGAAGGGTTAATACTTTCCCACCATTTTGATAATTGTAAACAAATACAATGGGAACAACAGTAAACTTTGTTCAATTAATAGGCATGTTTTGATTGGGTCAGGCGATGGATTAATAGTCCATCAAACGCCTAACAACACTTTCGAACCTTTTTCCAAACGCCTTGGCAACACTGGCTAAATTTTCATCCATCGTATATTTTGAATCTAAAATTTGGTTCATTGTTTGGCAGTCCTCGATGCATAGGCTTGTCGTGCCAGTAGGCTCCTGTTTCAGACCAGCGAGCAACAGTCCATTTTCAGATAAGATGTATCCTTTTGAAATGGCCGTGATTGAACTTGGAAAGGTGCGCGCCCAAATATCCAAAGTTAAGGCGACATCCATTTCATTGACCCCTGGTTTTAGAAGGAGTGAATAACTTGGATCGTCATCGAACGCTACTTTCCAAATTATTGTTAGTTGATCAAGTAAGGATACTTTTTCTCCGAGATATTCCGATCGAATCTCGGCGTGCGGGTAGTTTATCTTTTGTTTTACAGACTCGAGGACACGAGCATTTGCTAATTTCGAGATCAGTACGAGTGTCCCTTCTATACTCGAAGAAACTCCCGCTGTACTGATAAGGTTTCGATCGACAACAAATTTTTGTTGCCTCGTCCACTTGTGATTTGGAAATTCTTTTTCCAATTGGTCTAGACTAGAAGCATGTGTTGTAATTTTGTGTTCTAAAAAATTTTGAGAGTGAACAATGACCTTCGCTCCTTCACAAACCGATAGAATGGGATTTTTGGAATTCTTTAAAAATTTTTCAAAAGATTTATCATTTGGATGAAAGACATTTGGGACAACTACAGCATCAAAGGAGAACGGGAAATCTTCGACGCTAAAGTGTGGTAATACTACCATTCCTTTCCATAATAAAACGGGGCCTTTTTTGTTTGAGACAATATAAACATTAAACCCCGCCATCTTTAACAGAGAATAGGGTACAATGATGTCTGTGATTTCCGTACCCTCGGTATCTGCTAGTATAACTATTGTCTTACTAAGCTTATTGTGGTCGATGGAATATTTAACATTTTGTTGGGGTTCCATTTCCAAAGGATCTAGTTTTTGGAAGTAACTAATCTGGGCACAATGAGTGATCATTACAAAAAGCATGAGCATGAATGGGATCGATTGCCCAGTTCGAAAAGGAAAGAAGCTTCTGCAGTAATTGTTTTGTTGTTTCATACGGATCATCATAGCACAAATGCTTGCAGCAGTCGTCCAAGTGTATAACCTAGAACTTTAGAATTTTAAATTTCTGAGAGTTGATTGGCTTTTCTAAATAAAGTAGGAGTGGTGCCTGTATATTTTAGGAATTCTACATGAAAGGATGATTTTGAAGAGTAGCCAACGGCATTCAAAATCGATAGAATGGAGCGATTTGGTTCTTCTATTAACATCCTAGAGGCGGCTTTGATTCTTTCTTGATTCAAAAACGTTTTAAAACTAACGGATAGATTTTGATTGAGTAGTTCGGACAATTGATGGGGGCTTAAGTTTACGTATTCGGCGAAACGAGTGAGAGTTAGATCTTCGTCAGCATATAGATGTTCTTCTGACATGAGTCGTTTGACCTTCCCAATGACTTCTTCTTTGTCGATGCCTTGGAGTCGCGATTTTGCGTATTTACTCTTTTTGACTTCTTCTTGCAAATTTGCTATGTACTGAGGGAAAATTTGGCCTCCAAAGTAGATGAGAATTGTTATAATAGTTAAAGTCAGATAAGACAGGACCATCATAAAAAAGGTTTTTTCAATTTGGAACCAAACAAAAAAAACAACATCCAAAAATCCAATTAAAATCAGAGCAAATGTATAAGAGTAAATTTTTGGGAAAGGAAAATTGGAAAATGCAAAGATGGGGAAAAATTCCCTAACACTGATTATAAGAAAACATATCGTATAGATAAAAATGCATAATAGTACAAAATCTAAAATTTGATGATGGTGGTGGGAAGAAATCGGTTCATTGAACAAAGCGAACATAAAACAGCTAACAAGTAGAAATGGGAAAAGTTGAAAGAGATAAAACTTACGCCCAAGGAATTTTTGGTTTAAAATTTGGCAAAAGTAAGAATAAACAAGTGGCCCGATCCATACATAAAAAGGCGGAAAAAAAAATGCTAATCTGGGATAACTAAGATACATTCCAAAAATTTCTAGCGTCATGCTCAGTTGCGGGATGGCAACGATGAAAAACAAGATACCTGCTAAGGAATTCTCTTTTCTTTTGGGTCTTAGGAAATACCCAATCGCAATGATTGTAGAAAACACAAAACCCCAAAACGGAACAAAGGCAAACAAAACTTTTGAAGATAAATTGAATGTATGTTCCATAAAATTTTGATTCATTTCCCTGCTTGTTCTCTTAACTTTCGTATTTGATATTGACAAGCGAATTAAAATTGTTATACGACATGGGCAAAAACTCGATTTAAAGACGAAAACAAGAAAAGATTATTTTCTTGACAAGTTGTCAACTAAAAGGATAAAATAAAGAACATGAAATCTTTCGCTGTAGGTGAATTAAAAGCACGTTTTTCCGAAGTTCTTGAATTTGTAAAAAATGGCGAGAAAGTTGGCATTCTTTTCGGTAAAAATAAGAAAACTATCGCGATGATTGTACCTGTTAATGAAAAAAAGAGTTCCAAGAGAAAAATTGGAATACTCGATGGAAAAGCAAAAATTACTTTCCAGAAAGATTTTTCTATTAGTGAAGAAGAATTCTTAAGATTATAAATGGCATTTCTCTTAGACACTCATGCTTTACTCTGGGTCATTGGTGACTCAAAACAATTTAGTAAAAAAGTAGCGGCAATTATTGAAGATCAAAGTAATGAAATTTTCGTAAGCTCTATTTCATTATGGGAAATTTCATTAAAATTTAAAATCGGAAAACTTAATCTAACAGGATTTACTCCAGAGGATATTCCTAAATTTCTTGAAGATTTAAATATCGGCATTATTGAATTGAATCAACAAGATGCGTCTTCATATCACAAACTAAAGGAAAATTTTCATCGAGATCCATTTGATCGAATGCTCATCTGGCAATGCATTAATAGAAGGTATACTTTTATATCTAAAGATTCAGAAGTGAAGAAATATAAAATTTCTGGATTAAAAACGATATGGTAAAAAATATACACTCCGCATAACTGCGGCTTACCGCTCCACTCGGGACTCCGTCACGCTTCTTGCCTTGGAAGGAGAATCAGGTCGTGGATATAAGATTGGATTTCGTTATTGAGAGCTGTGAGAAAGGAATCAATTTCTCTCAGAGCTTTGCAGAATACAGCATATCTACCAAATGTGGATACAAATGAAAAGAAAGGTTGTTAAGCGAGGGAAAGGTAGGGCTTCTAGATAAGAAGAGAACTCCTAAGAACTCACCTAAGAAGAAAAAGAGGGTTAAACCAAGGTAATTCATAATCATAGCGTTTGCTAAAAAAACCTTTACCAGATCTTGCTGATGTCAGAAGTTAGATTGAAAGTTATGCGTAGATTGATAGGTGCTTCTTTCTTTATTTTTCTTCTGGCGATGACAAACAGGTGCATTCTTGGATTGGCAAGTCCAGACGCATGCAATTTGACAGGTGGATGCAAATCATCTTTGGGCTTTCAATCTTTGTTTCCTCTCCTCTTCAGCCAATCGAGTTCCGGAACGTCAAATACAGCTTCGACTGGAACATCCTCCAACGTAGCCTTACCTACGATTCAATATCCAAGCACCAATTATGTGATCACAATTGGTGTTTCAACAACAATTACGCCGACTCTCACAGGGACTCCTTTCACAAACTGTACATCAAACCCTGCCCTACCCTCAAATTTGATTTTAAACCCTACCACATGTGTGATTAGTGGAAGCATAACCAATACCCAAACCGCAACTACATATACAATAACGGCATCGAATTCGGCTGGCAATCGAGCTACGCAAATTTCATTTACTGCGGTAGCTTCTGGCACAGCACCGACAATTGCTTATACAGGTTCTCCGTTTTCATACAATCAAAATGCTACGATCACAACTCTCACACCCACTCTATCTGGCAACACTCCAACTTCGTGTACTTCATCGCCAGCCCTTCCCGCAGGAATCTCCATCAACAACACAACGTGTGTGATCAGCGGAACTCCGACCGGAACACAATCTGCAACAACTCATACGATTACCGCTACGAATGCATATGGTTCCGGTCAAACGACAATAAACATTACAGTTTCGGTGGCTGGAGTGGCACCTAGCATCACTTATTCTGGATCCCCTTTTACCTTTACACAGAATACCACGATAACAAACCTCTCACCCACACTTACAGGCAATACTCCTACTTCTTGTAGCGCTTCTCCTTCCCTTCCAACAGGAATATCCATTAACAACACTACATGTCAGATAAGCGGGACACCGACGACTACCCAAAGCGCAACTAACCATACAATAACGGCTTCAAATTCTTTTGGCTCAGGAAATACAGTGATAAGTATCCAGGTGAATGCGGCAACTATCGCACCAACTATAAATTATACCGGATCACCCTTCTCCTTCACTCAGAACTCCGCCATTACGACCATTTCGGCTAGTTTAACAGGGAATACTCCTACGTCCTGTTCTTCGACTCCATCTCTACCGACAGGTTTATCGATAAATAATACTACTTGTGCCATTTCAGGCACACCCTCTTCAGCTCAAACCGCGACATCTCATACGATCACTGCAACAAATGGAGCAGGGAGTGGAAACACAAGCATTCAAATTACAGTTGGTGTTGCGCCTACCGTCAGTTATAGTGGATCCACGTTTAATTTTCCCATCAATATTGCAATCTCGACTATTACCGCGACCATTACTGGCAATGCTTTGTCATCTTGTACGATCTCTCCTGCTCTTTCAACTGGTCTCTCCATTGACAATACAAATTGTAATATAACTGGAACTCCATCTATAACTCAAGTCATCCGAAATCATACCATAACAGCAACTAATGCGTTTGGGAGTGGTACAACTTCCATGTTCATAGCTGTAGGAAATCCACCTACACTAAGTTATTCTGGGTCTCCTTTCAATTTTCAACAAAATGTATCGATTAGTAATCTGACGCCAACCTTGTCTGGAAATACACTGACATCTTGTGTCTCAGCACCGGCTCTTCCGACAGGGCTCAATATTAATAATACCACCTGTGTCATCAGTGGAACTCCAACTGGAACACAATCTGCAACAAATCATAATATCACAGCAACAAATGCCTTCGGTAATTCTTCCGCAACTGTCAATATCACGGTTCTCTCCGCTAGCGCACCACCGACACTTAGCTACCCTGACTCACCTTTCACTTTGCCAGTAGGAGCAAATCCTATACCATCCTGGACAGTTAACTTAACTGGCACTCCACTGACAAGTTGTGTCTCGACACCTTCCCTCCCAGCTGGTTTTTCGTTGAATAATTCTACATGCCAAATCTCAGGTACGGCAAGCTCGTCGTTTACAGCGACTAACTTTACTATTCGCGCAACCAATGCAAATGGATTTGTTGATACTGTTATCTCAATTGAGGCTCCACCATAGCTAAGATTTTTTGGTTTACAATAAATAAAGTTTAAGTATCATTTTCGGATGCATTATGAATACTTCAGAAAGGCAAATTGTCCTTCGTGTGGTGCGGGTGTTGTCATCGATCTATCCATTTGCCCTTATTGCCAACGAGAGCTAGGATTTATTTGGAAGCTAGAACCTGAAGAGGAAGATGCATTATCCAATCATGTCGAAGCCTTAAATCATCGGCTACTATCCGAACTACAAACTTTACGTTGGAAAATCGCCTATTCCATCGTAAGTTTGTTCGTGCAAAAGGACAAAAAATCAAATTTAGACAAACAGGTGTTTGACTCGATTATTGACACCGTAAGATATTTGTCTTATATCTTATTGTTTCTGAGAAATTTTTTCTTTTTCCTACCGATACTATGCCTATATTATTTTACATTGGCAAATAGTTGGGGTTTACTTTTTATATCGATCTTATCCGTTTACACTGCATATCTTTTAACCCATTTTCAAATAGAGAAAGATACATATTCTCATAAGAATATAGTTGAAGGAGCAGTAACTAAAATTCTTCCAGAAACAACTTCGTTTCTAAAGAAGTTTGGAATCGGTTGGACTGATTTTGACCAATTCATTGTTAGTAGACATATGAAGGATAAAAGTGATGCACATAGTGTTCTCGCTTCTATAGTGTATATCGATGGCAGAAAGTAAAGATTGCCAGTCATGTGGCGCGCCGTATCAGTCCAAGTTTGAAAACTGTGTTTATTGTGGAGAGCCGATTCGTTCGGAACGAGTACTTACTTCTGTTGACGAAAGTCGAATTCAATGGCTTTTGGAAATTTTAGATACAAGGCTTTGGCGAGATTCGTTTGAGTATAAATTTTCTATTTTCCGGAAGTATATATTTTTCCTTTTCGGACTTGGGTTTTTGTCCTTCCTCTTCTCTTTTTTTCTTACTGAAAACATTTTTACATCTATCGGTATTACCCTTATCATTTTACTCAATCCAGTCTTTTCACTCTACAATGAATTTGAAAATTATATAAACTCCCTCTCACTCGTACATTATTTTAATAAAAAAACAAAAATCATATTGAATCAATTTATGGAAGGATACAACCACTCCTTAGGTGATATTGAATATGTTATGTATAAAAATAAAGGTTTTCCTCGAATAAAACAATGTATGATCGAAAAGAGAAAGGCCGCAGATACAAGCACTGGTTTGTCGGTTGTAGTTGATCATCTATCGGAACTCTTTGATATGAGTTGTTATCATCAATCTAAGAAAAAAACATCCTACTTTTTTCTATTTTCGGGATTAGGTTTATTTCTTTTCTATTCTACAATCTTGATACTCTCCAGCCAGTTTTTTAAACAATGGCTATCATATACCAATTATATATCTCTTACGATTTGTTTGGGAATCAGTGTATGGTTCTATTTTGAACAGAAAGACGTTTTGAATTTTATATTTCACTTTCTCGGCTACAACCCAGATGATAAATTGATGAGAGAAAAATGGGATCTGGTAAAATCTTATTTCACACTAACAAAAAGTAACGAAGCTGATTTTAGAAAACTATTAGATCAAAATAGCAAATACGTTCGCTTGAACATCTACTTAGAAGAAGAGAAATTTTTTTCGGGAAAAAATGATTGAATGTCTCGTTCATTCAAATTATTCATCGTTAGAAAATAAATAAGTTCCACTGATTTCCAACACGATTAACATCACCTAATTATATTAAGCCACCCGTCGCGATTGAACCATTTGATGACAGTGCACCATTGATCGGAATAATCTTAAAATGAGAAACAGTAGCTCCGTTAAAATCGCCAGTTTAGGCAAATCTTCAGAAAGGATCCACGGCTATTCCAGTTGGGTCGGTTCCTGCTTTTGCGATTGTTGAATTAAAAGTCAAGAGTCCACTCGATGTATTCTAAGTTAGCTGACCTACCGCACTATTAAAATTTAGCGTTGTATAAAGATATCCTGAATACACGTGGATCGCACATACTGCGAACGCACTTCCCCCAATTTCTATTACTGTGATTGTCGCTCGTCTTGTACCTACACTTGTAACGAGACCGTTTTCAGAATCAGTTGCTACTGACGTATTTGAAGATGTCCAGGGAAAACTAGAAGTCGTTGGGTTTCCGTCAACTACCAGGTTTGCACTGAGTTGATCCATTCCTGACCTTTGAATCACAGACTAATATTTATTAAGGCTAATTGTGCGTACAGGTGATTGTAGAAATTATCCAAAAACTAAATTCAGGATGGAATTTGTTTCTTCATTTTTGGTCGAAAATGCTTTATTTACAACTGAATTGAGTAAACACGAATTGAAATAAAATAGAATCTGTAATAAATTATTCGTTTCATTCAATCTCTCGCTTATAATTTTCTTCGGTAGTTACATGTCAATGAATGTTAAACGAGCGATAGCTTATCAGTACAGATTTTTTGCAGGCAAATCTAAAAACTTTATTGTGTTTTGATCAGACATTCAAATAAACATCTTATAGCAGATGTTGGACATAAAAGAGATTTTGATTCATGTATCGATCGCACTTGACTATGCGAATGGAAGGAAGCCAGAATTTACCCTCAAACTGGCCTTGGTATCTGTATTCTTAGCTAAACTTTCAAATCGCAAACAAAGGGAGATCCATTTCGTTTATCTATCTTCCTTATTTAAATCCATCGGGTGTACGTCTTATTCACCTGAGGAGGCTGAGATTTTTGCAGGCGATGACATTAGTTTCAAATCTATCTTTTCAACAGTGGATTCTATCAATCAAGTGGAAGCCCTCCAACAAATTCGAAAGATGCGTGCTGAAACTAAATGGGAAGAATTAAAAATGAAGTTTCGTCTGATCCTCAATGGATCAAAATTATACAAAAATATCGTTGAAGCACATTGTGACTCGGCCCGTATGTTGATCCAAGAAATTCAATTGGATTCTGAAATTAGTAACATCATTAATGATTGTTATGAACGTTATGATGGAAAAGGAATCCCGAATCAAAAGAAGGCTGAGGAAATTCACTTTCTCGCCAGAATTCTTTCACTTGCCTATTTTTTTATCAGTCTGACTGAAATCTCCGACCTCAATAAAATTCGAAAACAATTGGTTCGAAGTAAAGGAAACATGTTCGATCCGATCTTAGTTGATACTCTCCTTGGCTTCCTTGATGAACTATACATCCTGATCAATTCCAATACAATCCAAGAAGATGCTTTGTTTGTATCTCCGAACATTTATGTAAACGACTTAAATTCTGTTGCATTAATGATTTCCTATCTACCTGATTTTAAATCAAGGTATACAACTCTACATTCTAAGAAAGTTTCCAAGCTTGCACTGTATCTGGCTCAAAAAATGAAGCTACCTAAGGAAGAACAAAATAAAATTGCGATCTCTGCCTTACTGATGAATATAGGCATGGTTTGTATACCCACTGGACTTATCGATAAAGATCGAAAGTTAAATCCTTCGGAAAGAGAAACAATTGAAAGACATACTTTCTACACAGACCAAATTTTAAAAAAAAGTAAATTGCTCGCGCCTTACCTAGAATATTGCATTTCACATCATGAAAATTTAAATGGTACGGGCTACCACAGAAGGTGGAAGGATCTCAATCTATCCCAATCAATTCTCAGCTATGCTGATAAAGTCATTGCACTTGGATCAGAGAGAGCTCATCGCAAAGCCTATACAAACAATGAAATTTTAAAAATTATTAAAAAAGAAACCGATGAAGGTTCATTAGAAAAAAAGATATATCCTTACATTGAAGAGTACCTCGGATTCAGACCGAAAAAAAACCAGTTTAAAGACAATCCATTCTCTTTATCAGAGAGAGAGATTCAGATTTTACAACTTATTTCAGAAGGAAAAACGAATAAACAAATTGCAAATCTCCTTCATTTATCTGCGAGGACAGTACAACACCATACCATTCATCTCTATGAAAAAATGGGCGTAAACAGTAGATCAGCAGCTGTTATGATTGGCTTTAAAGAAAAAATTCTTACAGTATAGGCCATTTGGCCCTTGTTTCAGAGATATCTTTATGTTAGTCTTTAAGTAGACTATTCATCTGAGGTAAATATGAAATTTTTTCTGAGTATTTTATTCCTTCCCATTTTCTGTTGTTCTTTTGAACAAAAGAACCTAACACCCATGAATCCAATCAAAATTGGAACTTCTAAAACGATTTTTTTTGTTCATGGAATGTATATGACTCCCAAAACATGGGAAAATTGGTCAGCCTATTTTAAAGCAAAGGGTTTCAAAGTGTACGCTCCCGCCTACCCTCTACATGATATCGATCCGGCGATACAGCGGAAAAAATACCCAGATCCGGAAGTTGCAAAACTTACTTTTAACCAAGTGAAGGAGCATTATAAACAATTCATCGAAAAATTAGATGAAAAACCGATACTCATTGGCCATTCCATGGGAGGACTCGTCGTACAATCTTTATTAAACGATGGAATTGGATCAGCAGCCATTGCTCTTAGCCCTGCTCCTCCAAAAGGAATCGTCTCTAAATTGACTGCAATTAAACATGGATTCACTTTTGTTGCTTCTTCCTGGCCCGTGATCAATCCATTTGCTTCGGACGATTCCCCTATTTATTTAGATGAAGAGCATTTCATTCAGAAATTTGCAAATGGAATGGATGAAACAGAGGCAAAAAAATCTTACCAAGAATTTGTAGTACCTGAATCGAGAAGGTTACCTCGTTCAATTTTAACGGAAGAGGGTAAACTCGATTTTGAAAGAGCAAGGGGCCCACTACTTCTGATTGCTGCTGAAGAAGATCGCGTCATTCCAAGCACTCTCGTAAGCGATAATCGAAAGGCATATTCGGAATCGGCAGGGATTACGGGCCTCATCGAATACAAAGGAAAAGGTCATTTACTGCATAGACAAAAAGGTTGGGAAACAATTGCGAATGATTGTTTTAAATGGATTGAAGCCAATCGTTAGATTGGTGTTTCAATACCCTAAATTTCACATAATTACCATTTTGCGACGTGATCGCACTTCAAAAATTTGACAACTTAAAAATGTTGTCTTAAAAGCCGCTTTTTGAATCCATTTATTTACAAGTGAAAACATCGATAGAGAAAGCCTATCATAACGGAAAAATTGTATTGTCCTTTGGGTTAAAAACGTTTCCCAAGGAAATTTATAATTTTGCAGATACTTTGGAGTTCTTGGATCTTTCAGGGAATGAACTCGAAGAGTTGCCAAATGATTTTTCCTGCCTCAAACATCTGAAGATACTTTTTCTTTCTCAGAATTTATTCAAAGAGTTTCCTAAAGTTTTATACGAATGTAAACAATTAGATATCGTAGGATTTAAAGCCAACCAAATCTCCACAATTGATGAAAGGGCGATTCCGGAAAACCTTCGCTGGTTGATCCTTACCAATAACCAATTGAGAAGTTTGCCAAAATCGATAGGAAACTGTACTCGATTGCAAAAAGTGATGTTAGCTGGAAATAGACTCACATCCCTTCCTTCCGAGATGAGTGCTTGCAAAAACCTTCAATTATTGCGAATCTCTGCAAATCAGTTTTCTGATATACCGAAGTGGTTATATACGATGCCAAAATTATCTTGGCTGGCTTTTGGAAGCAATCCATGTTCCTACGTTGGAGAAAAGATTCCCAAGATTCGTGAAATTTCTTGGTCGGAAGTAGAGATCAAGGAAATGATTGGTTCTGGTGCATCCGGTAACATATATGAGGCGATATTTCACAGCGCAGAGTCCGCGTCCAGATCAGTTGCGATCAAACTTTTCAAAGGGGAAGTCACGAGCGACGGCTTACCTATTGCCGAAATGGAGGCCGCGATCTTTGCAGGCAATCATCCCCATCTGATCGAAGTGATCGGCAAGATATCAGAGCATCCAAACTTGAATCAAGGTTTGGTGTTGGAATTGATTCCAAAAATTTATACCAACTTGGGTCTTCCTCCAAATTACGAAACTTGCACACGTGACACGTTTTCAGCTGGCACACAGTATTCTTTAAATGAAGTAATCCAAATTTTACTCCGAATCGCATCTGTTTCTGAACACCTTCACATTCACAAAATTTCACATGGAGATCTATATGCTCATAATATTTTGATCAATAGAGTAACGAGCAAAGTATTAATTGGAGACTTCGGTGCCGCTTCGCGTTATGGATTCCTTGCTGAATCGCAAACCTCAATCGAAAAAATCGAGGTCAGAGCGTTTGGTTGTTTGATGGATGATTTGATTGGCCTTGTCGAAAAGTCTGAGTTAGATTCTAAAAGATACCAATCGCTTACTTCACTCAGAGAAGAATGTCTCCAAGAAAATGTCTTAGATCGACCGTGTTTTCAAGAGATAAATCAAGGTTTGGAAACTCAATTGAGGAAGACCTAGAACCTTTTTGCTAATCCACTTTGGATTATGGTGAGTAAGTGCAACCATCCTCGAAGCGATTTTCGTCAAAAAGGCAGCCTCCTCCATAATTCACCCCAAGGATCAGGCAATTTCTGAAACGCTGGACAATACAGTTTTTGATCTGGGTTTCAAAAAATTCGGTAGTTCTGGTATCATATGGATGGCTTAAATTTAGTTTGCATGAGAAAAAAAATATAAAGAGGCAAAAAATCATGAGTGGCCACCTAATGATTGCTTTATGCCATTCTAGATTTTTCTGATTCTCATTTAAACTTGGTAACATAGGATTTTAAATTCTAAGCCTTAATTTTTCCGCATACAATAAGTTAGTGCGACATTTTTGGGACGTGTTTCGCTTGAGGTTCGTGGGGTTCCGTTTGTGCCGTCAGTGATTGGATCTCCGATGACAAGAGCGAACTGTTGAAATGTCCCCCCTCCCACTGATTCACCACCTCCGGTATTCGTATTAACAACGCTCCCAAGATTTTGACTATGGCGGTGACCCTGAAATGCGTCTGTTTGCAAATTCCCAATGGAACGGCTTCCACTGGGATCGTTTCCTGCCGCACCTATTCCTACACTATCACGTCCACGCACAAAAACTCCCCGCAAATCTGGCGTCCCATTGGTGCCATCAGCGGGTGCCCAGCCACTGGGACAACCATCGAGATAGAAGGGAGCGATCAGTCCTTCTGGTGCCGCGATGGAAAAGTTTAAATTGATTTTGGAGGAACTGAGGGACTCACCAGAAGAGAAAACATTCATCGCAGTTGCGGCCGCAAAAAGACTCGTTGTTAGGAGCCCAAGGCCAATGCCTACCCCTTTTAAGAAACCAGTTTGAATTCCATCTAAATAGCGACGAGGGGAGCCAGATTTTTTTCTCATACCGTTTCCAAACAAAAGGTGTTTGAATCGTCGGTCAAGGAATAACTCCTGGAAGCTAACTTATTCTAAACTATTCAGCCAATAAATATAGGGATTTCCTTCTAACAATATAGCATGGATCATGGAAAAAGGTGCTTAAAAATTTAGCATATTTTTTCATTCTTTCGATTGCTTCTTGGGAATTGGGTGCACAAGAAGATATCCTGCTTCGCACAAGCGAACTCAACGATTCTTCTATATCATTGAGTCCTTATATACGATATTATGAAGACCTTCAGGGCAAACTCAGTTTGGCTGACGTGCAAACGAGTCCCATTGCTCAGCAATTCAAAAAATATCCAACACAAGCAGAAGTATTAAGCTTCGGTTATACGTCTTCCGCATATTGGTTGAGATTGACACTTACAAATCAAACATCCTCGTTGATGGAACAAATTCTTGAAATCGGAAGTTATCCCATCTCAAGAGTGGATTTTTATAAACCTGATGATTCAAATCAGTATACGGCTACAGTTACTGGAAGTAGATATGAATTTTCTTCTCGACCTTATAAGAATCGGTTTTTTGTTTTTCCTATATCTATACCACCAAACACATCACAGACTTATTACTTTCGTGTGGAATCTTCTGTTTCTTTAGTTCTGCAAGGAAGACTTTGGAACGTGGAGTCTTATCACAAATTTGAACGCAATGATTATCTAATCCAGGCGATTTATTTTGGATTGGTGATCGCGATGATTTTATACAATCTCATGTTGTACTTTGCATTGAGAGATTTTCTTTATATTCAATACGTAAGTTTCGTCGCATCAGGGGCAGTGACATTAGCATCTTTGAATGGACTGGCACATGAATTCATATGGCAGAGTTCACCGCTCTGGTCGGATGTGTCAACTTATATCGGTTTTTCGGTTACTCTTGCCTTCTTGCTTACTTTCTTAAGAAGGATGTTAAACACGCAAAGACTGCTTTCTAAATTAGATATTTATATCCGAATGCTGATCGGTCTTTTATTTCTTCTACCTATTTGTTTTTATGCTTCCATTCAAACGTTTAGTGAGGCATCGGCCATTCTATTTGGATTAACGGGAGCCTTTATCCTTGGTATCAGTGTTTATTGTGCGATCAAACGAGAACGAAGTGCTTACTACTTTGTATCAGCTTTTTCTGTATTGTGTTTGGGTATGATTTTAACTGGGCTATATGCAACCAAGATCATACCTGCAAATTTTGTCACAACGAATGGAATGCAGATTGGATCTGCTTTTGAAATGCTACTACTCGCCTTTGCATTGGCAGATCGATTCAATCAAATTAAAAAAGAAAAAGTACAGGCACAAGAAAAAGCATTAAAAGCAGAGCAGGAATTAGTTGAAACTTTGAAAGCCTCAGAACGAATGCTCGAAGAAAAAGTAATTGAAAGAACCAACGAATTGAGTCGTTCATTGTCAATCATCAGAAAGGATCTTTCGACAGCTGAAAAGATCCAAAAGAACATCATGTTGACAGATCCATCTTTGTACAAAGATCTCATCATTGCATCACGATATCTACCGATGTCAGAAGTGGGTGGAGATTTCTTTTCTATCAATAAACTAAATGAATTTACATATAGATTTTTTTTAGCAGATGCCACGGGTCACGGAGTTCAAGCGGCGATGATCACTATGGCAATCAAAGGTATTTACGACAGCCTGAGTCAATTGGATATCGATACCAGTGAAGTTCTCGGACGATTTAATAATCATTTTATCGAAAGATATCGATCTCTAAACACTTTTTTAACATGTCTCGTTCTAGACATTGATATCCAAAATTTTAGACTCAAGTTCGCATCCGCAGGTCATCCAACCTCTTTACTAATTCAAAACGATCAGGTAAAACATTTACAACGAACCGGCAAGATGATCGGACTGCTCAAAAATTTCGAATACAAAACCATCATCTCTGATTTTAATCCAGATGATCGCATTTTCATTTTTACAGATGGAATCTTTGAAGAATTTAATGCCAATAAAGTAGAGTTTGGCGAAGAAAGGGTAACTTCCATACTGCAACAAAACTCAAAATTAGGAGTAGAACATGCCATTGATAGCTGTTTAAAAGAACTTGATACTTTTTTAGCAGGTGTTGAAAGACAGGATGATATCACAATCCTTGGAATCCAGATTCCTTCAAAATTTAATAAACAAAATAATCTGAATGGATAGATTCATATCGCAAAAACCAAAGTGCGATTTGTTTTACCCCTCAGCGTGATATTTCCGATTTTTCGAAATTGATAGTCGCCAGCTAACGAAACAGTAGCGGCAGTTACAAGCAAATTAAGTAACGGTTTAGAAAATGGACGACTGCTTCAGGGCTATGATTTTCTGAATATGAAGTAAATCCAGCCAAATCGCAAAACATAACCGTGACATGCTTTAACTCACCTTTGATTGATTGTTCTTGTAAAAGATAATCTCTCACAGACGGGTCCACAATTCGACCAAAGAGTTCGCGCATTTTTTCCCTTTCACCCAATCCGCGCGCCATTGCATTAATATCCGCTGCTAGTATTCCGATCTCATCACCAGATGTAACCGATACGGAGGCATCGAAAGCACCTGACTGGATTTTGCTTGTTGCAAGTTGCATTTCTCGAAGAGGCTCACTGATAAACCGACTTTGTAACCAAGTCAGCATTCCTCCAAGGAATGGACGCAACGACAATTCCATTTGAAATCAAACTCGCTATGATCATTGCAAGGTAACATTTCAAGAAGTATTTTTTTGGATCTGCAGAATCATCCTTTGTATAATTAGGTTCTATCAATCTACGCATATTATGCTCTTTTGAAAATAAAATAAATAAATCCACCTAACAAATAAAAGGAAATAACAATGAGGAAGGCTACATTAAAAATGAGACAACTTTCATTTAATGTAGGTAGCTTTTCGAAATTGCTTTTCACAAAGTTTAAGCTCAATTCATCTTGAGTAGCAAAACCCAACTGTTTTGATTTGAACTCACTCAGATTTTCCAGAAATTGAGTGGAAACTTCATCCTGTTCTGCAACATCAAAGAATTCATCTGTTTTGATATTGTACGCTTCGTAAAAAGGGGATGTGTACTTTGTATAATACCAATTATCTTTTGCAAATTCAACGACATTAACGATTGTCCCATCTACTTCAAAATTCCCACATAGAAAACAAAATGGAAAAATGGTTTCTTTATACTTCACAATTGAAATCGTATTTGACTTCAATACCAAAAAAGCCGCTCTTTCATTGATTTTGTACAATTGATGATCAAATTCTCGATTGAGAGCAAAAACTTTGGTTCTCGAGCGATTCGTATTTTCCACAAATTTGTATATGATCGTAACACCCAGATACATGCCCAAAAGCAATATGAGTATACTAAAGTAGGATGAATTTAATTTTTTCAAGATCAGTTTTCTCCATTGGACAAATAGCTTACTGATTTGATAAAGGTAAAACTATTTTTCTATGGGAAACTGCCTTACATAATAAATTCTTTCCAATTCATGGTTTATTTAAGTATGGAGGATAACAAAAAAAAGATTTGCTTAACCCCAGCCATCGAGGTTTACTTAGCCTGTTACATCATGAAATATCGGAAATTTAAAAATTTTGAAATATTGTCTCGAGTAACATTAGCATACTTATCTATTTTATTTTTCGTTCTCCTCTCTTGCCAAAAGAAAGAAACAGATAACACGCAAGCATTGATGCTACTCTATTGTATTCAAGAAGTGCGAAATTATGTGGATACAAACCCGAATTTCGTCCGCGTAAATGACAATGGCTCCATTTATGCAGGCATATTTCGACCGGCACCCATTAGTAGCAATGTTGGACCAAATGATGTGACATTAGCCTACAGTGAAAACGGAGAATCGTTTGAAAATCGATCAAATCAGCTTACGGGTTTAATCGGTGGCGCCGTTTCCTACTCTTTTGCAAGTAACTCACTCATATACTCTGTGCTTGGCGATTGGACTGTATCCAATTCAAACGATGGTGGTAAAACATGGGCTAAAATTTATGTGGATACCACACCACAATCATTCACTTCTTTAGTCTCAGGTGGTTTCTCTTATATCAATATCAATGCCGATGGAAAAGGTGGGAAATTTCCCATCTCATCCTCATCCTCAACTAGAAAGTATTATGACTATACCGAAGACGGCGGAAAATCATGGACTCGGGTCAATTCCGACCTCCTAGGAAATCAAACAATAACGAATATTAGCTTTAAACCAAATGGAGACTATTTTTTTCGCTCGGTGTCGTGGAGTTCCAACGCTTCTGGATCAACGGCGAATGTATTACTTGCAAATCGCACTGAACTAACAAAGATACAGGATCTAATGGAAGGTACAAATAGCTCTGTTTCCAATTTTAGATTTATTTCAAATAGTATTGGTTATGTTATAAACAAAAACAAACTCTGGAAAACAGTCAATGGAGGAACCAATTGGCAAGCTGTTACTACTACCTTCACATCCGATTTGAGGTCTTTTGAATTTGAAACGGAACAGAAAGGATGGATGATCGGTGGTATCAATGGATTGCAGTTTTTTGAAACATCCGATGGTGGCTCGACATGGACCCAAATTTCGCTTCCGTTTTCTTTATCAAGTAACAGCACTCTTTCTAGCAACGCAGGTAAAATTGCGATCCTCTCTGATAAGAATATTTATACTTCCAAAAATTTGTTTCAAACTTACACAGTAGGCAACGCAGGACTAAAAGTATTAACTACGATGGGAACGAATGCATCACAAAACCCTGCTTGTATTCCATTCAGTTTATAGCTTTTGCAACATCCGTATTACTTGGCTTAATTCTTCTTCGAAGTTAAACTGCTTAACTTTCCCGAAGAAATCCATTCTACTAACATTGGCCATAGTTTTTTACGTTGTCCTGGCTTCAGGAATCCAAAATGTCCGATCTCTTTTTCTCCAATTTCATTTGGATGGATATGAACATGTTGCAATTCATTAGAATCCAATTTCGCCAATATGGATTGGACGGACTTAAGTCCTAACACTTCGTCATCAGAAAAACTAATCGCTAATTTTGGAACATTATAGGAAGAAAGATATGCACCTCTAGGATTCAAGGAACTGTCTTCGATGAAATCTTTTTTTAAACCATAATTTGCCCAATCCAAAGCTATGTTTTTGGGTAACGGCATTCCATAATAATGTTTGCTAGTCGGTAAAATTCCATATTTTTTAATCGCGGAGGGAATTAAAAACTTCCAAGACACATATATTTGAATGTTTTTTGGAAAAGGAAAACAATTATAATAACCATCACCCACATTTAAAAGAATAAGACTTTTTAATTTTTCCATAGGTTTGATAAAACCTAACAACCATCCTCCACCGCTATGCCCGATAATGTGAAAATCTGCATTTTTATGTTTCTCAGTTACAAACATCTGCAAAGCATTCATATCCAAAGTTGCCCAGGTGTAAAGCCCATCCGTTACTAACTTGGGGTCACCTGAATCTCCCATTCCACGATAATCGATCGTATACACATGAAAACCATATTGAGAGAGATATTTTGCAAGTGGCGCATAAAATCCTCGTTTTACACCCACGGCAGGATAAATCATAATCACCTGCTCTTTGACTGGCTCAAAACCTAATGCCTCAAAATACGTACATGTAAGATTATAACCATCTCTCGCTTGAATTTGAAAAGTTGTAATCGACATATTTTTCTCCTTGAAGAATTTAACGACTTGATTCATTGTATCTAATTAGTGAAACGATCGGTCTATTTACTGAATTAATACAAATGTACCGACCGGTCTACTTATTTTTATGAAACCGAAAGAAAAAATACTGGAAAGTTCTTATACCTTGTTCAGGGAAAAGGGTTATCAAGCTACTGGGATTTCTGAAATTTTAGAAAAAGCAGGCGCATACAAAAAAACACTTTATGATCATTTTGAATCAAAAGACCACATCGGATTTGAATATCTTGATCACTTGTCGATTCAACAATCGAGTGTTATGTTAAAGATGCTGGATAAGGCAAAAGGTGTTGATGATTTCATTGAAAAATGGGTAAGTTTTGTGCTTAGAAATCAAAGACATTCGGCAAGAAAAGATTGTCCCATCGCTCTTTTCTCAGGAGAAGTTTCTCACCTTCCCCAATTTGAACGTCATACAAGTAAAGCAGTCCAACACGTCTTAGATACCATCGAATCATGCATTCAAAAATTCAGATCTGATGTAAAATCCGAAACATTAAGGTCTTTGAGTACAGAACTTTATATTCTCTACTTGGGTGGCCTGCGTTTGTATTCTTTAACGAAAGATCGAAAGGTCATTGAAAGAATGAAAGAGCAAATGAAAATTATAGTGTTAAGAAAAAAATAGATTGAGGACTCAATGGATACAATATTAAACAAAAAATTAGTCGCGGATTTCTTTACTGCATTGAACGAACAAAGAATGAATGATGCCTTTGGATACTTCGCAGAAGATTTACATTGGTGGATTCTTGGAAATATACCTGTCTCCGGAAATTATGATAAACGCAAAATTAGTCTTGGCTTAAAGTTGATATTTCGTTCATTTGATGGATTTAAGTTTACATTAGGCGAAATGACTGCCGAAGAAAACAGAGTAAGTGTTATCGCCGAATCAAATGCAGTCCGAAAGTCCAATTCTAAGAAATATAACAATCATTATCACTTTTTATTCTCCTTTGAAAATGGAAAAATCAAAACAGTAAAGGAATATTTTGATACAGTACATGCAGTTTGGATTGAAGAGTCTTCATGAGACTGCTTTTGGGATAAATATTTCTAATTCAAAGATGGAATCGCGAATCGTAGCTTTCGCCGTTCCATTCAGGAGAGTCAATCTTGTTGAAATGCTCTTTAACACTAATATTTCTTTTCCTATTTTTTTCTGACACTGGTTTCTTTGATTAAAAAGAATATCTCCATTCACAAAAGTTAGATTCCATTCCGTTTCTCCGATTCCATACTTTATGTCATTAGTGCAAACTTCGTAAAAGATATAGTAAAGATTGAGATAGAAGTCTCGATTTTTTGGAGAGATTTTTAAATTATGGAAGTGTTGAATCATTGGCTCTGTAAGATTCAAATTTATTTCTCTTCCGATTTCGGAATACCTGCGGAGAAGTTTTAGATTCAAGCCCGTTAAAAAATTTTCATAGAGAAGACTCAAATCTTCGATTTCCAATACATTCGCACGTAAAGAAACCAATATTGAATTTAACCTTTCCCGAAGACCAAATAAAAAAGATTTTCGACTACTTTGCGATTTTAAAATTTCTCGATCTAATAGAATTTTTAAATCAGTAAGACCCGCTCCGAGATTGTCGTGAACCATAAGTTGCATTTCTTCTCTTTGTTTAGAGAGAGCTCTCAGATTCTCCTCTTGCATCTGCAATTCAATATTGGCTCTAGTTTCTATTGCGTATGAAAAGTATTTGCTCAAAGATATAGACTGGAAGGTTACATAGATGGCATAGCCTATAATTAAGTAAATTCCACCTGTCGAGCCGTACAGATTGAGAAAAACTGCAATATAACAAGAAAGAGAAAGTCCAAACAAACCAATTCCCATAAGATAGTGAACTTGCTTTTCATCTCTATGTAAGTAGAGTAAAATAGCAGAATGAAGAAAAAATAGGATCACAAACGAAATCACGTAGTATAGGTTGAAATAATATTTCCAAAATCCAGGAAAGAAAGGAGAAAGAAATGCGATGGCACCTCCAAAAAGAAACAATTCACTAATGAATGGAATTTTTTTTCTTTGAAATAAGTGTATCAGAAACTGGTTAGCGGCAAGTAAGGATAGAATATTGATGAAATGAACTACATTCGAAACAATTACTGTAGGTAGAACTGGTATAAAAAAGAGGTAAAGTTTAGAATTGATAAAGGGTATTCGCATCAGAAATGTCAAACAGAGCAATGAAAAATAAAAGAAAACGAATTGATTCCGGTTTAGAAGAAAAAATGCAAGATGGTAAACAAACGCTCCAAAAATCAAACCGAAGATAAAGATTTCTACCAAATAGTTTTGCAACTGATAACGATGCATTTGTTTGGCACTTGCCAACAGAAATTGGCCTCTAGGCCCTCCTCGAAAATAATCTCTATTAGAAAAATGAATTACTATATCTAAAAATTGTTCCTTAGTAGAAAATTCGACAAGAGTATTCAATCGCAAAGGAACCATCTCATCTAAATTAGCTGAAACTTTTCCTACTTCAAATAAAGATACACCGTTGATATACAATTTTGAGGCGGAAAACGGATGCTGAAAGAAGACCGAAAAATTTTTTTCTTTTTTTTCATTTTGTATTTTCACCTTTATTCTGTAAGTTGCATACCCTTTTGCTGGCAAATAATCATTTTCAATTTTTTGAGATGTCCAAACTCGGAATGGAACAAATAAAGTTGGCTTAGGTGGAACCTTTGCTTCAGAAAAGGTATCTGGTTGGATCAATTGTCCCCAATAAAATTCCCAATTTTCGGAGAGGTTGATGGGAATCTGGTCTTCCCAGGATATATTCGAAAGATCATGATAGGATTGATCGGTTGGACGGTTCTCTTGATTCGTAAAACAGTTAGTGACAAAGAATAGACAGATCGACAGAAACGGAAGAAGTGGGATACGCATTACAAGATAGCATACTTTTGGACTTTAGATACTAACTCGGCTCTATTGTGTACTTGCAATTTTTTATAAATTGATTTCACATAACCATGAACAGTATGCTCACTTAGATCCAAAAATTCGGAAACGGATGAAATTTTTTTACCACGAGTGAGAAGTTCCAAGATTTGCTTTTCTCTCTCTGTTAGGTTAAACTCTAGAGTTTCTTTCGGCCTTCGAAAACTTTCAAATACCCGCAGTGCGATAGTCGGAGTGATATAGGCTCCTCCAGCGAGGATCACTTCTAAAATGGGTTCAATCTGTCCTAGTTCTGATTTGAGCAGGTATCCAAGTGCCCCATTTTTGATGGAATTGAATATCATTTCGTCAGAGTTCATATTGGTTAGCATGATAGCTTTGATCCCATCATTTTTTGATGTAAGGTGAGAAACCAAATCAATTCCACTCATTCCCGGTAGCACGATATCTAAAAAAACGATATCCAAATTTTTGTGAGCATTATCTCGTAAAAAAACTTCTGATGACTTCCAACCTTTTACTTCGCCAACTGATGCTATTTTTGAAAGACGACCGACAACTTCCTCAAGAAACAAATCATCATTCTCTACGATTCCGATTTTTAATTTAGATTTGATAGAGTTTTGGATTTTTTTCATACAACAAGTTTGTTAAGAAACCATTTGAATCGAGTTTTCTAATTCAGAGTAGTAATGCCAAAACTTTTCATTCGGAACTCGGGGATCCGATAACGAGGCGAACTGGGATTTAAGCCCGATCACATAGTACATTTCTACCTCTCCCTTATTTTTAGCATTCAACTTTCCACGAAATTCACAATCAAAAACATCTTTGATCAACTTGAAAGTGGATCCGCTGATATTGATCATTCCAGGAGTTCCTGAAGATTCCATACGTGATGCAGAATTTACAGTATCTCCCCAAACGTCATATGCAAATTTTTTTTCTCCGATCACTCCTGCAACCAATGGACCGGAATGGATTCCCAATCGAAGTTCCCAAAATGACAATCCCTGAGCTGACTTCATTTCCTTCATAGTCTTCATAAACGTTTGAATTTCCAATGCGGCAAGAACTGTATCAATTGCATGTGTTTTATTTTGTTTTGGTATTCCGCCGGCGCACATATAACTATCACCAATGGTTTTCAATTTTTCTAACCGAAACCGTTCTGTTATCCGATCAAATTGAATAAAACATTCATCCAAGTCGCGAATCAGTTCTTGTGGGCTCAGAATTTCTGCAATTTGTGTAAATCCTTTAAAATCGGTAAACATGACTGAGACATTTTCATATAGAACAGGTTCAGTCGCTCCTTTCTCCTTTAACTCTTTGGCTATGTCGGCAGGTAGAATATTCAAAAGGAGTTTTTCATTCTTTCGTCTTTCTTCTTCCGCAATGTTATGTGAAATTTCGACTTCTTTATAAAGAGCAGAACTATATAGAATACCTGCCAATTGTTCCCCAAGAATTGATAGTCGCACAATATCATCTTCACTAAGATTCATTTTTTCATCTGAGTTAGTGAAGTCTATCATTCCAACGACTTCCTTATTTAGTAAAAGTGGTAGATAAAGAAAAGAGTTCACGCGGAAAGTTTCGATAATCCACAAATCAAAATCTCTCATCCATGATTGCATCTCTTTTGAAACTTCTGATATATAAAGAGGTTTTTTCCTGCGAATGGCCATTGCATGCGATCCACGACTTCCACGGATTGGTATAGAAAATTCAAAAACTCGTTTTCTAACAATTTCCATATCGATATTAGGCAAAACACAAGAGTGAACTCTAAGAAATTTTTTCTCCGAATCTGCAACTAATAAAGTGTAGTATTGGATCCCAAACTGTTCCTTAACATATTTATGGACCTTTTTCATAATGCTTTCAATATTCAGCTCTTCGTTCAAACTTCGGATCAATTCATTCAACGCGATGGTTTCTTTTTTTTGTCTTTCCGACTCTAGCAGTGCAACATCCGTTTTTTTCTTTTCCTCCGCAATTAGCTTTATAGTTTCATCTAACTTCATAGCAGTGGGTCTAAAGAAAATAAATGAAATCATGTAAAACGACAAACCAATGGGTGCGCCTACTAACAATATATGAAATAACGAAACCATCCAAGAAAAATCTTGATTTAGGCTCATGAAGTAAAATGTCAAGTTGAGTGGAACAAATAATAAGATCATCTGTGACATTTGATTTCCAATGGTTGCCGCCTCTCCAGAAACCGTAATGGCACTAAATTTTAAAATAGCAAATAGAATCAACAATGCTGGTATAAACTGAAATTCACCTAATGGATAAAAATCGATTCCTAAAGTAGCAGGTAAATTTAAAATGATCAATACATCTCCAAACAAAAGGGAAAAAATGACATACTTAGCCATTGGATTTTGTTCTGTGAGTCTTTGGCGATTCCAGTGATAAATAAAGATTATCGCAGAAATACCACCTAATATTCCAAAGGCATTTAACCCCCAACCAGCGGCGGAGATGATACCAAAAGAATGAAAATAAAAACCATCAAAAAAATAAGGTGTCCAAACAAGAAAAGAGAGAAGAAAAGAACAAAAATCTACGAATCGAACGATTTTTGGTCTAGGTTTCCCCATTGCGACAAAACTAAACCGTAAGTGCAAACCTGGAGTAAAAATAAAAGCTGTGTAAAAGATTTGTTCCAATCTTCGACTAACAAGCAAAGATATATCCAATTTGAATATGACCATTACAATTGTAAACGCTCCCGCTAATACTAACGATGTAGCCGCAAGCATATTGATCTTTTGGTCAGGACTACTTCCTGCAATGTAAATCGCCAAAGCAAATACACAGGCCGCAGAGAACAGTGGAATCAAAAAGTAAGGTTTATCATAGGGAGTCGGATGGATGGACGGGTTCAAAAAATATCCTGAACACAAGGAAATAGCAATTAGTCCCGTTATCATGACTGCAGACAAAAATCTAAACAGACCGTTCTTCTCGAATAAAAGTTGGTTTAGGTTTAGAAAGTCCGAGCGAAAGATAAAAAATCCCATAAGTAGTAAGGGTAGAAATGCAAAGGAACTCATCGGATAAATTGGAATCCCTGTTAGACTTGGTAGATTTGTGATCACAAGTAGTGAGCATAAGTGTAAACCAAGAAACATCCCTTTTTTTGTTTCGTATTTTTCTCGATTTTTTGTTACATAATGGATGGTCATTGGAATCCCCGAGAGAAGATAACCGATAGAAGCAACGGCACCCCAAGCCTTTAATGGCAATTCCGCGATCGGATACATTCCAAATGTATATGAGAACCATTCTCCAGAAAAATCATTACCGGTTATCAAACCATAGTATGCAAAAAAAACTGTCAAAATACCAATAACGCCCGTTATAAGCAATCCTCGGTAAATCCGATCCGTCAAAAAATAAGTGAATAAAAATGCACCAGGCGAAAGCCAAACAACAGCGAAATAGAGAAGCCGATTCCAAAAAAGCAATTGATCTAAGTCTTGGATTAGGGATCTCAATGCTAACACTAGTCCTAAACTGCCAAATCCAAATGTAAACAAAATGAATGAAACTAAAAGCGGACGATCTTGTGTTCTTTTGACTGCAAAGATACCAAGACCTGCAAGGATGATTCCAACAAAAAATGTGATAATACCTGGCACCGCAAAAGGCAATTTATACCAGAAGTACTCAATAGGGGTAGGTTGTGCAGATAGTTCGGGAAAAGGTACCATAGTCTCCTCTAAGAATCAGTCATAGAATCGATACATCAGGCTTTGCGGAAATTCGAAAAAAGATAAATGCCCCCCCTCTTTAGGGGGTTTTGATTGGCGATTCAGTAATTTACGTTATATTAAAGACTTGCTACCTCAGTTGCAAACTCGAGACTCATTCAGAGGTCAACATCGACTTCTTCCAAACAATCCCAAAGATCCAAACGAAGCGATCACTATGATAACAAACACAGGTATAATAATGAATAATCTTCCGAAAGTTACCAATTTCTTTAATCTTTGCGCATTTGGTTCATAAGTAAAACTTTTGTTACATAAAGACCAAACCGATGAGGAAATCATCCAGTCAATACGAGTTTGGATCGAAAGGTCTGTGATCGGATTGAACCTTTGCCCTTTCGCCAAACCAGTGTATTCAAAAGGTCTGATTCGTTATGTAGTAACTCGTGTTTCTTTGGAAGAGGCACTCTTACTAGATCTAAAACGAGAATTGGAAGACCTTGCAGGCCAAACTCTTAATGGATACGAAACGGTTCTTCTCATACATCCAAACGTACTTTGTGATTTTTTAGATTATAACGATTTTTTGAATCCTGCAGAACAATTGGTGAGTAGTCTAGGTCTGGATGGTATCATTCAAATAGCGAGTTTCCATCCCGACTATCAATTTGCAGGTACAATGCAAACGGATATGAGAAATTATACGAATCGCTCTCCATTTCCCCTTCTTCATTTACTCTTAGAAGATAGCATTGACAAGGCTGTAGATTCCTATCCTGATATAGATAAAATTTTGAATCGGAACATAAAAACGATGAACAAACTTGGGCTAGATGGTTGGAACAATTTATCTTAAATCTTAGGCCAAAGAACACGATCAGATTGAATCTCATTTGTAAACGATGTGATCAGGATAAATAAAAATTGAAATCAATCAAAGTTAAGTCGAGAATTGCAAAAATCGTGGTCAATATAATATAAATATTTGATTGTATGGATGTAAATTGATAATCTTTATCATTTCTGAATCGGATATGTAAAAAGAGATGAATAATCAAAAATAGATCGATCCCGAGTTTCATCAGCTTTTCATTTTCAGGCTGAAATACATTTGATACAATCATCAAAGGGAATAAAAAGAGAGGAAAATGCAAAGCAAGCCATATAGTGTATGCAGTTTCTTCTTTTAGATCTTTTAGTACAATAAAAAGTTTCCACTCTTTTGCTTTGATTGCATCCAATTCATGAATAAACAAAAACGAAATTGCCATACAAAAATAAATATTTTCCATTTCCTTTCCTTGACCTTAGGAAAAAAAATAAAGCTAAAAAGACAATAATATATAAATAGAATGTGGTTGATTCAAATCAACTTTTGCGATTTCGAAACCGACTGAGAGATTCTTTAGTCATGCCCAAATAAGAGGCTATCATATTGTCTGAAAAATTTCCGAATTTTTTATGATCTTCTTTTACGAAATTTAAATACCGATCCTTAGGCTTTAATGATAAGAACTTTTGAATTCTCATCTCTTGAGCGTACAAAAAGTCTTCTAAGATCTCTCGAAAAAAATTAGACACTTCTAAGTTAGTATTTATAATGTTGATGACTTTGTTATAGTCGTACCTTATTAACGATACTTTACTTACTGTTTCAATAAATTCAAAGTTATTTTTATCACCCCGTAAGATCGTAATGGATTCGCAAAAATCGTTCGGCTCAATCAATCGAAAAACAAATTTCTTTCCCTTAATTTGATAGTACTGTTGTAAATATCCACTCTGGATATAGAAAAAATATTTAGCTGAATTATCCGGGCTAATGATTTTACTTTTAGGTTTAAACTCCAAAACCTCTCCATAATTTCTCAACAATTGTTCAATTTTATCCTTTTTCATATTTTTTTGAATCCTGTCGGCACCATGTACCTTTAGATTGAAAATAGCAAAAGCATTTTATTTAATCTATCTAATTGAATGAAAGCCACTTCATTATTTGAATCGCATTGCCCAAGTATATAAAACGGTGCTCAAAAACTGATTCAATACAATATTAAAGATGGAAAAAATGTGCGGTGGGTCAAATTACTAGCTTTATGAAAGTATTTAAGTTTGATTTCGGTTCTAAACCAGATCCTGCAATCGTTCAAACATTAGAAGAAGAATCCAATCGAAATGGTCGAGCATTGGCAATCATTCGGTGTTTTGCGATTTTCATCTGGCTTTTGTTATCTTTTTACATAGGTATCTACTTAGGTAAAGAAGATTGGAGCAAACCTATTTATTGGCTCGTAGCCTACTTTCTCTTCAGCATTATTATTCTTTATGTATCCTATAGCGGTCGGAAGAGGCGCAATCTTTTGAATTGGACAAGTGTGCTTGCTGATATACCCATTATTTTTATAAGCATGAAAGAGTCACTGGCTACAGCACCTTATCCGATGTTTGCTGTGGGATTTACTTTGGCCATATTCCTATTTTTTTTGATTCCCGCATCTTCCGGAATTTCTCTTTTGCCAATCGTTGTAGGTACGATTGAAGTATTTATTTTTGTTATACTACTAATGAACGAAGTCGGAATGGAATTCCCAGCTTGGGTCGGAAGTACAGGTTTATTCTTACTCATCACTTTGTTCGTTTCAATTCAAGTTGCTCGAAGACCGATAAAAGTTGCCAGTGAGTATGCCAAAGAAAAAGGAAAACGTAATGAACTCTCTCGTTATTTTTCACCCGCAGTAGCCGAAAAAATACTTCAAAATTCCGATTTTTTAGGTAAGGCGGAAAAACGAGAGGTGACAGTCTTATTTTCCGATATCCGAGGATTTACTTCCTTGTCGGAATCTATGGAAAGTGAAGAGGTCATTGCATTTTTGAATGAATATCTGACAATCATGGTTCATATAATATTTAAAAATGGGGGCACCTTAGATAAATTTATAGGAGATGGAATACTTGCCTATTTTGGTGCACCGATTGATCAGCCGGATCATGCTTTAAAAGCTGTAAGAACTGGACGTGATATGCTCCTTGCCGTCAAAGAATTAAACATTGTCCGAAGTATGAGAGGTGAACCGGAACTCGTGATAGGTGTAGGTTTACATACAGGAGGTGTGGTCTTAGGAGACATCGGTTCTGAAAAAAGAAAAGAACATACAATCATTGGTGATACAGTAAATGTTGCATCACGCGTAGAATCACTAACAAAAGAATTAGGAAAGTCACTCCTAGCAACAAAATCAGTCGTGGATCTTACGTCTCAAGAATTTGAATGGCAACAAGCTTCTGTCCCGATTCTCGTAAAAGGAAAAAAGGAACCGATTCAAACCTACTTCTTTTAGATTTTTTTTTAAGGCGAGACTGAAGTCACCAAACAAAAAAACAATGATTCTGAAAGGAAAAATTTGCAAAAATTACAAATCTGATCAATAATTAATGGTATTTTTATGATTTTTAGGAAGATTATTTTCAAATGAATAAAGTAGATTTCATACTCAATCAAAAGGAATCAAATGGTCTACGCATCACTTTGATTTTTCGCATTGTGATGCTCATAATTACGACAATCGTACATGTATTTTCTCGGCATAGCGATTTAGAATTAGTTAGAGTTGCCATTATTTCTGGCTTTTTCCTTTTATTATCTATCTTTTTTCTTTATTTGATCCGCAAAGGCAATCATCTGCGTTTAGTAGGCTACTTAGGTCTTAGTGTCGATGCATTTATCATGTGTTTTCTTCCATATAACTGGTATTTATCGGTTGGATTTTATGAAAATGTACCCGCAACATATTTACTAAAGACTTCGCTTCCGAATATCACATTTATATTTATTGGATTAAATGCCTTGGCATTGAGGCCCCTTTATCCTTTGATCATAGCGGCGATCTTCAATGTGATTTGGTTATTCTTCTTTTATTTGGTTTTCAATGATCCGCGAACCGTTTTCACTGAGAGCTTTATTGATAACTTTTTTACTCCTTCTATCTTGCCTGGTTACTACATTACTTTTATGCTAACTGTAACAGGGCTTGGATCTATTTTGGCTTATCTCACTAGATCCTATAGAAATTCGATTCACGAAGCAGTAAATTTGGAAGTTCAGAATAACCAGCTTGAACGGTATTTTTCTCCCAATGTTCTCAGCCAAATCATTGGAATCGAATCGATTTTTCAGGCAAAAAAATCCAAGATTGTCGTATTATTCTCAGATATCCGCGGGTTTACGGCTCTTAGCGAAGCACTTAATGCTGAAGAGGTGGTAAGTTTTTTAAGAGAGTACCACTCCATGATGGTAGAAATTATCTATCAGCATGGTGGCACCATAGATAAGTTCATTGGAGACGGAATCATGGTCACATTTGGAACACCTAAGGAAAGCAAGGATGATTGCGAAAGAGCCATGTTATGTGCAATTTCTATGCATTCCGCGCTTAAGAATTTCAATACTAAACGGAAAGCTCAGAATTTAGCAGAAATCAAACAAGGCATTGGAATTCACTATGGAGAAGCAGTCTCCGGTAACATTGGTTCTGAAAATCGATTGGAGTATACTGTCATTGGTGATACTGTCAATCTAGCAAGTCGTATCGAATCTCAATGTAAAGATTTGGAAAAGGATATTCTCTTCACAGAAAGCTTTGCAAAAGAAATTGCCTCATCACATTCGATCATCTCAGTGGGCAAAGTGGAAATCCGAGGTAAAAAGAATTCCATAGAATTGTTTACTTTAACTCAAATTTGATAAATCCCATGAAAGCTATACAAATATTCAAACACGGAGATGCGGAAGAGTTAACGGTGAGCGATCTCCCAATTCCTGAGATCAGCCAGGGTGAAGTTTTAATCCAAGTAAAAGCAATCTCTCTCAATCATTTCGATATTTTGTCACGCAAAGGAATTTATCCGAATATGAAATTGCCTAGAGTCATAGGAATGGATTGCGCAGGAATCATTGCGAAGACAGACTCCGAAACATCAAAATGGAAAATAGGAGACAGAGTGATCGTACTCGGTGAAACTCTGGGTCTCGGAGGTCCTGGTGCCTACTCTGAATTTGTGAACGTTCCCGAAGAAGAGATATTTAGCTTACCTGAAAACCTTACCTATGAGGAAGGGTCTTCTATTGGTATCTCCTATTTAACTGCCTACTATGCCATCAAAGTGAAGCTAGGTGATATTAAGAATAAAGTAATTTTTATTCCAGGAGCAAGTGGCGGGGTTGCAACGGCTCTGATTCAATTTGCAAAATACTTTGGTGCCATTGTAATTGCCGCTAGTCGGAGTGATTTACATTGCCAAAGTGCACTCACACTTGGAGCTGATTTTAGCATCAATTCAAATGCTGACGATTTAAAAACGAAAATCTATGAGTTAACGAATGGAAAGGGAGTCGATATCGCCATCAATTCTGTGGGTGGCTCAACGATTCCCGTTTCGATGAACCTGCTTAAGAAAAAGGGAGGTCAACTTGTCGTCATCGGATCTGCGGCTGGTAGAAACGTTGAAATCGATATCTTCCAACTATTAATCCGTGAGATGACCGTCATCGGTTGTAACTTTGGAAGTTTAATTCCACAGGAACGCGGGGAAATTTTTGAAGAATTAAAAAAAATCCTAACGGAAGGAAAATTAAAAATTGCATTAGATCGTACATTTCCTTTAACATCCGCTAAAGAGGCACATCTTTATATGGAGTCAGGTTCTCATTTTGGTAAAATTATCTTAAAGCCATAGATTGATCTATAAAACTAAATTGATTCCTTAAAAGCTGATCTATCTAAAGAAACTTGACACGATCTTGGAACATAATGATCTAGAACATAAGTTGAATAAAAAATCAAAAATTGAATTAGAAGACAAAGAATTTAGGATCTTAAATTCTGCATTGGTATTATTTGTAGAAAAAGGATACCATGCCAGCACTCTTCCAGAAATTGCTAAACATGCGAATGTAGCTGCAGGAACGATCTATCTTTATTTCAAAAACAAAGAAGATCTTGTAAATATGGTTTGGCGAGTGAACAAATTGAAATTAAAGGATTCTTTGGAATCTGCCTTTGATATAAACCAATCTTACGAAGAAAACTTTCGTAGCATTTACATCTCTTACTTAAACTTTGCCTTTAAAAATAGTGATGCTTTTAGTTTTCTCAATCTACATTACCATTACCCCTATCTCACAAATCAAAACCTAAAGATCGATGAGGAGATTGAAAGTTTTCTTTTCCGTTTTATAAAACAAGGTCAAAAGGAAGGTCTTGTCATTGATGGGGCTGCACCTTTGATCCTCTCACTTTTGGATGGAGGGGTGGTAGGAATATTTCGCTCTGTTCGAAAAGGATTATTAAAGTGGAATTCCA
The DNA here is from genome assembly GCA_027531445.1 of Leptospira sp. GTDB lineage: Bacteria > Spirochaetota > Leptospiria > Leptospirales > Leptospiraceae > Leptospira_A. Next base: position 53,701 of record JAPZRK010000034.1, read on the forward strand.
AATTAGCAACCGATTCTATAAATTTGGCATGGAACTCGATATGTAAAAAATAGTTGCCAAAAATGAATGAATATTCATTCATACCGAAAGAGGGGATGATTGAATGGATTGGAAATCAAAGTTTGGTTCCTATGCTCTGATTACAGGAGCATCCGGTGGACTTGGGAAAGAATTTGCGATACAAATTGCGCAAAAAGGACTCAACCTAATTTTAGTGGCAAGGAGAGCTGATTCCTTGCAGAAGGTTGCTAACGATATCAAAAATCAATATGGAGTCAATGTTGAAACAATTGTCTCGGATCTAACATCTCCGAAAGCGATTGAAAGTTTGGTCACTCATATTAAAAAAAATAACTTTGATATAGGATTATTGGTCAATAATGCCGGTTTCGGTAGTTATGGATTGTTCCACGAGCTTTCTATAGAAAATGAACTAAACATGGTTGATTTAAACATTCGGGTTCCATTGGAACTAACCGGTAAAATACTACCTGGATTAATTCAGAAAGGAAAAGGTGGAATCATTTTCCTTGGATCAGTTGGTTCGTACCAACCTACTCCATTTTTCGCAAATTACAGTGCAACAAAAGCATGGAATCTTTTGTTCGCCGAAGCTTTGTATGGTGAGCTAAAACCAAAAGGTATTGATGTAATTTGCCTGACTCCAGGGTATACTCGTACCGAATTTCAATCAACTGCGGGCAATAAAGACCAAAAGCCCTTGGCTGGATGGTCACTCCCTGAACAAGTTGTGAAATCAGCTTTGGATAATTTAGGCAATGAACCTTCCATAATACCCGGATTTATGAACTGGTTTTTGGCATGGTCCATTCGATTTACACCACGTAAACTAGCAATTTGGTCTGCATACCATTTACTAAAATCATAGGAGTCATTTATGAAAATCTTAAAACTTACTTTATTACTATTTTTCACCTTCCCAATTTTTGGTTGGGAAAAAGCCATAGATAAAAATGGAGTAAAGGATTGTAAAGTTTACTTTGTGATGACGGTTCCATTTCCTTTAAACAATCGAGATACGGTAAATAAATTTGAATTGTCAGAAGATTCATTGGGCAATATAAAAATCAAAATTTATGCGTTACCCAATGATGTAGCTGAGAAAAAATGATTAGTTCGAATTCCAGAAGTAAACGGTTTTTGGAGTCTTACCAAAAAGGGAGAAAATACAGAAGTTACTTATCAATTACATGCAAACCCTGGTGGAAACATTCCGGCTTTCGTTGCCAATAGCACTGTAACTGATTCACCTTACAAAGTTTTGTTGAATCTCAAACAAGAAGTACTAAAACCCAATCACGCAGGAAAGACTACATTAAAAAATTTATGAAATCAACACTGAGAATACTATTCACTTTGATAGCATTTCTATTGCTATTTATTGGCGCTCTTCGATTTCTTTATGGAGGCGGTGAACCTTTTCAATCTCCTACCATGACTCTTGAAACTGCTTCCACTAATTTAGAGTTAGTTGCTGAACTCTCGGAGGCACCAGGAAATATTGCTGTTTCAAAAACGGGAAGAGTCTTCATCACCTTGCACCCAGAAGCAAAGCCTGAATTTGCTAAAGTTGTTGAGATAAAAGATGGCAAAATGGTTCCCTTCCCAAACGAAATATCTCAAACAGAAACCTATCGTACCCCTCAGGGAATTCGAATCGATTCCCAAAATCGACTTTGGACAATTGACCATGGTGATAACGGAATCCACGGCGCACGGTTGGTAGCAGTCGATCTGGAAACCAATCAAATCATTGATCAATATGATTTTCCTAAGGAAATCGCAGGTATCCTATCATATTTGCAGGATTTAGTCATCGAACCGAATGGACGTTACATCATCATTGCTGATGTAAATTTTTTTGGAAAATCTCCTGCCCTAGTCGTTTATGATAGCAATCTTAAAAAATCAAAACGAATATTAGAAAATGATGAATCTATGAAGTCAAAAAATTATCTGATTCAAGCCCACAATGGCCCTATGAAAAGACTATTTGGTTTGATTTCCATGAAACCTGGTGTTGATTCGATAGGTTTAGATTCCAAAGGTGAGTATTTGTATTTTGCACCGATGACACATGATCGACTCTTTCGAATTCCACTCAACGACTTGGTCAATGAAAGCCTTACAAATGCAGATCTTAAAGAAAAGATAGAAAACTATTCCGCAAAAACACTGACTGATGGTATCACGTTAGATGATGAAAACAATATCTTTCTAACAGACGTAGAAAATCGTTCTATACTTAAAATAGATACAAAAAAAAATCTAAAGATCAGCATTCAGAGTCCTAAATTAAGATGGCCTGACGGATTATCATGGGGACCAGATGGTTATCTCTACATCGCAGATAGTGATATTCCAGATCTAGTATTAGCATCGAGGAATGATATTAAGAAAGCCGCACCGTTTCATATTTTCCGTTATAAACCTGGAACTCAGGGAAGAATAGGTCATTGAGGAGTCACCGTCTCAAAAAGTTCAATCAGTTGAATCGTATAAGGAAGCGAATGACGAAGGAAATCGTTCCTTTTTCGACCTATATTCCAATCAAAGTTTAAAAAACTTGCTGGGATACCATCGTTGATCGATGTTAGAAGATTTGAAGAGACTGAAGAAATTTATCAAATAATGATCTGATTATGAATTTACCTCAAAGAATCATTTGCCTCACTGAAGAAACGACAGAGTTGCTCTACCTGCTCGGTGAAGAACATCGTATCGTTGGCATATCAGCTTATACAGTTCGTCCCGAAATCGCTAAAAAGGAAAAACCAAGTGTCTCTGCATTCATTAATGGAAACGTCAAAAAGATAAAATCACTAAAGCCAGATTTGGTGATTGGATTCTCTGACATCCAGGCAAATTTGGCGAGTGAATTGATTAAAGAAGGTTTAAATGTTCTAGTCACTAACCAAAGAACAATAGATGAAATTTGTCAAACAATGATCCTCATTGGCGCGTTAGTTGGCAAACAAATCGAGACAACTAAGCTCATTGAATCTTGGAAAATCAAACTGAATGACATTCAATTACTCACTCAAGGAAAACATAAACCCAAAATATTTTTTCAAGAATGGGATGAACCGATCATTTCATCCATCGCTTGGGTATCTGAACTAATCCAAATTTGCGGTGGGGAAGACATTTTTTCTGAAACTGGAAATGGAATCCTAGCAAAAGATCGAATTGTTTCCAGCATCCAAGTAAGAGATAAAAATCCTGATGCCATCATTGGTTCTTGGTGTGGCAAGCCAGTAAATTTCAATTGGGTTAAGAATCATCCAGACTGGCAAGATACAAATGCGATTCGATACAACAGAGTTTATGAAATGGATCCTTCCATCATTTTACAACCGGGACCTGCCCTTTTTTTAGAAGGAGTGGATGAATTGTATAGATTGATTTGGGGAGATGAAGTGAAAGTGTTTGGCAATGGCACGGGCGAAACGACTTCGTAGCGATTGCTCTTGCGACCTCCGCGGCATGATTCACGAGCGAACTAAAATAAAATATAGTCGCCCTGAATTTGACTCGCCCTTCTTATTGTTGGATGTATATCGAACAGCGGACTGAGATTCAGTGTCTGAATCGTAGTTATTCAGATTCTTATCCGATTCCTGTCTGGTTATACTATAGAAAATTCCAACAACTAGAATGTTAAAGTTAATCATCATATCTCTTTTTCTTCTCCTCTTTCATGCAGATTGTGCAACAGTTCAGAGCTTGCCAAAAAGTTTAGTACAGGACAATCCAACCATCTACAGTGGGTTCAGTACCGTTTGGCTAGAACCATCGAAAACCGAAGGTCTCCTCTTTCACTATGACGAGATGGCAGGAATCATCACTTTAGCTGTTTATATAATGGACACCCCTTTTAGCATCATAGCCGATACGCTTCTACTCCCAGTGACATTTCCTTTGGCGATCGGGAAACGAATCTACTATTCTCAGGCGGACAACGATCCACATTTAGAAACTAGTTGGAGTCAACATAGAGGGGTTGGATACACAAGTCAGGGCAGAAAGATCTGCACAAATCTTGGAATGCGACTTCCAACTAACACAGAACTCGAAATTGCGAAATCATCTGGACTGTTTGAAAAATGGAATAAATGTAGTTACTGTAACAAAGAATTTGTTTATGAAAATCAAGACCAGCATGACAAACAAGAGTTATTTGGTTCCATTCGGTGTTTACGCAAAGGTAAAGATGGTTTGTGAATATATTAGGATTGGTGAAGGATCATAGCCCCTTTCTTAAACTAGATTTAGAATTTCTGGAATCCATTCTCTAGAGCGAACTCGACCTATACTGATACTATATCCCATATTATAGAGATAAAAATAGTCGCCACTCACGCCGACTGGTTTCCCATAATTGGCACTTTGTCAGGGCTACATATCTTTTCAGCTCCTGTTCGCGTGACTTCCGTGTCACGATTCGCGCGCTCTCGCAAAGCTTCATATCCTTTCAGCTCCTTCTCACGGGACCTCCGTGTCCCGATTCGAGAGCTCCGCAATCCTGCTCCGCCTCCGCTGAAAAGATATTCCGCCAAGTGTTATTAATAGTATACTAACATGGATTATAAAATAAAAAAGCCACCCTATAGTAGGATGGCTTTGCAACAAATTATATACAACATCTTCTCTTCTATGGTTTATTCCCACAAATGCCTCCTCATCCTAAAACGAGGGAAAGCCTGCGGAAAACAAAGCCGCACAGCGGCGACTTTGAGCACCCGACTTGATGCGTGAGCTTCGAGCTCTAGCATCAAAGTCGTTTGGCGCCGACCACCAAAC
>JAPZRK010000110.1 GCA_027531445.1 Leptospira sp.
TGTAAGTGCATCGTAATGTGCAATATGTTTCAATTGTCTTTCGTGTTCTTTGATCCATGTGATGTCACTAAATATAGCAACGTAATTTTGGATGACACCATCCGTATCGCTAACAGCGCTGATTGTCGCCATCTCCGCGTATACTTCTCCATTTTTGCGTCGATTCCAAACTTCGCCGTACCAATGACCTTTTACTGAAATGTCATGCCAAAGTGCGGCATAAAATTCATTTGATTGTCTACCTGACTTTAAAATACGGGGATTGTTTCCTATGGCCTCTTCTCGGCTAAATCCAGTTATATCTGTGAATGTATCATTCACCTCTAAGATTGTACCACTTGTATCTGTAATAAAAATACCTTCTTTGGCATTTTTAAAAACATTTGCCATTAAACTCAAACGTGTTTCTGTAAGTTTACGTTTATCAACTAGAGTATGTTCTGCTAAAAGATATTTACTATTATCATGAAATTGTGTAAGGCGCACATTAAACCAGTGTTCTAATTTCCCTTGCGATACAGAAAATTCAAATTCAAATTCTTCAATTTTGTTCTTCAATAAATGATCAATTGAGTCGCGAAGGACTTCTTTGTCATTTTTTCGCAGCAGAAAATTTGATTGATTGAACATAGAGAGATAATTTTCTCCAATTCCGAAGCTTTTGAAACCTTCTTGATTGATCGAGTAGAATTGATCCCAACAAAGGTTTGTTTGTATGATCTCAAGATTTGTATCGATGATTGCTAAGCCACTATGCAAAGCATCAAGTGTCGCTTGAAAATGTTTGATGGAATGTTGGCTTTTACTCACATTCGCTATTGAAAATTGTAGCATTTTTAAAGGTGCATCCTCTTCCAAATAACCTACAAAAAGTGGATCATCAAATTCCGGTAGCTCTGCAATTTCTGCTTTTGAGTATAATATAAAAAATGGAGTTTGTTTATTCTTAATAAAGTCTATAAATTCTAATTCTTTCCTTTGATCCTTAAGCAAAAGTGAAGAAACAAGAAAAACCTCAAAAGAAGCAAGGTTGTCTAACGGAAATTTTACTTCGCTGTGTATCGTGATGATCTCAAAGGCAATTGAATCGATTTGATGTAACTTCGATTCAAAATAGGAACTGTTTTGCCCCTCCTGAATAAAAAGACAAATCTTTGTGCTTTTCGATTTCGACATATGAGCAGGCATTACACTAACAAAATATGAAATGAAATCAAGCCCAAATTTCAGAAAAGTGAATGGCAATCCGTAACAAAGATTCTACTGAATCGATTGACTGTGTAAAAAAATGGGTTACGTTTTTGATATGAACATTGCAGGAAAAACGATTTTGGTCACAGGCGCTGGCATGGGGATTGGATCTATGATTTGCAGAGAACTCGCACGCGCGGGAGCGGCAAAGATTATTGGCATCGACCTATTTAGTAAGGACTTAAAAGACACAGAAATTTCGGTTAATCGGGAAGGGTGTGCATTTGTCGGATATGAATGTGATATTTCACGCGAGGATCAAATAGATAACTTGCTTCGCTTGTTTGAAACGGAAGGAAATACCTTTGAAATACTAGTAAATAATGCTGGAATTGCACCTTCAGGTCCTTTTGTAGAAAAAGATTTTTCTGTCTGGAAAAAGGCGATTGAGGTAAATGTAATCGGTACAATCAAACTCACACATGCTTGTCTTCCTATCTTGCGAACACATAAGGAAGCACACATCGTCAATCTTGCAAGTATAGCAGGGAAGTTTGGTTCGGAAGGCACGGCGGTTTATTCTGCAACCAAACATGCGATTGTCGGCTTCTCGAATGCCCTTCGTATGGAATTTTACGATAACAAAGTAGGTGTGAGTTGGATATGCCCGAGCATGACTCGGACTCGAATGATAGAAGGTGTAAAATCTTCCTTTTTTACACCGGTCATTGAACCTGAGCAAGTCGCAAAGGCAGTTTGCAAAGCCATTCAAAAAAACAAAGGAGAGGTGATATTGCCAGGTTACCTAAGACTATCCATAGTGATTCTACCGACTTTATTTCCTAAGTTTTTTATGTGGCTTGCCGTAAGGGCAAAAGCCTCTCGTGGTTGGCTGACCGCCAACAAAAATTTAAACTAACCTTTTTCTTTGAGCCATTTCTTTCTCTCTGCGTCTGAAAGTTTTTCAATCGCATAGCGCAACATAGTGCGAGGCATCGCCTTTGAATGAAGGGTTAAAAAATTCCGAAGCCGAGTGAGATCTCGTTTGCCGATTTCACGGAGCATCCAGCCAGTTGCTTTATGTATCAAATCATGTTTATGGTTCAGTAGAAGTTCACACATTTGAAGAGTGTCATCGAACTGGCCGTTTCGGATAAAATAAAATGTAGACATTACACCGATCCGTGTTTTCCATAAATCATTTGATTTTGAAAGGACATGTAAGTAGTCTTTATCTTTATCAAAATAATAATGTCCCAAAATTTTATCGGCTGTAACATCGACTAGATCCCAATTATTGATTCGATCCATTTTTGATTTGTAAAGATTAACATAGGGGAGTCGATCTTTTTCTGATTTTGCCTTTTTTTGATAACATAACACTAGCAAAAATAAGGCAGTCAATCGCACTTCATGATATTTTGATGTAAGTAGTTCCGAAATTTCTGGGATCGTGATTTGTTTGTAGTGAGATTTTGCAATCAATCTTTGTTTTGGAACTGTGACACCCAAAAACTCATCTCCATAGCCGTATTCACCAGGTCCTGTTTTAAAAAAATTTGGATAAAAATTGGCTTTTTCTTTGGATGCCATTTTTTTTAGTTCAGTTTCAATTTTATGCATAAATATTTGTTTGGTGATAAGTCTCAGAGTAAACTAGGATTGGATGGATACAGTCAGTCTTTCATTGCCCATTTGCTCAGCTATAGTTTCGCATTCTTCAAGAGAACCCACATAACAAACCGCCTTACCTTGCTCATGCGCTTCGATGGCAATTTTTTTAGCTTCCCGTTTTGTTTTAAAACATATTTTCATTAAACAATTTTCGACATGAAAGAATTCATTGACCGAATCATTGAATAGAATTACCTTTTGGAAGTATATACTTTCACGAGTGGTTTCTGTTTCTTCATTTATCGAAAGATTAGGTATTCCAGGTTGACTCATGAAAATAGATTCGTATCTGATCCTTCTAATTGTTTTACCCATTCCAAGTATGCGTTCAACTTAAATTTTTTCCGCGTGGAGTCAGACGACATGAATCTGAGATTCCCGAATACATTTCTTTCGGGAAACCAAGGTCGATCAAAAAGACCGAAACACCAAAGAATACCTGTGTAAGAATTCGGATTACGACCATCGTATGCGTATTTATTGTTAAGGTATTCTAAAGTGTCAAAAGCGTCTTCGTAGGACTTGGACCATTCAATTACTTTTTTACCCCATAACATTCGCATGTAATTATGCATTCGCCCCGTTATTTTCAACTCTTTCTGAGCGGAATTCCAAAGCTCGTCGTGGGTATTTGCATTTTCCCAATCATCTCTTGAGTAAACGTATTCTCGCTTATCTTTTTTGTGAGCTTCGAGATTCTTTTTAACCCAGTCAGGTAAAGACGAAAGACCAATTCGGAAACCTGGATTTTTGAAAAAGAATAGATATCCGATGTCGCGCCAAGTGATCAATTCATCTAGAAAATGATTTGATGCTAGGTGGGATGTGTAAAACGTATCACGATCACCAGCCTTTTTGTGAGACATTGCCTCCGGATCCAAACCTTCGGGTGAGACTTTTTGTATGACTGCTTGAACGATTTCTTCCGCACTTATGTAACCAAAGTGTAAATAGGGGGAAAGTCCGCTCACGGGTGTTTTGCTAAAAGGATTCGGATTGGATCTTCCTTCTAAATAAAATTCAATTTTATTTTTTAAAAAGTCGTTTAGAATTGCCACAGCAGCTTTTCGTCCACCCGTAACAGTTGGATTGGGCTCTACATCATTTTCGAATGGAAAGCCCTGCAGATATTCATTCAAGTCTTCGTTTTTTTTACTGAATGTTTGGAAAGGTGGCAAGGTTCCTTTGTTCAAGCCTTCTAAATCTCTCTTTTGGTATTTCTGCTTTGCAAAGTTATGATAGTATTTGGGAAATTTTTTATGAATCCATGTGCGTAGAATTCTTGCCGCACTCGCAAATTTTTCAAATTCAGAGAAGGGGATAATGGAATTGCCATCTACGGTTAACATAGCACAGTTGACGTTTTTAGCTAATTTTTCAGATTGCTCTGGGATGATAAAACAAGGAAAGTCATCGGTCACAATCGTAGATGCTCTTTTTGCTATTTCGCGAAGGATACCACGCGCGGGATTGTGTTTGTCTTCCACATAACACCAGTAATTGATTCCAAGTTTTTCCGCTTCCGAACGATTTTCAATCATTCCTTCTAAAATGAATTTATGTATGCGTTTCGAATTCCATGGGTAATCAAGGCGTAAACCCTCATAGACAACGAGCTCCTTTTTTTGCGATTTTGCCAATTGTACTGCATAGTCAAAAGCATGATTAGAATGAAACCTTCTGTACGCCTGCAGCCAATAAACAACATACGACCCTGTTTCTAGGACGGGATTCTGGTTCAATCGCCTGATTCTTTCTTTTTGTACTGCCATCTCAACTTAGATTCCATTTTTGCATTAGATCTGCAAAATTTATGACTAGAGATATTACTGGCGGGCACTATGCCTTCAATATCGATAATTTGCTTAATATGTGATCAAATTGCGGTGATACAATGTGAGGTTGTGAGATCCTTACGCTTATTTCCTGTTGAATCCGAGGCAATCTGAGTGCTTTTTAGGCAATTCCATGAAAAGACAACTCGAACTGCCCCTTTTTTAAGATCTAGGTACCATTCTTGCAGATTAGTCTCGTAAATACACGGAAAGGAAGAATGGCAATATGAAAAATCATTTCAAAAAATTAGCCCTTTTGCTCCTGGTAACTCCAATGTTCCTTTTTGCAGATGAGCCTGCACAGGTAGTGGATCCAGTAGCGGAAAAACTTGCAGCAATAGATACTCTAAAAGTGGGTTTGGATACCTTATGGGTACTAGTCGCTGGTATGCTCGTATTCTTTATGAATGCTGGTTTTGCGTTAGTTGAATCTGGATTCTGTCAATCCAAAAACACGGTAAACATCTTGGCGAAAAACTTTGTAGTTTTTGCTGCAGCGACTTTATCTTATTGGGCAATTGGTTGGGGACTTATGTTTGGTGATGGAGCTACTCCTTACTTAGCAACGGAAGGCCTCTTTTTCTTAGGTGGTGCTGACAACTCTCCTCTCACTGGAGACGCATATGCTGGAGTTTATTCTTCCATGAACTGGACTGGTGTCCCTCTTCTTGCAAAATTTTTCTTCCAGTTGGTTTTCGCCGCAACTGCAGCTACCATCGTATCTGGAGCCGTTGCAGAAAGAATTAAGTTTCACTCTTTTTTAATCTTCTCATTTATCCTTGTCGCTCTAATGTATCCTGTGACTGGCCACTGGGTATGGGGTGGTGGTTGGCTTGCGGGTCTCGGTTTCCATGACTTCGCTGGTTCGACTGTCGTTCACTCTGTTGGTGGTTGGGCGGCTCTTGCTGGTGCCATCGTCCTTGGTGCTAGAAAAGGAAAGTTTCTTCCGGATGGTCGTACAAAACCAATTCTTGGGCATAACATGACATCTGCGGCACTTGGAACATTGATCCTTTGGCTGGGTTGGTTCGGTTTTAACCCTGGTTCAACGATGGGAGTAGGTGATGGTTCTGTTATGTCACACGTCATTGTTACTACAAATCTTTCTGCCGCAATGGGTGCTCTTGCCGCAACTGCGACAGCATGGATCATATTGAAAAAACCAGACTTGGGTATGATATTAAATGGAACACTCGCGGGTCTTGTTGGAATTACAGCACCGTGTGCGATCGTAAGCCCAGCCTCGGCGGCAATCATCGGACTCGTATCGGGAGTGCTAGTTGTGGTTTCCGTTCTTTTCTTTGATAAAATCAAAATTGATGATCCAGTCGGCGCAACTTCTGTTCACTTGGTGTGCGGAATTTGGGGAACTCTCGCGGTTGCAATCTTCGGATACGAAGGCGCACCTGCAGGTGTTCCTGTTCCATCTCTTGTGACACAAGTCTATGGAATTTTGGCTATCGGTGGAGCAACATTTGGTGTATCCATGGTTCTATGGCTTGCACTTAAATTTGCTGGTGGAATTCGAGTCAGTGAAGAAGAAGAAGTATCGGGTCTTGATCTTGGTGAACATGGTGCTGAAGCTTACCCTGATTTCAACATTAGAGCTCACGGCTAAGGGAATAGGAGAATAAAATTATGAAAATGATCATTGCAATCATTCAACCGCACAAACTTGAAGAAGTAAAAGCGGAATTGACAAAAAACGAAATCTACCGATTGACCGTATCAGACGTACAAGGTTACGGACAACAAAAAGGAAAAACTGAAGTTTACCGTGGACACGAATACACAGTAAATCTTCTCAGAAAAGTAAGACTCGAAATCGCTGTCAACGATGAGTTCGTAAAACCAACCGTAGATGCTATTTTAAAAGCGGCAAAAACGGGTGAAGGAAAAATCGGAGATGGTAAGATTTTTATTATGCCACTCGAAGAAGTGATCCGTATCAGAACAGACGAAAAAGGCAAAAACGCGATTTAAATCAAAATCGTTTTTTGTTTTGAAAGGCGCAAACTCTTGGCAACTGGGGTTTGCGTTTTTTTTGCATAAAGGATGTTAGGTGTCACCTTGAGTCAATTAATTTAAAACATCAGATCGATTCAATTAAAAATACGGTTTTTTGTTGGGAGTTTTGTTGACGTTTTCCACTCCAAAGTCTATGTTTGATTTAGCTAAGGTATGAGCAAAGGAGGTGGTCCATTTGGATAGTAGTTGTTACAACACAAGATTTTTGACCCGCGAGGTGGCTGGGCAATAAGCCTTCCGCATTGTTGCAAAACCGACCAGTCGCAGTCTTTCCAAGTTCTGAAAGTTGGTCCCTTTCAGGCTCTGCAGTCGCTTGGAAAGATCTCTCTTTTCCTTTCCGATTTCCTTTCCACTTAATCCTCCTCAGAAAAAATCTTTTCCTAGGCATGCCTTCCCTGAAATTTGACCTATGGTAGAAAAAGCAATGACCCCGTTCGGAGAAATCGCTCCGAAGACTCCCGCAACCCTCGATAAAATCAAAAAAAATATCTACGGACGTTACCTCGAAGAGTTCAACGTTGGAGATATTTACGTGCACCCGAGACAGTTTACTGTCGATCGCTCCTTTGCTCAGGAATTTGCGACCACTTTTATGGATGCAAACCCTCTTTATCTTTCTAGCGAATATGCAAAGGCACATGGCTTTGAAGATCTGCTCGTCCCTCCGCTTATGGTGTTCAATCTTGCACTTTCGATTGGTGTTCAAAATAACAGCGAGAAGGCGTTAGCGAATCTTGGTTATTATAACGCTCAGTTTTTATTGCCAGTATATCCTGGAGACACACTTTCCTCTCGAACAAAAATTTTAGCAGTCGATGACAAAGGCCCAGACAAACCAGGTATAGTTCATGTTCGTACACTTTGTATGAATCAAAAGAATGAAGTTGTTCTCCAATACGAACGTAAGATAATGATCTACCAGTCCAACGGCAAGCCCAAGGGCAATTCAAAACCTGGTGACAAAACAGCATTCTTTCCTGAGTCCGCAACTCCAGCTCTCAAATTACCAAAACTCCAATTCCCGACAAAATTGAAAGATGTGACTTGGAATCATACATACTTTGAAAACTTCGAAGCCGGTCAAATCTATGTTCATCAAAATGGACGAACGATTACTGATGAACATTATAATTGGACATATCGCGTTGGAAATACACACCCTTTGCATTATGATAAACTCTATTCAGCAGGTATCTCAGGTCCAATGGGCGGTGAACCAGTGGTATATGGTGGACTCGTGTTTGGTTGGTTAACTGGTATGGCATCTCGTGACATTAGCGAAAATGCTTTATGGGAAATCGGTTTTACAGAAGGATACCACACCCAACCAGCTTTTTCAGGTGATACAGTAACATGTATTACTCGCATACTTTCGACCGAAGACAAAGGTTCGGAATATGGCATTCCAGCTGGTGAAGTGCAGATGCAATTGATCGGACTAAAAAACATCAAAGCCAACGATGCTTTGGAAAAATTTGGGGCTGATTTATTTTTGAAAGAAAATGATAAAAAGAAGTTGGGCAAAGAAAAAATCGCAGAAAAGATTTTTGAAATTGAACGTCGACTTTTAATCAAAAAACAACCTTAGATACAAAAAAAGACAGGTTTACTCTTCGATACGAATTTTGTATCGGAGAGGTTGTCCTTTCTAAAAAATCAATTTTTCCTTTCCTTCATTCTCACAACTTCGAATGATTCTTTTATGATCATCACACATCCCAAACGCATCCCACCGATGGAAGAGATTGGTGATGACATTTTTAAAATCATTCTCCCTCAGCCATTTTATGCCCCGAATAATATCTACATTTACCATGGGGATGACGGACTGATTCTTATCGATTCAGGTTATATTGAATCTATTCCTATGTTGCAGGCTTCTCTTCGAACTCGTGGCTATTCTTTAAAAGACATACGACATGTGATCTATACGCACAACCACCTAGACCACATATCCTCCGCACTCGTATTAAAAGCCTATGCTCCCAAAGCAATTTTTTATGGTTACCGTGCCATGCAATCCGGAGTCGGAAACTATTTAGAGTCTATGCATCTATTTGAAGAAGCAACTGAGGATCTCTTTCGAACAGCCTACGGTGATCCTTTGGAACTTGAAAAGATTCTAAATGCCTCGCGCAATGGCTGGAATACTTTCTATAGCAAATTCAAGGAGACAAAAAAAGGAGATCCGAATTTAAAAATAGATGTAACCATTGATCATAACGATTCATTGGAGTTAGGTGGTAGAAAATTTCGATTTATCCACACTCCCGGCCACAATCTTTATCATATTACCCCAGTCTGCCCAAAATCTGGTGTCTACTTTTCAGGGGATTTGATTATCGCAAATTTAACCGCAATTTATTCACAATTGGACGGAAGTTTAAGCGACTACCATTTCACTTTATCAAAACTTTTAGAAGAACCGATCAGACGGCTTCTTCCCGCCCACGGTCATGAAATAGAAGATCCCAAAAAGACAATTTTACTTGTGAAAAAAACTCTTTCGATTTTGGAAAAGGGAGTGATTCGAAGGTTACGCGAAGGTTCTTCAGATCTGCTTCATCTTATGGAAGCGGCCATCGGAAAAAAGGTACATAACGGTGGTCACCTACCTACGGCCCTGGGACTGATTTATTCCATTGTACAAAAGTTAGTTTTGGAAGGTTGGATTCGTATTGAATCACGAGAAAATGGATATGAGATTTTTCACTTGCTAGATTCGAGAAAATAAGTCGTTTTTAAAGTTTCCATACTTCGATCCAATTTCCTTTGAATAATAATGATTTTCCATAGGGACGAAAGGATAGAATTGTTTCCGATGTTAAATACCGGTCAATGGTGATTTTGGGTGCGATCACAAGATAGGATTGTGATTCCCTCGCTTCTTTCAAATTGATTACTTTCAAAGGTTTCAGTTTTGCTTCCTTTGGCATAAAGAAAGAAAGATTGAATTGTGAGAAGATGACAGGCATCTCACAATTTGGAGATGGATTGTTGATAAAATCATCTTGGAGCAGTTTTTTTATTAGTTCTAGTTCCGATACGACGGCATTCATCTCCACTCCCAAATTTCCTTCCGAACGAATCGTACTTGAAGAAAGTGGATAATTTGTGTCCTTGACGTTCAGATACATCACGAGCGTTAGAACGATCATACAAGCCCAAACGGGAATCAACTGCCTCTTTTTTCTCCATAACAATCCCGCATACAAAAGAAAAGAAACGATCGTATAACTATAGTATGCATACACTTCGTGGTGCCACGGCCTTGTTGAGAGAGCATGCGTAAGGTAAACGAGTGCTAAACCTAAAAATGCTAAAATATCTGTAACGCCCGCAAGTCCCCCAGCTACAAGAATTGATATAAAAATTGAAAAACTCTTGCCGATACCAGTCACTTTTTTTAAGTCATTCGGGTATTCTTTGGAAAGTTCGTTCATCCAACCAATCGATTCAGCTTCACCATACATAGTAGGTATGATAAAGATTGCGATCATTAGATATATCGCAATCAAAGCGGAGATGATGTTTAAAATCACATTTTTTCCCCGAGATAGGAGTAGGGCTGGAAAGAAGTACAATAACATATAGATTCCGATATCTTCTTTTACCATTAGCAGTAAAAGAAGAGACAAAACTGTTGGCATGAAGATGTAAAAATTCTTTTTCTCTTGGCTATCCTTCCAATTCTCATAGTATCCGAAAAAAATTGCCGACAAAGGGAAAACGAGTATTTCGAAATGATAGCTTGTTGCGAGTCGATAGATAAAAATGTTGGATAGCATACAAACAAAAAGTAGGTAACCAATATCGAAATTGTTTTCGCTACTTGAAGGTTTTGTCTGATCACTACCACTTTGTTTTTGTAAAAAAAGACGTGTCCAAAGAATCACTCCAAGACAAAAATAAAAATAGATCCCTATCGCATAACCCCAACGGCCAACTGGCAAAAGTTCAAAAGGTAAAAACAAAATGAGTGCGGGAGCAAAATGATGCGAAAGATACGAGCCATTTCCATTACTTGAATAATAACTAGAATAGAATCCATCACCGCGAAGTAAACTTCGAACGACCTCTTGCATTCCAATATAATCAGCATCATGGAAAAGGAGAGTCTCCGCAAATGCCTTCGTTAGTTGGGTGTAATGCCAACCAAAAGCGAATAGGCTAATGGTAACACAGGTTACTATGAAAATTTGATTTGGAACCTGATTTAGGATTTGATAAATCTTTGTTCGATATTGAGGAGTTTTCTTTCTACTTCTATAGGCGAAAATATAGGCAAAAAAATAAAAAAGAAAAAGCCCTTGTTTAAGGGGCTTTTCCAGAGGTTGTGGGAGAAAAAAAAGGAGACTGGAAAGTGTAGAAATTAATAGAAGTAAATAAAACACCTAACGTATAAAGTAAAGCACTTTTCTTTCGCCGATACGCTCTCGGTTGATTTCGACTCGATTTCGGTAATAATACCCCTTCTCTGGAAAGGCCTTGGCAAATACTTCATAAAGATCCATTTCAAAAACCAACATACATTCTGCGACGTCTGTCTCACTAATAGACATAGCTTTTTTTGTATCTACCATCACATGACGAGAATTGATAAAATCGGGCTCAATTTCCGTTGCAATTAGCCCGAAGTTGAGTTTGGTGATCGTGCCGCCAACAGACGTTTGTTTTCCGCGAATTTTTGCTTCTTGGATGATCCTTTTGGAAATACGAGTCACTTCTTTGTCGTCTGGTTTTTTGTCCATGCTGGCAGAAAGATCTGATCTTGCCGCCGTAACTTGAGTCAAATCAGAGAATGCCTTACTATCGAAAATATCCATCAGATTACGATAACCTGTAATCGTTTCCATATTGATGGATTTTTTTAATTTGTCATAATCACTTGTCGCGAGAAGATTTTTGAGTGTTCCAATAAAATTGCGAAGGGCATATTCGGATTCAACCATGGGTGCAGACATCCCTGATACACCGATGCGGTGACAGATACGGATGTCATTTCTTGCCTCTGGTCCACCTATTTTGACGGAGAGTGGAAGAATCCCATTACAAATGGTTTGAAGGAGCTCAATTTCAGACTCGCCCATATCTTCGGTTTCTGTTCCTGTTTTCAGCGAGACAAAGGCATAGTTTTCCTTCATTTCAAGAAGAGTTTTGCGAAGCGAAAGTAAGTTCTTTTCCATATGATGCTCCTGGTATGGTATCGGATTTAACTCGAAATCGTACAAGTCTTTCTCAAACTTTTTCCTCGGGTTGACAGATTTTTCTCCAAATCTACCGTCTCCCGTATGGGAATTTTTTCCTCACAATCCGAAAATCCAAACAAACCCCAAGCCAAAGAAGAACCGAAAGAAGGGGTCATTGCCTCAACGGTATCATTTGCCCTTATTGTCGTTCTTGTCTTTGCATTCAAATCTTCTATCTTAGATGCCAACAATATCCCATCTGGTTCAATGATCCCGACACTTAAAATTGGGGACTTTTTATTTGTAAACAAGATGCGTTATTCGATACGTATGCCATTTACCGAAAAAGAATTATATCGTATCGACGAACCCAAACGAGGTGACATCGTAACATTCATTCCTCCATCCTCTGCGCTTTCATCAGAAGACGCACGAACAGGTATATTCGCAAAGAGATTTGTAAAGCGAGTCGTTGGCATTCCAGGTGACACCATTCGTATCACAAGAAAGGAAGCTGAAGTTCAAGGTAGACGTTCTGTTCTTTATGCAGTCATTGAATATAAAGAAAATGGTAGTTCAGAATTCCAAAATTACTCGCCTCGCTCTGTGCCCATTGGCGAAGAGTTGAATGACTTGGATAATGTGGACGCTTCGCAAAGATCCCTGTTTATCGAAAAAAAGAGAGACTTTGAACACTATGTCTTGGAAGGCGGAGAGGATGATCGGCGACCATTCCTAACGGGCTTTAGTTGTGATTTTTCGACAGGATGTTTGATTCCTGAAGGTCACTATATGGTCATGGGTGACAATAGAGATGACTCTCATGACTCTCGAGCTTGGGGATTTGTATCCAGAGAAGACATCCTCGGAAAAGCATTGGTTATCTATTTTTCTATCGATTGGAAGGATTTTACCTGCGAATACAAAAGCGGAAAGGAGCTTGCTGAGAAAGGCAAAGAGTTCGCCGAGCGATTCGAAGGCGAAGCGTTGGAAAATCGATGCCATCCCAGTGAAGTATATTCCTCATCCGTATCATACCGCTATATTGAAGATGAAACAAGATTTGGATGGATAGAACGTACTCTTCGCTATCGACTCTGGAGACTTAGTGTTAGGTGGAGTCGGATCGGAAATCTGTTAAAATAATTCCTTTCATGAAAGGCGACAAAAATGAAAAATCGCCCATGGCAATGGCGGGTGCTGGTTTTGAGTTTGTAAGTTCGATTGCTCTTTTTGTCGGCGGGGGATACTTCGCTGATGAATACTTCCAAACCACGCCTGGTCTATTGCTTACCGGTTTTTTCCTCGGTTTCGGTTATGCATTTTATATTCTCATCAAAAGGGCAAAAGAAAACGAATAATTTTTTATTTTCTTAATTAAATTGTGCGCAATTTAATTGTGCGCATGTCTAAATAACAAAGTAGGTTTATATGTCAGATTCCTTTTATGATCTCAAAGTTAAGCGGGGAAGTGAAGAAGTTCCCATGTCCAAATACAAAGACAAAGTCTTATTGGTAGTAAATACGGCTAGCCAGTGCGGCTTTACGCCCCAATACCAAGGTTTGCAAGACCTTTATACAAAAATGAGCCCGAAAGGTTTTGAATTGCTCGCATTTCCTTGCAATCAATTCGGTGAACAGGAGCCAGGTAGCGATGCCGAGATCAAACTTTTTTGTGAGCGAACATTCAATACTACATTTCCTATTTTTTCTAAATTGGAAGTAAATGGTCCAAATACCGATCCGCTTTTCCTTCATTTAAAAAAGAAAGCTCCAGGAGTTTTTGGATCTTTAGATATCAAGTGGAACTTTACGAAGTTCCTGGTAGATAAAGAAGGCAATGTCGTCAAAAGATATGCTCCTGTAACGAAGCCAGAAGCGATTGAAAAGGATATCGAGGAATTGCTTGCCGGAAAATAAGAATTCAACAATTGATTCTCTGTTACTCGGGAATCAAATTTGTTTTCCTCTCTATTCGGCAACCAATCGACTCATGCGTTTGTATCGACCAATTTTGAAAAAAATTGGTCTAACCTACCCGCAGTATTTGGTAATGATGGTGCTTTGGGAATCGGACGAACAGACCGTAACAAGTCTAGGCAATAGGTTGTATTTGGATTCAGGAACTCTCACACCTCTTTTGAAACGGTTGGAGAGATCTGGTTTGATCCAAAGAAAAAGAAGTGAAGCGGATGAAAGGTTTCTTCTCGTTTCCCTGACAAAAAATGGAAAACTTCTGAAATCCAAAGCACAATCTGTACCAACAAAGATTCTTGAAATATCAGGTGTCTCCCTAGAAGAAGCCCTCCCACTTAAAATGGTCTTAGAAAAATTGGCTCCTATCGTTAGCTGATTCTTGGTATAAAAAAAAGATAGATCACGTTTTTGCAAAAACCATTGACGAGTGGGGCCTACGTACCGGAAACTTGACCTCCCATGGATCTATTTCAGCTCAATCTAAAACGGTTCCATTTTTTTTATCTCTCTTTCTTTTTCGTTTCGATTTTGGGTTTAGTTCCCGTCGTTTACACCGTTTTAGGCGAACAATTTTTGCTCGTCTTTTATTTAGGTTTTTTGATTTCCTTTTTCATCCAATTCGGATTCACCGAATTGAGATTTTTACCCATCTATAAACCGACCTCGGAAGTTTCGGGCTTTTCGATTTTTACGGTCGTGCTCTCTTTTTTTGTCAATCTTTCAACTGTTTCCGCCATTTTGATTCTAGAATATCCTTTTGAGACGATCATTGGATTTTTAATTGCCTATTTCTTACACCTTCTATTCCTTGTAATTGCGAGCTATTTTAGTGGAAAATAACTTTAAACATCGGCTTTTTGCTACCATTTCAATCATCTTCTTCTTATCTTTTTCCAGTCTCAGCGCCTCTGGTGCAGACTCGGAAGAGTCATTTGATTTCAGTGAAGTTATGGCACACCACTTGGGTGATGCGCCCATTTTTCCTTTGAACTTTGGTGGCACCAAGGTCTTTGAAGGCGAAACAGGTTTTGATGCGGAACATTACGATGTCTTTGATGACCATGGGAAACGATACCACTATCTAGGTGGTTTTGACATGCACATCACAAAGCGTGTCACGATGATGTGGATCGCATCTTTCTTTCTTTTCCTGATCTTTATCCCAGCGGCAAATTTAATCTCAAAAGATCCTAAAAAAGTCGGCAATAAATTCGCTTCCTGTGTTGAGGCATTTGTTACTTACTTAAAAGAAAATGTGGTCGATTCCTCTTTAGACCACCATGGTCATTCATACTATCATTACATCCTCAGTTTGTTTTTCTTTATCCTTTTCTGTAACCTATTTGGGCTGATTCCTTCTCTTGGTGAGTTGACCGTGGCTGGATCGGATCTTTTGGTTTCATTGGGAGTAGTTTCAGAGACTCCACATGCCCTTCACACATTTGGAGAGATCTGGTCAGGCATCACCCCGACGGGTGACATTGGCGTCACACTTGCACTTGCTTCCTTAACCCTTCTTATCATCTATGCTACTGCCTTCTCTTACCAAGGGATTTCTTTTGTGGCTCATGCGGTTCCGAAGGGAGTTCCTCTCCCTCTTTGGCCCCTCATGTGGGTCCTTGAATTCGTGGTCACACACATTGCGCGATCTTTTGCGCTCACGATGAGATTACTTGCCAATATGACTGCAGGTCACGTAATGATCTTGGCATTGCTAGGTTTTATCTTTATGAGTCAGAGCTATTTTATTGCACCTGTCTCCGTGCTTAGCTCGGTCATGATTTATTTTCTTGAATTGCTTGTTGCGTTCTTACAAGCATTCATCTTCTCGTTGCTTACTACTGTTTTCATTGGAACAGTAATGCACAGACATTAGATTTTGGTTTTATTTATATTATAAAACACATAGGAGTGAAACGAAAAACATGGAATTCGGATTAGGATACATCGGAGTAGGACTCGCGGCTGGCCTTGCATTACTAGGCGCAGGCATTGGTATTGGTAGAATTGGTGGATCAGTTGCAGAAAGCATCAGCCGCCAACCAGAAGCGGCAGGAAAGATCCAACTCGTACTTTACGTTGCAGCGGGTATGATCGAAGGTGCAGCTCTTTTCGCAGTAGTGATTGCGCTTCTCATCGCACTTAAACTCAACGGCTCAATTGACAAAACAATTGGTGCTGGTGCAGCACCTGCAGCCACTAACGTAGAACAAGGAAAATAGTCTTGGTACTCCTTCCGGCTTCAGGCTTCAATTTGCTAAAAGTCAATCCGGGTCTAGTTGTCTGGACCCTGGTCACTTTCTCTATTGTTGTCCTCATCCTCAAAAAGTTTGCCTGGGATAAGATTCTTCATGCCCTTGAAGAGCGTTCTTCAGGGATTCAAGGGGATATTGACAAAGCTGAGGCCCTACGCAAAGAAGCAGAAAAGTCCCTAAAAGATTATCAGGATAAGTTACGCGGTGCCATCGATGAAGCACACACGATCATCGAAGAAGCGAAACGTGATGCTGGTGTTCTCCGTCACAAAATGATGGAAGACACGAACAATGACATCAAACATACGAAAGAGCAGGCAGTCCGCGAAATCGAACTTGCGAAAAGCAAAGCACTTTCGGAAATGCAACAGCAAATTGTAGAGATGTCCGTGCTCATCGCTAGCGAAATTCTGGAAAAGCAGCTTAAGAAAGAAGATTACTCCTCCTTCATTGAGAAAGAAATTTCAAAGTTAGAAAAACTTAAAGTAAAATGAGCCTAAGTAAAGTTCCAAAGGTTTACGCCACTGCTCTTCTTGAGTTAGCGATTGATGCTAACTCAGTGGAGGCGACAGAAGATGAATTAACACAAATTGTGGAAACGTTCTCTTCTGACGAATCAATTCGCCATTATTTTCTTTCTCCGGTTGTGAATCCGATTGATAAAGAAAAAGCCGCATACAAGGCATTAAGCGGTAGAGCGTCCGAAATTGTTGCCAATTTTGTCTCTCTTGTGGTTAGAAAAAACAGGTATCTGTTTCTGCCAGATATCGTTGAAGCATTCTGTGCCGGTGTGGATCAATTAAAGAATCGAAGTTCCCTTAGAATCATATCCAAGGATCCGCTTTCTTCAGAACAAAAAGAAAAAATCATCGGATCGCTCACTGCCAATTTTAAACGCGAATTTCGCGTTCATGAGAGTTTAGATTCCCGTTTACTCGGTGGATTTAGACTGTTCGTAGATGATTATTTAATCGATGCCTCTATCCGTTATAAACTAGACGGAATGGAAGAGGCACTCCTCCAAAAGAAAATCCCTGTCGGAGCAATGTATGAAAATTAAAACAGACGAAGTAACATCGGTACTCAAACAAGAAATAAAGAACTTTAACAAAGACCTTAAAGTTGACGAAGTAGGATCAGTGCTCGAAGTCGGGGACGGGATTGCCAGAGTTTACGGTCTTAGTAACGTAATGGCAGGAGAGCTCGTTGAATTCCAAAACGGAGTTCGCGGACAAGCCTTCAACTTAGAGGAAAACTCAGTAGGGGTTGTTATTTTCGGTGATTATACAAGAATTCAAGAAGGTTTTAGCGTTAAACGCGTTGGTAAAATCTTCGAAGTCCCAGTAGGACCAGAACTCCTCGGTAGAGTTGTCAATCCTCTCGGCGAGCCTCTCGACGGCAAAGGCCCGTTAAATGCAAAAAAAATGCGACCAGTTGAGTCTCCAGCTCCTGGGATTGCGATGAGAAAGTCGGTACATGAACCAATGCAAACAGGAATCAAAGCGATCGACGCGATGATTCCAGTAGGTCGTGGACAAAGAGAGCTCATCATCGGTGACCGAGGAACGGGAAAGTCATCTATCGCCATTGATACCATTATCAACCAAAAGGGCAAAGACGTCATTTGTGTATACGTAGCGATTGGCCAAAAAGAATCTACTGTTGCCTCCACTGTTGAAATGTTACGCGAAAAAGGTGCTCTTGCTTACACGATCGTAGTAACTGCGAGTGCTTCGGAACCAGCTCCGCTTCTTTTCATTGCACCTTACTCTGGTGCTTCGATGGCAGAATACTTTATGTATGATGAAGGAAAGGCGACTCTCATCGTTTATGATGACCTTTCCAAGCAAGCAGTTGCTTATCGCCAAATGTGTCTCCTTCTTCGTCGTCCTCCTGGCCGTGAGGCTTATCCTGGGGACGTATTCTACCTTCACTCACGCCTCCTTGAAAGAGCGGCTAAGTTAGATGATAAATACGGTGGTGGGTCCATGACTGCGCTTCCAATCATTGAAACTCAAGAAGGTGAGGTTTCGGCTTACATTCCTACCAACGTGATTTCGATTACAGATGGTCAGATCTATCTACAATCAAACCTCTTTGCTTCTGGTCTTAGGCCAGCAGTTGACGTAGGGATTTCCGTATCTCGCGTGGGTTCTGCAGCGCAAATCAAAGCCATGAAAAAAGTTGCTGGAACTCTAAAGTCCGACTTATCACAGTTCCGTGATCTAGAGGCTTTTGCACAATTAGGATCCGAACTAGACGCAGTAACACAATCTCAGTTAGATCGCGGTTACCGCATTCTGGAAATATTAAAGCAGCCTAACAATTCACCAAGCCCAGTGGAAGAACAAGTAATCTCCATTTTTGCGGTAACGAAAGGTTTTGTTGACCAGATCCCAGTTCCACAAGTAAGAGAATTTGAAAAATTCTTAATTCAGACGATTCGGGAACAACACCCGGAAATTTTGGAAGAAATCCGAACTGCCAAAGAGATTAAAGCAGAAGCAGCAGTTCAAAAAACGGTGAAGTCCATCGTTGAACATTTTCTTAGCAAAAATCGGTAAGGGGAAAGATCTTGGCCACACCGCGTGAGATAAAAAAGAGGATCGATTCTGTTAAAAATACCAGAAAGATCACTCGTACCATGGAGATGGTCTCAACAGCAAAGGCGAAGAAGGCGACCAATAAGGTAAACGCTGCGAAACCGTATGCTGATTTGACTAGAGTCCTCGTTTCTTCCTTATCGAATTTGGCAAGTGTAGTTCAAAGTCCGTATTTGAGAAAGCCGACTAAGATTCGCAAAGTGGCGATTCTTGCGATGACTGCGAATCGTGGGCTTTGTGGTGGTTTTAATTCCAATATCCTTCGGATGATAAAACATCGCATAGAATTCTACCAATCGCAAGGAATCGAAGTCGAAATTCACGCTGCTGGCAAGAAAGCTATCGGTTATTTTAAATTTGCAAAGATTGCGACTAAAAGTAGTTATACGAATCTAGATGATAAAGCTGGTTCAGTTGAAGCAAACAACCTTGCCAATTATTTTATGGAAAGATTTGCCTCGGAAGAAGTGGATAGGGTCGAAGTGATTTCGACTCATTACTTTTCTGCCGCGAACCAAAAACCAGAAATAACAGCGGTTCTGCCATTGGAAGTGAAAGTTGATCAGAAAGCAAAGGATGCTGGTCCAGAAGTATTATACGAACCAGATCCGACTACCATTCTGGAAAATTTGCTTCCACTTGTTATCAGGACTACATTTGTAAAAATATTACTAGAGTCAGTTGCATCAGAACACATTGCACGAAGAATTGCGATGAAAGCTGCAACAGATGCTGCAGGTGAGATGATCAAACTACTCACACGCGGATATAACAGAGTGAGACAAGCAAAGATCACTCAAGAAATTTCAGAAATCGTCGGGGGCGCGGAAGCGATCTCTTAATTAAGATCATTCGGAGTAATTTATGAATACAGGTAAAATCAAACAAATCATTGGATCGGTTTTGGACATCAGCTTCCAAAACGGAAAACTTCCCGAAATCTTTAATGCAGTGGAAATCTCTGCAAAAATCAACGGTAAAGATACGAAAATTACGGCAGAAGTACAACAACACATTGGTGATAACACTGTCCGAGCTATCTCACTTCAATCTACAGACGGTTTAAAGCGGGGATTGGATGTAGTCGATACAGGCGGACCGATTACAGTTCCAGTCGGCGTTAAAACTCTTGGACGTATCTTTAACGTTCTCGGTGAAGTGATCGATGAAATGGGTGACATGCCAAAAGACATCCAAAGAAAATCCATTCATAGAGAAGCACCAACGTTTGAAGAGTTGAAGCCAAAAACAGAGATTTTTGAGACTGGCATCAAGGTCATTGACTTACTTGCTCCTTACATTAAGGGCGGGAAGACAGGACTCTTCGGTGGTGCCGGCGTGGGTAAAACAGTACTCATCCAAGAATTAATTAACAACATTGCAAAGCAACACGGTGGTTACTCGGTGTTTGCTGGTGTGGGTGAAAGAACTCGAGAAGGAAATGACCTTTGGAATGAGATGAAGGAATCGGGTGTAATCGATAAGACTGTACTTTGTTACGGACAGATGAATGAACCACCTGGTGCTCGTCTACGAGTTGCTTTGTCTGCTCTCACCATGGCGGAAAACTTCCGTGATGAATCAGGTTCCGATATCCTTCTTTTCGTAGATAATATCTTCCGTTTCTCGCAAGCAGGATCGGAGGTATCAGCCCTCCTTGGAAGGATGCCATCTGCCGTAGGTTACCAACCAACGCTCTCAACTGAGATGGGTGGCTTACAAGAGAGGATTACCTCCACGACAAGAGGTTCCATTACTTCTGTGCAAGCGATCTATGTTCCTGCCGACGACTTAACTGACCCGGCTCCTGCAACAGCTTTCACTCACTTGGATGCTACAACCGTTCTTTCTCGTGCCATCTCGGAAAAAGGAATTTACCCTGCTGTGGATCCACTAGGTTCCACTTCACGAATCATGAACCCTGTGATTCTTGGCGAAGAACATTATTTTGTCGCCAGAGAAGTTCAGAGAATCCTTCAAAGATACAAAGACTTACAAGATATCATTGCGATTCTTGGTATGGATGAGCTCTCGGAAGACGACAAAATCCTAGTAGCACGTGCGAGACGTTTGGAAAAATTCTTATCGCAACCTTTCTCTGTGGCGGAAGTATTTACTGGTCGTCCAGGTAAGTATGTGAAACTAGAAGATACGATCAGATCTTTCAAAGGTATTGTCGAAGGAAAGTATGATGACCTTCCTGAGCAAGCGTTCTATATGGTCGGCTCTATTGATGAAGTTCTAGAAGCCGCAAAACAATTAAAAGGTAAGGAATAGGGTTTTTGTCCCATGGATAAGAATCTATCACTCACTGTTATTTCTCCAGATCGTATCCTTTATCAAGGCACGGCAGAATCGGTGATTCTGCCAGGTGTTGTTGGTTATTTTGGTGTTTTGCCTGGACATGCTACGCTCGTGTCTCAGTTAGATGTGGGACTGATTAAATTGCACACTGGTAATAAAGAATTCCGCATTGCAATTGATGGCGGTTTTTGCGAAGTCAAGAACAATGAAATCCGCGTCCTCACGGAAGGCGGGGATTCTGAGGACGAAGTGACACATGATCGTGCGGAGGAGATTTTAGCGCAGATTGAAGCCCTACCAGCATCAAAAGAACGAGAAAATTCATTAAAGAAAGCAAAAGTTCGCATTTTACTCCACCAACGTTAATTTTTTTCCCCTCTACTTGCCGAAAATAATGGAGAGGGGGACCATTCCTTTGAAACTAAAGACAATCAGCATTCTGAGCCTTACGTTGATCCTAACGTTGTTTGTAATTTATTTAAAGGATCACCCAGAATTAGGCAAAAAAATCTATTCTCCTGAAATGATCCAAGTTAAGATTTCGGGACCAGTGAAAAATCCAGGTATTTATTTATTGGAGTCGGGATCGACGGGGTTGGATTTAGTTGAGAAAGCGGGAGGGTATTTACCCGAAGCGGCTAATTCTTTTAAGGCAATTGACCTCGATCGACTGTTAGTTGATGGTCAAGCTGTAGATTTAGGGAAACGGTAATCGTAGCGAATGGCGGATCAGGAAAATAACAATAAAGAAGAGTTAGAGGACAGCGAGCCGATATTGGACGAAGAAGCGTTCTCTCTCGATCTTGATGATTTCGACTTGGGTGATGATGATCTTGAAGAATCTCCTGGTATCGAACCACCATCGTTAGATGATGTTTCGAGTTTCGATGATGACGATTCGATAGGGAATTTAGTTTTGTCGACGTCTGATGGAGATGATGAAGACCTCTTAGATATTGATCTTGATTCTGACTTAAATCTACTTGGGGAAGAAGACCCTACACATACCGACGAACATGATACAGATTTTTTTGAAAATGACGACACGATTCAATCCTCTTCTCGTACAATTGATGAAGAAGACCTTGAATTAGAGTTTGATGATGATATTATTGATCTAGATCAGGAGATCGAAGCCATCTTAAATGGCGAAGATGGGATCCTTTCTAGCAAAGCTAAAACCAAACAGACACAATTACCTAAAGATCCAAACTTCGATACAGATGAAGAAGATGAGGGACCAATTGCCCTCTCGATGGAAGAACTAGCAAACATTACTGGTGGTCTAGACGACTTTGAATCATCAGAGGATTCAGAAGGTGTGAGCGAGTCTTTTGATTCCGAAACGCACGACCTTGAAGAATTTGAAGAAGTTCTTTTGCCCGATAATGATGAGCTAGAATCGGAATTACCTTCGTTTGACGAAGAGGATGATAGCGAAAATTTAGAATCTACACTTTCACCCGAACATTCGGATATGGATCTGGAATTAGACTTAGATGAATCCGAAGTCGACACAAAACTAGGGTTTAACGAACAAGGTCAGCCAGACCTAGACTTAGAAGATGATGAAGAGCCACATGACGATTCGTTTAAACCTCTTCGTGACCCAGAAGAAGAAGAGTTATTTGGTTCGGCCAAAGAAGATGAAAATCTAACACTTTCTGATGATGAGCTAGGCAATATTTTAGGCTCCGATAGTGAAAGTCTAGAAGAGTCCCTTGCGAATGAAGATGAATTTTTCCAAACAGAGGAAGTTCCTGAGATTGAAGAAGATGACGGTCCGATTACTCTTTCCATGGAAGAATTGGAGAACATTGGGGCCGACTCCGAAGAAGCTGATACACCTAAGTTAAATATTTTAGACGAAGAATTGGAAGATGAGACAATCACTCTGAGTCCAGATGAGCTCGGAGATATCATTTCCGGCGGTGAAACAGAAGATGAAAATGAGGAAGAATCATTAGACTCAATTGGAGATATTGAGACAGAGGAAGAAGAGGAAGCATCATTCGATGTGTTCGGTGATGAAACCGAAGAGGACTCTGAAGAAGATTCTGAACTAGAATCTGAACTAGAAACTGATCATGATTTTGATTTTGAACCAGATGGCGTAGACGAAACAACCTCTGAACCAAGCTCCGGACTGGAAGGAGAAATTGAAGAGGACGAGGGACCGCTTGCACTTTCTATGGAAGAACTTGAATCCATTGCTGAAGATGCAGAAGAGTCCTCGGACGAAGAACTTGTTGATAGCCTTGACCGAGCTCCATTACCTTATGAAGAAGACTCTGAAAAAAGCGATACTTTAGAAGAAGATTTAGAAGATGAATCCATCGCACTTTCGATGGAAGAGCTAGAGAACATTACCGGAAGTGATGAGGAGACGGTTGAACCTGAAGTAGAACCTGTAGTAGACGAAGTAGAAACAGTCACAGGTGACAATATCGATGATTTGATTGGAGATGAGATTCCTGGTGAAGGATTAGAAGATATTTCTGATCTGCCAATGGAAGAACCTGTTGTTGATTTTAGTATCGGTGATAAGGCAGACTTAGTAGAATCTGAAGATTTAGTAGAGTTTGGTGATGAGAATACAAAACATGACCTACCAACACCAACATTAGGTAACGATGATAGCCCTGGAATCGATATTGATTTAGACGAATATGCTCCAGAAGGTAAGTTATCTCCACTAGAAGAACTTAGAGCAACGCAAAGCCCTACAATGGAAGACAAACCATTGAATGAAGTTGCAGAAGATGCTCTCGGCGAAGCAGGATCTGAACTAACAGTAACAGATAGAAAGAAAGTTTTGGGTTATCTTGATAATTTGTTGGGTAATTTACCCGACGATGTTATCAAGGAATTTTCAAAGTCGCAATACTTTGATCTTTATAAAAAGCTCATGAAAGAATTGGGGTTATGAAGTGGGACTTCTCGATCGCGCCGAGAATTTAGCACAGGCAAGCTCAAAGAAGATCTCGGATGAAGGAGATTTTCTTCCACAGCAGAAGCCCTCTCTGTTGGAAAAGGCACAAAAATTTTTATCAGAAGAGCCAGTGGATGACTGGATTGGAGATGCAAATGAGGATCCCGCCTCTGCTATTTCCGATGATCTTCCTCTTCCTGATGGCCAAGAAGAAATCGACATACAAGACTTAGGTGGATATGAGCCTCCTTTAGATAAAGAAAGTGATATTGATGACGCCTCTGAAGACGATTTAATTGAGGAGAGCACAGAGGATGACAATGCATTTGAAGATTTGTCTGAGAATTTTGATGAAGACGACAATACTTCAGACGACCCAATTGAAGATGACGCGATTGAAGACCAGATTGCGTCTGATGATCCAATTGAAGACGAAGATGTATCTGATGATTTACTCGAAGATGATATAGATGATGACAGCACATTTGATGATTTAGCTCAAGATGATACAGAAGACGACAACGATTCTGACGAAAAAATTGATGATGAGGAAGATGAATTAGAGGATGAAGAGCAGATAGAGAAACCAGATGATGATTTGGTTTCCGTCCAACTCCCAGATGAAGATGTTTTTGATGAATGGGAAAAGGATGCGCACACTGAGTCCACCAAACAACCTGTTCGACCACCTGAAGAAGATCCGCTTCCGCATGACCAAAGTTTTCTTTTCGATGATGATTCCGATTTTTCTACAGCTCCAATGGGACATTTCATTGCTTCCAAAAAAAGAATGGAAAACTACCAAGCTGTGTTTGAGATAACGAAAGAGATTGCCGCTTCCAAAGATTTTTCTGAGTTTTTCGATAATTTAGTATTCAGTATCATGGGACAAGTTGGCTGTTCCAATGTTGTAGTTATAACATCTACTTCAGAAAATAATGAAAGATGGGATGCCTTGAGTGCAGAAGGTATCGAACTCAATGATGGTTGGGTGTTTCATTCTGGCGACGAAGTCTATCAAAGATTGAATGCAACTGATACAGTAATCTACTCAGGTGAGTTAAAGCAACGCCATATACCTGAAAGAGAAATCAAAATTTTAGAAGAGATGGAATCTGAGCTATTGGTTCCACTCAGATATAAGAATCATTGTTTCGGAATCTTATCTCTCGGACAATTGATCAATGGTGAAGAATACATTGTAGATGATATTGAATTTGTTAAAGTTATTGGAGACATCGCCGGCTCGGTGTTTTCGAGAGTATCTGAATTCGAAAAATTATCAGAAGAATTGGTGAACGTTAAGCAAGTCGTTGAAATTAACGAATCCATTATAAAATCGGCAAGGGATTTTGCATCTGTTAGAAAAATGGATGATGCCTATGACCTTTTAATCGATAATCTTAAGAAAAAATTAGGTGTAAAACAGTTCTCTTTTTTAGTTTTGGATTCGGAAACAAAAACTGATTATATTGTGTTTGGTTCCAATTTTATCTTACCTGAACGTGCCAAAGACTTTCGATTGGACAAAGATTCTGACATTGTCGGTATGGTGTCCAATGTTCCTGGGGTATATAAATTAGAAAACTTTCGAGAAGATTCCGAACTGAAATCAATTTTTACAAATGATGAATTGGGCATTATGTCCGAGTTTACCATTCTTCCGATTATCAATTTGAATTGGCTTGTAGGTATGGTCATTATTCATTCTACTACCAATCCATGGACAGACATGAGTCGTGATGTCGCTGTTGCAATTATGGAAACATCCGCGCCAGTGCTTGCGAATCTTTTGATCCTTTCCGAAAAGGAAGCTCTATTCCGAAATCCATTCAATCCTTTGGAAACAAAAATTTTGAATGAAATTGAAAAGGCAGAAAAATTACAATTATCGTTCACAGTTTCAATATTCAAAATCCAAAATGTAGCAAGAATGGTTCACTTGTTTGGTGCGGGTAAATTTGCTCGGTATGCAGACACATTACGAAAAACAATCACTGATCACATCAGCGAAAATGATTTTTTTACTCGTGTTGGGCAGGGAAAATTTGCAATAGTCCTTCATGGAAAGGATAGAGAAGAAACCGAAATTGTAATCAAAAAAATCAAGGCATCATTCTCAAAGAAAGAAGAACACTTTAGTGCTAGTTTTAAGCCATCTTATCGCATCTTAAGTTTATCTTTTCCAAAAGACACGAAGGATAAAAATCAGTTTATGGAAATGATAGAGGAGGCCTAGTTTGGGCTTCTGAGTAGTAGATGCTGTGTTATTCAATTCGTTGCCATTCGTTTTCAGTTTCTTAATTTTTTTTATAATATATATATTTCTAACTAAAAAGCAGCAAAACATTCTTTTGTTAGTCTATGGGTTTTATTTTTACTCATATTGGAATTGGAAGATGAGTTTGTTGCTTGCTTTCTCAATTTTGTTTAATTTTTATTTTGCAAAGTATTTAAGTTCAATCGATATAACCTCAAAAAGATTGCGTATGCTTACATATGGAGTAATCTGTAATCTGCTCCTTCTGGGATATTTTAAGTATACATTGTTTTTGTTAGGTTTTTTTGAAGACCTTACACATTTTTTTGGCTCCAGTATTTCAATCTGGAAACCAGAAATATTACTGCCTGTTGGAATCTCTTTTTATACCTTTCATAATATTAGCTATTTGGTTGAGATCTTTAAGAGGCAGATTCAGCCCTCGGAAAACCTGATTACATTTTCTGTGTATGATATTTTTTTTCCATTATTACTTGCAGGTCCTATTGAACGACCCAATTCACTTTTACCACAATTGGAGCATCCAAGAACGATATCGATTCACAAATTCATGCAAGGAATCAGTTTATTTGTTTGGGGCATCTTTCTAAAAACTGTTATCGCCGACCCATTGGCAAAGTTTGTAGATCTCGGCTTGTCTCAGGGTGACTCACTTGCACAAGGAATGTTGTGGTGGATAATGCCTTCATTCGCATTTCAAGTGTATGCAGATTTTTCAGGGTATTCCAATTGTGCTAGAGGTCTTGCCTATATGATGGGATTTCGTTTGATGAATAATTTCCATCGCCCTTTTTTTGCAACGAACCCATCTGCCTTCTGGCAAAGATGGCATATTTCTTTATCAAGCTGGTTAAGAGACTATGTTTATATACCATTAGGTGGGAATCGGAAGGGGTTTCTTTTTCAGAATATAAATATTATGATCGTATGGATATTAGGTGGACTTTGGCATGGAGCTACCTACGGATATCTGATTTGGGGAATTTATTTGGGGGCTTGCATAATTCTATTTAATCTGATTCAAAAATTCAATATAATCCCAACGACCATCAAATCTATCTCAAGTGGAGTAGGTTTGTTGCTTACCTTCTTTTCCTTTTCTTTTGGCCTTCTCCTTTTTCGCGTGGAACATTTTTCCGATTTAGCCTTTTATTTAAAAAATTTGGGAGGATATTCTGAAGAAGCTCAGTCCTATTCTTTTGTAATTTTGTATTTTGTTCCGGTTATCGTTTTTGATCTTTGGCAGGCTAAGTGGAAGACGACGGAAGTTGATTTCAAAATATCTAAATATCCTTGGATATTTTTTGTATGTTTCGCAATACTTTTTTTGGTTTTTGCATTGATTGCGCCATTTGCAAAACAAGAGTTTTTTTATTTCCAGTTTTAAAACTAGTATGAAATTTTATTTCAAATATTATTTTATAACATTTCTTTTTATCATTCTGACTATGCATTTTAGTTATGGCTGGTTGGTAAAATTTACCGAGACTAGTTCCCATCTTTGGTTTTTTAGCGATCAGAAAAAAAGTAGATCCGATTACGAAATATTAGTATTAGGTGATAGTCAAATATTAAGCGGTATTTCAGCAAAAACAATTGCTGAAATCGAACATATAGCTGTCGAAAAAATTCTCTATCTTGTAAGGCCAAGTGAACAACCGGAAGGTATGTTGGATTTGTATCTAAGTCATAGGGAACATCTCCCTCATCTACGAAAGGTGTATTTTAATTTATCCCCGATCTCAATTTCACAAAATAATGTTACAGAAGCCCACAAACAGCTATATTATGGATTTCGTTCCTTAAAATGGCATCACATATCAAATCAAAGTTTAAGAAAGGTATATTTCCCGAGTGTATATGATTTTCTATGGAAGTCTATCATTGAGATATTTCCTTACTTCGGATTAAATCAAAATTATTCAACGATTTTTAGTATTGTACCTTCTGACTCGATTTTTTATGAAGGGGGAGAGCACCAAACAAACCATCAGATGCGAGATTTTTCTACTTTTGATTTGTTGCTGAGTCGTAGCAAAGAATCGGAATTCTTAATCTCTCATTTTCAAACTCATACGGAATGGTCATGGAAAGTGTATACTTTGGAAAAGGCACTGACGAAGGATGAAAAATTCCCTAAAGGAAGTTCTTTGGCTTTTGCAAAACAACGAAAACTATCTATTCAAATTCTAAACGAATGGATATCCATTTTAAAGGAAGATGGTGTGGATTTCACCTGTTTCGTGTTACCTTTTTCTCCTTACTTAGAGAATGATATGGAGTACACTGGTATTAAAAAAATATTTGAAATGGAAATCGGTGGGATCGGGCTGCAGAATGAAAACTTATTGAATATGGTAAAAAGTTCGGAACAATTCAAAAACCCCGAGTACTTTGTAGATTTCACACATCTAAACCAAAATGGTCGAGATGTGCTACATTCTATCTTGGTTCAAAAGTGATCGCTCGTCTATTTGATGAGACCAGCCTTTTTCCCAATCGCATGCAAATTGATTCCCCAACCGATACCAAAAAAGTTTTTCGGAGTCAAAATTTCTTCTGTTGTTGGATCCCATAGATCTTTCACCAAAGCTTCGGTTGAAATTTCAGTTCCGTAAGGTATACCCCAAAAATTTTTGTCGTCTAGATTATTCATCTGCTATCTCCTGTTAGTTGTTTTTGTGATTCTTTACCATTTCAAAGAATTCTTTAAAATGATAAGCCGAATCATGCGGGCCAGGGCAGGCCTCGGGATGATATTGCACCGCCATTACTGGAAGTCCATTTTTTTTCAATCCTGCAACAGTTTGGTCAAATAAATTGATTCGAGTGATCGTTATTTCTTCCGAAGTATCTCCCAAAACATGGAAACCATGATTTTGGCTCGTGATTTCCACCTTTTTTGTTTCCTCATTTCTGACAGGGTGATTCCCACCTCTATGACCAAACTTTAGTTTGGCTGTCTTTTGGCCTAATGCTAAACCAATGATTTGGTGTCCGAGGCAGATTCCGAAGAGAGGTTTGTTTGCATCCATTATTTTTTTTGCAGAATTGATAGCATACGAGAGGGGACCTGGATCGCCGGGACCATTCGAAAGAAAATAGGCGTCAAAATTTTGATTTAAAAGATCACTGGCATCAGTCTCTGCAGGAAAAACTTCAACATTGAAGCCATTGGAATCTAACAAACGCAAAATATTCTGTTTTACTCCGAAATCATAAACTGCGAGGCGAAATTTGCCTGTTTCATGAGTTCCGTAGCTGTAAGGTTTGTTCGTAGTGACTACCTTTGCAAGATCAGCACCATTCATACTTGGGTGAGCTTTTACCTGCTTTAGAAAATCTTCCGAATAAGTTTCTGCTATAAAAATCCCGGCAGACATCGCACCATTGTTTCGTATTATGCGTGTTAATTTCCTAGTGTCTACGCCCTCAATGGCGGGCACACCAAATCGAACCAAAAAATCTTGTAAGGTTTCCTTTGATTTATAGTTTGATGGTCTCGGAACATATTCCTTTACGACCAAGCCGCTTGCGTGTATTTTATCTGATTCCATATCTTCCGGACAAATGCCGTAGTTTCCAACCATGGGGTAGGTTAGATTGATCATCTGTCCTTTATAAGATGGGTCCGTCAAGATCTCCTGGTAGCCTGCCATGGAGGTATTAAATACGATTTCTCCTAGTGACGATGTCTGGGCTCCGAATGAACTCCCCTCCATCACTTCACCGTTTTCTAAAACAAGGAATGCTTTCATCAAAATCCATGGGAAATTACCCGAGCAAATAGGCGAACATAAAGAAATTTTTTAAATTCAAATTCTTGCATTTCGGAGTGAATCCTGTATCCGGGACAGTCTGGGGGCTGCGGGTCGCCCACGATCCACACCCCCCGCCCTCAAGGCAGGGTGGGGGACCCCATTCCATGCGACATAACCAGCTCTGCCATGGATTATCCCTAGTTTATTGTGCATTGCGTCACAAATTACACAAAAAACACAAATTTAATTCAGATGTAACATTTTTAATTTGACATATTCTTTTCGTAAGTCTAACCTCTTTCCAACTGTGGGTGTCACTTTCCTAACGTATGTTGGGCTGTGCCTACGGGATAAAAAAAATCAGGAAACAAACTCACAAGGAGTAACCATCGAATGTTGAAATCACTTCACATCGGAATTATGGGGATCGTGTTCGTAGCTACAGCTGCTGGCCTAAGCGCACAAACAGGACCTCGTTCTTATGTCAATTTTGGTCTCGGGGGCCAATTTGACTTAGCACAATTGGGCGGAACAATCACAAAAGACGGTTTAGATTCATCTAGACCAGTAACAAACGCTCAGGGGAACGTAACTGGCGGAACTCAACAAGCAATCTATGCGGAAAACACGCTCGTTGCACTCAATAGAACATCAAACGGTCTTATTGGCGTAAAAAACAACGGTGCAATGACTGGTATCAACTTCAATGTTGGATATGAAAAAGAAGGTCTATTTGGCATAAATTCTCTCTTTTATAGAGTTAGCGTTAACTATACAACTAAAGTAGCAGGTGGATATACTACTTCTACTGTTGCTGGATACAAATGGTTAGAACAAGAGTGGAGCTATTCTGCTTGGTCTGTCCCAGCATACATTGGTGTTAAGATGTTCAACGCAAGCAATGATACAGCTGTTTACGTAGCCGGTGGTGCAAACTACTTTAAAGGCGGATGGGGAGTTGCTGGAACAGTTGACGGTGACACTTTGAGAAATGCATTCCCTGGTCTAGTTGGTCCTGGTGGTGCTCTTTTGTCTGATGCTCCTACACCTGGTATCTACAAAGAAAACATCAAGTTTGGTGCATCTGGTTTCGGTTTAAACTGGTTAGTTGGTGCTCAAACAAAAGTTGCAGAAAAAGGACACCTTTTCTTCGAATTGGAAACCATCCTTTCTGCAGGTATGGGAACTGGTGGAACATCATCCCCAGGTGGTGCGGCGGCAATCGCTCCTATCGTTGCTTACCCAGTGGTAGTAGGTGGACAAACCTACCGCGTTGGATACAAACTCGAGTTATAATCTAGGAGATATAGATGAAACGTAATTTTATAAAATTAACTAGCATTGCTATGATGAGCACACTTGCTCTCACAGCTTGCAAACCTGACAAAGTGAAATCAGAACCTTTATTGGGTCTGGCTCTTGCGTCATCCATACGATCTGCGGCAAGTGGTAACTGTGCAATAAGCGTAAATGCGACAGGTCTCTATTACGGAAATTTGGAGACGGTAGCGATAAATAGCCAGAATGCAGCGGGATTGGCGGCTGCTTATGCTGACTTTATTACTCACTATAACTCAACGAACGGCACTTCCGTTACTGGTACAACTATATTTGCTGAACCATACAATAGAAAGTATGACACTTTTTACACAGATTCTTCTTCATGGACAGCGGCAAAAAGAGCAGCTCTCATTTCTGCAATAGAAACGGCAACGGCTTCAAACGCTACTTTTATTGCACTGAAAGCTGCAAGGGGAACTGGTATTCTCGCATGCGGAAGAATTCCTCGCTCTCAGTGTGCATTAACAGGACTCGGCACTGCGACACGCGCACTAGATTTGACAAACCAAATAAGTGCAGTTAATACCGTATTGACCAATACAGCATGCCGTAGACCAGATGTGGGTACAACAGCGGCGATCAAAGAAGCGGGTATCCGTGGATTTATTGGAGATGTTACATTTGCTGACGGAACATTTACAAGTTCTGCTAGAAATGGATCTAATGCTAATTTCTCTTCTGCTGATGGAAATACGGCTGCTGGTTTTCCAAATTACACACATATTGCTGGTAATACAATCCTTGCAGAACGGGCATATCCAAAAATTGGCGCTTTAGTTTCGTTAGGCTTTGGTGTTCTAATGCCAGTTTCTACTGGAACAACATCGTATGCACTCTCGACTTCAGAATACACTCGTGGATCAAACATTGCATTCACGGTAGTGGACTCTTGTGAAGGTTTGGGATTGGGTAGCAATGGTTTTACAACCAATAACGCGACAGTTCCATTGATGAGCACAAAAGAAATCACCTACGCATTCTCGACAAACGGTGCGGCGGCTGGATACTACGCAGAAGCTCGTGGTGCATTGTTTACTTCAAATGGAAAACCGGCACCTGGTGTAGCAAATACAACAGCAGCGGACATTCAAAAAGTAGAAGATGCAGTTGCTTGTAACAGATCCTTGAGAGCAGCTACTTCGCTTCCTCTAGCGATCGGTGGTGGAAAACTAGATGACATCAATGCTGTGAGCGGCGATGGAAATGGTTCTGCGACTTTAGTTGCTTGTGTTTACGGTGGAACAACTACTGCACGTACAACTCTAAGAACGGTTCTTGGAACCGCAGACGATTCGGGAATACCAGCTACACTTAATGGTATCCAAGAATGTCCTACGGCTGCATCTACTGGTGCTGCAAGATTTGGAGACGACGGTTTACAAACACTTGGAAATTTCCCTTCTAACTAAGATCTTTACTTAAAGATTTTGTTGTAAGTCGAAGCCCCTAAGGATTTCCTTGGGGGCTTTTTTTATATCTCTATTGGTTTGCCATGAACTGTGGCCTTCGGTTACATTGCAAATCATGTCCCTTTCCAAACTCTCCTTTTTGAAATTTTTAGGTCCAGGTCTCATGTATGCAGGCGCCGCTGTGGGAGTGTCCCATTTGGTACAGTCCACTCGTGCTGGAGCCAATTACGGCTGGGAGTTGCTTTTCATCGTCATATTTGCAAATGTCATCAAATATCCTTTTTTTGAAATCGGTACGCGCTACACAATTGTCACTGGCAAATCTCTGTTAGATGGTTATGAGAATTTGGGTCGATTGCCTATCTGGATTTTTTTCATCATTTCCACGGGTACCATGTGTGTGATCGTATCTACAGTAACTCTTGTTACGTCTGGACTTTTTTCAATCATACTTGGACTCAGCATCACTCCATGGATTTTGTGTTCGATCATCTTACTTTTTTGTTTTGCATTGCTTTCCATTGGAAAGTTTTCTGCACTCGACGTTTTAATGAAATGGATCGTTATCGGTCTTACGATTGCAACGATTCTCGCGGTGGTATTTTCCTTTTTTGCGGACGTTGTAAAATTGGAGACACCTGGCAAAAGTTTTTCGATTTCAGATGCGGCCGATGTTTCCTTTTTGATCGCACTGATGGGATGGATGCCGATTCCCATCGAAGCAGCTGTTTGGCAATCGGATTGGACACTTGCAAAAAAAGAACAAAATGGGGGAGAGCTTCCTCCGATGAAATGGGCGATGTTAGACTTTAATATCGGTTATTGGGGAACTACGATTCTTGCTGTATTCTTCCTTGCACTTGGTGCCAATATGATGTACAACACTGGCAATGAATTTTCTGGAAATGCGGCGACGTTCGCTGGTGAACTCATCCATTTATACACATCCTCACTTGGATCTTGGTCATATCCGATTATTTTGGTTGCGGCATTTTTTACTATGTTTTCTACCACCTTGACTTGTTTTGATGCATACCCTCGTGTGGTTTCAAACTCGTCGAGGCGGGTATTCCCAAGATTAGCGACCGTCAGTTTAGAGAAGTTGTACTGGATATGGATCATTGTGGTGGGCGTTGGATCAATTTGTATCCTCGCATTTTTTTTAACAAGTATGAAGAGTCTGGTTGATTTTGCAACGACAGTCTCCTTTCTCAATGCTCCCATACTTGCTCTGATTCATCATTTGATTTTATTTGGGAAAGACATCCCGAAGGAACACCGACCACATCCACTTATGAATTTACTTTCATGGTTTGGAATTATCTTCCTATTTGGGTTTTCAATTTATTTTTTACAGATGAGATTTTTTAACTAGGGTTGTATGAACCCAAAGAATGTCTCCATTCTTTTTTCTCTATCTCCGCTCTTCTATTTGGTTGGTTTTGTGGTTCTCTCTCGTATTTTTTTCGGAGAAGTGGAACCACTCCATGGTCCGCACCAGGTGGCTCTTCTATTAGCGACGACGTGCGCATTGATTCAAAGAATCCATAGGCACCATGCACGGTTAGGATTCTGGCTCGTCTGGAGACGCAATTTTCAATCAGTTATACCTGCAATGGGCATTTTGTTTTTTGTAGGAATGCTTATCGGAGCCTTTGCATGTGCATCTGTCTTGGAATCGATGATTTCTTTTGGTCTTAGCAATCTATCTCCACATTACTTTCTTCCAGGTGTTGTGATTGTAACCGCTATGTCGGCTCTTGTGTCTGGTTCCTCTTGGACCACAGCCGCAACGTTAGGTGTGGCAATTATGGGAGTTTGCCAAATTATGAATTACCCTTCTGCAGTTTGTGCTGGGGCAATAGTTTCTGGTTGTTATTTCGGTGATAAGTTATCGCCGGTATCCGATACAACTAATCTTGCTTCTTCTCTGACAGGCGTTAAATTATTCGACCACATAGGTTTTATGATGCGCACAACCATCCCAAGTTTTTTTGTTAGTTTGGTGCTTTATACTCTTTGCAATTCCTATCTTGGATTCAATGTGAGTCAATCAGACCTAAACCAATCTCTGCTTGAAATGCAAAATCTTAGATTTGATTTGGTTAACTTTATTCCTGTCTTACTTGTTTTTGGGGCATCCATACTTCGCATCCCAGCAATTGGCGCCCTTTCTCTTGGAATTTTGTCTTCGGCTCTGATTTCCTTTTCTCGCGAAATCTCTATCTGGGAATTTATACAAATTCTTGGCTTCGGGTTCGACTCTAAAACAGGTGATCCAAAGATCGATGCATTATTAGGTGGTGGAGGAATTGTCGCAATCTTACCAACCGAACTCTTGATTCTTTCAGCGGTTACCTTT
Organism: Leptospira sp.; assembly: GCA_027531445.1. GTDB lineage: Bacteria > Spirochaetota > Leptospiria > Leptospirales > Leptospiraceae > Leptospira_A. Next base: position 35,143 of record JAPZRK010000110.1, read on the forward strand.
GGCGCAGTTTTGGAAGGGTTCGGATATTTGTATGAGATTCTTCATCAACTGAAAAAGTGGATCAAACGTATCTCCGATATTCTCATCGCTTGTATGGGTTCTGCGATCCTTATAAATTTGGTAACCGCGGATCAATACCTTTCTCTTGTTATTCCGGCACGTGCTTTCAAACAAATGGCAAATGAGAATGGCATCCCAGCGAAAAAAGTTTCCCGTTCACTCGAAGATGCGGGAACCATATCTTCTCCACTAATTCCATGGAATAGCTGTGGGGCGTTTATGGCCACTTCACTCAAAGTAGCAACGATCTCCTACTTACCTTTTGCTTGGTTCAATATCATCCATCTGCTATTTTCATTTTCATTGCTTTTGAAGAATAGAAAAAAAGAAATAAATAGATAAGTTCGTATTTGTCACCAATTAGTTCGCCTATTTATCGTTTTATGATAGGTGACCATTGAATATTCAATATCTTTTCTAAATCAATGTGATAAACATTGGTCTATGTTACCAAAAATAGAAGAAGAAAAAATAAAGTACATGATTCGTTTGGCGAGACAAACAGAAGATCTTGAAGATTTAAAAGTATATTTGCCAATTTGGATGGCAGACAAAGCTTCCATAAGAAGGCGTATGACCGAGGATGAAAAGTCAGAACTCATCGTAAACATTTTAGAAAGATTTGAAAAGATGTGGCTCCTTTCCCTTGAATACGATCTTTCATTTGTTGCTGGATTCTTTGTTACTTATGCATTCAACCTGTTTCGTAATGATTTTCGAAAAACAAAAAAGATTACTGACTTGAATGAATATGTTCAACTATGGAATGAAAAAAAGGAGTCTTTGGATTGTTATACGATCTATCAACAAAAACTAAGGCAAAACAAACCGGACCTGCTTGATGAACTTCCCAAAAGAATGAGTTTAGCGATGGCACTCCGTTTTGACTTACCATTGATCGGAAATCAAAGAAAATCCTTGGAATGGCGACTGATGGAATTGGGTCGAAAGTTCGATGATTTCCAAAGAATCTATGACAAAAAAAAGGAATATTTACAAAAGAAATTGGATCTCTATTCAATGAAAGTCGTACGTTATACTCGACTTTTGTTGCATACTACAGATGATGAAAAAAGACGTGGGTATGCGAAGAAGAAAAAGTTTTGGGTTCTTCTGCGCGATAAAGCACTTAGCAGATGTTTATTTTCTGAACGAGAGATCGCTTTGATCTTAGGGATTACCAGAAAGGAGACGCGGAGTCTGCTCGAAAAGGGTCAAAAACTGTATTTTTGGCAGAGAAAAGATTTATTGCACTGTGCATAAAAAATTGCTTTACAAATGACTTTTTTGCAAGAGATTGATCGCCTATACCACCAACCGAAGGGTTATGAAAATCAAAGTTACGACAAAAAACGACGTGCACATCATCAAAATTGAGGGTGCCATCAAGGCTGGAAATGAGTTTGAGCTGTCTGAGAAGATCGAACAGTACATCAAAAAAGGCCAGGTACCGAAGTTCATCATCGATTTGAAGAAAGTTCCTTTTATCAATTCGGCAGGACTTGGCACTTTTTTAAATATCTACAAACATATTGATGGCTTGAATGGTCGACTTGTCTTTGCAAATCTCAATTCAGACATTGAAAACTTGATGGAAATTACAAAGCTTTCCAGTGTTTTTGAAATCTATAAAACTCTGGAAGAGGCGGAAGACTCTTTCGAATATTAAACACAACGGAGCGATTTCGAGTGTGGCTTTCTTATCCTTAGAAAACGTACGACAAATCGCGAATAAGATCTGGTTTCGTTCTTTTTTAATCCTCTACCTTCTTTATAAGCTAATCTTCAATTCTTTCACCGCCGATCTTCTTTTGCCGAAGGTCGTCTCTTCGTTTACAAATGCAGAACTGGCCCTCGATACAAAAACATTCTCACTTTTTTTTGGTTTTGAAGCAAATGACATCCAGTTCAAAACGAAAGGTGATTTTCAGGGTGAAGCACTATTTGAAGCGAAAAGATTGGCTCTCAGATACAATCTCCTTTCACTTTTATTTTTGAAATTAAAGCTAAGTGAGCTCGCTATTGATTCGGCTACGATTTTGTTACATGAGAAAAATGGAATATGGAATTATGCTTCTATATCGAAAGGAAAAAGTGAAGTTCCATCCGAGCCAGAGTCTGAATCGGAATCAATAGATGAGATTAAAACCTATCTACCGATTGCAATTGAAACGCATCTCCAGCTTAGTAAAATTCATGTTCGATATTGGAAAGAATCTAAAGATAGAATGTTGGCTGATGTTTATGACTTCAACCTTCGCTTAGATCTTGAAACAAATCGATTTACCTCCATTCCTTTCAATCTAAACTTTTTAGATGAGATTGACTCCTTTTATTTTGCGCTCAATCCTGAAAGATCCTTACCTATTGAATTAGACTCAGATGATTTGACTTGGAAACAAGCGATACCACTTTCAATGATGTTAGACTGGAAAAATAATTCTAACAAATCCGCATTTATTTTTTCTTCCAATATAGGAAGAGAAGACATCTCCTTAGCTTATAAAAAGAGGAATATTGAATTTGGTGCATCATTAAATCATCATGTAGAATATCTACCCGATGCACAAGTAATCAACATCAAACAGATCTTACTCAAAGTTATGGGTGATCCTTGGCTAGCCGTCGAAGGAAAAGTTTACCAGCTGAATAGTGATGATCGATCAATAGATATAGAAGTCAAAGAATCCAAAATTGATCTTACACCGGTTGATCGAGTTCTGGCTCAGTTAGAAGGAATTTTACCAAAAATAAAAATGAAAGGATTGATGAGCTTTTCTGGTTCATCCGTAAAAGGAAATTTAAAAAATGCCATTTCTAAGGTCCAATTATTGGGAAATCAAATCGTAGTTGGGTTCGGTAGCTCGAAAGTACATAATATTCAGGAGCTAAATCTAGCAATCAATAGTGAGTTAAATCTCGAAACAAAGCTACAAAAAACAGCCAAAGATCCCCTTCCTTTTTTGCAATCCTTTCAGATCGAACGTTGCAAAGTCAATTATAATGGAATCTCATTGCTCTTAGCTGGATCTTATCAAAAATTAGACCACCTAACTTTAAATGCTACTTTGGACAATTTAAATCTTTCCGATTTTACACCTATTGTGGGAGGCAAACTCAACGCAGAAATTGGAATTAATGCATCCGATTTTTCTCATTTACCAACGTCACTTGATGTAAACATAAATGGTTTTCGTTATGCGATTGATAGATCACGTTCCCCGTCTTCTCGTCTCAATCTACTTGGACTCATTAACTTGAATTTTGATCGACCTTTTGGATTGAATACCATACAATTAGAAAGACTTTCACTATTACAGAAAACACAAGCTGGAGCGAAAGCGCTCGCTTTGGATTTAATTGCTAGTATTTCGATGGGAAAACAGTTGAAGATCAAAACAACTCCAGCTCAAGTTTCTCTCCATTTGCCATCACTCTTACAGACATTGCCTTTGGTCCTCAAAGAAAAAGTAGCCAACCTTCAAAACTTAATCGGCAATGATCCCGCTTTCAAAATAAACTCTGATATACTCATCGAAGATAACATTCAAAAAATCCAGGCAAAGTTGAGTGGTGTCATTCCTGGTTTGGAATTAAAAGATCTAAATCTTGGAGTTGATGTAACAATCTCAAATGGAAACCAAAAAAAGATTCAGATAAAAGAAGTTACACTCAACGGATATGAAAAGGTTTTAAATTTTAAGTTGATGGGAGAATTAGAAGAAAATTCAAAATTGGGAAAAGCTCCCTTGGGATCTTTTTTTGGAAATTTGGATACCCAACTCTCTATCATTTCCAAAGAAAAAAAATACCTACTCAAAGGATGGTCATTTTTAGGAAGTCTTGATTTAACAGCAAAGATTCGAAATTTTGATCTCAATGGAAATTTGACATCTAACAAAAGTAACTTTTATCTAAACAACCAGAAATGTCCAGGGACAGATTGTAAACTCTTCTTAG
>JAPZRK010000127.1 GCA_027531445.1 Leptospira sp.
GATGACCTTCACTTGAATCTTTTGACCTTCAGTGACGACTTCTCTTACTGACTGGACTCGTTTTACATCCAACTTAGAAATGTGACAAAGTCCTTCTTTACCTGGTAAAATTTCCACGAAGGCACCAAAATCTGCAATGCGTTTGACGACTCCGTCATACACTCTACCGATCTCGATTTCTTCGAAGATTCCATCAATCATGGCTATGGCTTTTTCTTTGGATTCTTCGCTAGGTGACGCAATGGTTACCTTGCCTGTATCATCCACAGATATCTCAGATCCAGACTGTTCCGTGATCGCACGGATCATTTTTCCACCAGGACCAATGAGCTCGCCAATGCGATCTTTCGGAATCTGTTTTTGAGTGATACGAGGAGCTGTTGCAGAAAGATTTCCTTTCACAGCCGATATCGCTTTGTTCATTTCACCCAAAATATGATCACGTCCGACTTGCGCTTGTTCGATGGCTTTTTGCAAAACTTCAAGACCAAGTCCGTTGACTTTCAAATCCATTTGGAAGGCAGTGATTCCTTTTTTGGTTCCTGCGAGTTTGAAGTCCATATCGCCAAAGTGGTCTTCAATTCCAGCAATGTCAGAAAGAACGGCAAATCGCCCCTTCTCATCACTAAAAAGTCCCATCGCAATTCCAGAAACAGGAGCTTTGATCGGAACCCCACCTGCCATAAGTGCAAGCGTGCCAGAACAAACAGATGCCATAGATGAAGAACCATTGGATTCTAAAATTTCAGAAACAACTCGAATCACATAAGGAAACTCGGTTTGCGTTGGGAGGACCTTTTTGATCGCTCTTTCCGCTAAGTTGCCATGACCAATCTCACGACGGCCGGGACCTGAATTTCTTCGTACTTCTCCAACAGAGAATGCTGGGAAATTATAATGAAGCATGAAGTTCTTTTCTTTTTGGCCTTCGAGAGTCTCATAGCGCTGGTTATCCGATGTAGTACCCAAGGTAACAACACCCAAACTCTGAGTCTGACCACGAGTGAAGACAGCAGAACCGTGAGGTCCAGGCAGAACATCAATCTCACAAGAAATTTGGCGGATCTCGTCCGTCTTACGACCATCAAAACGTATTCCTTCACCTAGTACGAGTTCGCGGACGACCTCGTATTCAAGTTCATGGAGGTAATGTTTGATATCGCGTGATTTGTCTGCAGGTGCTAGTAATTCTTTAAAGTGAGCAACTGTCTCATCATTGATCTTTTTGATGTCTTCGTTGCGTTTTGCCTTGTCTGCATTTTTGTTTGCCGCCGTAAGACGTGCAAATGCGAATTCACGAATTTTTTCATGTAATTCTTTGTCAGGAGCTTTGAGAACAACTTGTTTCTTCGGCATCGCATGTTTTGCGGCGAGTGCTTCTTGCATTTCGACGGCAATTTTAAGCTGAGCCTGTGCGAAACGAAGTGCGTCCATCATATCATCTTTAGAGATCTCTGCCGCCTCACCTTCGATCATCACGATGGCGTCTTTAGTGCCTGCAACGATGAGATCCATATCAGATCTCGTCATTTCTTCGTTGGTAGGATTGAGGATAAATTCACCGGCAATGCGACCAATGCGTGCACCAGCGATGGGACCTGCAAATGGGATCGGAGAAACAGAGAGTGCCGCAGAAGCCGCGCTAATAGCATGACCGGCTACGGAAACTTGTTTGTCTGCCGACAAAACTTGCACCATGAGCTGGACTTCTGAGAAATAGCCTTCTGGGAACATAGGACGAATCGGACGATCGATGATTCGAGATAGGAGGATTTCGTGTTCAGGAGGTTTTGCTTCCCGTTTAAAATAACCGCCAGGGAAACGACCAACAGAATACATCTTTTCTGTGTATTCGCAAGTCAGAGGGAAAAAGTCTTGTCCCTCTTTCGGCTCATCAGCCGCACAAACCGTTGCTAGGAGAACAAGGTTCCCCGTCTTATAGACAACAGAACCGTGGGCTTGTTTCGCCCACTTGCCTGTTTCGATGGTGATAGAGTCTCTACCCCAAGAACCAGTAAACTCTGTAGCCATAGGATTTACTTCCTAAGACCGAGTTTTTCTATTAGCTTTCTATAACTATCGATATTGCTGCGTTTGAGGTATTCTAACATGCTCTTTCTTTGGCTTACAAGAGCAATCAGACCACGTCGAGAGTGGAAATCTTTTTTGTTAACTTTAAAATGTTCAGTAAGATCCTTAATGCGTGAATCAAGGATAGCAATTTGTACTTCTGCAGATCCAGTATCATTTGGTTTGCTACCATAAGTAGCAATGATCTGCTGTTTTTGTTCTTTTGTGACCATATTTCTTCCAAAATCCTAGACAGCGTCATTTAGAAAACATAATTTTTGGTATCGGATTAAAAAATACTTTTGCGTAGCGGTAGGGCAAACGATCTGACTTTCCTTGGTAAACACACCAGGCAACAATCTCTTCGGTCCCTTCCCGAATCATATAAAACCCGGACTCTGACGCATCGGGGAGTTTGTCCCAAATGTAACCACCATGAATCACTCGTTTCTTTTCCTCTTCGTCCAAAAAACGGTGTGGAAGTATTAGAACTTCGGGCCAGTTTTTTGCGTCCACGATATCGACATCTACATACGGTTTGGCTCCCTTCAAATTCCAAGGTCCAATGGATTCGCGAACCAGGCGAGAAAGCAACAGTGGTATCCCCCATTTTGCAGAGAGATCAAGGATGATCTTACGAATGTAGGTTCCTGAACTTACATGGATTCGAAATGAAAATTTATTTTCCTTGGGATCTAGATGGATATCCCAGACCTTCTCGATCCGAATGGGGCGCTCTTTTTCGATCACGTTTTTGCCGCCACGAACCTGGTCTGATTGCCTTTTGCCGTCTACCTTCAAAGCAGAAATCTTAGGCGCTTTTTGAACGGTCCAATGCATGAGTTGGGACAATTCATGTTCCAAAAAATTGATTTGAAAGTTGATCTTTCGTAAACATTCCTCAAGTTGTTCTCGAGACCATTCTTCTTCCGTGATTCCATCTGGATCACCCGAATCCGTCCGTCTACCCAATGTTACTTCCGCAAAATAGACCTTATCCTCGCCTAAAAATAACTGCGAAAACGCAGTATAATCTCCAAAGGGTAGTATGAGCAAACCCTCAGCAAAGCGATCCAAGGTTCCCGTATGACCAATGGAATCAAGGTGGAGTTTTTTTTTGAGACGGATCACGACGTCCGAGGAAGTTAGTCCTGGATTTTTATTGATAAAGAGATAACCTGACTTTAATGGCAGACTCATATTTGGCTAAAACTTAATATACGAATGTATAAATTAATAAAAGTAACAATTTATGTTTCTGAATCTTCTGTTTTGCGATTTGTATCTGTTTCAGCATCAGAAGACGGAAGATTTCCTGGATGTAGCTCCTCATATAGAGTCTTGGGTTTGGAATCATCAATCAGTTGGATTACATCGAGTGACTTGATGTAATTATTGTCCCAAGAAAAGAAAAATCTCGGATTTGTGTGAAGGTGGAGCTGTTTCCCAACTAAGGATGACAAAAAACCAGCAGAAGAGGCAAGACCCGCAGTTAGTTTCTTTCGTTCATTATTATTACATAAAGCAGTAAAGTAGATATCTGCTTTTTTGAGATCATCTGTGACTTCGATACGATGGAAGGTGGGCAAAAACACACGAGGGTCTTTTACCTTCCCTTCCAAAATCGCCATAGATAGAATGCGAAGTATCTCCGCTTCGAGCTTTTTCTTTCGAATCGGATTCAAATCGCTTCCTTCCTATAGCTTACGAGCGATCTCTCGGATTTCGAATACTTCTATCTCATCACCAACTTCAAAGTCGTTGAATCCATCAAGTAAGATACCGCACTCAAACCCAGTGAGAACATCTGGAACATCGTCTTTGACTCGTTTGAGGTTTTTGATCTTTCCTTCCCATAGAATTTCGCCCGACTTGCTAGAGATGACACGCACGCTTGCCACTTTTGCGACTTTGCCTGACTTCACCATACAACCGGCAATGTTTCCAACTTTCGAAATTTTGAATACATCGCGGATTTCCACCTTACCGATGATATTCTCCACCTTCTCAGGTTCGAGCATGCCTTCCATGGAAGCTTTTACTTCATTTACAACATCATAGATGATGCTGTAATATTTGATTTCGACTTTTTCTTTTTCTGCAAGTGAGACCGTTTTCGGATTCGCACGAGTATGAAAACCGATGACAATCGCATTCGATGCAGAAGCCAAAATGATATCTGAATCAACAATCGCACCAGTGCCGGCATGGATGACATGCAAACGAACATCAGGTGTAGAAAGTTTTTCCAAAGCCTCTTTTACAGCTTCAGTTGATCCGCGAACGTCCGCTTTGATGATGACTTTGAGTTCTTTGAGAGCACCTTGTTTGATGATCTCACTCATATTGTCTAGTGTGACACGAGTTGCGGCATTTTTGGACTGCCCCATTCTCTCGTATTCTTGACGGCTATGAGAGATTTCACGCGCTTCTTTATCTTCCAACACCACATCAAATGGAGCACCAGCATCAGGAACTCCATCGAGTCCCGTAACGAGTGCTGGAAAGGATGGACCTGCTTCGCGAATGGCTTGTCCCAAATCATTATAAAGGGCACGGACGCGACCAGAATATACCCCAGCCACAAACGCATCTCCCACACGGAGTGTTCCGTTTTGAATGAGAACTGTAGCAACGGGACCACGACCTGGATCGAGTTTTGCTTCCACAATCGTTCCCTTAGCTCTACGTTTTGGATTTGCTTTGTGATCGAGTAGTTCTGCTTGGATGATGATCATCTCAAGAAGTTTGTCGATACCGATGTTATTTTTTGCTGAAATTTCACAGAAGATGGTTGTTCCACCCCATTCTTCCGGTTGGAGACCGTAATTGGAAAGTTCTTGTCTCACCTTTTCTACGTTTGCCGCTGGAAGATCAATTTTGTTTATGGCAACAATGATTGGAACTTCTGCTTCTTTTGCGTGATTGATTGCTTCCACCGTTTGAGGCATCACACCATCATCCGCTGCAACAACTAAAACCACGATATCTGTAACAGACGCTCCACGGGCTCTCATCGAAGTGAATGCTTCGTGACCTGGAGTATCGAGGAAGGCAACCCTTCCACGCTCTGTTGCTACTTGGTAGGCACCAATGTGCTGTGTGATTCCACCTGATTCCCCTTCAGCGACTCTTGAAACACGAATGGTATCCAAAAGTTTTGTTTTACCATGGTCAACGTGACCCATGATGGTAACAACTGGAGGTCGAGTGATATAATCTTCTGGCTCATCTTTTTCTTCTTCGATGACAGTCTCTTCATAAAGAGAGACGATCCTCACCTTACAACCGTAATCGTCTGCAAGAATGGATGCCGTTTCTGCATCGATCACATTATTGATGGTTACCATCATTCCCATTTTCATGAGTTTGGAGATAACTTCGCCTGGTTTTAAATTTAATTTCTTAGCAATCTCTCCCACCTGGATATTTTCCAAAATGGAGATCTCTTTGGGAACAGCCGCAAGTGCCGCTGCCTGGGCTTTCTGTTTGCGAAAGCTTTGTTTAAAAAACTTGGTGTTCTCGTCTTTTTCTTCTCTTCCACCTTTGTCTTTCTCAAAGGCCTTCTTTTTGCCGGAAGCATTTCCACCACCCGCACCTGGTGCGCCGAATGGAGCTCCACCGATTCCGCCACCCTGTCCACCACCAGGTCCGCCACTGCCACCAGGACCACCTTGACCGATGGGTCTTGCACCACGACTGCCTGGAGGTCTAGATCCACCTTGGTATCCACCACCGCCCGGTCCGCCGCCTTGTCCAGGTCCGCCTGGTCCACGATTTCCTTGGTAACCACCACCGCCTTGGCCTGGTCCACGATTCCCTTGGTAACCGCCACCGCCTTGGCCTGGTCCGCGATTCCCTTGGTAACCGCCGCCACCGCCCTGGCTCGGGCCACGATTTTCAGAAGGTGGTCGCGAAATAGGACGTGAAACAATCGGGTTACGGTCTTCCTTGCGGAAAAAACCCGGAACCGTTTGTGCTTGGTTTTTATTTTCTGCGTTTCGATATCCAGGAGAAGCTGTATCACCCGAAAGGATGGATTCTGGTTTTCTGTCCATTGGCCTTGCTTGCTCAATGGATTCGTCCCTTTTGCGTTCTGGTCTAGATACGATAGGAGAGGCTGAAGAAGGGGCTTGCGGGCCTGAGCCTGCATTCAATCCACCTTGTCGTTTTGCCTCTTCACGAATGAGATCATTTAGGTCTTTTTTCTTTTCTGAAACAGGAGAAGAAGAACTAGATTTTACCTCTGGCGCTGCAGACGTAGTTTTGGGTTCCGGAGAGCCCGGCTTTTTTTTGATGACAAGTTTCTTTTTGGTCTTATCACCAGCGGCCCCTTGTTGGAGGGTTTCTTTGATCGATTTTTGTTCTTCCATATAATACTTGCTAATCTAGCCCTCTTCCACCCATTCAATTGACTCGCGCAGTAGTCTTAAAATCTGATCTGCAGTTGTTCGGCCAATTCCAGAAATGGCAGAAAGTTCTTCTGGACTAAAATCCAAAAGTGTCTCGACGTTCTTGACTCCACCAGCTTCCAACAATCCCACAATTCGAGGTGTCAAACCAGGAATTTCTGAGAGCGGTGTGAGTGAATCATCCTCTTCTTCTTCTGTTTCGTTAGAAGTGCTAGAAAGATCCTCTCCTTCCATCGCTTCTTGCTGAGCGTTGAAAAGGCGGTCCAGTTTTTCTCTAGCTTCAGGTGAAGCCAGTTCCTGGTTGTATTGTGATACTGTTTTGATGTCAATTTTGTATCCCGAGAGTTGGGACACAAGCTTGACATTGGACCCGTTGATCCCGATCGCAAGAGAAAGAGATTCGTCCGGAACGATAACGAGTGCATCTCCTCTTTTTCGGTCTACGTGGACCTCAACTGGTTTTGCCGGTGAAATGGCATTGGCGATAAAAACGCTCGGCTCTTCCGAATGGAGCACGATGTCGATTCTTTCGTTTCCAAGTTCACGGACGATGGCTTGGATCCGAACACCTTTCATTCCCACACAAGCACCTACTGGGTCCACATCCTGTTTGGAAGTGAATACAACGACTTTTGTGCGAAAAGAAGGAATCCGAGCCACATCGCGGATCTCGACGATGCCGTCATAAACTTCGGGGATTTCCATCTCGAATAATTTTTTAACAAAGTCACCAGAGGCGCGTGAAAGTGTGATCACTGGCATCGGCTCGCGAGGGCGAATTTCGACTCGGGAGATGATCGCTTTGAGGCGATCACCTTGGCGGTATTTTTCCCCTGGGTTTTGGTCTTTTTTGAGCATGATGCCCTCGACCTTTCCCAAATCAATGCTCATCGCATCCTTCTTCCATCTCTGGAAGTAACCATGGGTGAGCTCCCCTTCTTTCGATTTGTATTCTTCAAATAAAATTTCTTTTTCGATGTCTCTGAGTCTTTGGAAGACCATTTGTTTTGCTTGGCTAGACAAAACTCGAGATAAATCTTGCGGCTTCTCGAAGATGCGAATTTGAGTCCCTGCTTCTGCAGATGGATCCAAGGCTTTGGCATCGTCTAACTTGATTTCGACAAGGGACTTAGGTTCGCCAGATACTACATCCTTTAGGACGCTCACGACGATTTCGTTTTTGTTTTCTTGTCCGAACTCAACTTGGCATCGCTCTTCTGAGTCAACTTCCAAACCTACTTTTTTACGGTAAGCAGTAAGGAGAGAATCTCGAATCACATTGAGGACGAGATCGCGATCCAGGGACTTGTCTGCACAAAATTGCTGGATGGCTTCGAATAGGCCGATTTCTTTCGTTACTTGTTTTGTAGCCATAGGTTTATAATTCTAAAAATAGATTTCCTTTTCGAATTTCACTTAAAGGTTTTTGAATGGGTTTCACTACCTTGCGCCTAGGCCCTCGTTTTTCATAAGGTGTTAGCTCGATGGTGTCCCCCGTTCTCGGCCCAAGACGATAGACTCGCTTGTCCCATTTTCCATTTTCCAAAAGAACTTCTAGTTTTGCTAAAAGACCTTGGAAACGATCCAAATCCTCTGGTAGGTGTAGCAAACGCTCCACCCCACTAGAGGAGACTTGGAGAGTGAAGTCAAACTCCTCTCCCCATAAATCCAACTCCTCTTTGAGCCTCTTGGAAACATCCTCGCAATCAAACATACTGGCTGAGCCAGTTTTGCTTTCAAGGTGATCCAGCGAAATCTCAATGAGGGCGTGGTTTTTCCGATTCTGTACTTGGAGCGAAAAAAGCGCTAGAGGTGGTTCGAGAATTTTATTTAAAACTTCTCTGATGTTTTCCTCGGTGTATACCAAACCATATCCAAAAAAATCCTGTGTTTAGGATTCTTCGTAAGAGACCCAACTCATGTTAAAAAATAACACGACACTTGTCAAGCTAGGAAAACCGAGTTGTGCTGTAAATAAAAAAATAGGGAATGGAAGGTTGTCTATGCAATTCATCATTTCCCTCCTGCTCCTTTTTTCCCTGTCCCACTGCCTACGGTTTCGGGTGGACAACCTCAAAGATGACCTTTTATTTCGAATTCCATTGGGAACGACTCCAGATACTTGGGAGGGAGTGGTCGTAAACCAGGTTTTGACCAATGTTCCGATCAATTTACCTGTTTCTGGAAACGTTGTTGCCCTTGCCGATGCAAAGCAATCCATCATCAAGCTTTTTGACCGAAATGGAAGGCTTGAGGCAAGTCTCGGCAATCCGGATTTTAAACCCATTTCCGGAATCCCCCACTATCCGTTTCGTTTTGGTGGAATTGGGATGGTGGCACTCACCGAAGACGGTGACCTTGTTGTGCAAAACCGAATTTCGTCCAAGGGTGCGGAAGTTCCGCCGGGACAAGAAAACGTATATAAATCCTACAGCGGGACCTTTTCTACATCTGGAACAACAATCTTACCGTCCTTCCTTGTCCAAATTTCCCAAAAAGGTGTCGTAAAGTTTATGTTGGGTGCTTCGGGAAAAAATTCCGAGCCTTTCCGTTACATTGAGTCCATCATTCCAGGGGAAGGTGATAAATTATTTGTTTATCACCGTATAGCCGAGGAAATGCGGTTATCCTTTTTTGATGAAGGGGAACTCAAAGGAAACATAAAAGAATCTGCTTTGCCCGTTTTTACAAGCCCAGAAGCAAAAGATTTTGATATCACGTTGGATCGAATGTTGCCCCATCCCGAAGGCGATTATGTACTTGCTTCATTCAGTTTTTTTTCAAAAAAAGACAAAAGATTTAAATATAGAAAGATCTTTCGGTATTCATTTGCTGGCGGCGAAGATAAATTTATAAAAGAAATTCAGGATCCTTCTGAAATTTTATTTTCCATACGCTCGAATAACGAGTTTTATGTGTGGGAAACGGAAGACCAAGGGAATTCGATTCGATTGCAAGTTCATGACAATGAAGGCAATCACGTCAACAACAAACGCCTTCCATTTGCTCCACCTCGTGGCCAATGGAGAGAAACCTATACTGACGCCGATGACAACATATACAGTGTTCGGATTCGTTCTGGTGCTCTGGAAGTATATCGTTGGATTTAAAATTTAATTTATTTAGGTTCTCATGAAAGCATACCCTCTCTTTACAAATTCGGAATCGCGAGCCCTCGACAGGTATGCACACGACGTATTGGGCTACCCACAAACAACTCTTATGGGAATGGCAGCTCTTTCTGTCTTCCATGCCAATGAAGATCTTTGGTCCACAGCCGAAGAAATCTGGATGATCGTAGGAACGGGTGGCAATGGTGGAGATGGTTATGCGCTAGCGAATATCCTTCACGAAGAAGGACACATTGTTCGTATTTTTAAGATGGATGATCCCAAAAGGGAAGATAGCCAATTTTACGCAAGTTTATGCAACAGAGCTGGCATCGAAATCAATTTCATATCTGCGTTAGCAGAAGTAGAGATTGAAGTTGAGCCTGGAAGTATTTTACTTGTGGATGCGATCTTAGGCACTGGATTTCAGGGGATATTAACCGAAGATCTTTTGGAAATCATCGAATGGATCAACGAGTCCTCTCTTTTTTTCTATAAACTTTCTTTGGATTCAGCAACAGGATTCCAGGCGGGCCTACCCGAGTCCCATTCAATTGAGGCAGATTCCATAGAAGAGCTTGGCACGCGAAAATGGGAAAATATAGGATTTACCATTGATGAACAAATTGTTCCAAGATATTATGAAAGCATTGGGTTTCCCATTCGAACATTGGAATCTTCTGAAGTGTTTTCGCAAAGATATTATTGGGAAAAGGCTGATATCGATTCCATCTTACCTTTTTTTAAACGAAAGGCGACATCTCACAAATATACGAATGGTGCCGCGCTTTTTTATGGTGGAAGTTTAGGAATGCAGGGTGCGATCCTTCTCTCCTCCTCCATCTTTCAACATTTAGGTGGAGGGATCACAAAAGTTTATACTCCAGAAGAATCTACACGTGATTTGCTCCTACAAGATGATCCTTCCCGAATGGTAACCGTCGGGGATGGTAGCGGACTGGAAATGGATCCGTTTTTTAAAAAAGCAAAGGCGATCGTTGTCGGTCCCGGCTTAACAAAATCACCCGATTTTTTAAAGTCACTTACTATGGATGAAGACCAAACGCTAGTTATAGATGCAGGGGCGATTCCCGATTTGGGAGCTGTGTTTCCAAATTCAGGTAGCATACTACTAACTCCACATGCTGGAGAGTTTGAAAGATTGACCGGAGTTAAGTGCAATTCCATCCAATCGGCATACCAAGTGGCTTTGCCTTTTTGTACGAAACACAATGTAAACATCTTATTTAAATCATTTGTTTCTTTGTTAGTCACAAATGATGGTCTGTGTTTTGTTTGGGAATCACCAAATGCAATGCTTGCGACGATGGGCACAGGCGATTTACTTACGGGAATCATAGCAAGATTTCTATCAATTGGTCATGATATTCCCAATTCAGTGTATTTTGCTCTCTCATTTTTAGACTCAGTTCGAGAGATGCCAGAAACTTATCCAACAGCGGGTGATATGCTAAAATACCTAAAAGGCAAACTATAAGATGAGCAAAGGATATCATTCTAAATCGCCAGAAGAATTTCGTGAGTATTTGAAATCGATCGGCAATCAGAAATCCAAATTCCGATGGAGACAAATCGTCATCTTATTGGATATTTTTCTTTTAATTTTTGTAATCTATTTGGTGTTTCGAAGTTTAAATCCAGGAAGTTTTGAAGATCCGACCCAATCCGCAAAACAAATTATAGATGGCAACCCTATGTATTTGGCTTTATCTAGAGAAGTTGATGATACAAACCAAGGTTACTTTTTGTTTATCGAAAATAATACCAATCAAGATCAAATCTTCCCAGATAAAAACTGGGAGGGTGAATTTCGAATCCTAACAAAAGAAGGTGTTGTTTGTTTTTCGGAAAAAGTAAAATGGGATTCAAAAACCATCCCAAAGTTTTCAAAAGGATTTTTATACCATTCTCTTTCTTTAAAAAATCTTCAATCAATAGCAGAACCGTGTTATTCGGAGATCTTTGATGTTGATTATACTTTTTTTCGATCTAAATTTAGAAACTTAACTCTTAGTTTTTCTGCTCAGATTCTTCTTGTTACAGAAAAATCTCAGGCAATATTTCAAATCAAACAAAAGCCTTACCGAATCAAAAAAGAAAAATAACTCTCAATATCTATCAGCGAAACTTTTTCGGAATATTGAGTTCTTTTTCCAAAGTTTCTGCAAATATGCTAAGGATATTGATTCTCGCATAGTACTTGTCTTTCGCCGGAACTACGATCCAAGGTGCAAACGGAGAATGAGTGCGTAAAAACATTTCATCTGCGGCCGCTTTGTAAAGATCCCACTTTTCTCTGTTCCGCCAATCTTCTTCTGTCAGCTTCCACCTTCGAAGCGGATCATTTTTCCTCGCCTCAAAACGAGCGAGTTGCTCCTCCGAGGTGATATGTAACCAAAACTTAAGGATGATGGATCCAAATTTTGCAAGTTGTTCTTCAAAGAGAACAATTTCTTCATAGGATCTCGACCACTCTTCCTCGCTACAAAAACCTTCTACCCTTTCCACAAGCACACGACCATACCAAGAACGATCAAATATTCCGACATAACCTTTGTTAGGAATTCGGTTCCAAAATCTCCATAGATAATGACGAGCCTTTTCATGCGGGTCGGGAGCCGCAATGCTATGAACTTCATAAATTCTTGGGTCAATTTCTTGCGTGAGCCTTCGGATGGCACCACCTTTGCCCGCAGCATCCCATCCTTCAAATACCAGAACTATGGGTCGTTCTTCTTGTTTTGCATACAATGTTGCTCTGCGTATTCGATCTTTCAGATGCTTCATTTCGGTTTTATAAATACTTCTTTCTACTATCGGGAAATCGGTGATACCATCTAACGTGATTTGTTGTTTGGTAGTTAAGCTTTCAAGATTGATCGATGTTTTCATGGAAGTAACTCACCTCCCTTGGATAATAAACTTAGCTCTTTTTCAGAGTCTATCTGTAACTCGGCTTCCATTCTCTGGATAATTGATTGTAATAAGTAAATCTTCGCGCTTTGCAGGTCGTCGCAAGGGATGATATTCCAAGAGGAGTGCTCCATGTCTGAATCAGAAAGAAGACGTTCAAAGTTCTTACGATATTTTGAATAATTTTTCCATTGGTCTTTGTCGAGATCCGATAATGCCCATACTTTACTTTCTTTTTTTGCCCTGCGAATCCTCTTATCTTGTTCGTTCTCTGTTATATGAAGAAAGAATTTATGAAAACGGATTTTATCTCTAGATAGAATCCTTTCCGTGTTTAGGACAGATAGAAGTCTTTGATCGTACTCTGAAGAAGTCAGCTTTCCAACACTCATAAGATAGATCATTCTTGCATAATACGAATTCAGATAAAATAATGATTCACCAAATCTTGGTAAGTATTGCCAAAAATTCCAAAGAAAGGGGTATCCTCGATCTTCTGACTGTTGAACGAAGGGAGAATAGACTTTGAACTTTCGTGGATCAAGACGAACTGTCAAAGTTTTGAGAAGCTCACCTCTCCCACTCGATGACCAACCCTCAAGGAGAAAAATATGACCTATCTTTTTCTCAAAGGAAGTCTTCATTAGAATGAACAGCTGTTCTTGTAAGGTTTCTAAATCAAAATTTTTGCTCTCGGAATTTAAGAGGGGCTGGATCTCTTTCAATCGAATCATGCGCACATTGAATCGGAAAAAATAAGGAATGAAAAGAATTTTTTAGAGAGGTTTAGAAAAACCAGGACCAAGTGCTTTTTCTAGATGGGAGATTCCCTTTTCATGGTGTTTATATCTCGGAACCATGTGCATGTGGAGATGTGGGACAGCTTCACTGATACAAGTGAAGTAGATCTTTTCGGGAGATTCCGGGAGAGTGAGAGATGCCGCAAGTCCTAGATGAAGGATGTTTCCAAAATCTTTACAAGCTTCCATACTCAAGGAAAACCAAGATTCGGTGTGGGATTTAGATTCTAAATAACAATATCCTTCTAAATTTTTTTCATCGGGAGCTTTCCGAACGATCCAATGTTCCGATTCAACGATGATACCCTCGCGTAATTTATGTGCATTGCAAATAGGACAGGTTATCATCTACAGGAAAGATTCCGATATATGAGTAAGAATAGGAAGTCATTTTTTGAAACAATTTCATTTTCTTGCACTCTTTCGATTACAAACATTCTACATATTTTTGATCATTTTGCCAGTTTCAATATTTGCAAGTGCGACCTCCATTTACGACTCAATGTTGGATCAAATTGCCGAAGATGTATTTTTATCACCAAGACAAAAAGAAATCACAGAAATTGAAAAGCGTGTTATGGAAAAAAACAGAGAAGAAGTGGCATCGCTGAGATCCTCAATCAAACATCTGTTACATAAAAACGATCATTTAAAAAGAATTGTAAAAGATGAAACCATAGCTAAACTCGAATTCGTTCACGCGTTAGAGGGCATTCCAAATCTCGGTGGTTTACTCTGGTATAGAGATAGTGAAGTATTTTTTTCTTGGGGAGATTGGAGTGATTATTATGAGGATAGCCTCAGTCTTGCTAAATTAAGAAACGAAGGGCAATTGACCTACTTTCAAATTGAAAACAATCGGTTTTATTATTTTGTAAAAAATTCATCAGGATACTTTCCAGTGAACTTTCAATTTGTAGGTTGGGAAACCACATTTTACGTATTTGGTGAGGACGGTTCATTGAGATACACAAATGATTTGAATGTGGACACGGCCATACGCAGTTCGGAATTTAAAAAAATCTTTGAATCCATAAAAAGAAAAGTACGCCACTGTGAAGTAAGAGAAATTGGTGGATTGAGTGTGTTTTTGGTTCCAGGCGAAGAAAGACCTCTCTATTATGTTCTTTTTGGTCTTCGGATTTTTATCTACATTTGGGCAGTTTATTTAAGCTATTTGTTTTTAAGTCAAAGTTTTCCTTTCTTAAAAAAGCAATTGCAGAAGTGATCCCTTTTTCCAACATGACCTTACCTAGCTTGCCCTGGTAGTTCAACGGATAGAACATCGGTCTTCGGAACCGACAGTGGGGGTTCGATTCCCTCCTGGGGCAGATTACAAAGTAAGCTTCGCTTACTTTAATCAACTAACAACAAACTAACCACACGACAGAATGGGAATCGAACAGTGAGGCGACCACAAACAGGAGTGACCCATAGGGAACGAGTGTTTGTGAAAGAAAACCAGGATGGTTTTCGCCGAGCCGAACCGTGCCTCGGAGCGTTGGTGAGCCAGGACGGCGAACCAGCAGAGAGGGCGATTCCCTACTGGGGCAGATTACATAGTAAGCTTCTCTTACTTTAATCAACTAACAACAAACTTAGCATACGACAGAATCGGAATCGAACAGTGAGGCGACCACAAACAGGAGTGACCCATAGGGAACGAGTGTTTGTGAAAGAAAACCAGGATGGTTTTCGTCGAGCCAAACCAAGGGATTTTCACTACATTAACATACAACTATCATTAAAAACAGACAGGAAACCAAGGGGACTGTCACAATTCATCACTTTAGTAACAATATCGTCAAATTTTAATTATCTAAATCATCTAACAAAGATTTGGAAAATAGAGTTAGTTGAACGAGAAAAAAGTCTTGCTAACCTATGCAGGATAACAAGAATTTGAGTCGAGATTTTTAAGGAATGGGACTTATGGGGCGAAGCCATCCCTAACCGTTATGTGAGGTCTTTATTGAAATGTAAAGAGAGGTAAAATAGCAGAGATTTGTTCCTTTATAGGGCGAATGTCTATCGTATTGCACAAAACTCTGAATTTAAAAGCATTCATTTTTTCACCATTTTTACTTGACATATGTTTAGTATCTATTCATAAAAATGTATGCTCCAACTTAGCTACCACTCCCCCTCTGGAAAGTATCACCTTCACTTTCCCTTCGATCGAAGGATCATTGGCATCGTGCGCACAATCCCAGAAGCTAAATTTGATCATTCAAATCTTGCTTGGGTTTTCCCTGCTGAAAGTGATATCATTCACAACCTTCTTGCTCTTTTGCATGATGAAGAATTGGTCGTTAACCCGCGCGAAATTCCTAATAAACGCAACCTTTTTCAGGATCTATTCGATGAAACTAGAACTCGTAACTACTCGCTACAAACCACAAAAACATACTATTCTTGTTTACTAAGGCTTTGCTCTTTTGTAAAAAGGCTTCCGCATCAAGTTAAGTCTCAAGATATACATGAGTTTTTAAAAATAAGCCAAACGGAAGCAAACGTAAAGTCATCTAGCATCCGTTCAATGAGACAAGCCTATCTTTTTTATTTTAAGGTTTGTCGCAATCAAATTCCCGACCTTTCGTTTCCTAGAGCCAAAAAAGAAATAACTTTACCAGAAGTTCTTTCTCCACAGGAAATCTTTGCCATTTGCCACTGCCTTCCCAATTTGAAACACAAACTGCTTCTCAAACTAGCGTATTCGTCTGGTTTGAGAGTGAGCGAAGTCGTAAAACTCAAATATTCAAACATTGATTTCGAAAGAAAGACGATTCGGATCCAACAGGCAAAAGGAAAAAAAGATCGCTATTCCCTACTGGCCGACTCCTTAGTTTCAGAGCTCTCCTTCTTACTTGCAGAACAAAGGAAAATGAACTTACTCAGCGACTCCCCGATCAAAAGAAATACTGACTCCGACAAGGATTGGATTTTTCCAGGTCCGAACGGCAGCCACATTGCAATTCGTACTGCAGAGAAAGTTTTTGAAAATGCAAAACAAAAAGCCGCCATCAAAAAAAAGGTCTCATTTCATTCTTTGCGACATGCCTTCGCTACTCACCTTTTGGAACAAGGAATCGATTTAAGAATGATCCAAACTTTGTTGGGACATGAAAGCATCAAAACGACCCAAATCTATACCAAGGTCGCCAATACCCAACTCGTAAAAATAAAAAGTCCCCTCGATCGAATTATGGAACGAGATTGATATAAAGTTCATTACGCCAATCGATTGTGCCCGAAATCTAACCGTTAATGATTTAAAGCATAGAATTGTATGGAACCATTGGTCCCTAACCATCCTATCGATGGTCACTATACTGCAAATGTTACAAAAAAGGGAATAACACGCACATCGGTTTTATCATTGAATCGAGGGTAATTTGATAAGCTTGGTAAGTTTGGTAATCTTTAAAATGGCGTTTAACACGCACGTCGCTTTAAAAACCAATTTTTTAATTATTCCGCAAGTAAAGTAAGGATAGGAAAAAGTGGTTAACACGCACATCTTTTTTATCATTATGGCGAGCATAATTTGATAAGCTCGGTTATCTGGAAAAAGGCGTTTATCTCGCACGTCGCTTAACTAAGCAATTTTTTAATTATTCTGCAAGTAAAGTAAGAATAGGAAAAAGTGGTTAACACGCACATCTATGTATCTACGATTTGGCTAAAAAGGTGAATATTCGTACGATAAATTTATGCCTATCTAGGAAAATTTCGAAAGAAATTACGAAATAATCTGAATTTTAGGTTTTATTCGAACACATAAACGGATAGTCCACCTATCAAGCAAGACGGAAAGAAAGAGTTATGCGAAATATTCAAAAAAAAAATGAAATATCAAAGATTTATAATAATGATCTTTCTCTTTATAATCTCTTGTACGGAAGAAAAAGACGAAATTGAAATTAGTAAAACTAGACCAGAACACTTACCAAATTTTGCCAAACAGTTAGAAAACGGAGATTGGCTTTTAAGAGATTTTGAAAATGGTTATTTGGCACATTGGCTAAATGACGGATCTCCAATCATGGAAGTATTTTTAGTTAACAATCTTTCGGAAAAAATCATTCTTACTTATCCCACCCTTTCTAATTTGAAAACTTATTATAAGTTTAAATTATTAAAAGAGAATTATTTTCCGCTCGATACCGATGAATTAAAAAATTTAGAAGACGACGAATCTCGAAGGAAAAGACTCACCAAAGTTTATTTTAGAATGATCTTATATATGGATCCAAATTTAAATGATCAAATCTACCCAAGAGAATTCTTCAATACCGTTATGTGGAATTCCGGACCTAATATTTCATTTAAAGATGGTAAACTTTATTCTTTTATATGCAATACAATAATAGCCTATACGCCTGATGTTCAAACCGAGAAATGCGGTATTAAAATTCTACATCCATCCAATTCTCCTATAGAAAAGACATCAATTCCAACCAAATGTAATCATAGTTGTTCCGAAAAAATCGATATTATTCAGAAGGGATACTATAAAATAAAAAAATACCGATCTGCAAATATTTATTCTGATAGAAATGTTGATTCGAATATTTTGAAAACTATTGAAAAGTATGGTCTAGTGCAAGTATTAGATAACAGAATCAATATATCAGATATCAATTATTCAAATCTACTTTGGATATATGTAAAAAGTGGAAAAACTAGTGGATACTTGCTCAAATCTAGTATTGTAAATCGTAAACTTTGAATACTTCGCATAACTTCGGCTGACACGCTACGCTCGGGACTTTCGCCCTCGCTCGGCCTAAAGGCACATTGTCCTCCGTCACGCTTCTTGCTCTGCAAGAAGTCGCGCCGACGCTAACGCCTCTGCGAGGCTCAGCTACGGACAACGTCGTGTAGCCTAGTTCGTTATACGAAATCGCCGGAAGAGAAGAAAAAGTATATTTTGCGTTGAAAGATTTTGTTTTAGCTATAGATAAAAAAAG
>JAPZRK010000124.1 GCA_027531445.1 Leptospira sp.
TTATGAGTCCTAAAAGATGTATTTGTGTGCTGGTTTTTGTAAAGATGATACCTTAAAAAATAAGTAGAAAAAAAATAATAAAACTACAAAACAAACACGCCTGGGTGGATGACTTCATAAAGCTAGCGATGAGTGTCCCAAGGCCAATACATCCCAAAGCTCCGCTAAAACACAGAATCAATACGGAAATCCAATTTCCTATAAAATCAAAACCTAACATAGACGCAATCAAAAGGGACAGACTTAAAGATATGAAGGCATTCAAAAATTGAACACCACCCATCCCTAGGAGAAAGGAATGCGGTGGAGTATTTGATAAAACATATCGAAACAAGAGTCCACTTTCCACCTCTGATGTCAGAGACATCGCCGTTGAAAATATAATCATAATCATGGAAAAGACCAAAAAACTCGGTACAAAGATTTCAAAATCGGAGAATGTTCTCCTATGTTGAGATATATCTGAAGGACCTTTGGTTTTGACACTTACAAAACGTGTGATGAGTTTTGAATTTACAGACTGTAGGAGATAGTCATCGATCGCTGATTTGATGAACATCGCAGTGGCACTTACCTGTTTACGATCCGAGATAGGTGTGATTTCAATCGTTTGGTACGAGTTCCCATTTTGTTTTTCATTGTTCGAAATTTCGGGTGTAATGGTTTGGATGGTGATATCGAGATTCTTCTTTTGAATGGCATTCTTAAATTCGGCAGCGTCCGAAAAGTGCAATATGTTCATTTTGTTTTGAATCATCGAATCGCCCGACGTTTTTTGAACAATTTGATTTAACTTATTACTCAGTGTCGAATCTTCAGATAGAGATAAAATACCGATAAACAATGGTTTGGGCTGAACGACGAATAAAAAATAAAAGTAAATAAAAAATGGAGTCGTGAGTAATGTAAGACCTAAAGTCAACGGATCACGAATTTGTTGCAAAACTCCACGTTTAAAAATAGATAAAATCATCATTGCGTCGTCAACCGAAAGTAGAGCTCTTTTAATTCGACAAACGTTGGTTGAGGCTCATTATGTTTTTTTTGCATTTTAAATATGATTTTTCCATATTGTAATATGATTAGCTCCGTGGAAAGGTGGGAGATTTCATCCAAATCATGTGAAGAACAAATGACTGTTATTCCTTCTTCCATCCTCAATTTTTTCAGAAGAGCAATCACAAATTCCTTACTTTCTAAATCTAAGTTCGCGGTTGGTTCGTCTAGGAGTAATAGGCTTGGCTTATGAATGAGTGACATTGCCAGGTTCAATCGTTTTTGCATACCGCCAGATAAATGTTCGGCGTACTCATGTTGTTTTTTCTCCAAACCCAACGAGACAAGCAAAAAGTCGATACGTTCACGAATCACCTTTGAATCCATTTTGTATAGGTCGGCACAGTATTTGAGTTGTTCTCTAACCGAAATTTTTTTCCAAAACCTTGGACTTTGGGGGCAGTATCCAATCTGTCGATAAAAATCGGAACCATTTGTTTCATTTTGAAAACGATTGAGAAAACCAGAATCAAAGGGAAGGAGCCCAGCAATGATTTTTAATAGCGTCGTTTTGCCTGCTCCATTGGGCCCAAGTAGCCCCAGGATCGCATTTGTGGGTATGTTTAAGCTTACATCATTTATAACGGGGACACCATGAAAGGTCTTGAAAAGGTGGTCTATCCTTATTATACTGGTTGTATCTTGCAAGGTCACGAATATGAAACTATTTTATATGTGATTGAGTGAAAGAAGATTCCTTTGAGTGATTTAGAAAATTTCCAAAACATGAGCACCTATTCAAGGTGGATCTACGCGTTTAAGGTCATGAGTTGGCCCAAGCTCATCGTCCCATTTTTGCTGGGTCAATCCTTTGGAATCTACAAGTCTTCTGGAAACGTTTTCCTTCCTTTTTTTCTCGGGATGGCGTTTACTATTTTTTTGCTTCTGTATATTGTTTTGTTAAATGATTATGCTGACCAGAAAGTGGATGCTCTGAAAAGGAAAATGTTTCCTAATGGCTGTTCTCCGAAGACGATCCCCGATCACATTTTACCCGCTCGTTCGGTCCTATTTGCGGGTGTTCTCGCGAGTGTTCTTTGTTTGATTTCTGCAAGTCTTTCCGAGCTGATCTTGGACAGACCTTATGTTGTTTTATTCGCCATTATTTGTATCCTTGTCTTTGCCGCGTATTCTCTTCCACCTATCAAACTCAATTATCGTGGGGGAGGAGAGTTTTTGGAAATGATGGGTGTAGGCTGTATGCTCCCCATATTTCATTACTATTTACAATTGGGCTTTGAGATTACTTTTGATGTTCCCTTTCTCACCATCGTTGTGATCTCAACGATATTTGCACTTGCAAGTGCCATGGCAAGCGGACTCAGTGATGAAGAGAGTGACCGAGCTGGAGGCAAACAAACGTTTGTTACAGAATTTGGGAATAAAAACGTAAAAATGTTGATCAACAGCCTTACATTTATTGCAGTCATTCTGATCGACGGATATTTGATACTCGTTCAAAGGATTGTTCCATTGACTCTCTCTTTGGTTTTGATTCTGTTTTTATTATATCAAATACGCTTTCTATTTAAGCTCAGTCCACTTGCCAAAACAAATGTTTTTGATATGCAAAGGAACTATAAAGATTATTTGCATCGAATCATTTGGGGGAGTATGACACTCGTTAGTCTTTCGTTTTTGGTTTCAAAATATGTTGGGAGTGAGTATTTTTTATGAATGATTTTGCGGAGATTGATGACTTAATCAATCAGTTCATACCGAACCGCGCAGGATTAAATCCACAGACATTCATTCCCAATTCGTTTGTAAACATCCGAGCCAAACTGGAATCATTTCAGTTTTCAAGTGCAGATCTCGATGTTTTACATGATGCTTATGTACAAATAGTCAAATCCGCGACTAAAAATTTTCCGAATAATATCTTTTGGGATTTTGATCTGATGTCATATAGCATTGCTTCCTATTTTGCTAAGGATAAAAATCCAGAAAGTCTTTTTAAATATGTAGACCAGTACCATTCTATATTTTGCATTTTTGGAGCTGATTCTCCAGTTAAATTCCAATACATTCATGATTTTATATATGGGTATGACTGGCTCAAATGGATGTTTGAAAAAAGAAAACCAGAAGAAGACAAAGATCCGTTTGGTGAAGATTTTTTGAGATATATTTATAATCGAGGATTGGAACTTGTCTGTTTGATTCAAAAAAATGATCAAAAGTATCCAGAACTTACAGAAGAGTATCGAAATCCTTTTTTATTCGGCCGAAGCCCAAAAGAAGAAATATTACTCCATCGAACTTTAAGTTCGGATTCATTATTGCCCTTGGATTCTTGGGATGTACATGCGGTTCCCAGAGCAGACAAAGATTATTCTTTGATCAGACTCGAGAGATCGAAAGCACTCGGCATCGAAAAAAATCAGCAAGCAGGTTCCCACAAAATTTGATGGTTACAGAACGTTTGGATAAGGTTTTGTCAAATCTTGGTTTTGGATCCCGAACGGACGTCAAAAAGGCAATCAATCAAGGAAAAGTAACAGTTGAAAATGTAATTACCAAAGACCCTTCCAAAAAAGTTTCACTTTCAGATTCCATTGTTTTTGAAGGTGAGTTACTCATTCGCAAAGAATATTATTATTTTATGATGAATAAGGCACCTGATTGTATCACCGCAACAGAAGACCCTAGAGAAAAAACTGTCATGGAATATTTAAAAGGTCGTCACCGAATGATGAATCTCTTTCCGGTAGGTAGATTGGATAAAGAGACGGAAGGTCTTCTGATTTTTACAACGGATGGAAAGTTTGCCCACCACTACACATCGCCCAAACACTTAATCGACAAAGAATATTATGCCGAAATCAAAGGCAAGTTGACGGAAGAAGATGTGCAACACTTTTCGGAAGGTATCGTTTTAGATGATGGTTACAAAACACTACCTGGCAAATTGGAAATTCTCGAATCAGACGAATCTTCTAAAGCAAAAGTG
>JAPZRK010000050.1 GCA_027531445.1 Leptospira sp.
CCGAGTGAATGGAATCACCTCATGTCGGACTCCCTCATTTTTTATCACCTGACTTACCTCTCTACCATCTGCACTCACCATCAAAACGTCCCAACCCTGTTCTCTCATAAACTTCATCTGTCCAGAAAGCAAAAGTTTGAGGGAAAGCGGAACGGTAGTAATTCGAATCAGTTTGGGCATGTAGGCAAATTAAACAGTCAGTAAAGGTAAAACTTTTGAACCAAAGGCACCTCGCTGTTTTCGATATAGAGCCTAAAAAACCTTAGATCATTTCAATAGTACGAATCTCGAACTTTACATTTTGATTTGATCCTGTTTGTCTTGTTTCCTTGCTATAGGTAGGCCAACCAGAACCATGAATTATAGAAAAGTTTTCGGTTGTATCCCAAACCTCTCCTACCTGTTCCATTAATTTTTGAATATCTTCTTTTTGGGATTGTGGTAAAAGCTTAACCAAAACTTCCCTTGTTTCATTTGTTAGCTGTTCCCTATCTACTTCGACAAAAGAATAAATCCCATAGTCATTGTCTTCTGGATAAATTTTATCCAATTCAATCAACATTTCTGCATCAAGTAATCTATCCGAAATAACACTTGGATATTGCATTTTTCCTTTGATTGGTTCATTAAGTCGATAAGCACCCCCGTGAAAATTCAAAAACTGGTGGACATCCTTGATTACTCCTTTTTCAATAGCATTTCGATTATTATAAATTCCAAACATAGACTTCATTAGTTGAGCGACCTCTGGAAAAGCAGAAAACTCAGAAGAAACACTATCAGAAACGATCTGGTAATAATCCCTAATTTGCTCCCAATTGGTCATTTCAATAAATGAACCATATTCATCAGTTCGAAATTCAACAATTTCACCACCCTTTAATGCAGAGATTCTATCCATTATAGATAGGAATAATGAATCTCTTTCTCCCCAATCTGTGGACATGTCCCTATAAGACCATCTTACATCATAGGTATTCTCAGTCGAATCCAAAACGAAAATATCAACTGTATAGCGAGTCGTTGTCCTTTCTGAAGTATCCTTTTCAACTACCTTAAACTCATCCAATGAGACGGAAAAGGAATACGTTTCTCCTTTTTTCCAATAAGCAACAGTCTGGACGGAAGAATCTGAAAGTGAAATTTGAGCGACTAGAGGAAATGCTAAACACCAGAAGAAAACACCTAGGAAAATCTTTTTGTACATAGAATATTAATTATTTTCGAAAATTAAGTGTTTAATTTTAACAATAAAGCGACAATGAATAATCTTTAAGTCTCAAATGATTCGGAAACTTATTTTTTGTTCATTTTTTTTCTTTTTATCAATAAAAAATCACTTTTGTTTACCTTTATTCAATTAACACTATTAAAATTTAAAAATTTTATGATATCCAAGGTAAAAATAGCCATTATCGGATGTGGCAATCTAGGCACATCCATAGCTAACGGTTTATTGAGTTTGGAGGGATTTTCTCCTGCTCAGCTAACTCTTACTAAAAGGCATACAGAAAGCTTGGTCAATTTT
>JAPZRK010000017.1 GCA_027531445.1 Leptospira sp.
AACTTTACAAACTCGATCACCGCGACGGCATTTACTACGATCACTGGAATGTCGGGAAATTGGTTTACGTTTTCAAATGCAAATTGCGTTAATTATAGTTCGACGGGTGGATCTATAACTTCAAGTCAATCGAATCTCACATCCTCTGCCTCAATTTCTGGTGCTGGTCTTGGATGTGGAGGTAGTTTTTATCTTTTTTGCGTGGAGCAATAAAGGAAACTCTTCTTGACAATGACTCCCTCTGAGTATGTTTTTAATCATTAATGTTTCGTAAAAAAGGATGATGCAATGAATCGACTTCTTATCGTTTTCTTCTCTCTCATGATGAGTTTTCCATTATTTTCTCAAGAGGGGAAGTATGAACTTTCTGTCAATGGTTGGCCCGCTACTCTAGCTGACTTTGATTCATTCCGTACGGAACAATCCTCAACCCCACAAGGTGCCGTCGTTTCTCTCCTTGCCGCATTGGATCTCTTTTCCAAGAATGAAGAGGAAGGACGCAAAGCATTGATCTTAATTTTAGACGCGGGGTCTTTGACTACAGATACAAGCGCCAAGGGTTATAAAGGATTCAACGTTTCAAAAAATACATTGGATCTCGTTCGCAGACAACTTTCTCAAAATCCAAATCTGACAGGATCCTACCTTCCTGGTTCAAGCACACAGAATGGATACACACCTTCCGCACCACCATATTCCTTTACACTCACTGCCAATCGCTATAGTGGTGAGGTGAAAAATGGAGCCATCAAACTCTTTGTACCATGTTCTGGTGCAAGTAGCCCTCGTCCCGTTTCTACCAAACAAAATTCAAAGGGAGCATGGAAGGTTTCAGAATTTTCAAGTTTGTTAGTCGGTATCGCAAAACCCGCAAACCAATCCAATCCCGCGGACGATCTCTGATTCCCGAAACATTTACAAAGTATATTTTCAGCCAATTGACACCTTCGGAAGGTGATTGGCTGAAGGGTCTTGGGGAGTCCGAACCATCTCAGATCATGACAAGTTTTGTCGCGTTGCCTCGGTTTGTTGGTAAGCGCACGGTTTCATACCATCCTTCCTCGAATGGATTGTTATTTGCTGACCATCCTTCTTTCAATGTTGACCAATGGTCGATTGTTCGACTTTTGCGTGTTTGGTTACTACTAAGGCTCTGTTCTACAACTGATGCGATAGCGGCTATCAATAATATTGAAACTTTATTCGATACAGCAGAATTGAATGAACTTGTGGCATTATTTTCTTCCTTAAGTTTACTGCCCTCTCCGAATGTCTGGTTGCCAAGAGCCACCGATGCCGTTAGATCCAATATGGGAGATGTATTTGATGCCATAGCATTGGCCAATCCCTATCCTAAGGTTTATTTCCCTGAGTCCGCCTGGAACCAATTGGTTTTAAAAACGATCTTCAATGCGAAACCATTACACTACATTGATGGTTTGATGGAGAGGAGAAATTTTGAGTTAGCAAGGTCAGTTTCAGATTTGATCGAAGAAAGGTGGTCCGCAGGTCGTTCCATTCCGAATATGACGTGGAGTCTCGTCTCACCTTTCGTAAACGAAAGTATCATTTTAAAACTGAAACGTTTGATGGATAGTGGTGATCCGATTCAAATCCAGGTAGTTGCATTGGTCTGTAATGAGTCTAGCTATCCGAGTGCTCAGGATTTACTATTAAACTTGCCAGAACTAAAAAACGAAATCCTATCAGGCAAATTGAGTTGGTCTAACTTTCAGGAATCAAACTAGATCGAATCAATGTGCAAATCAGACAAAGATACTCAACAAAATCCATCCCATTTTGAAAATTCGGTTTCGGAAGATAAGTCGATCTCCCATAGCGACATAGCTTACGATGAGTTAGAAACGTTAGTTGAGGGTATGCGATTTTTTGATCCACACATTCATATGGTATCCCGAACAACGGATGACTATCAAATGATGTCAAAGGCAGGAATTGTTGCAGTCATTGAACCTGCATTCTGGGTCGGACAACCGAGAACGGGTTTATCTACCTTTAAAGATTATTATAGCAGTCTAGTTGGTTGGGAACGATTTCGTTCATCGCAATTTGGTATCAAACATTATTGTACGATGGGTTTAAATTCTCGAGAGGCAAATAATGAACGATTGGCGGACGAGGTGATGGAAATATTACCTTTGTTTGCTTATAAAGAAGGAGTAGTCGGTATTGGTGAAATTGGTTTTGACGACCAAACACCTTTAGAAGAAAAATACTACCGATTGCAATTGGAACTTGCAAAAAAAGCAAAACTACCTGTCCAGATCCATACACCACATCGCGATAAAAAAAAGGGAACCGAACGAAGCATGTCCATTGCTCTGGAACATGGACTTGATCCTTCTTGGGTGATTGTAGATCATAATAATGAGGAGACAGTCAAATCCGTATTGGACCAAGGCTTTTGGGCGGCATTTACCATTTATCCCTTCACCAAAATGGGCAATGAACGAATGGTCTCCATCGTAAAAGAATACGGTTCCGAGAAGATCATGGTGAACTCAAGTGCTGATTGGGGCATCTCAGATCCGTTAGCCGTTCCAAAAACTGCCGCCTTGATGAAAATAAGAGGCATATCAATGGAAGACATCAAAAAAGTAACATACTCAAATGCGATACTAGCTTTTGCTCAAAGTGGACAGATTGATAGCAAAGACTTTGATACAGAATATATTTTTGATCCCAATGCAAGATTTCACGGAAACTCTATTTTACGTGGAGGCCAACAACCTACGATCAAAAAAAACTCATTGATTATTAGCTAAATTAACAATGTCTTCTACTTTTAAATCTTATCTCCAACTAACAAGACCTGCAAATTTAGTCACTGCAATTGCAGATATCCTTGCTGGTATGGCGATTGCCCAATATCAGTTTTTAAACCTTTCTTTCGTCTTTTTATTCCTTTCCACTGTATGTTTGTATGCTGGTGGTGTCGTACTAAATGATTACTTTGATCTTGAAATCGATCGTGTGGAAAGGAGAGAAAGACCTATTCCGAGTGGGAAAGTTCCGAAGAATTATGCTTTAGTCTTGGGGTTATTACTCCTACTAGCAGGAATTTCTTTTGCATTTGTATTTTCAATACTTAGTGGCCTGATTGCAAGTATTCTTACAATTTTTATCTTATTTTATGATTGTTATGCGAAACATTCTTCTTTGTTGGGCCCGCTTGTGATGGGGATGTGTCGTGGTGCAAATCTACTCTTGGGTATCAGCAGTGTGACATTGATGGTTGGAGAGTATTTTTGGATGGCCTATCTTCCGATTATTTACATCGGTGCCATCACAATCATCAGTCGTGATGAAGTTTATGGAGGCACTCGAGGAGCCATTCTATTGGCGCTGGTGATGTATCTGGCGGTTTGGGGTTCACAGATTGTGATGGGAGTGTTACTACAAAAGGATATTTTATTTGTCCTATTTGTATCCCTCCATATTTTATACGCTTTATTGCCACTTCTAAGGGCATATTGGAATGCGACTGGACGATTGATCCAACTTGCAGTAAAAGCAGGTGTCATCTCGATCATCCTTCTGAATGCTTCAACGGCCGCCATTTTTGGAAATTTCTATCTAGCTATTTTAATCGTCTTACTTCTTCCGATTTCCATTTTGTTTGCACGATTTTTCTCGGTTACTTAAACTCTTGGTAAATGGAATCAAACTAGAGCATCTACTTAAATGAACGAATTAAAATCAATCCAATCCCGGTTTCAAATCAGTTATAAATATGATGTTCATTTCACAAATCGACTGTTTGATTTAGATAACCCGTTATTTCGCGAGGCGTTGCTTTCTCTTTCCGATCCGTCAGCTCAAAAGAAAATTTTAGTTATTATCGATTCTGGTTTTTTTGATTACCACCCAAATCTGAAAGAGGAAATCAAAGCATACTTCGATTCTCTAGAATCAAGGATAACATTGGTGGAAGAGATTCTACTCGTACCTGGTGGTGAGAATTGTAAGAATGATATCAATGTCTATGAGTCTCTCATTGACGCAGTAGACAGATTTGGTATCGACAGGCATTCCTTTATTATGTGTATCGGTGGTGGCGCCTTACTAGATTTAGTTGGATATGTGGCAGCAACTTCTCACAGAGGGATTCGACTGATTCGTATTCCAACAACAGTCCTTTCTCAGAACGACTCAGGAGTAGGTGTAAAAAATAGTATTAACTTTAAAGGTAAGAAGAATTTTTTAGGTACTTTTGCACCACCAGCACTCGTTATCAATGATTTTACCTTTTTGCAGACATTAAATGATCGAGACTGGAGATCGGGTATTGCAGAGGCAATTAAAGTCGCATTGATCAAGGACGCTTCCTTTTTTAATTGGCTGTGGGAAGTAGCTCCGCTGCTTTCTAAAAGAGATTTAAATGTAATGTCAACTTTAATCGAAAGATGCGCAAGACTACATGTGGAACATATCGCCAGTGGAGATCCATTTGAATCGGGTTCTTCCCGACCCTTAGATTTTGGGCATTGGTCCGCACATAAACTAGAGTATTTAACAAATTTTGAGATGAGACATGGAGAAGCAGTCGCGATTGGAATGGCGATTGATACAGTATATTCGAATAAAGTAGGTATGCTTTCAAATGATAGTATGTCTTCCATTTTAAATTTACTCTTGAGTTTGGGATTTAAAGTTTACCATGATGCGCTATCCCTTGATTCATATTCTCATTTAGAGAAGGCACTCAATGAATTTCGAGAACATCTAGGAGGAAGATTAACTATCATGTTGTTGAGAGAGGTCGGAACTTCCATCGAAATCCATCAAATAGATAAGGAAATATTGTATGAGAGTGTACACTTTTTAAAAAAATATCAGGTATAATGTGAAAACCAAATATGGACACCTAACATACTGTTCCAATATTCACCCGGGAGAAAGTTGGAAGGATCATTTCACAAATTTGATGGTCTACCTTCCTCAGATAAAAAAAAGTATATCTCCACATGCACCTTTCGGAATCGGACTTCGCCTTTCGAATGAAGCATCTCTAGACTTGATCTTACCAAAAAATCTAGAAACATTTCGAGCATGGTTGATTAAGGAAGATTTATACCTTATCTGCATCAATGGATTTCCATTTGGAGGTTTTCATGAAGGACGTATAAAAGAAAA
The DNA here is from genome assembly GCA_027531445.1 of Leptospira sp. Classification (GTDB taxonomy): domain Bacteria; phylum Spirochaetota; class Leptospiria; order Leptospirales; family Leptospiraceae; genus Leptospira_A. The sequence goes on from JAPZRK010000017.1 coordinate 5,158, forward strand.
AGTATACCATCCTGATTGGTTAGATGAAGAACGTAGTTCGTACACCATAAGACTTTTTAAAATACTTTCTGCCTTACTTCCAGAGGAAGGGGAGGGTGGAGTTTCCACTCCGCCACTTTCCTATTTTGATTTTTGGAATGAGCACAAAAGTGTGGAAAGAAATATTGAACTGGTAACCAAAAACATGATAGAGGTATTAGGTGAAGTTTCTTCCATGGGAAAGCAAAAATCTCAGATACTCCATCTGGATATTGAACCAGAACCAGATGGAGTGCTTGGAAATGTACAGACTTTGATTGATTGGTATTTGCAAAATTTGTTACCTCAAGCTCGGATGATTCATCAGGCTAAATCTGGGTTTTCCAATGAGGAATCAGATTTGTTTGTCAAAAAACACATCCGAGTTTGCCTAGATGCCTGTCATTTGGCTGTGTCTTATGAAGATCCGGAAGAGATTCTTTCTTTGTTAAGAAGCCACCAAATACAAGTAGGTCGGTTGCAAGTGAGTTCTGCATTGAAAGTAAGTCTTACGTCCCAAGTATTAGAAAAGCAGATGCACTTGAAACAATTCGATGAGCCCATGTACCTGCACCAAGTCATCCAACGATCGGACAAATCAGAACTAACATCGTTTAGAGATTTATCCGATGCGCTAAATTCAGAAATAAAACTTGATGCAGTAGAATGGCGAATCCATTTTCATGTTCCAATATTTGCACAAGGGTATGGACTTCTTTCTTCTACACAAAGTGATTTGATTGATTTGCTTGGATTTCAAAAAGAGTATCATTTCACTAAGATATTGGAAGTGGAAACCTACACTTGGGCTTTGCTACCAAAAGATTTACAAGTGAACATTGAAAATTCGATCATCAGGGAGTTGGAATGGGTTCAATTACAGCTAAACGAGTAAATTTCAAAAAAACAGTCGTGATAGATGTAGTGGGATTGAGTGAAAGCGTGATCGGCGAATCCACTCCATTTTTAGCGGATTATGTGAAGCGAAATCACATAACACGAATTCGTCCAATGCTCCCAGCCGTAACGACTTCTGTCCAGTCTACATACCTTACTGGCAAACCACCCTCAAAACACGGTATAGTTGGGAATGGATGGTATGATCGATCCGACAGTGAAATCAAATTTTGGAAGCAGTCCAATCATTTGGTATTGGCAGAAAAAATTTGGGATAAGGCAAAAGCTTTAGATCCGAATTTTACATGTTCTAAAATGTTTTGGTGGTACAATATGTACGCAAATGTAGACTATTCGGTTACGCCAAGACCTCAATACCATGCCGACGGTGTGAAAGCTCCAGATTGTTATAGCCTACCAGAAGGTCTTCGAGATGAGTTGCAGGAAAAATTCGGTGTATTTCCACTTTTTCATTTCTGGGGACCTAAGACGAGTATCAAGGCATCGCAATGGATTGCTGATGCTTCTATGTATATTGATCAAAAGTATGATCCAACACTTACCTTTATCTACTTACCACACTTGGACTATTGTCTTCAGAAATTTTCAATTGATTCAAAACAATCTCAAAGTGATTTAACGGAAATCGATTCTCTCATACATGACCTAGTCAAATACTATGAATCGAAAGAGACTAACGTGATACTTCTTTCCGAGTATGGGATTGTACCCGTCAATCACCCAATACACATCAATCGAATTTTGAGAGAAGCTGGTTATTTGAGTGTAAGAAAAGAAAGATGGTATGAGTTGTTAGATGCAGGTGCATCTAAAGCATTCGCTGTTTCAGATCACCAAATTGCACATATCTATTTGAACGACAAGTCAATCACAGATTCATTGATGAGTATGTTAAAAGGAGTAAAAGGAATTCATCTCGTTTTGGATCGAAAGGCCCAAAAGAAATATCAAATTGATCATGAAAGATCTGGAGATATAGTGCTTGTCGCAAATGCAAATAGTTGGTTTACTTATTATTATTGGTTGGATGACAAAAAATCACCAGACTTTGCAAAAACAGTCGAAATCCATCGGAAACCAGGATATGATCCGTGCGAAATGTTCTTTGATCAAAAAAATCGGTGGATCAAATTAAAGGCGGCTTATAAATTAATTCGTAAAAAGTTAGGATTTCGTTATACGATGGATGTGATATCGCTTGATGCAAATCTGGTAAAAGGTTCTCATGGGGCAGTTGATATCCCAAAACAGTACTTTCCCATTTTGATTTCAAATCAAAACGTTAATCAGCAAGAGGTCAAAGCCGATCAAGTCTATTCCCTCATTTGGAAATCACTTATTAGCCGTTTTTAATCATTCCGAGAGAATCTATTTTATGGATGTATCTCATTTTTTATTTGAAGATAAGGGTATGGAATGAGAATTCTGATAGTGAATCAATTAGGTGTTATTAAGTGAAAAATAAAAAAATCTCATCAAACAAATCCACAAAGACCAATATATTTTGGAAACTATATCAAGATGATCCCATTTTGAAACCTTCATTTCCTTCTCCAATTTTGGCTGATCCAAGTTTTTTATTTCCAGATCATACGATCGATCACAAGTGGCATCTTTTTGCTCATAATATCTTTGGTGTGTTACATTATACATCTGAGAATGGGATAGAATGGTCAAAGCCCAAGTATGTTGCAAAAAATGGTATGCGTCCCTTTATTTACCAAGAAGGATTTAAATACTTTCTTTATTTTGAAAGGTACAAGCCGTTCCATCTTCTCATGTCTTGGTTTCCTTTTCGAAAATGGTCATCTCAAATTGTGGTAATGGAAAGTAGTGATTTAAAGACATGGACGAATCCAAGAACGGTACTTTTGCCTTCAAAGGATTTTCATTCCGACCCTAAGTTAGGCGAGTCTGTCAGTAATCCATGTATTGTGAAAATGCCTGACAACAAATATCGTTTGTATTACTCTTCTTCATTAGTATATGTTAAGGATTGCGGTTTTTGTGAACCGAAATTTATCAGTGTTGCCGAAGCAGATACTCCTGCTGGTCCTTTTCGTTTATTCACCCAACCCATTTTTTCTCCTGATGTAAATGATTCGTTTTCAAATTTGGGCGCAGGTTCGATCAAAGTGATTCGATGGCGTGATCGTTTTTTTGGCTTTCAAAATGGTATTTTTTGGAATGAAACACGACAACAATCAGGATCCGCCATTTTATTTTTACAAAGTGAAGATGGCATTCATTTTGATCGAATCAATGATGGACCGATTCTTGGACCAACTGGAAGAGGATGGAAAGCCACTCACGTCTACGCTTGCGATGTTCGATATTCTGAAGAAGAGAAAGTATTTATCATGTACTTTAATGCACGCAATGCGGCTCACTGGACAAAAGGAAAAGAAGCAATCGGTTTATTTGTAGGAAAGGTAGAAGAGGAAGTCATTTCAAAGACTCCTGCCAAGAAGAAAAAAAAATCAAAGAAGTGATTACACCCACTCCACCCAGTCGGTCCCAGATCCCATAAACGCGACATCCGTGTTTTTGGAACATTGGAATTTAGATCCGTGTGCGAAGGAGTCGGCAGAAAGAAATATAGTATCATTCTTCTTAAATGTGATTCCGTATTCTGTAGAAGAGATACTTCCTTGAATTACATGCAAAACTCCGAAAGAGTGAGGTTGGGAAAGTTGTACTAGGTTTATATTTTGTGATTGTGCAAACTTCCACAACTCTAAGCGAAATTTTTCGTTACTCGTAAAAAGATATCGTGTAAACGGCTGGTATCCGATGAGTTTTGGGATTTGTTTTTCACTTCCATCTGAGGCATTAAAATTTAAAACTGCCAGCGCTTTTTCTAGATGTAAATCTCGAGGTTTTCCATTGTCTCCTAATCTTCCATAATCATACACACGGTAGGTGGAATCTGATGATTGTTGGAGTTCTAGGAGTGTAACTCCACTTCCAATTGCATGTATCGTTCCAGGATTTAACAAAAAAACGTCGCCAGGTTGAACCTTCCATTTACGCAGGATTTCTTCGCCTTTGTTCTGTTTTACGAGTAATTCATAAGAATCCTTGTCTGTTTTTTGGTCGAAGCCGATAACAAGTTCAGCGTTTGGTTCGGCGGCGAGTACCATCCAGCATTCTTTTTTACCAGCGGACTCCGGATCGTATTTCGACGCATATTCATCGTCCGGATGCACTTGAACGGAAAGTTTTTGTTTCGCCTGAATTGTTTTGATGAGCAATGGAAACTGTTGGTTTAAAAAAGGTTTTCCTAGCACTGATTCCGGCAGGGATTGATACAATGTTCTGAAGGAGGAGGGAAGATTCGTTCCTGGCTCTACAACGGTAGAAAGGTCGGAACCAAAATCTGAGAGTAGCCACGTTTCTGAACCCCAAATCTTTTCTTTTTGGATGGGTTCAAATTGGAGAATCCGCGGTACGCTTGCCATAAAATCTTTTGTATCCGTTATGAGTTAGACAGCAAGGGATATTTTTTTCATTATATGAATCATCACTCGAAGTGATTTTTTTTTGAAATGTGTATATGAATCAGGACGAAATTTGGACAGATCAAATTCAAAGATGCGATTGTTTTGAAGTGTCGAGGGAGGAAATTCCACTTTCAGATTTCTTGAACTTTTGTAACTTCCTGCTCCATCACAGGCTCGGCAATGTGGATCGCCTCCCATACAAACTTGACACACAATTCTGACAGTTAAAGGAATTGTAGCGATCACTCTACGTAAGGCTTCCCTATCTTTAATTTGTACGATGATATCATAATTGATTCCAGTTACCTTTCGTCTATCTTTTGTCCGGTAGCCTTTACGCATCAGACCCTTCTTTGCAAGTTCAGAGATGCCAGTACTAAAGCTGACTCTTGAAGGTGGAAGGATGATCGGTTCAGATCTATTGATTTCATCTCGTATAAACTCAACGGCTCGAAATTTTTTAAACGCGTCATCATAAAACTTACGTTTTGCGGAACAGAGAATCTGATAGGCTTTTAAAACTTCCAAGAATCTAGGCTCTGAACCAGTTGTAGGAACGTCAGGATGGTATATCTTTGCGATGCGGCGGAAGCTAGATCGAATCTCTTCCGCCGTTGCACCAAATGGGAGCTCTAATGTTTCGTAGTAATCAGGGAAGGGTGGAGTGTTTGTTTTCATACCACCCTAAGTATTACGGTTCTTGGAAGTCACCACCAATTGTAATTTCCATAATGGAATCTTCAATTTGGCGAGCTTCGAATTTACCTTTTGACATGATATAACGATCGATTGCTCTCAATACTTCCAACTGTCTATCTCTATAAGCAGTTGCCAATCTAACTCTTTCCCATGGGCTTTGGATTTTTTCAATTTCGTAGGTTTTTGTTGTGTCGTCGGAAATTGTTACAGTTCGTACTGTCAGAACGATTCCTTTGACTCCACCTGCTGTAGCGGAATTTTTTAGATCACGATATGTGGTGATGGGCTCTTTATTTTTAGTAGTTAAAGACTTTCTGGACCAAAAGCTAAGTTCATCCAATGAGAATCCGCCACCTTCTGCTCCTCCACCACCTTTTAATTTCATAACGAATCGGCTGTGTTGCACATAATGTGGTTCATGTGGTAATTTGATTTCACGTGCATAACCTACTTGGCCGTATCGTGAATCCTTTACCTTCTTCTCAAAGTTTAAGAATTTTAATTTTTCATTGATTTGAGCATTGTATCCATCAACTTCCTTTGCAAGTTTGTCCATTTGCTGTTGTTGTTTTGGATTGTAGGGAATGAGTGCGATGCTTCCATCCGCATTCAGTTTGTATGGGTCAGACTGACTGATTTCCTTTTTGTCCTCATCAGCGGCAAAAGCCCCAAAGGAAGTAAGTGTAAAAACTGCAATGGCATATAAGAGGCGCATAAGAACTCCCGAAATTATTATCTCTATTTCTATTTTCGACTTTTGAAGTGAAATCATTAAATTTGAGCAAAAATAAGGTTGAATAAATATGAATAATTCAAAATCTGTGGGGAGACTCGCTTATGGAAATTAATTTAAAGAAAAGTGCTGACGCCTACGTGATTAGTATTTCTGGCAGTTTGGATATTTACACTTCTTTAGATTTTAAGAACTTCATTGAGACGAATATACCTCAGAATGGCTCTGAGCCCCTTCATGTGGTCGTCAACCTCGAAAAGCTCAATTATATCGACTCCTCCGGTATCGGAATGTTGATCAAACAGTTGAATTATGTCCAAGAAATAAAAGGCAAGTTTTCCATTGCAAATTTGAAGCCGGCCATTGAAAAGGTCTTCAAAGTAGCCGGTCTGACTACCTATTTCAACACGATCAACGAAGACGACTTTCGCGCGACTTACAGCAACTAAACCCTCAATTTACCTTTCTTTTAATCGATCTTCTACTAAAAAGGCATCCCATATCCCCCAAAAGCGCCCCCGATCGTTTTTGCTAGGCAACAATTCCACAACGATTCGACTTTCTTCAAATTCACTGGATTCAATTGGAATTTCCACCGGGTTTTTGAAATTGGACTTTTTATGGATAAAGATTTCTTTTTTCGGCTTTCCGTTTATAAAAATGGAAAGTTTGCGAGATTTGAAACGAGCACGAGGTTGGGGAGTGAATTTGGTCAAATCTAAGTAAAGGTACATGCGCCCTTTCCCTTCTAGCTTTTCTTTCCCGAGCAGAAATTTGAAGCCAGTTTCTGGAATCATTCTACAAGTTTGGTCTTCGAGTCCAAATGCGGACGAATCATTCTCTAGATCATAAAACTGATATAATGCCCATGTCTTCAATTCCGGAAAAGTAGCCATATCCTCTGTGAGAAGTCCGCTTTCGATACCAAAATCGATAAACGATTTGGGAATTTCTTCCGAGGAAATTTCTGTCACCCAAAGTGGAGATGAGAAAATGATTGCCGAAAGAACTAGAGACTTTAGTTTCAAATGTAGCACCTAAATTTTCTATCGGAATCCTTGACCATCTAACCTTGAAAATAATCAGATCATTAGAATCTTTGACAGAACAATTCCCAAATGGAACGGCACTTACTTTGGGAAATTTTGATGGAATTCATTTAGGGCACCAGACTCTCCTTTCTAAAATCGTCGAACAATCAAAAAAACTTAAGATACCATCTGTGGTTGTAACCTACTTTCCAAATCCAAGTGTTGTGCTCGGAAAACGTCCCAATTTTAAATACCTTACATCTGAGAAAACCAAAGAAGCCTTAATTGCATCATTTAACATTGACTATATGTTGGTTTTGGAATTTACTGAATCACTATCCAAAATGTCGGCCGAAAATTTTTTGGAAGACATCATTATCAAAAAATTAAATGCAAAGTACATAGTAATCGGCTATAACCATTTTTTTGGAGCCGAAAGAAGAGGAGATATCCAGCTACTCGAAAATAATGCTGGAAAATTTGGTTATACTGTAGAATTGAAAGACGCTGTCGTAAATGGAGATCAAAAGATATCAAGCTCGTTGATTCGAAAGCACCTTGAGTCCGGCGAAGTCAATCTGGCAAATGACTTGCTCGGTCGACATTTTTATATACAAAGTAAGGTAATCGAAGGTGACAGACGAGGTCGAACGATTGGATTTCCCACTGCCAACCTGGAGATTCCGAATGATGTTATCCTACCCTCAATTGGAGTTTATGCCGCCTTCACTATGGTAGGTGGCGAGAATTATAAATCCATGGTAAATGTAGGCATTAATCCCACGTTTGACGGAAACAAGCTACACATAGAATCAAACCTTTTTGATTTTGATCAAAATATCTATGGCAAAGAAATTCAAATTAAATTTGTACAGAAAATACGAGATGAAGTTAAATTTGAAAATTTAGATAGTTTGAAAAAGCAACTCGCTATAGATAAAGAAAAATCTCTGAATCTTTTAAATGCTCTCTAGTTTGATTAAATGGTAATTGATACCTTTTCGTTTGATGGTTCCTGATATCTTTTGGTTGCTCTTTTTCCCTTCCGTAATGACTTGCAATGATTCTTTGGAGATAGCCCAATCCTCTAGCAGTTCATCAAAGTAAAAACCTTCCTGTTTCCCTGATTGACTTTGAATCAGTATCACATTTTTTTTTGCATTTTTATTCTCATCATCTAATAAAAAACCACGACCAGGAAATAATGGAATACGTTTTGAATTTAAGATCATACTTGATTTAAACGCAGGAAGATTTTTAAGAATTTTGTATGGCCTTTTCGGGATAAGAAAATACACACCTCCCACTTTGAAGGCTGTGAACACGTCTTTTCCCTCTTTTAGTTCAGGCACATGTTCTTTTTTGCTTGCGACTGGTGCTAAGGATTTTGCAACCTTCGAGATTCTGTTTTTTAAAGCAGAATCTAAAAATTCGATCCGATCTTCATTCTTTATCTTCGATAACACGTGATAAATAGGCTCAAAGTCATCTCGTGAATAACCTTTTTTAAGTTTAAGAGTATTAAAGAATACATGAAGCTTTTTGACTCTTTGCAAAAAATAAGCTGATTCGTTTTCTTCTGCAAGAGTTTGCATATTCGAAATCGATGCATCAATCGTATCCAGGTACGTTGTTGCATCCATAATCAATTTTTCAAATTCGATTAGCGCTTCTTCTAGTCTGACTTTTTCTGTAAAAAAATCATTACTAGAAATTACTTTCTTATTTGGAACACCCATTAGTTTGCAAATTTACGTTTTTTGATCGAAAGAATGATTCCCACAGCAGTCATAGCCATCACAAGATGTGAACCCCCATAGCTCATAAAAGTTAGAGGAACGCCTGTTACAGGCAATAATCCTATCACAATTCCTACGTTGATCGCGATATGGAAAAATATCATGGCGACAATACCTGCGGCAAGTAGAGAGCCAAATCTATCCTTACTTTCGAAACTGATTTGAAGTCCACGCAGTGGAATGGCCATAAGGAAGAATAGCAACAAGACACTACCCACAAAGCCAGTTTGTTCTGCCCAGGATGCAAAAATAAAATCTGTCCCTGCCTCAGGAACATGTGGAACTCGTCCTTCCGTCATTTCTCCGTGAAACAAACCTTTGCCGAAAACTTTCCCTGAACCAACAGCGGGTTTTGACGCACGTAGCTGGTATCCGGCTCCTTGTTTAAACTGGTCTGGATTCAAAAACGCAGTAAGTCGAATGACTTGGTTTTCTCTGAAAGGGATAGATTTATGAACAGCCACCGCTGACAAAATGGAAAGACCTAGAATACCGATTGGAATATAATACTGCCGAATTGCTCTTGATCCACGTGCGATGCGTACCGCAATCATCGAAACACTAATTATCGTTAGCATAAGACCCAACGTAATCATAAATGTTTCACTAGATAAAATTTTGAATCCTAAACTACCGTATTCATCTTTTACATTTTCTGCGGCTTCACGTATCATTTGGATATTTTTCGGATTTTGAAAGCCCGGAATTTCATACCCAGGTACTTTTTTCCCTTCCAAAATTGGCCAAATCTTACCTTGTACTTGGCTTACCAACGATACAAGCTCTACTTTGTTTTCTTTACGTAGTAGATCAATCATTGGTTGAACGAGAGTTAAACGATAGTAGGCCAGATACATCGGTACCATTAGTGAGATACCACCAAAAGTAAGCAAGGATCCTACATGTAAAATATCAGCTCCACCTAAAAATAACATAGTGAATAACATCGGTAGGAAAGAAACGGCAGTTCCGAAGTCTGGTTGCAAAATGATAAATAACATGGGGATCAGGCAAATGATAAACGGTACAATGAGTACGGTAATTTTATGCATTTCCTTTTCGCGAAGGACTAAGTATTGACCCAATAAAATCACCGTTGCTAACTTTGAGAATTCTGATGCTTGTAAGGTGATCGGACCAAGTTTTAACCATGATCTTGCACCACGACCAGATGGCAAATAACCAATTCCAGGGATGAGAGTGAGCACTAGGAGTAGAATCGAAAACAAATAGATAAACAGAGCGTAAGAACCAATCAACTGGTAGTTGATTCTGGACATAAACCACATCGAACCAAGCCCAACGAAAATAAATAAAAATTGTTTGTACCATCTTCCGAGACCATCTGCCGTGTTCGCTTCTTGGGTGTACAAGGTTAGCACACCTGCCAGTGCAACAATACTCACGGAAAAAATAAGAAAATAATCTAGCTTTTCGGTATTTCGTTCTGCCATTAAAATGCTTCCTCTTCTACAGGGATTTCCTCTTCCATTGTTTTTACACGAGTCCGATCGGTTCTTGGGTAAGAGCCAGGAGGAAAGGCGGCTTTAAATATTTCTCTAGCGGCCGGGGCGGCTGAAGCTGCACCGCCGACACCAAATTCGACGAAGGTGGCGACTAGGATTTGTTTTTCTGGAGGAGCATTGTATGGCGCATAACCGATAAACCAAGCGTGGTTTGAAGATGATGCACCACGACGTCTCGTTTGCGCCGTTCCAGTTTTACCTGCGACTTCGGGTAAACCAGGTGCGTTCAAAACGCCCGATGCAGTACCAGAATAACCTACCAAATACAAACCTTCTTTGATGGCATCAACTGTTGATCGTTTTAGCGGAACATCTCTTAAGATTGTTGGTTCTGTTTTCTGAATGATCGAATTATCTAATGGACTTCGAATCTCGGAAAGAACGAATGGTTTATAAATTTTTCCGTTATTGATGATCGCCATAAAGAAGAGAGCCATTTCAATAGGAGTCACTGAGATAAAACCTTGTCCGATCGATAAATTGACTGTATCCCCATCGAACCATTTGTTTCCGTAGGTTCTTTTTTTCCATTCTGAACTTGGCACAAATCCAGTAATTTCTCCAGGTAAATCGATACCTGTCTTCTTTTCTAAACCGAATAATCGAGAATAGGCGAGGATTGGCTCGGCACCAAGTTTATAGCCCAATTGATAAAAATACACGGAGTTAGATTTTTCAATCGCTTGGGCGAGTGTCAATTCTCCATGATTTTTTTTATCCCAGTTGTAGAAAACTTGATCCGGTACACCTTTAAAAGTCGATTTGAGAGTAAAACTTGCGGGGCAAGAAAAAGTTTGTTTCGGATCATAATTGATTTTATGTTCACTTTCCATTGCCGCCAAAGCAACTAACACTTTAAATGTGGATGCTGGTGGAAACTTCGACTGGATGGCAAGATTTAAAAATCCACCATTATTCGTCACTCTCCCAAAATGGTTGGAACGTTCTTGTTTGTTTTTTCCAGATAGGATATTGGGATCATAAGATGGATTTGAAGCCATAGCCAACACTTCTCCAGTTGTTGGTCGCAGAGCAAGTACTGTACCTCTGACTCCTTTTAGCGCACGATATGCGGCAATCTGAAGATCTCGATCAATTGTAAGTATTAAATTATTTCCAGGAATAGAATGTTCGATGACACGTTCTTCTTCGATATTTCCTTCCGTGTTTCTTTTTTGAATGCGAAAACCATCCTGTCCGCGAAGAATGGTATCATAAAGAGCTTCGATTCCTCCCTTCCCAACCAATTGGTATGATTTGATTTCCTTTTCTTGTATGTCATTTGTAGTTGGTTTTCCCACATAACCTGTAATATGTGCAAGACCAGGCCCCATGTGATAAACGCGAGCAGGTGAAGAAACCAAATAAATGTATCGATTGATATTGTCTAGGACCAAGATACGCTCTTGTTGTTCTCGTGAGATTCCTTCTAATAGGATAAATGGTTCCCGAGACCTAATCTTTTTGATTAACCTGTTCTCTTGAAGATCTTTTTCATAATAGGCAATGGGGATAGATAGGGCTTCGCAAAACTTGTAAATGTATTCTTTTACTTTTTTCGGATCGTTTTTGAGTAAATTTGTATTCAGTATCACATCGAGAGATGCTGTATTCGATACAAGTGGCTGGGATGTCTCGGGTGTGATAAAGTTTCTATCAAAAATTTGTCCACGATCCGCGGGAATTGACTCACTTCGTCTAACAAATCTTTCAGCTTTTAATGAGTTTTCGCTACCTTGAACGATTTGTAAGTTAAATAGCTGGAAAATATAGGATGTGAGGGTAAAAACAATCAATCCTGTAAAAAAATACAATCGTCTTCGAAATGAGTTTTCTAATCTAAACTCTGTGGCGGATCCACTCATTGTCTTACCTCATCTGGTTCCAATCGGAATGCCCATGTAAATAAAAAGAATAAAGCTGGTCCGATAAAAGCATTGTATAAAGATACATACATAAATGAGTAACTATGGTTCGAATGAAAGAACATCCAAAAAAGAAGATATGTTATCACTCTGGATAGCAAAGTAAATCCGAGCACATAGATGGTAATTGAAATATAATTTTCTGTATATGCATTTCTCGTAACTTTACCAATGATATAGCCAACAAGAGAATAGGATAAAGAATGAAGTCCAATTTTGTAATAGACAATATCGTCTGGTCCGATTTCGCCACCTAATGAAGTGTCTGCGAGCAAACCTCCCAAAAACCCCAACCATAAACCATACATCGCACCCTTTCTAAATGCGAAAAAAATAACGAAGATGATCATGAAGTCCGGACGAATGGCATTTCCAAGTTCAAATAAATTTGAGCCATTCAAAAAGTGAGAGAGTAGGAGTCCGATAATGATAAATACTTTTTCAAGAATCATGGAGCATCTCCGTTTGAATTACCAGTCTCAGGTGAATTCAATGGTTGAGTCACAGGAGGATTTTGAGTGTTTGTGTCAGTACGATTCAATTGTCTTTGCGTGTTTGAATTTATTTTTTTCTGACCGTTCGGTTGCTTTTGTGAATTATAATCTTTCTCTTTTGGAAAGTCTATCTCTCCAAAATAAGGTCCATCGATCTGAACGGATTTTTCGGCTGGCCATTCTTCTCTCCACTTTTCTGGGAGTTTTTTGAGAATAATCACATGTAAAAGATTATCGAATGCAACAAAGGGTCTCACATAAGCAGTCTTAAATGATCCGTTCCTTGCACCTTCTTCGACGATGATGCCTACTGGAATACCTTGAGGAAAAACACCTGATCCACCTGAAGAATACACAGGTTTACCAATTTTACTGAATCCTTCCGTAAAATACGTGTTACTTGAACTTGGTTGAGTGGGACCCATCGGAAATGTTCCGATCGCTTTTGGATCAATTACAATTCCCGAGTCTATATAATCTAACAGAACTTCTGTGCCACGACCGCTATTTCCCGAAAGGGATGCCCAAAGATTGGTGCCAGGAACGGCAACACCCATGGAAAAGTTTGAATTGATAAGAGGCTGAACCACTGCGGACCCTTTTGAGACAGCAATGATTTTGCCTACAAGTGCTTCCGTAAATTTACCTTTTTCATCCAAAGCTCGCGCTACGACAGGCATGTAAGGTTTGATCCCGACTTCACTTCCTTTTCCAATGATGATCGTTCGGTAGATGGAATTGAGTCGTACACTCAATACCTCTGCACGTACAGATGGCGGATCCGATCGAAGTGGAAAGTTCAATTCCTGCCTCAATATGGCGTTTTCAGCTTTGAGACGATCTACATCTTTGGAGAGCTGGCGGTATTCTTCCATGACGTTCAAACAAGAATCGCGCTCTTCTCTGACCCGTTCAAAGGATTCTAATTTATTGTATGAGCTCTTAATAAGGCTCCCGAATGAGTCAAATGACCCGGAAAAGAAGTCACCAACGCCTTGGAACGAGGCAATACCTCTCACCATGAAGTTTCCATTCCAAATAAGGGAGGTAAAAGAAAATATGATGACAAACCCAATGGAAAGGGCTTCTCCGTTGCGACTGAATCGGTTCCAAATCATGGATATTATGTCACATAAAATTAGGGTGAAATAAAAATTCAAGTAGATATCTTTGCGAGTCGATTTTCCTGCTGTTTTCGTAGAGAATGTTTCCAAAGTATGAAAAAGGTTTCGCTCCTCCTCCTTACCCTGGCTTTCGTTTCGATTTATGCTCAGAACTCCGTCGTAGATTTCAAAACGAAGAATAAAACCAATCAACTCGAAAGAACGGAAATGCTCGATTTAATGCGATCAAAGATCAAATCGGAATTGAAGTTTGATGTTCAATTTGTAGTCCAACATTTCAAAGTCAGTGGAGACTTTGCATGGCTTAAGGCAGATGCAAAAAGATTAGATGGGAAAGAATTCGTTTTTGAAAACGAGGGAGAATATGACTGCTGTCATGTGGAGGCTCTTTTTGGAAAGGTGAAGGGTAAATGGACCCTAGTTGAAGGTAACTATTTCAGTACAGACGTTTGGTGGTCAGACATAGAGAAAAAATTCCCTTCAGCGAATAAACTGATATTCAAGGACTAAATGGTAAGAGAGAATATCAGAGTATCAGCTAACTGGTTACTTTCGAAGGCGATAGCCGGTTTTAAAAATCCACCAAATGAGTACGGAACAAACTGTTAAAAATAATAACACAAATGATAAACTGATTTCAACACTAACGTCTGAAATTTCGTAGAAGCTCCATCGAAAACCACTAACCAAATACAATACCGGATTGAGCATACAAACTTTTTGCCAAAATGGTGGGAGCATATTCACGGAGTAAAAACTTCCGCCTAAAAAAACCAAAGGTGTGATGACGAGCATCGGGATAATTTGCAATTTTTCAAAACTATCGGCCCAGATTCCAATGATGAATCCAAACAAACTAAATGAAAGCGAAGTTAAGATCAAAAACAAAAGCATATAAAACGGATGTTTGATGGTAACTGGTACAAAAAGTGATGAGGTCGCAAGCATAATGAGTCCAAGAATAATTGACTTACTTGCTGCTGCGCCTACAAATCCAATAACGATTTCGATCATTGTGATAGGAGCGGAAAGAATTTCATAAATAGTGCCTGTAAACTTTGGGAAATAAATTCCGAAAGAAGCATTTCCTATACTTTCCGTAAGAAGTGATAACATAATGAGTCCAGGAACGATAAAGGATCCGTAGGGGACTCCATTTACTTCTTGGATTCGAGAACCTATTGCAGAGCCAAAGACAACAAAGTAAAGTGATGTAGAAATGACAGGAGAGGCGATGCTTTGCATCAATGTACGCCAGGTTCTTTTCATTTCGAATAAGTAAATGGATTTGATTGCGTAAAAATTCATATCATTCCTGTACCAATTGAACAAAGATCTCTTCTAAACTACTTTGTTTTGTGTCTAAATCAACGAAGTGGATTTTGGCTTTCTTTAGATCATCTAACAAATGAGTAATGCCGTTTTCCTTATTTTTTGTGTCGTAAGTGTAAACCAATTCAATGCCGGTTGAAGATAATTCTAATTTATATTTTTTGAGTGCAACGGGTAATTTTGTGATGGGTTTTAGTAAACTTAGTGTTAGTTGCTTTTTTCCTAATTTTCGCATCAGAATGTTTTTGTCCTCTACGAGAATGATATCTCCCTTGCTCATGATTCCAATTCGGTCTGCGATTTCTTCGGCTTCCTCGATATAGTGTGTGGTCAGAATGATTGTGACTCCTGAAGACCGTAAATTATTTACAATTTTCCACATATCTTTTCTGAGTTCAACATCCACGCCCGCGGTAGGTTCATCCAAAAATAGTACTTTCGGTTCGTGTGCTAAAGCCTTTGCGATCAATACTCGTCTTTTCATTCCACCAGACAATGTCATGATCATACTGTCCTTTTTATCCCATAACGTAAGGGATTTTAATAAGGTTTCGATATACTGTGGATTAGGTGGCTTTCCAAACAATCCTCTAGTAAAGTTGACAGTATCCAAAACAGTTTCAAATGCATGCACACTCAACTCTTGTGGAACGAGGCCAATCATTTTCCGACTTTGCAGAAAATCTTTCTGAATGTCATGACCTGCAACTAATACAGTTCCAGAGCTAGGATTTACAAGGCCACAGATAATTGAGATGAGAGTTGTTTTGCCTGCACCGTTTGGTCCCAGGAGTGCAAGGATCTCTCCTTTGCGAATCTCCAAGTTTATACTCTTCAAAGCTTGGAATCCGTTTGTATAGGATTTGGATAAGGAGGCGATAGAAACGATAGAAGGTTCAGCAGGGTTCATAAGTTTATTGTAATCAATTCTTCTACAGGCTTTTGGTAAGTAATCGCTCAAGAATCAAAAGAATCGAGCGCATTTTTTGAGATACAGAATATTAAATTAAGTCAAAATGAGTTAAGGTTGGGAAATCATGTCAAAGAAAATTGGAATTTTAGGCTCAGGATCTGTTGCACAAACACTGGCTAGTGGCTTTTTGAAATATGGCTATCAAGTCATGATGGGTACACGTGATCCACAAAAATTGAATGATTTTATCGGGAAATCTTCCGGAAAAATATTAGTAGGGAGCTTTTTGGAAACGGCTCAGTTTGGCGAAATCATCGTTCTTGCTGTAAAGGGAAGTATCGCAAAATCCTTAGTTACCGAGATCAGCAATGCTTTGGTTGGTAAAGTCGTGATAGATCCGACAAATCCAATTTCGGATCAGACTCCAGTTGATGGAGTGTTGCATTTTTTTACCGATATCAACAAATCTCTTATGGAAGAGTTACAAGAAATATCACCTAGCGCACATTTCGTGAAGGCATTTAGTTGTATTGGCGGTAATTTTATGGTTGATGCGGAATTTAATGGCATCCGTCCCTCTATGTTTATTTGTGGAAATGACACACATGCAAAAGGAGAAGTCACTCAGGTTCTGCATCAATTCGGATTTGATGTCGAGGATATGGGATCAGTGGTTTCTGCAAGAGCAATTGAACCTCTTTGTATGCTATGGTGTATACCTGGACTCAAAAATAATAGCTGGTCTCATGCATTCAAATTGTTAAGAAAATGATCTAATATTACTTGGCGGTAGATTCTTGCCATTTTTGGTTTTTTCCAAAGAAAACCAAATCTTGTTGGCAAGACTCAATCATCGCTGCTATGAAACTTAAATGGATTCAACTCGCTACTGGATTGCATATAGACAGATGGAACGAATTGGAATGATCTTCGCTTGATCAATATGTTTAAAAAACTATCAGTTGACTTGCAAAAGTAAATCAGTTCTTTCTTGCATCCGATCTGAAACTTTTGAATTTTATTTTTGGAAACATTCAAATAATCATTTACATCAGAAATTTTTTTCGTCTGATGTTGGCATGAAAAACTTTAAAATAGTTGCGTTGCTCTTAACATTTGCCTTGGCTTCACAATGTAAGTCTGAAAAAAAAGATGATTCCTCATCTACCTTGGCTCTGCTTGCGCTAGTGAGTAGTGCATCTACATCTAGCTGTACTACATCATTTGGTGCAGGTGTTCCAGATTGGATCAAAAACTCTTTCACATGTGTGACGGTTTCTGTAAGCGGAACGAATTATGTTTTCAAAACCAATTCACTTCCGACATACAAAAGCGCCTATTGGGCTTCAACTAATTCTCTCTACGAATCTGCGCTATATTCTAATTCTACTAAGTCTAATGCTGTAAATCCAAATAAGATTTCATCGCAGAATGTAACATTAACTATACCAACTAACAATACAACGACTAATGCTGGTTCGGTAGCTGGTGGTGCAGTCGGGGTAGCAACAAACGGAATCATTTTATACAACGATGCGGCGGCTCCAGGAGATTCACTTTCTACTGAATACTATTCATTTGATACTTCGCAAGGTCATCCTACGAATACTGGTGCATATCATTACCATGTTGAGCCCCCAAAATTGAGTAATAACGATTCAAAAATGATCGGGATTGCCTTGGACGGTTATTTGGTTTTTGGAAAAAAGCACGATTCTACTGCCAATCCTACGACAGGTTTTACACTAGGTGGATCTACAAGTTCTACAAAGTGTATTGTATCGGGAAAAGAAACGGAAGTCCCGGAAACATGGGATCAAGCCGCAAACTATAACTTAAGTAAAACTTCTGGAACCGCACGTCATTATCACGTAAATAACGGAAGTGAAGTCAATGGAATTTTGATTTCGGGTAGATACATTGGAACGGCAGGTACTTCCAACTAATTTCAACTTCTTTTGTTTGGCACGGTATGAGAATACAATTATTTTGCGTTTTTTGTTTCATTCTATTTTCCCTTCCGCATTGCGGAGGGAAAATCGTAATGGACAACGATCCCGAAATAACGATTGGGCTAGAGAGCGTTTATTTCTATAGAGGTGAAAGATTCACTGGGATCATGAAGGCTATACATCCAAATGGGATTATTCGCCTAACTAACTTTAAAGATGGTCTAGAAGATGGTCGGGCCTTTGATACCTTTCCGAATGGACTACTGGCCGCCGAATATTTTTACAACAAAGGAAAATTTGTCGGAGTCCATAGAGCATGGTATGAATCTGGAAAGGCTAGATTTCGATATGAGTACAATGAGCAAGGTCTTGCGCATGGAGAACACTGGGAGTGGCATGAAGAAGGAAATGTCTTCCGATATTCTCGTTACGAAAATGGTGTTTCTATCGGTACAAAAGTTTGGAGGAAGGATGGAAAGATCTATTCGAATTATGCCTTTACTCCCGAACGCTTGTATGGAGTTATCGGCTCAAAATTATGTTTTAAATTGAAAGGCGATGAGTCTAACCAAAAAACGGTTATTAACCCATGAAAATGAGATTCGTTATTTCAATCGCGATTGCACTCTGTATTGCTAGTGTTCTCGTTTTTTTTATTTTTAACCGTCATTTTAAAGAGGATGGTTTTAGAGATACTTCGCTCACTTTTTTTGCAAAACCAAAAAATGATAAACTACCGCACTTTCGTGGAAAGGATTTAGAAGCGTTTTGGCCTAATGATTCCCGCGACCAACAAGATGCACGTAAGGTAAATAAATTTGAATTTAAAAATCAGATGGGGAAACAAGTAGATCAAAATCACTTTCAAAATAAGATCACAGTTGTCTCATTCTTCTTTGCGAAATGTCATGGCATTTGTCCAAACATCGTGCGTAATTTGAAATTCGTTCAAAGCAGATATCTCAAGGATGATCAAGTGCAAATAGTATCTTACTCGGTGACGCCAGATCTTGATACGCCCGAAGAACTGAATAAATTTGCCGAACAAAAAGGTATATATCACACAAAGTGGAATCTCCTAACGGGAGATCGAGTAAGAGTCTTTGAGCTGGCAAGGAATACATTCCAAGCCGATACAAATACAACCAACAAAGATCCAAATCGTGATTTTGTGCACTCAGAACAAATCTTTCTCATTGGACCTGATTTGAACTTTCGAGGAGTTTACAATGGGAACAAATCCGATTCAGTAAAGACTATGATTGAAGATATTTTGATCCTAGAAAAAGAATCCAACGCACGATCAGGTACATAATTGGAATCGTGATACAGAACAATATTACAAGTTGGCTTTTGAGCGAGGCACAAAACTTTCCTACTGTGCCTGAGCTCTTTGATGCTCTAATATTCCAATTGGATAAAGAAGGCATTCCTATTGTTAGGGCGAATATCTCCTTACCCACCTTACACCCGCATGTTATAGTCTTCATTTTTAAATGGCGTAGAAAAAATCTAGCGGATCTTCCGATCCTTAGTACTTACTTAAAAGGAAGTAGGATCATCGACCTAGAATTTGGCTCAGTCGAGGAATCCCATTATGGATACGGTGTTTATGATGGTGATCTCCATATCAATTCTCCTTTTCGGGATCTCGCATTGGGAGCGCGTCGCATCCATCATAATTTTCTACCAAATACAACAAATTTACGATATCCGGTATTGAACGATTTATCAAAGTTAGGTGCCACTGGTTACTTGGCTTTGTCAATTTATTTTTCTGATAACAAACAATCTCCCACTAGCTGGTCTACCGATAAAGCTGGAGGATTTACAGAAGATGACATCAGACTGATCGAAGGATTTCTTCCAGCTTTACAACTCATTCTTGAGCTTAGAATGAGCCATCACAAAAATCGAAACTTGCTGGAACTTTATCTTGGCAAACAAACAGGTCAACGTGTCTTAGAAGGTACTATTCAAAGGGGAGATATCAAAACGATTCACTCTGTCATCTGGTATTCTGATTTAAGAAATTTTACTAAGATGTCAAACGAACTAACCGAATATGAAGTGATTGAAAAATTGAATCATTACTTTGAAGTTGTTTCTGATTGTATCGAATCTGCTGGTGGTGAGATATTAAAGTTTATCGGTGATGCCGTGCTTGCCATCTTTCCTTTGGAAAACCAGGACCCAAAGTTGTTGACTCGTAAGGCAATTGAAGCCGCGCAAAATTCATTTGCTTTGTTGGGAACAAACGAAGCAGGGGAACCGATACAAGGTGTCGCACTTCACAAAGGACATATTCAATACGGAAACATTGGGGGAAAAAACCGTTTGGATTTTACAGTTATTGGAAATGCAGTCAATCTCGCGGCCCGCATGGAATCTCTGTGTGGAAAGCTTGGAAAAGAAATCTTAATTTCGAAAGAAATAGCTAACTTGTTTCCTGAACAAACACGTTCCATAGGAAGTTTTGAATTGAAAGGGTTTTCTGATTCTAAAGAAATCTTTGAATGGATCAGCTAACAAAATAAGTAATATGCAATATCTAGATATTAAGCTCCTCTAACATCTCTTGTTTCATTTCATCAAAATAAATTACGTTACCAGTCATGACATAAAATTGAGCATTCCCTTGGAATATTTTTAAAAATGTTTTTGCTTTTTGTTTTGAATTAAATTTTTGTTTTAACAATCCCTCATTTTTTTTCCGTTCAAAATAATCACTCAAAGTTTCAATCCACAAGTTCAAGATAGAACTCGCCTTGTCTCTGCTCGACTCTGAAATTTCCGAGCTACTCATAAACCGCGCTATCGGGCAACCAAAAAATGACTTACTTCTGATTTGTCGTTTTAGCAGTGAAATCCAAAGGGATACGAAGTCGGCTGGAGTCTGGGCTTTTGCCATTAAAATCTTCCAACCTTCATTGAAAGCGTGTCCACGCTGATCTAAATAGATATTACCGAGTTCTTCTTTGTCTTGAAAATAACGGTAAAAACTAGCCTTGTGGGTCGATGAATCATCGATGATTTGATTAACTGTAGTGGCATCATAACCTTGTTTGTAAAAAAGATCGAGTGCTGTTGCGACAAGTCTTTCCTTAGGTCCCAAATTTGTCATTTTCTCGTCCAATTTTTTATAAATTCACAATAAAATTGATAGACTATTTGGTCTACATGAAATTAATCTGTTTCGTATATCGATAGACCAAATAGTCTATCGGAGTGGAGATTTCGTGAATAACAACAAAACCAACATTCGTCATAATTGTTATCATTGAAAAAATGATCAAATGAGCCGTGTGACAAAGAATTGGAATGCAACGCTTGTTCAAAAAGTACTGTGGAATCATTAAAAAATCGTGATGTTTTAATTTGAGATCAAAAAAAGAACGAACAAACAATAAGGACTATTAAAATGGAAAGACTTGAATTTATAAAAAAAAATACCTTGGAATGGCGGGAAACGAAAACTCCCGTGATTTTTGATAAAGACCAAGTGATTGTTAGACCATTAGCGGTGTCAAGGTGTGATCTAGATCTACCTATCATCCGTGGTGAGACTTTATTTCGTGCACCTTTTCCTATAGGACATGAATATGTAGGTGAAGTTATCGAAACCAGTGAAGATCTTTCCCTAAAATTTCCTGTGGGCCAAAAGGTTGTCGTACCCTTTCAAATTTCTTGTGGGCATTGCGCTCATTGTGAAACGGGAAAATCAAAAAGTTGTCTTACGGTTCCCCATGCGTCTGCCTATGGTTTAGGAAAAGGTGGAAAAGATTTTGGAGGAGCATTAGCAGATTCAATTCTCGTTCCATATGCAAGTTCAATGTTAGTTCCAATTCAACCTAAAACCAATCTAGTCGCAATCGCTAGTATCAGCGACAATTTGGTTGAAGCCTGGAAACTTGCCGGAATCCATTTAAACGTAAATCCTAACCAAACATTATTAGTGTTAGGAGGATCGGCGGCTAGTATTGGTTTATACACAGTTTCTTTAGCAAAGTTTATGGGTGCACAAAAGGTAGTTTATATGGACACAAGTTTGAAACGATGCGAGCTTGCTTCCACATTCGGGGCAGATGTCATGCATGTATCGCAATTTCCAAAAAGACTTGATAGCAGTTTTGATATCGTAGCTGAGGCTTCAGGCACCAAAGAAGGTTGGATGTGTGGTCTAAAATCATTGGGGATAGATGGAATTTTTGGCTCAGCTTCCATATTTTTTTCTAACGAATTTCCTATACCTTATTTAGATTTGTATAATAATGGCGGAACAATTCACATAGGTCGAGTTAGCTCAAGAGAGTGGATTCCAAAAATTTTACATCTGATCGAAGAAAAGGGATACGATCCATCAAAAATTGTGACTCGCACAGTAAATTGGTCTGATGCCAAGGAAGCCTATATAGAAGAAGAGACTAAACTAGTTATTGTAAGGTAAATTTATTGACAATTTCGATTTTACAAAGAGGCTCGGAGTGAGAGGAATAAATGGGAAACTTAGAAGTTGTTGAAGGCAAAGAAGTCCGTATATTGTTTGATGCAAAGAAATGCATTCACTCTAGATCCTGTGTCTTATCTAGACCAGATGTTTTTGTTCCGAATGTAGAGGGTGAGTGGATTCATCCAGATGCGGCGACTCCTGCAGAAGTGGCCGAGCTTGCCCATAACTGTCCTTCAGGTGCCATTCGTTATGAGCTGATAGACGGTTCAAAAAAAGAATTACCGCCTAAGGTCAATCTAGTGAGGATTCGTGAAAATGGTCCACTCGCATTTCATGGTAATTTGAATCTTGAAGGCTCTGAATCTTTCACACGAGCGACACTTTGTAGGTGTGGACATTCGCAAAACAAGCCATTCTGTGATGGTGCCCATAGCGAGCAGGATTTTGTTGCAACTGGAGAATGTCCAAAAGCAGACTTTAATCCCCTTGCGGTTAGAGATGGGGCACTGAAGATAAAGCCTGCGCCAAACGGACCACTTATTGTCCAAGGCCCTCTTGAAGTTGTCACAGGCACTGGGAAGACGATTCAAAAAACTGAAAAAGCATTCTTTTGCCGCTGTGGACAATCAGCTAATAAGCCGTATTGCGATGGCACACATTCAAAAGTTGGTTTCAAGAGCTAAGGATTTGGTTTTGTTTTTTTTATCCTGAAACCGTTTCGCTTATGATCTCGTGCAGTGTTTCCTTGATGATCGAACGCGTATACGGTTTTGGGATGTGATACTGAAATCCAGATTCTTTAATTTTTTCTTTTTCTTCTGGTAAGCATAAACCTGTGCAGGCGATGAAATAGAGATTGTTTTTGTGTTCGGACGGTGTTTCTTTGATGACTTCAATTCCTGATTTGCCAGGCATTTCTATATCCAAAAAAACGATCCCTTCTTTTGTTGAATTGATCCAGGCTAATGCGCTGATTCCATTGTCGACTTCAGCAACTTCCATTCCAAAAGGTTTCAGATAATTTAGAAGTATTTTGCGATTCATTTCGTTATCATCCGCTACGAGGGCTTTTTTCGATTGTAACGTTTTTAATAATAAGTCTTCGGGAATTTTACTCTTTGAAGATGGGGCTAAATCGGATGGTCCAGGCTGTAATTGTAAATGTACGATAAATTTTGATCCGACATCTTTTTGAGATATTACCTCAATGTGACCGCCTAATGATTTAACCGCGGCATCAACGATGGAGAGTCCCAAACCACTCCCTACCATTTCTACTTCTTTGGGAGAAAAACTTACATACTTTTTAAAAAGATTCGGTATGATTTCTTCATTGATTCCAGGACCCGTATCTTCCACAATAATTTCCAATTTGGAACTTGAAGATTCAAAGTCCTCAAAACCTATAGAAACTTTAACAGCTCCTTTATAAGTAAATTTAAATGCATTCGATGTGAGATTCCATAGGATTTTTTCAATTTTTCTTTGGTCTCCAAAATAGAAATCTTTAATATTCGGATGTTTTGAAAATTCAAATTGAATGCCTTTTCGTTGAGCTTCAGTTGTAAAGAAATCTTTCAGCGATACTAATGTTTGATCAAGGGAGAAGATTCTCTGATTGTTCATCTCTCCTTTCGTTTCCAACTGCGAAAGTTCAATCGTATCGTTTACGATCCTCAAGATGACTTCCGTCGAATTTCTAAATTGGTTTAGGTATTTGATTTTTTCGGGTTTTGTTTCATCTGTTAATAAAATATCAGTGAGACCAAAAAGCGAATTCAATGGATTTCGGATGTCATGGCTGATTGCTGCTATAAAATCCAATTTTGATTCATTTGCGGCGGCCGCAGATCTTCGTGACTCCTCCAGTTCTTTGGTTTTGACACGGATGTCGATGAGATGAACCACTTGCTTTGCAAGTATAGCTAAACTTTCTTTCTGTTTCTCATTCAACTTTTTCGGTTTGTTATCGATAACACATAAAGTCCCGATATTCAAATTGTCAGGCGTTGTTAGTGGGTGTCCGGCATAAAAAATGACATTCGGATCGCCAACAGCAAGTGGATTGTCTATAAACCTCTCATCATTTCTAGAATCCTGGATTTCAAATAAAGAATCTTCTAAAATGGCATGCGCACAAAAAGCAATGTCTCTGGGAGTTTCGGGTGCAGACAGACCATATTTTGCTTTGAACCATTGTCTGTTCTCGTCGATGAGGCTAATGAGGGCGATCGGAGTTTCACAGATTTGGGATGCGAGCTTGACGACATTATTGAAGATTTCTTCTTCCACCGTATCAAGTATCTCGTAATACTTAAGCTTTTCAAGTCGAGCCTTTTCATTGATTGCAAGCGGAGCAGAACGCATATACCATAAGACGAATGATAGGAATAAAAAAGGAATTTTATTTTTTTATTTTCGGGTACACCTTTTCGTCTATTCTAGGAAATAGACTTTCACCAATTTATTTTAGGTATTGGAAATATGCAGAACTATAACCCGATCCAGGATGGTATCAAAAAGACTACTATTGGGGTTACTTACAATGAGACAAAACCGCCAGATGATCTCTCTGAATTGGTGCATTGTTATTGGGAACTTAAATCAGAGAAACATCTGTCAGAAGATTTTTGTCTTCATGTTTTGCCAGATGCATGCGTAAATATCCTACTTAATGTGTGCGATGTAAATATAGCGGCGGTTACAGCAAGGGAGACTACATATGTAGAATTGAATCTCGGGAAAAATTTTCATTATATAGGCATTCAATTTTTGCCCGGAATTTGGAAAGGCAAACGTGATGAGATTGCTTTTGGGTTTGTGGATTCGCCCTATCAAGGAGACTTGCCTCTTGTCGAGACAGCAAAACAACTTTTGGCTTTGGGTTTTCAGCGGGGACAAGAGGTCCTAACCGATCTTGTCCAAAAGCTTAGAGAAAGAAAACTTGTGGAGACCAATCTGGTCACCGGGAGAATTCTTGCTGATCTTGATGTAATCGATACAGTTGAAGATATGGCCGCTTCAGCCAACTTATCCCCCCGCCAATTACAGCGAACACTGAAAAAGACGACAGGCTTTTCACCACATGATTTTCTTAAGGTCCTACGCCTCCAACAGTCCTTTCGCGTCCATTATCTTGAATCGTACGTTGACCAATCTCATTTTATTCACTCATTTCGAAGGATTACAGGCTACACACCGGCAGAATACTTCAAAAGTTTCCATGTCTGATATTTACAATACAAACTAAATCTCAAAGGTTATAGTTTAACTTCAAGTTGTGTATCAAACCAACTTAAGGAGTAACTATATGAATAAATCAAATGCGATTGGATGGTTTGACATCTATGTGGAGAATTTAGATCGTGCCACCAAATTCTATGAAGGTGTGTTTCAAATTAAGCTCACGAAAATGGGCGACCCTACTGGAGAAACAAAAATGATGAGTTTTCCCGCCGAGATGTCGGTATATGGTGCGGCAGGGGCTCTCGTAAAATCTGACTACGCTAAACCTGGAAGTGGTGGAACAATGTTGTATTTCAATTCTGAGGATTGTAATTCGGAAGAATCACGTATTGTGAAATTTGGAGGAAAAGTGATCAGAAATAAGTTTTCCATTGGCGAATATGGATGGGTGTCAATCTGCGAAGATTCAGAAGGGAATTCCATTGGGATCAGTTCGATGAAATAATCCTATACTAACAAGTATCGCATTGGTTTTTGAATAACAAAGACCAATGTGTTTGTAGCGTTAGGCTTTGAGAGCTTCGAGAATTCCAACATACTTTGAAAAACTTAGCCAAGTCAAAAAAATTCGAATCTCAGCTCAAAATCCTATTTAGGTAGAAACATTTTCCACCATTTCTCGAAAAGTGTTTCTTCTTTTGTTTTGACCAACTGTCCAAATTTTGGTGTCAGAAGATTGATGTTGTTTTTGATGGATTCGTCTTCTAATTTTTCGATTGGCTCGTACCAGTTATGCAAAGATAAATCAAACATACCCCAATGAACAGGCACCAATCGTTTTCCTTTTAAATCAAGAAAGGCCTTTGCAGTTTCCTCGGGTAATACATGAACTGCCCTCCACTGTTCATTGTACTGTCCATTCTCTATGAATGTGAGATCGAAAGGACCATATTTATCTCCAATATTTTTAAAATGAACATCGTATCCAGAATCGCCGCTAAAATACATTCTTTCACTTTTTCCTAATAGCACCCAAGATCCCCACAGAGTTTTGTTCGCATTTGATCCAGTCCGGCCGGAGAAATGTTGGGCAGGAGTGCAAACAATTGTTAATCCGTCAATGGAGGTTGATTCCCACCAATCAAGTTCCGTTAAGCGATCGTCCGCTATTCCCCACTCTTTTAAATGAGAGATGACACCGAGTGGTGTGATGAACTTTGTAGTTTTCGATTTAAAAAATTGAATTGTTTCCATGTCAAGGTGATCATAGTGATCATGTGATATGATGATGTAATCAATCGGTGGCATTTCCTCGAGAGAAATTACTGCATCCTGAAATCGTTTGATCATAAAGCTGACGGGCGATGCGGAGGAAGAAAAGACTGGATCGAAAAGAAGAATCTTTCCATCAAGATTTACGAGGAAGGTTGAATGACCAAACCAAATGAATTTCATTCCATCTGATTTTTTTAAGAACTCTGCGATGTCGGGTTTTACTTCAGGTAATTTTTGATCGGGTCTTTGGTGTTTGTCCCCACCAAAAATAAATCTAATGGCTAATGAAAACATATTTTGATTTTCACGCATTTTTTCCAAAATATCTGCTCTTCGATTAACAAACTGCTCTCGACTGACATCATAATTTGTAGACTTTTGAATTTTTTCTAGATGGGTCCCGTGCGGATCCTTACCAAAAGCAGAACATTGGATGAACGAAACTATAGTAAGAAAAGGAAATAATTTTTTAAATGAAAAAGACGAAGGCATTGAATCTCCATAGCAATTTTGAACTTTATATCTCTTTGACATTCTCTATGATGCATTCGAATCAAAAAAATAATATCACAGGTAAATCATGTGAATCGACATTAAACATCGCCAATGTGTATAAATTGTTACGATGCTGGTTCTGATATATTATGTTTGTAAATAATCTTGGCTCCAATCTGTAAATTTTTGTAAAGGGTTTTGAATGTATCATTCGGACTGATGCCGTCTCGATCCAATGAAAATTCAGGCTTCAATCGTTTTAGAAAATACATTCCTAATTCCCCTTTATTCTTTGCTTCCACTTTTCCTCGAAATTCAAAATCAAAAAAACGTCTTACCTTTTCATATGTGGATTCAGATAAATTAATTTCACCTGCAATGGACGAACTTTCCATTCGACTTGCCGTATTGACGGTATCACCCCAAATATCATAAGCAAATTTTGTTTTTCCAACCACACCAGCAACGACTGATCCAGTGTGAATGCCGATACGAATCTCCCAAAAAGGAAGCCCCTTCAACTTTTTTGTCATCATAATCGTATTCATGAATGTTCTTATCTCTAAAGCAAACAGACAGGCATCGACTGGATGTGTGAAATTTCCTTGTGGAATTCCTCCAGCCGCCATATATGAATCGCCAATGGTCTTAAGTTTTTCCATAGAATGCCGAAGTGCAATATCATCAAACTGTGAGAATACGGCGTCCAATTGAAATATAAGATCTTCAGGAGACAACATTTCGGCGGAAGATGTGAAATTTTTGAAATCAGTAAAAAGGATGGTTGCGGATTCATATTCCATCGGTATGACGGATCCTGTTTGCATTAACTCCTGAGCTAGCTCATCAGGGAGAATATTCCGAAGCATACTAGCTGACTTCTCCTTTTCATTCCCCAGGTCTTTTAGTAAATTTGCATTGTGAATAGCACCTGCTACCTGTTCGCTGAATGAGCAAATTTCGATAAACTCATTCCGAGTCCAATCCATTTCCTTTGTAAGGCGAGTTAAACATAAAATACCGATACACTGATTGCGTACAACTAGCGGAATTTGTGCGATTGAGCTAAGATTGAATGCGTCTACTATTTTTCGATCATGAGAGGCAAGGCCGGAACTATCCATGAAGTGTTTAATAAAAAGGGGTTTTTGTCTTTTAAAAGTCCTATACAAAGAGCCTGATTCTGGTTTAAGCTCAACTTTAAAATTACGGAAGAAATTATTTACGAGAAGTCCTTTATTGAATATCTCCTTTGAGGTGAGGAGAGGTTTTAAGATTTTTTCCTTATCATCGTAAAGTAAAAGAAAGGCAAGCTCTACTCTATGAAATGTCTTAAGAAATAACAAGACTTCGCCAGCGATATCATCAAGTTCATTGAAGGAGTTGATCTTTCGAAGTAGCTTATTATTACTTTCGATCTTTTCTCGATTCCGTTCAATTTGTTCCTTTTCTAGTTGTATTCTTTGATTTGTAATTTGTAATTTATCCATCAAAAAAGCTGTCTCGATGGAACCCGCGATATAGTCCGCAATGATTTTTATCTGATTGATTTCCTGATCAGTGAGTTTGAGATTTCCAGTATAGTCCAAGAGATCAAGTGTCCCTATGAATCTCTGTCTAAGATAAAGGGGCACGATCAAAAGTGAACGTAGATTGACCGATATTTGATTTAGTAGCTCCACACCTGAACTTTTATATTCATTCATGTCTGGAATAAAAAAGGTTCTTTTTCTTTTCCACACATATGCATGTGCATACTTGGTTACATATTGATTCGAAATTGGAATTTTACGTGAACGTATCTCCTGAATTGAATTTTGAGAAAGGCCACTTGGAAAATTGCTATCATAACAGACTAAGTAGCCTTCTTCTTCATTGTAAGTATACAAAACATAATGTGGAATCTTGAATTTATCTTGAAGGTATTTTGCAAGGATTACCATAATTTCTTTAAGATCCTTACAAGAATTTACTTCACGAAGAAGAGAATCAAGATTCGTTAGTTGAGCATAAGACAAGTAAAGTTTGTCTGAAAAATCATT
Organism: Leptospira sp.; assembly: GCA_027531445.1. GTDB lineage: Bacteria > Spirochaetota > Leptospiria > Leptospirales > Leptospiraceae > Leptospira_A. The sequence goes on from JAPZRK010000017.1 coordinate 34,573, forward strand.
GGCGCTTTTTGTTGACCTTTGTAATTGATCTTCTTTTTGTTTCAATTCCTGATTTAAATTTTCAATTTCTAAGTCTTTTTTGCGTATCAACGTTTCAATCGATCTGGATACAACAAACCAGCCGAATCCAAGGGCCGATGTAACAAAGACAAAAATAGATAAGAATTCAGGAATTTCCATATTCAATTATTTTGAAAGAATCCGTGCTCCACGTTTTTGCTGAGTGTAAAGCCTATCAAATTTTTCATTTGGATGTATTCCGGTTGCATCCGATAAATCTTTGTTCAATGATAAAAGTTCGTAAACATCGAGAGATTCGCCTTCATAAGTTACAATTTTAGATTGATTTTCAAATACAAATAGTCGTTTTGCTTTTTCTTCCGTTTCTTGCGATACTGTGATTACTGCCGCTGAGGCAGCTCTTCGTATTGCTTGAGTCTGTGTTACTGTTTTGCCCCAAACATCATAATTAAACTTGGATTTCCCGATGACACCCGCAACAACTGGACCGGAGTGAATGGCGATTGTGATTCCGTTTGGTTGAAATGGGATGTCTGGAAATTCTATTTTTATTTTTTGTACTTCCTCGCGTATTGCCAGCGACGCCAAACAAGCATCAATTGGATGTGTAAAATTTCCAATTGGAAGTCCACCTGCGGCAATGTACATATCTCCTGTCATTTTTAATTTTTCTAAATTCCATTTTTTAATGATTTCATCGAATCTAGAAAAATAAAGATCTAACCCGGCAATCAATTCTTCTGGTGTGAGTTGTGCTGTCAGAGCAGAAAAGCCAGGGAAACCCGTGATGAGCATGGAGACGTTTTCAAATTCGACGGGATTTACCTTTCCTTTTGTCTGCAACTCTTCAGCAACGTTCTTTGGAAGAATATTTAAAAGTAGCGCATCCGATTTATTCTTTTCTTCCTCTATTTTTTTGAGTAGGAAATTGTTATTGATCGCGCTTGCGATGTGTTCTGACACACCAATGATGGATGAAATCTCCTCCTTATTTAAAGTTTTTTCTCTATCAGAAATTCCAAAGACAGCCATAGCCACCACTTCATCATTGTTAATCATTGGTGATATTAGAAAGGATTTAGTTTTAGAACGATTGATAATTTCGCGATCGATTTCATAAGGTACATTCTTTGGAGCAGTCTTCATATAAAAATATTTTTTAAGTTGGTAACATTTGAAGACAAAACCTCCACTTTGATTCAATGGAAATCGTAATCCTTTAAAAAAATTTACAGTTTCATCATCAATAAGGCTAAAGCCAGAATGATTTAGATAACGAAATTCTTTTGCTTCTTTATCCAAATAAAATAACACGCAGTTTTCTATTTCGTAATTCTTTCTTATAAATTCAAAAATCTCAGCTAAAATGCCTTCTAAATTGGTAAGTGAGTTGATACGTTTTGCGAATTCGTTTAGTTTATGTATTTCAGAGCGAGCCAACTCGGATTTTTTTCGTTCTTCTTCGGCGGCTTGGAGCAAGAGTGAATTTTGAACTGCACCAGCGATATGATCACAAAAACCTCCTATCCTTTTTATTTCCTCCCTCGCAAGACCTAATCCCTCTTTATACGATGTTATGTAAGTGAGGCCAATGACTTCATTTCTTACAACTAACGGAACTAACAGAAAAGATTTAAAATCGAATATTTGCATGATCTTTTGATCAAATTCACTTTTGAATGATTTCGGGATTCGAGAAAGATATAAAGGCTTTTTACGATTAAATGTTTTAAAAACGAGCCCACCTGATTTGTTTAATGGAACACGTAGATTTCTAATGATTTCTATTTGCTCCTGCGTGATATACGAAGGATGTGTGGAGCTATAAGTAAAAAGCTCCTTGTTTTTATAGTCTATCAATTGTAATAAAATGCCATCTATATTGAATGCCTTTTGCATATATGCAAACATTTCGCGGATGATATTGGACAGTAGAGATTCTGAATTGATTCGTTGAGTAAATTCATTAAGCTTAACTACTTCATTTTTTGCATCTTCCATCTGCATTTTTGATATCTCAGCAATGTTCCGTTCTGTATTGAGAGTCTCAACGAGAATTGAATTAGTAACTGCCGTCGCGATCGCTTCACCAGTGCTCTCCATGATTCGTTCTTCTGCCTTGTTAAACGGCATCTCATTTTCTGATTTAAAAAGTGTTAAAAGTGCAACAACCTTCCCCTGTGAGACCAATGGATGAATCATTCCGGGTCGTTTCCCGATCAACTTTATAAAGAATTGATTAGAATCATTCAGCCTACCTTCTCTTACTCTTGAAAAAGCAAATGACTTATTTCTTTTATACACTAAGTATAAAAGACCTGCAGTCATATCCAAATGAAATCTCATTTCCCGAAATTTATCATCGATATCACTTGGATACTCTGATGAAAAAACAGCTTTATGAAATTCGATCAGACTATTTTTTTCATCAATAAGAAATAAGATAAGAGAATTACACTTAATTTCATGATTGAGGTAGTCATATGCTTTTTCTAGAATCGATTCCAATCTGAGTGTTGAATTGAGAGCCTTTGCAAATTCATTTAATTGTTGTATGTTTTGCCTAGACTCTTCCAATTCAACTGTTCTTTCGGATACAAGATCTTCCAGGCCCTCTTTCAATTTACTTAGTTGTTTATTGGATATCTCCAAATTTTCTTTCAAACTTTCTATATCCGTATATGCTCTTACAAATCCATAAGATAGGATATACCCTTGAAATAGTATAAAACCTAAAAATCCAAAGGGTATGACATTCATTGTGTTGATGATATTATTTTGATATAATGTATCGTTCAGAATGGAAACGAAGATACAGAGAAATCCAGCAAGGGATAGAAGAGATTTGATGATTCTATTTCGAAATGCGACAAAAATTGCGTAAATTACCCTTAAGCAAATAGCAATCAATAAAACTTGATAAAGTAGAGCAAGCTTCGAAAAGGATTCCACAGGGAAGGCCAGTGAGACAATGAACGGAAGTAATGCGGTTCCGAAAAAATAAATGGTTTTTTTCCCAATGGTTTCAGGAAATACCAAACGATAAAAATACATGAATACACCGGCAGCGATATATGCAGTTGAAAACTCTAATCGAATCAATGCATCCATAGATAGACTAGGAAACATGGCGCCAATGATTCGTTCTCCCGTTGTTAGGAGGCGCAAAACAAGAAAGAAACTGAAAAGTGCAATGAACAAACTAGGCTTATCTTCCCTGCGCATAAAATATAAGCCTAAGTGATAAACTGCCCACAAGAAGATACTTCCTGCAACAAAGGAAATGACTTGGTATCTAGCGTTTAGCTTAGCTAAAACTTGATTTTTTTCTCCTATTTCTGAGCTTTCCCAAAAGCCTCCTTTTGCATAATGATAGTTTGAAATTTCATAAACAATATCCATTGAATCTTCTACTTTCGGGAGATCACTCGTAAATGGCCGATAGGCGGGTTCCGCATCACGTGGATCTTTTGAAAACTTGCCTATCTCCGTAAATTTCTCTCCATTGATGTAGAGCCGATAGGAGCTAGACAAATCTAAATTATGCATCGCAAGTTGAGGTAAATTAGGCGGTAATAAGACTTTTAATCGATAGGTAGCATAGCCAAACCCGCCCAAAGACTTGCCCTTCCAAATCAATCCCTTCCAAGTAGATGGGACATTAATTGTTGCCTTCGGCGTTGTTATGCCTAAAGCTTCATTCAATTTAAGATCCTGGAAAGTCTCCTGCCAGTAGAAGTCCCAAGCACCATCCAAAGGTACGGGGCCATCTTCCTGGAAATTCCAGTTTCGGAGATCTAGGATACCGTTTATTGCTTTAGGAGGCTCCTTCTTTTGGTTAAGTGGGCTACATAAACCAATCGAAAGAAAAACTAAAAGGAGGAAAATCGTATGACATAGTGGTCGCATTGGGGATTCCAATCAAAACATTACTTGTTTGGTTGCAAAGCGAAATTACCACCTTCGCGAGTGCAAAACTATCAATTTATCAGATGTCATTGATGAAAATTGCCATCTCCACTCTGATCCATGATTTGAAGAATGATTTTGAATTTTATATTCAGTTTGGAAGGATCATGTTCTTGATAGAGAGCTCTCCCTCTTTTCCATTTTGCTGATTTCCCTAAAGGGATCAAAATCGAGTCAGCTAACTTTTTTCATTGGCGACCTAACAAAATAAATATTGAAATAAAAAAGCATTAATTTAATCAGTAGCCATGCACATACCAACAAACCAACCAACAAACAAACTCATCATTTACTTTTTACTAATCACAGCAGCATTCTTGTTTGCCTGTGATACAGTTGCACCGAAAAAGGAAGATGATTCTACAAATAACCTGTTACTACTAACAGCAGTGGCAAATCAGCCTAATTGTACAAATTGCTCTTGTGCGTTAACGAATTCATGCATTGAATATAGTGCGTCTGCCTGGAATTCAGGTGCGGCGAGAAGGCATTGTACATCCAGTTTGTTTGGCACATTTTCTGAGACTTCAAAATGCATCGCGACTGCTAGCTTAGTTGGCACATGTACTGGAACCACAAGGGACACTCCATCACTTGCCGCAATATCTTATACTTATGACTATTATTCGAGCTCTCCGATTGACTTTCCAACCTCTGAAAACGTTACTATTCCAACCACAACTAGCTCAACCACCGTTTTTGGGCTTCGTCCAAACTGTGTAAATGCGGCTGGTTCTGGAACGGGATCTCGTGTAAGGGGAACGTTTACTAAACCTACAAATGCTGCTAGGATTCGATTCAGAAATTCAAGTGGATCCAATGAGACCTACACTCTCCATAATTCAGCAACATGTGGTGCAGGAACCTTAGTTCAAACGATTGGAGCTGTAGCCAATGGATCTACATCTAGTTATAACAACGTAACTGAGGGTCTTTACGCGATTAGTTTCAATAGTGGGACAAACTGCAGCGTCTTAGGCTACCAATTTTCCAATGGCAATGTATGGACTGTAACTTCCGGAACAAGCACTTATTCCGTAGCAGCAACAACAGAGTAAAGAAATTCCCCCACCCCTCTTTCAGTGGAGAGAGGGGTATTGCTGTTTTTTGAAAGTGTCTTTGTTAAAGTCTTCCTTCAAAATCCTTATTTTGGCCATACGCCTGAATCACAAGAAATCCTAGGGTTGCAAGTACTCCAGCAAACATGATAAAAAGCTCGGTTCCAAATGAATCAGAACTTTTCCCCATGATGGAAAGGTAGAGAAGTGGAGCAATGTATTGGTTGGCAAACAATGCGCAAAAAATGACCTGATTCCCAACTCCGCCTTTTAGGAACTGCCATAGGAAAAGGTTCTTGTTCCCAAAAACAGTTGAAGCGGCGAGGGCCGCCATAAAGCACATTTCCAATATAGAAATACCCACTCTTGGATCGATGCCCATACTTAAGTATGTTGGATTATTGAAAAGATGTCCGATCATACTGAGTTCTCCTGGTACAAGTGCTAGGTGAATCAGAATGTCATCTAATATAAAGACATTCTTTGGAGTTTTTCGAAGGTAAACCAGTATTTCATAAATGCAAAATAAAACAATTCCTAAAGATGTAAAAATTGAGGTCATAACGAGCGATGATGAAGTTTTGATGTGTACCGTTGGAGCGGAAAGTAACATCAGTATCGAAGAAAAGTTGCCTCCTCCAACTATCAAAAGAAATGCGATACTCATGGTAAACGGCCAAAGATAAAGGTATCTTGTTGCCAAACGGATACCTACGATCATAAATAAGGAAATGGCGGTAAAGATGGACATTACCGGTCCATGTTGATCATAAAACAAAGGTTTTCCGACAACCCAGGCTAAAATGGCGACGATTGATGCGCCGAAGATGAAAAAATCTAAAACCTTAGCTAATTTCTCTGAATACTTTTCCATATTGTTTTCCTGAGGTGTTTGATTTTATGAAATAGAATGTCTGATTAGTGTGCGCCTTACGCGGCAATCATTTCTGAAACTTGCATGATCCATGAAGTGTAAAAGTTCGCAAGAGATCTCAGCAGAAAAAGATCTGAATCCAAAACATCGGATTTAGAAACATCTGTATTGTTGATAGACTGTATCGCTTGTGCGTACTTCGGTCTGAACTTTAAGAGGGGAGTATCTCCAGAGATATAAAAGAGGACTCTTGTTTTAAGTTCTTCTTCAAAATTATACTCTTTACTCCATTCCGCAATCAATGTGTCACAGTTGTATTTTTTCGAAAGTAATTGCTGGGCAATGATGTTCCGAAACATAAACTCTAGAGCTGTTATTGTAATATCTATGTGAATCAATGCCACATCTGAAACAAGGGTATCTTTCTTTAATAATGCTTCTTTGAGATTTCCGATTCCTAAAATTTTCGCATTCATAGCATTATATGCGCGAAAGTTGAGAATTAAATTTTCCCGTTCTTGAGCAGAAAGTCCTGCATCGTCTTTGTTTGCCATATTTTGTTCTGCCGCTTCTTCTTGTTTGTTGGCACTTAGCAAATCTATGGTTTGGAATAAGATATCAAGAGAAAAGTGGCTCCTTCTATTATTACGATATGCCTGTTCTTTTTGATATGCTTTGGCTACGCGCTGTTCAAATGATTTAACGTCGAGTATACGAAATCTTCCAGCACTCTGTAAAAGGTTATGGGTGGCGGCTAAAAAGGACTCTTCGTTTGAGACATCAAATCCAGAGTAATTTGCTTCGAAATTTTTGAGAAATGTATCCTTGAGAAGCTGAATCGTACCTTCTCCGACTTCCGGTTGGCGAAGAACTATCTTCCAATACAAATTGGCTTCATTACGCACGAGAGCGGCCTTCTTTTCAATCTCACGCCGTCTGACTTCTTCCGCATTTGGAACCATGGTTTAAGTCATAGAGAATCCCCAATTGAATGGGTATCAATATATTTTTCCTTTAGTTTATGCAAAAACTACAAGGTAGATTTTGAGTCCTCAAGACGGATCGCCGGAATTTTTTTCGGAAGTTGATTTGTAATCTCTAACTGCCCAGGCCCAATACATAAATAGAAACTGAATGGGAAGGCGGAACCAGAGAGCGATTACTGGAAATCTGTTATCTGTGCCCTCTATGGCTTCTTGCAGCATATGGATATTTGCTGGAAATACAGCAATCAATAATAAGATAATTCCGTAACAGGCGACTTGCCGCAAACGATTGTCCAAAAGAAGTAGACCAAGTAATATTTCCGTAGTGCCACTTGTTATATTCAAAAGTTCATGAAAAGGAAGATAATCAGGCATCATTTCTAAATAAAATTCAGGAGAAATAAAATGATTCAAACCTGCGAATGTGTAAAATGCGCTCATGCCATAAAGAAAATACTTTTTCATACTTATTTCTAACTTTTTGGATTTGATTGTCATTAAAAAAACGAGTGTCTTTTTATTTTAACTTATTCGTCGAACAAACTTGGTTGAGACATATTTGATCTTTCCCAATATTTTTCGCATTTTTTCCAGTAGGTAAAAAAGGAGGGAAAATATCCGTTAACTTGAGGGAACATCCAATCTCTTTGTTCTTCTATGCCCACAAAATTTGTGTTTGTTGGATGTTCTTTCCAGTAGGCTTTTCCATTCAATTTAGAAAGGTAGTTCCAAAGTTCATTCCATTCTCCCCAAAAGAATTGTATATCGGGAATGTTTTTTGAGAGATTATATATAAAATCCAAAGTTTTCGGCGATGTTGGATACTTTTCATAAAATGAGGGACGTAGTAAGAATATGCGATTTGCCGTTTCACCTCTATGCCATTGTGGATCGAGATTGTAGAAGTCATAGATCAATGTAGGTGAGTTCATATCAAAACTTGGAGCATGACTAGAGTCAAAAAATGGACTGCCTAATTTAGAATTATCGTAATTTCGTTTCTTCTCATAAAACCAGTCCTTTGTGGTTTGAAAGGCTAAGCTTTTATCCCAATCTACTAAGGGTTGCAGTTCTTTCGGGAGAGATTCAAATCGAAGGATATCTTCGTATGATTTATCTAAGTAAGTATTCTGATCTTGGGTCTTTAAATAACGATTTAAATTTTCTTGGTTTGCAATGTATTTTTTGGAACTAAATGCACCGGCAACCCATTGCCAACTGCATGTATTGCTAGCATAATCTGCATCCAACAAATAATAGTACATCCATTCGGAAGGCATTTTCCAATGGGCACCACCCACATTGCAGATGATAGATGAAAGATACATCCGAACATGGTTATGTAAATACCCATTTTCATAAAAATCAATCAATTCCCTATCAATACCACTAATTCCAGTGGAAACGGAGTCTTTTAAGATTGCTTTAGGGATTTGATAATGTCTTACATTTAATTGTGATTGCTTTAATTCTTTTTCAAGCTCCTCTTTTTTATGTTTCCAAACTTGTTGGAAGTAATCACGCCATGCCAATTCTTGAACAAACTTTGTTACTTTGTAAGGTTTTAAGTTTAGGGACAATACAAAAAGAAAAACTTGTTTTGTTGATAAAAATCCTCTTGAAATGTAAGGTGATAAAGCGGAAACTCCACCATCAATATAGTTTCTGGAATCTCCGTAATGGATAGGATCAAACGAGTGCATCCTTTTTTGAATTGATTCGAAATCAGTGGGGAAAAAAATTTTCAAGGGATAAGATCCTTTTAGAAAGATTGTTTATATGTTAGACTATCCGATGGAAAAAACTATTTGTTTTCTTTAGAAAGTTTTTGAAGACAAAAAGATTTTGAAATGTTTATAGAGAGTTTTTGCTGGGTTCAAAAAATCGAAATCGAATCATATATGAAGTGAAAAGAAGAAAAAATCACTTAAAGAATATTCTAAGTTTACGAAAGTACTTTTTTAATAAATATATCCAGCCCATATTCAAATTCTTCATCTAAAATCGTTTCAATTTTTTTCTTAGTAGTTCTTTTTAAAAACGAAGTTATGAAACCTACAAAATTTGGATACCTTGTAAAAAGGTGTTCCTGGTTTGTTGCAAATAAATTTTCCATTGAACTAGTATTATCTTCTGGCAAATTGTCAAATCTCCAACCTGCTTCTTGTATACAGAATCCATATACATAACTTTCTAAAGCCAATAAAATCCGATAAGTTTCAGTTATTGAGTAACCATCGTCTCTTAAAAGCTTAAACTGGTTCTCCATAAAATTCAATCGAATCTCTGAAAAGTTCTTTCTTGTATCTAATACTTGCGGAGCCCAGGGGTGGGCTTTCAAAATTTTTCTTTTGTTTCTGTAGAGTGCTTTGAGCGTATTTTTTAAATTTCCCTTTGAGGAGGGAATTTCAATCTTTTGTAACAACAAATCTGTCAACCCATCCAAAATCTCCTCCTTATTTTGAATATGCTTATATAAAGACATTGCCTCAACACCCAACTCTTTTCCTAAACTTCTCATGGATAAATTTTGAAGCCCATGTTTATCAGCTATTTTGAGTGCTGTGTCCATTATTTTTGCTTTATTTAATGGTCCTCTTTCTTTTTTTACTATAGTCTTCTTCATATTCAGACAATTCTACAGATTTAGGCTTACGCTGTAAACTTTATTGTTGACAAAAAGATTTATGAATGGGATTGGTATAGGATCGGCTTACAGCGTAAGCTAAACGGAGAATATTGATGAGAGCGATTGTTTGTGAGAGCTATGGTCCTGCAGAAGTTTTGAGCTTAAAAGAAGTGGCGAAACCTAAACCAAAGGCGACAGAGATTCTAGTAAAAATCAAATCAACCGCGGTTAATTCAGGCGATGTTCGAGTCCGAGGATTCATAGTAGATGGGATCCAAAGAATTCTTATGAAATTGGTCTTAGGTTCTAAAAAACCAAGAAAGCCGATTCTCGGTCTTGTTTTTTCAGGAATCGTTGAAGAATTGGGCGCAAATGTGAAAAAGTTTAAAGTAGGTGATGAGGTTTTTGGAATGACTGGTTTCCAGTTCGGATGTTACGCAGAATATATCTGTGTAAAGGAACATTCGGTTGTTTGCGAAAGACCCTCTAATGCTAGTTTTGATGAAGCAGTTTCCATTATCTTCGGTGGAACATCAGCGTATCATTTTCTAAAGAAGGCAAAAATCGACCAAACTCCCAAAAAAATCTTAATCTATGGTGCCGCGGGCTCTGTGGGTGTGGCCGGCGTACAAATTGCGAAATACTACGACGCAGATATTACAGCTGTTGTGAGCGGCAAAGGTATCGAATTGATGGAGAGTTTAGGTGTTAACAAAATTGTGGATTATTCAAAGGGTGAATTTCAAAATTTAAAAGCTGATTATGATATTGTATTTGATGCAGTCGGAAAGATTGGCAAAAAGGATTTTTCTCATGTATTAAATCCTAATTGTATATTCAAGTCTGTTGAAGGTTGGGATGTAGCAACGGAGAGTTTGGATAAAATGTTGTTTTTGAAGAAATTATTTGAAGAAGGTAAATACAAAGCTGTTATTGATAAAATATTCAAACTAGAAGAGATCGTAGATGCACATCGTTATGTGCAAACGGGCAAAAAGAAAGGTGATGTTGTAATACAAGTGGCATAGGCTCTTTAATTTAATAAATTCCATTGTTTTGTTTCGATTACAGTTTTTATATTTAATAAAATGTCTTTTTTCGTTTCAAAGTCTGGTCCTGAATGGTAGATCTCCGCGGCTTTTCGAACTAGCTTAGACTCATCTAGCAATGGTTTTATCTTCCATGTCCCTTTTTCTTTCATTTTTTCAGACAGCTCAAGATAGGCATTGATTCTCTTGGATTTTTGGGAATAGGCAATTCTATTTTGACATTTGCAAGGATTTGATGCGGAGCTCAGTCCACATTGTTTGCCTAAAAATTCATCCATCTGTTTGCGGGCTCGTGAAAGACGTTTTCTGAAATTTGATTCACTTATATCCATTATCCAAGCGCCTTCAGAACTTGAGACTTGAAAAACTTCACCTAATATAAAAGCAATGCGATAGCTTCTAGTCAAACAAAGTAAAATTGCATGGGTACAGGCGGTTTGCACATGTAATGCTAAATATTTCGTCCTTTCAGAAGAGTCGTGATTTTCAACATTGGTTTTTGTTAGTTCTTCTTCGACCTTTCTGAAATTTACATGTTTCAATTCCAAATTACTTTTTTTTGTATTGATTAAATGATTTGTTGCAATTCGGTAAACCCATGTAGTCAGTTTGCTTTCTTTTCGAAAATTTCCCAAGTTTGAGATGACTTTAATTAAAATCTCTTGAGTTGCATCTTCAGCATCTTCTGGATGCCAAAGAAATTTTAATGATAATGCAAAAACCTTTGGTTGAAAGTATTTTACTAGCTCTTCAAAGGCAATTCTACTTCCTTTTAAACAACCCTCAAGCAAAGGTAATTGCGGATCTTCCATCTACTTCTTGTTAGATAAAATTGTTAACACAAGGGCAATCAAAGCTGGTCCACCTTGTGTGAATAAAATTGAAAATTTTGCAGTGGCGGATCCAAAGATCGCCGCAATCACAATGCAAATCAAAAAGAACAGAATGGTTCGATACTTTTGATCTTGATCTCGAATAAAGAATAATGCCCAAAACAGTCCGGCCGCCAAAAAACCGTTGTACAAGCCCTGGTTTTTTGCCAGTGTTGCGGTAATTGCCGCTGTCTCTGGCGTCAGTTTAAATGCCTTCATTCCAAACTCTGTTTGCCAGAGAAACATTTCCAAAATGAGTATGAGGACGTGTTCGATTGCGACAAGTCCAGTCATTACTAGTGCTGCAAGTTTCATATTAATCTCCTAATTGAACGTTTGGACAAAACAAAATCCAATTTGTGACAAAAAGTGAGATTTTTTTTCGAATAGCAAATGGTTTGCCTAATTTTTTTTGAGAAACTGAATCGCTAAAAAGGACATGGGTATATAAGCAAGTCCCAAATCAACAATCGTGAACCATATTGGACCAGGTAACATGATAATGTTAGCAATGCCCCCCAAGAGAAAAAGACCGCCGATGGTATAGGCAAAACGGTTCTTAAAGCTGATTGCAATTCTGAATGCGATCATCGATCCAATCAAGGTTCCAATTGCATGTGCAAGGAATGGCATGAGGAAATGGATAGGTTGAAAGAGATGGATGCTTGCCTTTAAACCTTCCATCGTCGTTACATCTGCACCTTCGGGAGGAGGGATGATGGTTCCACCAAGCATAATAATCCCCATATTTGCCATACTACCTAAAATAAAGCCGAGCAATACTGAACTTGCATTGATGAGTAATTGTTTCCAATTCATAATCTATATCCTTTTTTGAATTTGTTGTTTTGAAACGAATTAGTAAATTTATTAATTCTAATTGTCAAATCATTTCAACAAATTATGGATTGCTCAAGCAAGCAGACCAATACCCATCTGGTGTAAAAGTTGGGAAAATAGCTCTTCGTCCGTACGTTTGGGGCTAACCTGCTTTTGTTTTGAATCAATCCCCGCCAATCTTCCATCTTGGAGTAACATCACATATCCGTGAGTAAAAGACCAAATCAAAAAAGCCATTTCTTTTGGGTCACATTTCTTTAAGATGCCTCTTGTTTGTAATGTGATCACAGCTGACAACAATACTTCAAACGATTCTAATCCTGCTTTTTCGCATGTTGGGTATTGTGACATATCATCAATGTTGTTTGAAAACATAAGTCTATAGAGTTCTGGATTTTCATTCGCAAAACGAAGGTAAGATACACCCATTGCGATGAAAGCTTCCTTTGGATGGATGTCTATATCCTTTTTTCCTTCCAATAAGGCTAACCGAAACTGAATGAAACCAGTTTCGATAAGTGTAGCAAGTAGGGTTTCTTTTTTAGGAAAATGTCTATTTGGTGCAGAATGTGTAACGCCGAGTTTCTTTGCGATTTCTCTTAAGCTTAGAGATTCCACACCCTTTTTTTTGATCCAGATGATCGATTCATTGAGAATCGCTTCGCGCAAATTTCCATGATGGTAGCCTTTTCTGGATTTTCGTCTTTCTAAGATCATCACCTCAAAAAATAAGAAATATAGATATTGTCTACTTTTTTCTATTGACACACCAAATAATGTAGTCGTAGTCTACATTATTGTAGTCACCGACTACATTTGAGGTACAATGTTTCTATCTTTTCAAAAATTGTTTGTTTTTTCGTTGTTTTTGATACTAATTCATTGTTCGAACGTAAATGAACAATTGAGTCCGACAATTTCCGTTCAAGGGGTTCAAGTTCAAGAATCCTTTCCGATCAAAGAGATTTCTATTCGTGGCCGTGTAATCCGAGAGACAAAGAATCAATATTCGTTGGCTTTTGAGTCGAAGTATTTACAGCAGATCCTTTTTTATAAACCGAGTAAGATTCAGGTAAAACTTCCTTACATCAATACACCAACCTTCCTCGTAAATCTAGTTTACTATCAAGATCAGATCAAGAGCTCCTTTCAGTTTCCGGAAGGATATATCGATTCAGCAGAACTGGAGGGATACTTTTATATAAATAATACACAAGGATGGCAGATCCCTTTCGATGCCATTTATTCACCGTTTGGTGATAACCAATATGTTTTCAAATATCAAAGCGGCAAAGCTTTTTCATTGCCCATAAATGTCATTCGAGTTTATCAAAATCATGCCCTGATTCTCGGAAATTTGGAAAAGGGAGATATCATAATCAAAACTAGGCAAGGCGACTTAGTAGAAGGGATGCAAGTAAAGGTAGAGCTATGAAATTTGCGAATTTTATTTTAGAAAGAAAAAGCTTAATTTTCACAATCTTTACCTTCTTTTTTCTTTTGGGAATTCTCGAATTTTTTGTGATGCCACGCGAAGAAGACCCAAGATTAAAGGAACGATTTGGAGTGTTGAAGATCGTATATCCCGGCGCTTCTTTAGAGAGTATCCGTCGCTTAGTGAGTATACCAACAGAAGAAGCTTTGGCGGAAATTTCAGCTGTTCGAACATTAGAGATTCGTGTACGTCCGGAAGTGATGATAGCCGAAATTCGGTTACAGGATTCACTTGGCACCGAACAGGAAATTAACGATGCATGGAAACGCGTGGAAGATGCGATCAAAAAAGCAGAACCGAAATTTCCTCAAGGATTGCAACCATGGGATTTAAATCGTAGGGTTTTAGATCAAGAAGCCATTTTGATCGCATTAACTGGATCAGATGATGTATTGTTATTAAAGAAAGAAATTGACAGCTTACGCACTCAGCTTTTGCAGATTCAAAATGTTGCAAAGATCAATCGATTGGCTGACCCGGAAGAAGAAATAGAAATCTATATTCCAAAACGGATCTTAGAAGACAAAGGAATTTCATTGCGATTTTTTGCAGATTGGATTGCCGCGGCTAACCATAGTATCCCGCCTGGAACGATGACCATTGATGGGAAAAAAGCGATCATCAAAACGGATGGTTGGTTTGGTGACATCGATGCGATTTCTTTATTAAGTCTTCCGCTTCCAGGTGGAGAATTGAGAAGCATAGGAGAGTTAGGTTCGATCGAAAAGAAACCAAAGTATCCTACTTCGGAATTGATGCGTTCTAGAGGAAAAACGGCGGTCGGATTGGGGATCGTTGCAAAAAAGAATATAAATCTAGTCACATTTGGTAAGGAAGTTTCTGACATAGTGCAAAAGTGGCAGAAAAAAAATCCTAATCTTAAAGTAGAGATCATCAATTCCCAACCTATGTATGTTGAGAAAAGATTGTCAGAACTTGGACTCAATCTATTTTCTGGGATTCTCATCGTTGCCTTCGTACTAATTAGTATGATGGGATTTCGTATCGGGTTTCTATCGGCTGTTATCGTTCCAGTCATTGCAATTATAAGTTTAGGAATATATGGAATGTTTGGTGGTGTTCTCCATCAAATTTCCATCGCCGCTTTTGTAATGGCTCTTGGGTTACTCATTGACAATGTGATTGTAATTCTTGAGAGCGTTCAAGAAAAGATAGATGCGGGTAATGAGATCACCTCTTCCGTAAAAGAGACGATTTCAAATCTAGCTTTTCCCTTACTTAGTGCTACTGGAACCACACTTGCATCTTTCATTCCGTTATTAGGTTCCAGTGGGAATTCGGCAGATTTTACTAGGGCAATTCCTGTGATCAATATGCTAACGTTAACAGTTAGTTTTGTATTTGCATTATTCGTTACTCCACTACTCGGGTTGTACTTTTTAAGACCCAAAAAAGTAATTAAAGAATCCTTTTATGAAATTGCATCACAACGCGTTGGCAAACTAATTCCAATCTATGCAAAGCAGATCTTGATCGTAGCATTTGTATTATTTGTAGTTGCGATGGCGGGTTTTGGAATTTTACCAAAAAAATTCTTTCCTGATGCAGATCGTGATCAACTGATACTTGATTTGAGATTGCCAGAAGGCACAGATATTACTCAGACTGATGATATCGCTCAAAAAATTGAAAGCTGGTTAAAAGAAGATAAACGAATCAATTCAGTAAATGTTTTTGTTGGGAGAAGCGTACCTTTATTTTATTACAATTTAAATCAATCACCAAATAGTCCGCATGTGGCTCAATTCATAATCAACCTTAAAGACATTGAAGAGAGAGATACATTTAAAAAAGATTTTCAAAAAGTTTTAGATTCGAAGCTTTCCATTGGAAATGCAATATTACAAGAATTGAAACAAGGACCTCCTGTAAAAGCGCCCATTGAAGTAAGGATATTTAGTGAGAACCATGAGGATCTATTCAAATCGAATCAGTTAGTATTGAAATCCTTATACGAAATGTCCGGGGTCAAAGACATTCGTTCTGATTTGGGAGTAGGTACTCCCGTCTTAAATTGGGAAACTGATGATGCTTCGCTTTCTAGATATCGAACTTCTAGGTCCGATGTAACGCTTTCCATACTTTCGCAAACGCGTGGTCTACCGATAGGATTTTATCGTGCAGGAGACAGACCTATACCGATCGTATTAAGAACACTACAGAAAGATAATATCTCTCCAAGTTCAATATCCGAAAGTCCGCTTACTTCAACACGTACAGAAATTTTAAAACTTTCATCCGTCTCTCATCTAACAATGGATTGGGAACCATCATTGCTTTATAGGCGAAACCGAGAAACCGGAATAAACATTTTAGCCGAAGTGACAGATGGCATCACAGCAGAAAAGGCAACAAAAATTTTAGGAAAAAAGCTGAATGCGTTACAGTTTCCCGAATCTGTTAGATGGGAATTTGGTGGGGAACAAGCAGAATCTGGTAGTGCCAATCAATCGTTAGTGGCCGTTGCTCCACTTGGTATGATGATATTAGTTTCATTTCTTCTACTGGAATTTGGAAGTTGGAAAAAAACGGGAATCATCCTCCTAACTGTTCCCTTATCCATGATTGGAGTAGTGCCAGGTCTTCTCCTCAGTGGTAAGCCATTTGGATTTCTTTCTCTTCTTGGGATTTTCGCACTCGTTGGAATTGTAGTAAACAATGGAATTTTGATTTTAGACTATGTAGGACACGCGACCGAAAAAGGAGATTCGATAGCCGAAGCGATCAAATATTCTCTATCAAAACGTATTCGCCCGATTTTACTCACCACTCTAACCACGATTGCAGGTCTGATACCACTTGCATTTACAGATGCGACCTTATGGCCTCCTTTTGCCTGGACGATGATTTCTGGCCTACTCGTATCTACCTTTTTGACTCTCCTAGTAATACCTTCAGCCACATATCTGACATTTGGCGAAAAGACTCCTTCAGTTAAAAAACCAAAAAAGTTCGATTTAGGAAAGATTCGTAAATTGGTTTCGCCTGGGCTAATTTTGTGTCTTTTTATTGCTGGGAATCAGATGTTAGTTGCCGATCCATTGGTGCTTACTTGGCAAGACACTGTCAAAAAGGCAGAGGAATCTCCACGTGTTAAGATAGCTTGGGAAGAATGGAAAAGAAAAAATTTAGAGAAAGAAAAATTTGAACGAGCAGTATATTATCCGAAACTCGGTATTTCCGTTGAACAGATCAATAGAGATAGAACATTATTTCCAAATGCATCGTTACCAATCGTTGCGGGTATAAATCCAAGTTATTGGACAGGTGGAATAGAACTACAACAAACCTTATTCGATCCTTCCAATTGGTTTGCGGTTTCAAAAGCACTCGACTATTCGGAAGAAGCACAACGTTTGTTATCGTATCGCGCTAAGGAAACTTCTCAATCGGAAGCCTTGATACTTTATGTAACGATCCATCGCATCAAAATCAAAAGACAAAATTTAGATGAGCTTATGCAATCTCTTGGTATTCGTTTGAAGGAATTAAGGCGATTGTATGTCTTAGGTCAAGTAACAGAGAGCGAGTTGTTTCGCATTGAGCAGGCAATCAGCCAAGCAAAAATTTCATTGGAAGAATTAGCAGAAAAAGAACGGATCGCGAACTTGGCATTGAGAAGAAGTCTAGGTATCGACGAAGAAATCGAGGTGGGTGTCCTACCGAATGAATCCGAGTTAAGAGTTGTTACACAAAATGAGGAGCCACCGGAAAGATTAGAGTTACTGGCCATTCGCAAGAAGCTCTTCGCACTACAAGAAAAGAAGAAATCGATCGAGTATGAAGCACTTCCGAAACTGGTAGCCAAAGGTGGATACTTTTATCTCAACAACAATCAATTTAACACAGACAATTGGGCTCAAATATCTTTGGGTTTGAGTGTAAATCCATTCGATGGGGGAGTCAGAAAAATTCGGGAAGAAGAAGCCGATTCGGAGATTCGTTCCACGAGAGAAGAATTTTCTGATTTGATACGGGCTCTTTCCTTAGAGAAAGAGGATACCTTTACTCAAGTGAAGGTAAAAAAGCATGAGGTAGAAATACGCCAAACAAATGTCAGTAAATCTCGCAACGCATCTAAGAAAGAATATGAACGCGTAAAAGCTGGCAAAACAAATATCAACTCTTGGATCGATGCAGAAATTCTATACTCAGAAGAAAAAGATCGATTCGAAATGAGTAAAATCGACCTTTTGGAACGCATGATTCGCTATCGGAACGTAATCGGAATGGGTTATGACCTTCAAAATTGAAAAAAAATTTGACAAAGATTTCAGTATATTTATAAGTTGACACTATCAACATAGTAGACGATGACTACATTAAGGAATTAAAATGAAACCAAAACTAAAAATATTCTTAATCAGTGCGATGATTTTAAACGCACCACTATTTGCCATAGATTTGGATGTCGAAATCCAAAATCGTAAATCCACTTCCTCGAAAGTTTCGTGTGCAGTCTTTGAAAAAGAAGAAGGATTTCCTTCAAATCCAGAAAAAAGAATGACAGGTGTTATCGCAGAATTGACTGCAGACAACAAAACAATATGTAAATTCAAAGGGCTAAGTGCTAAAAAATATGCCGTTTCTGTATTAGAAGATATGAATGGAAATGGAACAATGGATACAACGATGGTAGGATTTCCTAAAGAACCTTGGGGTGTTTCCAAAAATGCACCAATGCACGCATTTGGTCCACCTACATTCGATGAAGCGGCATTTCAGCTAACATCAAACAGCACCATACAAATCAAGTTGAACCAGTAAAAACAATGAAAAATCTATCAAAATACAATTCATGGGCTTTAGTGACGGGAGCAAGTGACGGAATCGGAAAAGATTTTGCAACTCAATTGGCTAAAGAAGGGTTTTCTCTCTATCTCGTTGCGAGAGGAACAGAAAAATTAGAAAGAGTGCAGAATGAACTAAAATCTAAGTTTGGTGTTCAAGTACGAATCAGTGCCCAAGACATAAGTAAAACAAAATCAGTCGAAAGTCTACTTGAAGAGACAAAAGATATACAATTTGGTATCATCGTTCTTTCGGCGGGATTTGGATCAGGTGGTGCATTCGAATCATTACCGTTAGATAATGAATTAAACATGATTGATCTAAACTGCAGAAGTGTCGTCCAGATGAGTAACGCTTTTATACAAAAAGCGGTGGGAAAATCAAACTTGGGATTGATCGTGTTTGGATCGCTTCTTGGGTTCCAAGGAGTGCCTTGGAGTTCCACTTATGCGGCAACAAAAGCATTTGTTCAAAGTTTTGCAGAAGGTCTTTATGGCGAGTATAAGGGAAAAGGAATCGATGTCCTTTCTGTGGCACCTGGACCCGTAGCTACAGGATTTGGTGGACGTGCAAGTCTGAAGATGGGAATGTCTCAATCTCCAGAAGGAATCGCAAAAGAGGCATTATCTGCTCTTGGTAAAACTGACACAATTAGACCTGGTTTCCTCTCTAAGTTTTTGGGATACTCTCTTGCCACCGCACCTCGTAAAATAAGATCCATGATTTTGAAACAAATCATGGCGTCGATGATCAATAACGGAAAAAAATAATGAAGGTGAAATTGATGATTCTTGCTTCAACTCTCCAGTGGATTATGAGCTGTGCGGTGGGAACACCCTTTCAAAAAAATTCCAAGATTGATGAGAGTGTTTTAAAGCCAGAAACGCTTGTTACGGTAGCATTAACGGAAGTAGATATTTCTGGCAGTTATTCTGTAAAAAGTGTATTTTGGGACCGAGTGGGATCTGTAAGGAGTAGCTTGGAGTCGAATCCCGGATTTTTAGGTGGGTCGATTCGTCGGGAAATCTTTGGATCGCGGGCTTGGACAATGACCATTTGGAAAGACGAACAATCGTTAGAAAATTTTGTCGAATCTCGGGAACATGAAAGAGCCATGAAAGAGGGAGGGCCCGCAGTAAGGAAAGCAAAGTTTTATCGAGGGAAAAAGATGTGGAAGGAAATTCCTATACCTTGGGACCTCGCAGAACAATTGATTGACGAAGAAGGGAGAGTTGAGTAATTTAGTTTTTGCGTTCCATCAAAGGGAGGACTCGCTCAACATTGTTGTACAATTCGATCAGGTGGTGACTAAAATCAAAGAGCTCCTCTACGATTGTTAAAAAAGGTACCAAGCCCGCCATCTGAGCAGTTTTTGATTTTAATCTTTTGATTTGTTTACGGTGGATTTTAAATTTGAGAACGGTAAATTCTTTCCTATATGCTTTCATTTTAGCATCAGAACGCCGCTTCTTTTTCACTAAGGATTGTATTTCATCAAAAATTGATTGAATGTATACTTTGATTTCTTTTAAATCTTCCTTTTCTTCATCATTGAGAGCTGAGAACTGAAAATCTATCTTGTATAAAACATTTTTACGAATCGAGAGTGTGTTATTGATTAATTTCCTAAAACTATGAATCGAACTTTCTAAATTATAAGAGTGAGTAATTTCACGTTGGGTAAACTCGCTGTTATCCACTTCCGCTATTCCAACCATATAAGACCCATACAAAAAGCTGAGTCTATCTAATCTTTTGCCAGTTCCTTTTTGATGTGATTTCTTTCCAGTCGATAGCGCTTTGAGAATAGAATTTAAGATGTTCGAGGTGTCCTGGATATTATCCATGAGATGATCGAAAATATAATAAATTGCTGATTTCGGATTTGAATTGATGTCCTCCATCGGCAAGCTGAATTCATTGCTTAAGTCAGATCTCAACTTATGAATTTTGTTAAATGAAATAAAAAGGAAAAAAGATATGGGCAATAAAAAAATGAATGCATAAAAGCCAAACGTGTAAAAACAAAGTGCGATCGAACCACTCAAAATGGTTGTTATCATCGCAGTCAAAAACCATCCTCCTATGACTGTTAGAACACCGCTGACACGGTTGACTGCGTTGTAACGCACCCAAGCTCTGTCAGCAAGGGAAGTTCCCATAGCTACCATAAATGTTACAAAGGTAGTCGATAGGGGTAATTTGTATAATGTGCCAGTTAGAATCAACAAGCTGGACGCTGTTACATTTACACTTGCCCGAAGTAAATCAAATGACTCATGTTGATGATACTTTGTGCTAACTTTTGTATATCGCGAACGAATGAATGAACTGATAAATGCTGGACTATAATCTTTAAAAAATCCCCAAATATCTAAGAATATTTTTACGATTCTTCGAGAGAGTTGATTTGATGTAAATAATTCGATTTCTGTTTTTTCACTGGCTAGTGAGATTTCCGTTTTCGTTACAGATGCCGCCTTTTTTGAAAAAACTAGTGTAACAATCATGATGATTGCTGATAAAAAGAGGAAGATCTGTGGGGTTTGCACTTTTCCGCCTAATGCGGTTCCTAATGCCAAGGGATCTCCTGATTCTAAAATCAATTGAACAACGCTAATGCTTGCTAATGGCACACCTACGAAATTTACTAGATCATTGCTTGCAAAGGCCATAGCCAAGGCAAATGTTCCGAAAATGATAATGATTTTTAAAACATTGATTTGATAATAAACAAGTATCTGAAAGAGAACAAGTAAAGTTAGAAATACAAATGAAAATAACAGCAGTAGATTTGATTCGATAAAAACCAACAAATCCTTGCTGATATAATTTGAACCTTTTAATGCTGAAATGATAATAAAAAATATTAATATGGAAGAGCTCAATGCCGCAAATGTACTTCCAAAATGTTTTAGCGTTTTTTCGATTTGAAATGTAAATATGATCCGCAGTATGGTTTGTATAATCATCCCAATAACAAAAGCGATGATAACGCTCATAAAGATGCCAGAAATGATTTTGATCGCGCTTTCAGAGTTGATATAGCTAAATGCATCAACACCTTCTGGCTTTGTTAAGAATGCGATCATAAGTGATGCACCAAAAAGTTCAAAAACCAAAGAAACGGTTGTGGATGTGGGTAGTCCAAATGTGTTATAAAAGTCTAACAACAACACATCAGTGATCATTACGGCTAAAAAGATGTAAACGAGTGCTTCGAGCGTAAATAGTTCGGGCCTGAATATTCCTTTACGAGCTACTTCCATCATACCCGAAGAGCTGAGTGCTCCGAGTAAAACACCTACAGCGGCAATTATGAGAATGAACTTTTTTGAGGCGACTTTGGATCCGATTGCAGAGTTTGTAAAATTTACTGCGTCATTTGCAACACCCACAATCAGGTCAAAAACTGCTAAAAAAACCATTAGAACGAGAACGAAGTAAAAAATGCTGAAATCCATAATGTTTTAAGAGGCCTGCCACGTTGTAAATGATGAATACAGGCGCTTCAATTCATATTTCTTACCTTTGGTTACATTTAGGTTAAAGATTGGTTACAAACTGAATTTCAATTCATCTTCATCGACATGAGTCGCCAATAGTAAGAAGTGCGATCGCGGTCCTCAATAAATCCACAATGTCCCCCCTTACTTTCGATGATGACTTCAAGATAGGGTTGTTTGGGTATCGTATAAAAATCGGAAACAGGAATTACTGGATCATCTTCGGATGTTAGTATAGTTACGGGAGTTTTGATTTTTTTGAAAAACTCTGGGTTCAATGTATACGTATTGAAATATTCTTGAACGGATTTATATTCCGAATATTCTAATATCATTTTTTCCGTAAGGTCGATGACAGTCTTAAATTTTGTTAGGTTAGGGAACTGATAAAGATGAGGAAATAATTTTTGTTTGGTCCGCAATGATTTTACCCAAGCTTTTAGAAAGTAATCTCTTAAGATTGGTTGATCGTCCATTTTTAACGTTGCCGCCAATGGATCGATAGGTGGACTGATCGCAAAACAATGTTTCAAATTTGGAATTTTTTCTGATTTTTTTGCGGTCGAGTGCTTGTGAGCAATACGTAAAACAAAATTCGCACCCAAGGAAAAGCCAGCTAGATAGATTGGAAGTTTGTGGGGATTTAGTTTGGAAAGCCCTAAGACAGCATCATAGGTTTCTTCGAGTAAGCTACCGTTAAAGATCCCCTCATTGAGATGGTGAGTGCCTCCATGGTCTCTCAGATTCAATCGGTAGACTGAAAAATGTCGTGCTAAAAAATGGCCTGTCGTTCTGACGATATAGCTAGACTCGATGCTACCTTCCCATCCATGAAGCAAAATGAGTATACCTTTCGGCTTCTCTAGCAAATTGAGCGATGCTAATAGGGATACCCCTTGGGCTGTTTTTAGCAAATGCCACTTGCTCTCCTTCAAAAATGGATATTGTTTGTCTTTTTTAGATTTCCAGGACGCTAAAATCGACTGAGCAAATCCACCGGATAGGATGGGGATGGGTTTGAAGGATGGCATGGTAAATCTATTCTGAATGTTGCCTTCTTTGTGGGAAGGACTTAATGGCTGAGAGCAGTTGGTATTGACAGATGATTTTGAGTATAAAAAATGTGACACTATTGATTTAGCTTTTAGAAAGAAACCATTGGGAGAACATTTGTATGTTTCAAAAATTCAAAGTCCGTAGGGTATTGCTGCTCGTACTCCTATTTTTACCTTTTATGCTTTTTGGAGATGAGATTCCAGAGGCGGTAGCAGAAACGGTGACTATGGACAAAGCAGATACCACTTGGATGATCGTCTGTTCTGCGCTTGTGTTTTTTATGATTCCAGGTTTAGCCCTATTTTACGGCGGAATCGTCAAATCCAAAAACGTACTTTCTACTATGATGCATAGCTTTGTGGCTATCATTGTGATGACATTACAATGGACCATATTTGGATATAGTTTTGTATTTTCTGGATCCAATCCTTATTACGGTGATTTTAGTTTAGCTTTCCTCAACGGCATCGACATGGATACGTTAGAAGGTACCATTCCAAAATACGTACACTTTCTATTTCAAGGTATGTTTGCTCTGATCACACCAGCCTTAATTTCTGGTGCGATCGCAGAACGGGTCAAACTATCTGGGTATGTTGTTTTTATCCTAGTTTGGTCTACACTCGTTTATGACCCGGTCGCACACTGGGTATGGGCGGCAGATGGCTGGTTGTTTAAAGCGGGCGCATTGGATTTTGCTGGTGGAACTGTTGTACATTTGATTTCCGGTATCGCTGGACTTGCATGCGCCATGGTCATTGGCAAACGAAAAGGAGATCCAGGTTCTCTCACACACCCAAATAACTTGACATATACGTTACTCGGTTCTGGTTTATTATGGTTCGGTTGGTTTGGATTTAACGCAGGTTCGGGGCTTCACATTGATGGGCTTGCGGCAAGAGCATTTCTTGTAACACTCATTGCCCCTGCCGCGGCTGG